>DATLSM010000028.1:0-7246 GCA_035534175.1 Solirubrobacterales bacterium | reverse complement strand
CCCGACGCCGACGGCGGGCGCGGGGTCCTCGACTTCACCCGGAAGGGAGAGCTTTGGCAGACCCGACGCGGCCTGGCCGAGAACTTCTGGGCCGACGGGCCACTCGGAACAGTTGCAGGCGGACCCACGGAGCATGGGGCGAAAACGTGAGCGACGGTTCCACAGGGGCACTCACCGAGCTCGGGCGCCTGACCCACATCGACGAGCACGCTCGGGTCATGGCTGTGAGCCCCCAGAGCGCGTGGACAGCCCTGCTTGGCGTGGTCGCGGGCGCCTTCACAACCTGTGGAGCGGAGGGGATTGCGCGCATCCTTGGCTGTGTCGACGTCGAGAGCTCCGGCCTGCGGCCTCTGGCGGTGGGCTCGACCTGCCCCGGCTTTCACGTCCTCGAAGCCGAGGAGCCGGCGACCCTGGCGCTCGCCGGAGAGCACCGTTTCTCCCGCTATGCGCTGATCTTCCGCCTCCAAGACCTGAGCACCAGCGGTACCCGCCTTGCGGCGGAGACGCGGGCGGATTTCCCCGGCATAAAGGGGAACCTCTACCGCGGTCTGGTGATTGGCACGCGGGCGCACGTGGTGGTCACGCGCAGCCTGCTCGCCGCAGTGCAACGACGGACCCGCGCGGACGCGCGAGTTCGCTGATGCCAGAGGGCTCGAGGTTCCCGCCCGCAGAGACCTGCCATTTCGGGCAGGAGATGTCGATCGAGCTCTAGAACCTCGTCGGGTGAGCTGGCTGGCGGTGTCGAGTCGCCGTCGCGCGGCGGACCAGGTAGACGCCTTCGGGGGTCCTCAGCTTCTCCGTGAAGCCATGCGCGAGCAGGGCGGCGATCGCGACGCGGCGATCGGCGATCACGGCGCCGATGTGCAAGTGGGAGACGAGATGGGTGGGATTGGACCTCCTCCCGTCGAGCACGGCGTAGGTGCCGCGGAGCTCCACGGGCGAGAAGTGCTCCAGCCACCCGTCGAGCTCGACCGGAGTCTGCGGAGCGTGCCACAGCATGTAGGAACCGACGCTCGCGTAGCTGGCTATATGGCCTTCTCGCGGAGGGTGTTCAGTGGCGTAGTCGACGAGCCTGGACCCCAGCGGCGCTTCATTGTGCGCCGGGCCCACGGTCGCAGCCCAGGTGGCGAGGGCGACAGCGGACGCCGCAACGGCCAGTCCGATCACCGACCGTGGCACGATCGTCTCGCGGTCGGGAGCTGAGACCGCAATCTGCAGGGCCAGCGCCGGACCGACGAAGATCAGGTTGCGCAGCGCCAGAACCCCAAAGACGAGGAAGCCCGCGGTTACCAGCAGCGGGCCCAGGGGTCGCGGAGATTGCGTTCTGAGCCAGAGCCAAACGGAGAAGACAGCGGCCACGGTCAGGTAGGCCATCGCCGGCGGCGACCCCAGCGAGGGTTCCCATTCGCTGCTTACGAACGCGATCGCAGGATTGCGAAAGCTGAGCAGATAGGCCCAGATGTGGGCACCAAGCGGAGTCGCCACGGTGATCGTGACAGCGGCGAGGACACCGGTCAGGCACAGCACGGCGAGGCGGTGGGCCCCAACCGCTTCCGAGAGCCCGCGCAGGCGGTCGAGCCCCAGCCCCACGGTTACAGCGCCAATCAACAGCAGGCCGGCGATGAACCCCCCGTGAAGGTTCGCCCAGAGCGCGAAGACGAGGAGGATCGCCGGGATGCCGTAGCGGAACCGACGGCCGGCCCCCGGCGAGGACCTCGGCGCCAGCCAGGTCAAGGCGACGATGCTCGCCAAGACGGAGAAGGCGAGCAGGGTGAAGCCTGCCGCGCGTGGATGGACGACCTCCCACAACCCGGGGCAATACAGCGCGGTTAGGACCGCCATCATCAGCGGTCCCTTGCGCCGGCAGAGCCATAGCAGCAGGGCGAGCGGCGTCGCCAGCAGTCCCGCGTAGGCGATCGTCAGTCCTGTAACCCCGATCGCCTGGGCGACCCGGTAGACGATCAGCTCGGTCAGCCACTGTTGGTTGAGCCAGGAGGTGCCCTGGGCGATCGTCCGAAATGGGTCGACGCTCGTGAACCCGTGCTCGGCGATCAGCCGTCCGCCGAGGAGCTGCAGGTACAGATCGCCGTCACGGGTCCCGTCGCAGACCAGCATCAGCGCGGCGACCAGCAGGACAAGGGCGCCGATCAGGGCATTGGTACGAGTCACTCGAGCGCGCATCATCGAGCCCGACAGCATGCCAACCCGCGAGAACGGAAGACCTCAGGGTGAGCGCGGCGCGCTGCGTTTGGGCGGCGGCTGGACGTCAGTTAGGCGCCACGACGCCGTCGTGGCGGAACTCCATCACCACTTCCTCCATCGAGGTGGTGTTGCAGGGGACCATCTCCGGCCAGGGTCTGACGGGCTGCTCGCTTAGCGTCTTCAGGCCATTGCCGCTGATCACGACGACGACGACATCGTCCGGGCCCAGGACTCCCTGCTGAGCAAGCTTCATCGTCGCGGCGAGGGTGGTTCCGCCAGCGGGCTCGGTGAGGACCCCCTCGGTCGCGGCAAGCAACTCCATCGCCTCGATGATCTCCCCGTCCGCGGCGGACGCGGCCGAGCCACTGCGGCTGCGAACCGCCTCGACCACCAGGGGACCGTCGCCGGGCGCGCCGATCGCCAGCGAGCGAGCCAAGGTCTCGGGCTCCTGGGGGACTATCTCCTCGCTGCCCTCGACGATTGCCTTGGCGATCGGGGAGCAGCCGGTTGGTTGCCCGATGTGGAGCTTGGTTTGTGCGGTCGTGGCGAGGCCGACGGCCTCCAGCTCCTTCAGGCCCTTATGCACGCGGGAGGAGAGGGTCCCTCCCGCGGCCGGCATCACGATGTGGTCGGGCGAGTGCCAATCAAGCTGCTCGACGACCTCGTAGGCGAGCGTCTTGGCTCCCTCCGCGTAGAACGGCCGTAGGGTGATGTTGGCGAACTCGATTCCGCTGGCGAGGGCGAGGTCTCGGCAGGCGCGGTTGGCCTCGTCGTAGTTGCCGTCGAGCTCGCAAACCTGGGCGCCGAGCGCGCGGCAGCTGCGGGCCTTGGCCCGCTCGAGGTTGGCGGGATAGAAGACGTAGGGCCGGATCCCCGCCTTGGCGGCCAGAGCGGCGGTGGCGGTGCCAACATTGCCCGTGGAGACGCAGCCGATCTCCTCCTTGCCCAGCTCGAGGGCCCGGGCGACGGCCATCGCGACGACGCGGTCCTTGTAGGACAGTGAGGGTCGGTTGGTCGAGTCATCCTTGAGGTAGAGATTGCGCAAGCCCAGCTCGGCACTGAGACGCTCGGCGCGGATTAGCGGCGTCTGCCCTGAGAACTGGCCGACGTGCTCGGCGGCATATCGGCTGACGATCGGCATCAGCTCCTCGAAGCGCCAGAGATTGAGCGGGCGCTCGCTGAGCGCCCGCTCGGCGATTCGCTCGGCGGCCAGCTCGTAGTCGTAGGCGACGTCGAGACCGGTGCCGCAGGAGGGACAACGGAAGGCCGCCTCGCCCAGCTCCGTCCGGTATCCGCAGTCGCGGCAGATGAGCTCAGTCGCGCAGGAGCGGGTGCGCGACCGCTCGTCGTCGCCCCGTCCTGGACCCGACCACCCCGGCTGATTCATGCCCAGACTCTCATTGGCCTGGCTTAAGGCTAGCGATCCGCGAGGCGTTCGTCTCGTTATTTCCGGTTTACAGGACGTCTTTGGCATCCGGCCATGGCCCGAGCAGGCCCTCGCCGTCCTCCCTGCCGGAGGCGATCAACAGCTCCTCGGCGAGGTGCGGGGTCAACGGCGCGAGAACCTGGGCTAGCAGGACCAGGGCTGAGACTTGGGCCTCGGCATCCTCGCTGCACAGCACGCCGCGTCGCGCGAGCACGCGCTTCTCGAAGTCCTGAACGCGGTCAAAGAGGCGCGTCGCGTCGCGCACCGCCCTGTGCATCTGCAGATCCTCGAGGTCGCCCGTTATCCGCTCCAGTCCGTTGGCGCACCATTTTCCCAGACGCTCGCGCAGGAACTGGGTGTCTGCGGCGACCTCGGCGGCCACCGGCGCCTGCTCGAGGGCGGCAAAGCGAGCCTGCGAGTAATCCCACAGGCCCACCAGAAAGCGGCGCGCGAAGCGGATCGCGCCATCGTTCCAGTTGAGCGTCTTCGCAGGACCCGCCGCGTAGAGAACGGCAAGGCGCACAGTGTCGGCTCCGTAGCGCTCGACCAACTCGTCGGGATCGACCACGTTACCGAGGTGCTTGCTCATCTTGCGCCCCTCGGCGATCACCATCTCATGGAAGAGGCAGCCGGCGAAGGGCTCGCCATCGGCGAGGAAGGACAGTGGACCAATGTCGCGCAGCGCCTTGGTGACAACGCGCTGATCGAAGACGAAGCTACCGGAGTCCGCGCCGGCGACGAGCCGCTCAGCCGGCAGCCAGTGACGCAGGTCGGGGTGCTCGAACATCCTCTCGGCCCGATCCGCGGGGGGAACCGCGGCGGGGATCCACAGCCACAGCGCGTCGAAATGGCAGTCGAGGGTGTCGGTCTCGCGTTTGGCGGGCTCGCCGCAGCGTGGGCAGGGGGCGTCTGCGAAGTCGAGGCGCTCGGCCAGGGGGTTGCCTTCGCCGGTCGGCTCGATGTCGCGCGGCAGGCGGACCGGCAATTCCTCAACCGACACCGGCACAGGCCCGCAGCCCTCGCAGTGGACAATCGGGATCGGCGTTCCCCAGTAGCGCTGGCGGGAGATCGAGAAGTCGGCGGCGCGGTAGCGCGTCGCCTCGCGCAACTGCGGCTCGAGGCCAAAGGCCCCCGGGGCCTGGGCGGGGGTGCGCGACATCCGGCGACCGATCGCCTCGTCGGCCTCGTCGACCGCGGGGATACCTAGCGCAGCGAAGGGTCCGTAGCGAGCGTCGACGATCGGCGAGACGAACACCGGCAGCTCGCCCCCCGCCGGCCCCACGGCGGAGGCCCCAGTGTCTATTGTCGGCACCATCGTCGCGTCACGAGCGCCGCGATCCCAGCCCCCGGAGCGCAGCTCGTCCAGGTCCGACCGGGCTCCGGGCTCGGCGATCCATCTCTCGATGTCCGGGTGGCGGGGCGAGAGGAGGACGAAGCGAGCCTCGCCGACCGCGTCTCGGTGGGGAGTGAAAACGGTGAGTGGCCGGCCGTCGGGTCCCTCCAGGTCGGCCTCCACCCCGTCGCTGCGCCCCAGGATGTAGCGCTGGGTGGCGAGAGAGAGCTCATCCCAATGTTCAAGCCCCGCGAGGTTGCGGTCGTTCTCCTGAAGAAACGGGGCGATGCGCAGGAACCAGGTCGGGCGGCGGATCAGCCGAACCTCGTTGTGGCAGCGCCAGCAACGGCCGTCCTCCACCTGCAGCGCTGCGAGCGTCGTCTGGCAGTGGTCGCACCAATCCACCGTGGCGTCGTCGCGATAGATCAGGCCGGCGTGCAGAAGGGTGAGGAAGAGCCACTGCGACCAGCGGTACTGCCCCTCATCCGAGCTGTAGAAGACGCGGTCATAGTCAAAGGAGAAGCCGAGTCGCTTCATCTGGGCGAGCATCCGCTCGCCGCTTCGCTCCACCCACTCGGCCGGGGGCTCCCGGCGCTCGATCGCGGCCAACTCGGCCGGCAGGCCGAAGGCGTCGAAGCCGAAACCGAAGAGCACCACGTCGCCGCGGGCGCGGCGGAAACGAGCGTAGGCATCGCCGATCGCGTAGTCGCGCACATGGCCCATGTGAAGGTTGCCCGAGGTGAACGGGCTCGAGGGCTTCACGTAGACCGCGGTCTGCCCCGCGGCGAATGCGGGCGTGTCGAAGGCCCGCCGGCACGACCAAGCCTCCTGCCGGGCGGCCTCCACCGCTCCGGCCTGATAGGTCGCTTTCTCGGGGGTCATCTTCTATTCCATGCGCCCGATGGGAATCGAACCCACGACCTTCGACTGGAAAGGTGCAAGCGTTGGAGCGCAGCAAACGGCACTATAAAGGCAATTCACAGCTGAATCGGAGCGATATGTAGTCAAGTAGCCGGATCGAGCGCGGAGGCCCGCAGCTGGCACTGACCTCGGCGAGCGGCGCCGCAGGATCGGACGCACGATCTACGATCTGTTCGTCCCGGCTGATGTGCTGCACCCTGGGCCGCCCCAGGGCATCGTCGACTGAGATTAGAACATTGACCATAGGGTCATCGTAGATAACCAGCGGTCGCCGACAAATGCCTACGCCAGTCACCACCATCGGCCGATCGTTCGCCTGATCGCGCGTAGCTGCGCTCCAGCCGAAGCCGAAGCCGAAGAAGCCCGGGCCAAAAAAGCCACGGGAGAACGGAACTTCGGAATCGCCGCAGAAGCCGAACTGAAGGCTGAAGAAGCCAGAGCGGCAGAAGCTGAAGCTGCGTCAGAAGTCACGGCAGAAGAAGCCACACTCACCACTGCCAAAGCGGCGCAAAAGCCGGGCCGCGGGTGAAGTCAGCGCCGATGAAGCAGAACAAGATGAAGCTGAAGCTGCCACGGAAGTGGCGACAGATGAAACGGGGGTTCCCACAGAAAAGGTCGTGCTAAGCGAAGTCGTCGAAGCAACTGAAGCAGCAGAATCGAACCTCACAAAAGCGAAGGCCCCAGAAGTCAAAGCCGCCGAAGAAGTAGTGACCGCGGAAACGATGCTCGAAAACGCCCGAACCGCGGAAGCCGCTGTCTGGGTGTAACCACAGCGGCAGAAACGAAAGGCACAGAAGCCAAAGCAGCAGTGGTGGCGTCTGAAACAGAAGTCAGCAATCGAAGCAATGGAAGCTGAAGATAAAGCCCAACTCGGAGCGACGGCTCGCTTGCGGCTGTTAGTCGACCGGCCGGCGAGAGTGCCACAGTAACGGCGGCAGGGGCAATCGATCTTTACCCAGCGTCGGCCAGAACATATGGGCTGACCCGCCCTTTACGCCCGTCCCCGTGTCACCCACACCAACCGCCGCGCCACTGTTGAAGCATCATTGCTAAACGCGCGTCCATCCCAACCTCCAACATAATCCCCCGCGCTGATTGGTTTCGCGCCAGAAGGCCTGAGCCGCTGTTCGGAGTCCCTCGCCGGCCGATTGCCTGCATGCCTTTGGGCCGAAATACTGAACTTCGCACCGCGCCCCGCGGGCATCGGCTACAGTCGGGAAGGTGATCTACGACTTCCGCTACCGCAATGCGCAGGGCAAGTGGAAAGCATTGGGGCACCGCAAGGGACTCAGCCGGGGTGCCGCCTTCACCTCGCTGGAGAAGAGAAACGGCCCGATCTCCGCGACCGAGTACATGTCTCGACC
>DATLSM010000027.1:0-5796 GCA_035534175.1 Solirubrobacterales bacterium | reverse complement strand
CACCCGCCGCAACTCCCTATCTCTGGGGGCTGGGCCGAGGGGGCCGGGACTGGCTCGGGTTAGGCGTCAGGACGCCGCCGGTACCTGCTGGCAAGGTACTCAGCGAGCCAGGCGCGAGTGCTGCGCCACTGCCCATCCGGGCTCCTCTGACCTTTGAGCCGGCCGCGCTCGATCGCCACCCGCAGACTTACCAGGCTGTGCTCCTTGCTGGCCAGCGAGGCGAGCGGCACTAGTCGGTTGGGTCCGGCCACCGCGGGCACCACGAACCGGTAGAGGTTATCGGTGACGGCACGCGCGATCAGTTCGCCGAGCGGTCCTGGGTCGCCGGCATCGGCACGGCGCAAGGCTCTCAGATACCGGGTTCGATCGCGGGTATAGATGACCGCCGGAGGGTAGCCGGAGCGCACCAGGAGCAGATTGAGGAGGAGCCGCCCCGCCCTTCCATTGCCGTCCAGAAAGGGGTGGAGCCGCTCGAAGGCACCGTGAGCCTCGGCCAGTGACTCGACTGGATTCGCGGCGGTCCCGACCGCCGCGAGCGAGGCAATCCAGTCGGTCATGGCGGCCCGGACTCGGACCCAGGAGGGGGGCACCATGCCGCCCGGAAAGGGCTCGATGTCGTGCTCCCGAAAGCTGCCCGGACGCTCGCTGGGAAGAGCATTGGGATGCGGCGCCACCCCCCATACCGGTCCCATCGCCAGCTCGTGAACGTGGCGCACTTCGGTTAAAGTGAGTGGGGTCTCGGCCGTCCAGCCGCCTGAACTGAGCGCATGGCCGTAGACCCACTGCGCCGCGGCGGCGTAACCAGTCACCTCCAGGTATTGGCTGAGCTCCTTGTTCCCCACCGCCCGACCCTCCGCCAGAAGTGCCTCCACCTGCTTGATCACCAGGGTGTTGCCCTCGAGCGCAGTCGAGTGGTGAGCCTCCTGGTACCAGATTGAAGTCCAGATTCCTTCGGCCTCAGCGGGCGAGGGCAGTCCGCCCATGCGCTGGCGGAGCTCCGTCATCGCCTCCTCCAGTCGCTGGTAGACCAGTTGCCGGGAGGGCCGACCTCGCCGAGAAGTGTTCTGTCCCATCGAGAATAATGTTAACACGACAAATTGGATAAGTGTTGTGTTGAGATTATTTTGATGGTGACGCGACAAATCCGCATCCGAAGCCTCGAGCCCGAGACCGTTCCCAGAGGGCCCGTCCTCGTCGCCGATCCAAATGGCCCAGGTGATTCGGGCCGCCCCAACTTAGCCTGAGCCGCGGGTGGGCCTGGCGGGCCCAGCCGCCCCAAGACTACTGAGAGGAGGGGCGAGACGGCGGGACGGCCGGAGCTGGCGGCTGGGGACGCCTTCTTCCTAAGGGGACCGGAACTCGAACACGGTGCCGACCGACGGTTGGACGAACGCACTAGGCAGGGCACGGGCCAGCTGGTGGGTTGCCCTCCACCCGGTGCAGTGTGCCGGGACCAAGCGCTCGACCCCGACGGCGACCAGGTCGGCGACCGTGTGGGGGATGAGGGGTTCGAACAGTCCGCCGGTGAGGTGGAAGCCTCCGATCACGCCGGCGACCCGTGGCTCGCCGGTCAGCCGCTGGGCGTTGCGAACGACATTGACGACGCCGGCGTGGGAGCAGCCCGAGACGATGACCAGCCCCTTGTCCCGGACGTTGACGACCACGTTCTGGTCGTCCCAGGTCCAGGGGTCGGGCTCCCAGTCTCCATGAGCCCGGGCGAGTTGCGCCGGGATGCCCTTCTCGTAGTCGGTGACCCGCTCGACTTGGCCGGAGACCAGCAGCTTGCCATCGATGAGAAGCGAGGGACCACGCTCCTCGACCACGGTGAGCCCCTCCCGCTCAAGGTCGTTGTGGCTCGGCGGGGGCAGGTGCAGCTCGGCGCCGGTCGGCAGTACCACCTTCCGGTCCTTCCAGGCGTCTGGGTGGATGATGAGTGGCAGCTTCATCTTGCCGTGGCGCCGGAAGAGTCCTTCCAGGCCGCCGTGATGATCGACGTGACCATGGGAGATGACAATCGCCCGGAGATTGGTCACCTCGATCTGCATGACGTCGAGGTTGTGCTGCAGTCCCAGGGGGGACAGGCCGCCGTCGTACAGGACCGAGCTTCGCTCACCCTCCGCCTCCAACGTGAGGAGCGCTGAGAAGCCATGCTCGCCCAGCAGCGAATCGTGATCCGCCCAGTCGTAGCCGAGTTTGAACCGATGGACACCATCCTGGCCCGCCATCAGGACGTCGAGGTACAGATCCATGATGATGGTCACCTCAACCGCGTCGACGGGACGCAACTCAACGGTCACCGGCGGTTACCCCCGAACCTCTGACCTGAACGCCATGAAGTCGTGTTCCCCCCTTTCGGACCACATCTCGCCCACCGGCGGGGGCATGTGCTCCAGGGTGATCGCTCGTTCCTCACTGGTCATCTGCTCGAAGATGAGACCGAGGATGAGCCAGGGCTTGTCCCCCTGGAAGTGGCCCATCGCCCAGCCCGGCATCGCCCCCCACTCGTCCTGAGACAGCGTAGTCGCCGCCAGGGGAAGGATCTCGCGCTCCTCGTCGACCAGATGCGAGTCAAGTTCGATCGCCAGCCGTCGGACCGCCGTGACGAGTGCAGCCGCATGTTCCTGCGTCGGCGCGGACGCGTAGGCGGCGACCGCTCGATCAGCGGATCCGGTGACCTCCTCAACTGCCGCGTGTTGGTCCTCCATGCGGTCAAGCAGGGCTGTATGCTGCGGGGCCCGCTCCCGCAGCAGCGGCCACAGCAGCTCGTCCTCGGCGCCGTGATGGACGCGAAGAAAGGCGAGCACGTTCTCGTAGAACGAACCCACCTTCGCGGCCCGCTCCCGGTCGCCATTGGCGCTGGCGCCAATCAGGTCGCTGGCTTGGCCGAACGCGTCGCGGAACAGGCCATGTGGGAAGCGCATGTCCGAGGTGTCGCAGTGGTGGGTCGTGGTCTCTTGGGGCATGGATGGCTCTCCGTTGGGACGATGGATGGATGCGCCGGGAGTATCACCCATGCCTGGCGCGGCCGCCATCCCCCGACCCGGCCATCTCGAGAGCAGGGCGGACATGGCCCGATCGGGCCATGTCCGCGGTCAGGTGAGGCCGAGGCGGATCGCCTCGGCCGCTGCGGCGGCGCGGGTGGGCACCTCGAGCTTGCGTAGCACCGCAGCGACATGGCGGTGGACGGTGTGCGGGCTGACGCAGAGCTGGCGGGCGATTGCCGGATTGCTGAGGCCGATGGTGACAAGGCGGAGCACCTCAGTCTCGCGCAGGGTCAAGGGCGAGGCTACCCCCGCTTGACCGGTCTCGGCGAGCAGACGACGGACGGCCTCGAGAGCGGCGGCAGCCTCCTCGGTACGTCCGGCCGCGCTCAGCAACGACGCCTCGTGGCGACGCGCCTGGGCGGCGTCGAAGCACGTTCCACAACTGGCGAATAGGCGCCCGGCCTCGCGATCGGCCGCGACCGCCGGGTCGACGTCACCCTTCAGAGCGTGGAGGGCGGCTCGCGCCAGGGCCAGCCAAGCCCGCGCCGGAACGGTGGCGATCCTGCTCGCGATAACCTCGAGTTCGTCGAGGGCGCGCTGCGCGGTCTCGACCTCACCGGCCGCGGCGGCGGCGCGCACCGTGAGCTGCTGGGAGAGGACGCGGCGAGTATCCCGCTCGCCGCGCGTCATCGTCTCCACCTCACCCGCGAGCCGCAGCGCGGTTACGGCCTGACCGGCATCGAGCGCGAGCTCGCCGCGGAGGCGCAAGACCTCGGCAGAGTCAGCGCAGTCGCGGAGGAGGTTACTCGCCGCTGCCGGATCACCGCGGCGGCGTTGGAGGTCCGCGAGCTTGACGAGTACGTTGCCGCGGATCTGACGGTGCCCCAGCCGCCAGTGCCCGGAACTGAGCATGGCGAGCGCATCGCGCAGCCGCGCCTCGCCCTCGCGGGTGCGCCCCAGGACACCGAGGATCCAGCCGTAGCTGGCCAGGCAGTTCGCCTTGAGGAAGCCGTTGGGACGGTCGCCGGCGGCCGCGAGCCCGATGCGGCACCACTCTTCGGCGCGGGCATAGTCCTGCGCTAATTCGCAGGCGGTGAGCGTGACGCAGAAGCAGTCGCCGATGACGAGGGGCGCGGTGGTGTCTCCAGCTGTGACTCCAGCCATCGCGTCATCCAGCAGCGCCATGCCAGCATTCACATCGCCGAGGAGGACCAGGGCGAGCCCGCGCTCGGCGTGCGCGGAGAGCTCAAGGTCACGGCTGCAGAAACGACGGGCGATGGTCTCGGCCTCGATCGCCGCGGCGGCGAGGCGCTGGTAGTCGCCGTCGAAGGCAGCGCGGTAGAGAAGGAGCCACCCGTGTTCCGGGCATTCGGGGACGTCCTCGAGGAGGCGAGCGGCCCGCCCGAACCAGCCGCTGGCAACCGCCCGGTCGCCGTGGGTCACGGCCTCCTCGAATCCGGTCCAGCAAGCGATCCAGGCGGCCCGACGAACTGCACCGGCGTCCACCAGGCGGCGATAGGCGAGCTTCATCTCGTCGATGGCGGCGGGGGTGTCATAGCCGCACCAGAGCGAGACGGCGAGGAGGGCGTGTGCCTCACCGCCGTCGTTGACCGCAATGCTGCGTCGGGCGAGCTCGGTCGCGGCGCGCCAGTCACCGCTCGCCAGAGCCTTCTCAGCGCGGTCGAGGTCAGCCTGCCCCGGGTCGGCGGCCCTTGTCATGGGCTGATCTTGCGTGATATTCGGGGCCGGTCGCCGCCCGGCCTCAGACGGCGACGATTGCGACCAGGGCCTCGACACCCTGGAAGTCGCCCGGATTTCGAGTGTAGAGCGGGAGGCCATTGGCGTGGGCGACCGCGGCGATGAGGAGGTCGGCCACCCGGCGCCGATGGGATCGCCCCGAGGCGGCCACCGCGGCTACCACCTGGCCGTAGCTGCGGGCAGCCTCCCCATCGAAGTCGATGGGGTCGAACAAGGCCTCGGCCCGCTGGAGACCTGCCTGGCGTCGTGCCCGCTCCGCCGGGTCGTGAGCCAGATGCGGACCGGCGGCCAGCTCGGCCATGGTGATGGTGGACACCGCGGCCTCCTCCGGAAGAGCGGCCAGGACCGCGGGGTCGTCCCAGCCGATTATCACCGAGGTGTCGAGCAAGCCAGCGGGCAACCTAGAGGCCCTGGTCCACCAGGCGCTCCAGGTCGGCTCGGAAAGTCGCCGCGTCGATGTGCGGATTGTTGGCGGCGACCTCGATGATCTCGGCCCTGGGGACGAAGGTCCGGCGGCCAGAGGTGATGGGCCGCAGTTCCGCCACCGGGGTGCCGTTGCGGGTGATCACAAACCCCTGCCCGGCTGCGACCGCCGCCATGATGGCAGCGTTCTGGTTGCGCAGCTCTCGTTGGGCGATCACCTCGGCCATTGCCAGGGAGTGTAGCAGAGAGAGCTACGACCTGCTACCAGGCTCCCCTGGGCAGGGCTGACCCCGGATCTCGCTGGCACGGACGGAGGGGCCGACCCGGACTGGACCTGGCCGTGCTGTCATCATTCGGCTGGGTCCCGACGGGGCCGCTCTACTCCGCGAAGTCAAAGCTCCTCTTGGGGAAGAGCGGGGGCGGAACCAGCCAGGTCAGCTGACCGCATCCGGGTCCTACCGACGTCCATTGGTCGACGTCGAGATCGACTCTTGCCAGCGCTCCCGTGGGCAGCCTCAGCGAACCCCCACCGATGAGCAGCTCGGCAACCTGGGACGACGTGGGCTGGTGGCCCACGACCAAGAGCACCTTCGTGACCGGCAACTCGGCGCGGATCTCGTCGATCACGGAG
>DATLSM010000026.1:0-4080 GCA_035534175.1 Solirubrobacterales bacterium | reverse complement strand
GGCGATCAGGGCTTCGTGGTCGGTGGAGGTGGAGTAAAAGCCGCCGCGCTGGGGGTCGGCGAAGCGCTCGATCATCGTCTCGGCCAGCGACTGGGCCTGTTCGAACCAGCGCCGCTCGAAGGTCGATTCATAGAGGGTGAGCAGGGCCTCGAGCAAAAAGGCGTGGTCCTCGAGGTAGGCGTTGAGGCGAGCCCCGTGATCCGTGTAGCTGCGCAGTAGGCGCCCGTCGGCGTCGCGCATGGAGCCGAGGACGAACTCGGCGCAAAGGCGGGCCGCGTCGAGGTAGTCCTCGCGCCCCAGCACCGCGCCGGCCTCGGCCAGGGCGGCGATCGCCAGGGCGTTCCAGGAGGTGAGGCGCTTGTCGTCTAAGTCCGGGCTGACTCGCTTGCAGCGTGCCTGATAGAGGGTGCGCCGCGCCTCGGTGAGGGCGGCGGGCTCGGGCCCGGTGGCGCCCGCCGCCAGATGCAGGACATTGGCTGCCTCGAAGTTGCCGGCCTCGCTGGCGCCGTAGAAATCAATCACCTCCTGCGCGCCCTCGCCCAGGAGGGCCCTCAGCTCCCCGGCGCTCCAGAGGTAAAAGCGGCCCTCCTCGCCCTCGGAGTCGGCGTCGAGCGCGGAGTGAAAGCCGCCCTCGGGCCCGCGCATCTCCCGCAGCATCCAGTCGAGCGTCTCCTCGCAGATGCGGCGGTAGCGCTGGTGGCCGAGCGCCTGCCAGCCGTGCAGGTAGGCGCGGGCCAGCTGGGCGTTGTCGTAGAGCATCTTCTCGAAGTGGGGGACGCGCCAGGCGGCGTCAACCGAGTAGCGCGAGAAGCCACCGCCCAGCTGGTCATAGATTCCGCCGGCCCCCATCGCGTCGAGGGTGATCTCCACGATCTCTCGCTCCCCGCGGGCGAGCAACAGCTCCAGCGCCGAGGCTGGCGGGAACTTCGGCGCCTCGCCGAAGCCGCCTCGCTCCAGGTCCGCACCGGCGCGCAGCGCCTCGATCGCCGTGGCCAGGAGCTCCTCATCCGGGGAGTCCTCCGCCGGCTCAACCCGCCCCAGGGCGCCCAGCCGCGCACGCGTTTGGCCGGCCCGTTCACGCAGCTCCTCGCGTTTGCCGGCAAAGGCGTCGAGGACGGCTTCCATCACCAGGCGGAAGCTCGGCATCCCCCGGCCCTCGTCGGGGGGGAAGTAGGTGCCGCCGTAGAACGGCACCCCGTCGGGATCGAGGAAGACCGTCATCGGCCAGCCACCGTGCCCGCTGATCGCCTGCACCGCCTCCATATAGAGGGCGTCGACATCCGGTCGCTCCTCGCGGTCGACCTTGATGTTGACGAAGTGCTCGTTCATGTAGGCGGCGGTGGAGTGGTCCTCGAAGGACTCGCGCTCCATCACGTGGCACCAGTGGCAGGCGGAATAGCCGACGGAGAGCAGGATCGGGCGATCCTCCTCGCGCGCGCGGGTCAGCGCCTCGGGCCCCCACGGATACCAGTCGACCGGATTCTCACTGTGCTGGAGCAGGTAGGGGCTGCTCTCGCGCGCCAGGCGGTTCGGCATTCCCCCCAGGCTACCCGCGGGCCGAGGCTGGCTCACTATTGGTCCCTCGCTCTCAGCGAAACTGGGGGACAATTTCCCAAGTCACCATCTGCGCCCAGTCCTCGCCCGGATAAAGCTCTACCTTCTTTGAGTGACGAGCGAACGATCACTTGCTCCCGGCGCGCCGGCGGTGGAGGCAGTGCTGGCAAAGCTCGAGCTGAGGGATCGCGAAGTCATTCTCGCGGCCCTGGCCGAAGCGGAGAGGACCGAGGCTCAGCTGCGCTATCTCGCTGATCACGACTCACTGACCGGCCTGCTCGACCGCCGCCGCTTTCGCGCCGAGCTTGACCAGTACGTCTCCTTCAGCGCCCGCTACGGCGGCCAGGGAGCGGTGATGATCCTCGACATCGACGGTCTCAAGGCGGTCAATGACACCCATGGCCACCACGCCGGCGACAACCTGCTTCGCCGGGTGGCCGAGACGATGCGCGAGCGGATGCGCACCACCGACATCGTCGCCCGTCTGTCCGGGGATGAGTTCGCGGTGCTGATGCCCCAGACCGACACCGCCGGAGCGCTGCAGTTGGGCGAGGACCTGCGCTCTCAGGTTGCTGAGAGCGCGGGGACCTCGGCGGACTCCCCGGCGGCCACGATCAGCGTTGGGATCACGATGTTCGGCGGCGAGCAGGGCGCCGGCTCCGAGGCGGTTCTGCTGGGCGCCGACCAGGCGATGTACCAGGCGAAGGAGGAGGGGCGCGACCGGGTCTCCCTCTTCCAGGACCCCGGTGAGCCCAAGCGCCACGCCCATCGCGCCCAGACCACCTCGGCCCGGATCCGCGACGCGCTGACCCATGAACGCCTCAGCCTCCACACGCAGCCGATTCGAAGCCTCGCCGCGGGATCGACCGGGATGGAGCGCTACGAGCTGCTGCTGCGGATGACCGGCGAGGACGGCGACCTGCTGCCGGCAGCCTCATTCATCGAGGTGGCGGAGCGCTCGGGAATGGTCCAGGAGCTCGATCGCTGGGTGGTCGCCCGGGCGCTTGAGCTGCTCGCCGCGCGAGAGAAGGAGGGACGCCCGGTCACCCTGCACGTCAACATCTCCGGCGCCTCGATCACCGACATCTCGGTGATCGAGTTCATCGAGCGCCGGCTCGATGAAGGCGACGCCGATCCCGCCCACTGCACCTTCGAGATCACCGAGACCGCCAGGGTCCACGACTATCAGGCGGCCGCCGGATTCGCCGACCGGCTGACCGAGTTCGGCTGCCAGGTGGCAATCGACGATTACGGTGCCGGGTACGGACCCTTCCATTACCTGAAGAACATCCCCTTCGATGTGATCAAGATCGACGGCGCCTTCATCCGCGACATGCCAAACAACGACGCCGACCAGCTGACCGTCAAGGCGATCGTCCAGATCGCGCGGGGGCTGGGGAAGCAAACGATCGCCGAGTACGTGCAGGACGATGCCACGACGCAGCTGCTGCGCCAGTACGGCGTCGACATGGCGCAGGGCTACTTTCTCGGGCGCCCGGTCGATGCGGTCGAGGCCCTCGCCGCCTAGCCTCGGCGGGGAGCTAGACCGAGGTCAGGTCGCGGGCGAAGGCCTCGAAGGCGTCCAGGTAGCGCTGTAGGTCCTCCTCGGTGTGGGCGATGGAGAGCGTCCACTCCTCCTCTGTCCCCGGGGTCATGAAGATGCCGTGGTTCATGTGGTAGAGCCAGGCGAGGGTCGAGAGCTGATCGTCGACCTCGCTCAGGTGGTCGCGATACTCATACAGCCGCCGGGGGGAGAAGATCACGCAGCCCTTGGCCCCCAGCCCCTCGGTGTAGGCGGGAAGGCCGTGGGAGTCGACGATTTCCTGGCAGCCATCGAGCAGGCGGCGGTTTCTCGCCTCGAAGCGCTGATAGACCTCGTCGGTGAGGACCTGGGTCAGGGTCGCCTCGGCCGCCGCCATCACCAGTGGGTTGCCGTTGAAGGTGCCGTACTGCTTCACCGTCCCGTCGGCGACGATCGCCGCCAGCTCCTCGCTCATCCCGATCGCCCCGCCCGGATAGCCGCCGCAGCTGGCCTTGGCCAGGGTGATCATGTCGGGGAGGACGCCAAAGCGCGCGGTGGCCCCGCCGGCGGCGATCGTGGCGCCCGTCTTCACCTCGTCGAAGATCAGCTTGACACCGTGCTCTAGGGTCAGCTCACGCACCCTCTCCAGGTAGCCCGGGCGCGGGGGGATGATGTTGATGTTCATCATCGCCGGCTCCATGATCAGCCCGGCCACCTGCTCGCCCAGCCTCTCGAGGACGCTGGCCAGCGCCTCGGCGTCGTTGAAGGGGACGGCGCGGGTGAGGTTCGTCATCGCCTCGGGCAGGCCGCCGCCATAGGGGACGCTGAGTGGGTCATCACGGGCGCCGAGCGCCTCGGCCGGCGGGTAGACGGAGACCATCACGCTGTCGTGGTGGCCGTGGTAGGAGCCCTCGATCTTTAAGATCGTGTCGCGGCCGGTGGCGCCGCGGGCGAGGTGGACGGCGTCCATCGTCGCCTCGGTGCCGGAGTTGTTGAAGCGCCAT
>DATLSM010000025.1:0-4887 GCA_035534175.1 Solirubrobacterales bacterium | reverse complement strand
GCCGAGCTGGACGAGAACACCTACGAACGTGGGATCAAGGTCTCAGACGCCGAGCTGGCCGCCGTCAACCTTACCCGCGATGAGTTCCATGGGGAGTGGAACTACACGATCGGACCCACGGGTTGTTGATCTACGCTTCCTAAGCCCCTCACTTTGTACGCGCGGCGCTCGGCGGCCTCGCGCTTTCGCTCCTCTGCGGGGCGGGTGTTGTAGGCGGCTTTGGCGGCTTGGCGCTCCTCGTCGTCAATGTCTTCCCACCAGCGCTTTGCCGTTCCGTGCGTGATCGGGCGATCGTCGCCGATCAACTGGCGATGGCGCTCCGGATCGGTTTTGAGCAGATCGATCAGCTCATCCCAGACGACTTCGCGATTTCCGATCTCCGCATAACGCTCGAGCATCCAGGCCTTGGCGTTCTCGATCCTGGACGCAGCGCGGGGGTCGCGGCCCTTCTGTTTGGTGCGGCGCTGCTTTGCGCGAGCGACCTCGACCCGCGCCGCCTTGGCGTAGTGGCCACGGTCAAACTCCTCGGTTATCTCCTCCAGATGCTCGCACGCTTCTATTAGCTGCTCGGGCGTGGCCTCCCCCAGGTTCTCGAGTCCGATCTTCCGAGCCAACTCCCAAACCTCAGGGTGGTCGCGGCGAACCTTGGCGTTTCGCTCGGGACTGCCGTAGGGAATCTTCTTGGGCAGCGTGCGGCCGTGGCAGATCGAGCAGTAAAAGCCCTCGCCCTCCTCCTCGGAGGCGAAGTAGGTGAGGGTCGCCCCCTCGCTTAGGTTGCCGAAATAGGAGACGTCGCGCTCCAGCCGAAAAGCCTTCCCTTTGTGGACGGTCGCGAAGTGGGCAGACATCTCCTCGACGATCTCCTCAGAGGGAGTGGCGGCTTGCTCTGTCTGCTTATCGGCCATCTCGGTGAGCCCCCCAGATGGGCTTCCAATCAGCGTAGCTAGTAGTGCTTTGTCGGGTTGTCCAGAAATGCCCCGGTTCGGGGTGGCACGACGTTGAGGGCAAGATTCCTGCATCTGCTTGGTAGAGCCAGATGCCAGACCCGGAGTCGCAACCCGACAAAGCACTACTAGATGCATGGATATGCATGTGGATATCAACGACAAGCCTCGGCATAGCCCCGGCAAAGACGGCATAGGCTCCGGTAAAGGCCTCTTTCGCCGCCGCGTCGTCTTCGAGCTGGATGCCGAGCAGCTGCCCGTACTGGAGGCGGCAGAGCGCCGCCACGGGACAAAGCGTGAGGCGCTGATCGCCGCCCTTGCGGCGGAGGCTTCGGCAGCTGAAGTTGCCGAGCGCGCCGATCGGGCGGAGAAGGCACTCGCCAAAGCGGAGCGCTCCGCCAAGGGCAGCTCAGCCAAACAGAAGGAGTCGGCGACGAAGCTGGAGCGGGAGCTTGCCGCGGCCCGAAGGAAATTGGCTGTGCGCGAGCAGGAACTCGCTCAACTTCGCACCGGAGCCGGGAGACCGAGGAGGAGCTCCACGGCGAGCTGGAACGCCAGCAAGAGGCAATCGAAGAGCTTGAGGACGAGACCGAAGAGCTCTCCAAGCGAGCGGTCGATTGGATCTTCTGCAATCGCTGCGAGAAGTGGGTTTCCCCTGAGGAATGGAACTGGCAAGAGGAGGAGGACGGCGGAAGCTATGCCCACCACAACTCATGCGGCGAGCACCGTCCGGCATCCTGGGCAGCTCCAGCTGGCTGGCTCAGCGCGACAGCTGAGCCAAAGTGAGCCCCCCAAACGCTCTTTTGGAGCCGCTCGGGCCGACCTACGGTCGCTGCGATGGCGCGGAAGGCCGACAAGCGGCAACGGCGGCAAGAGAAGCCCCGCACCGAGCGCTGTCCGGTTTGCAAGCGGGCGCTTCGCCATCCAGCCGTGGGCGCGAAGAAGCGGTATGGCGAACTGTATGCAATAGGTCGATTCGAGTTCGAGCGCTCTTTGCGTCTGGCCCCAGGGAGGGATCGGCCGTGAGGCGTGGTAATAGAAGGGCGTATGGCCGAGCGTCGGGCGAGAGGCGAGGAGTTCGCGAGTCGGATCAATCGGGCTGTCGAGCTGTTGGCGCTGGGGTCGCGGCCGGCGGCGGTGAGGAGCGTGCTGGAGCAGGAGTACTCGCTCTCGGCGCGACAGGCGCTTCGCTACGTGCGCGCTGCTCAGGCTGCACCGGACGGAGTGGCCGTGCCGGAGCCAACCGCAACGTTTACGGTGCGCCTTCCGGTCTCGGTGATCGTCGCCGCTCGCGCCAGTGCGTCGCGAAGTGGACAGCGGATCGGGGCGCTGACGGCGGCGGCGCTGTCAAGCCATCTCGCCGGCGAAGGTCGAGCTCCGGGTGGCGCTGCAGATTGAGGTTCGCTACGTCGGTGATCGACTCGCCGACGCGCGGCTCGCGCAGGCCTACAGCTTCTGCGTACCTGAACCTCGCCGCGTCGCGGCCAAGGCAACCGAGGAGGTAGCTCGTGATGGAGAAGTCGCAGCAGAGTCCGAGCAGGATCGCCGCAATCTACGCCCGGGTTTCGACCGACAATCAGCGCGCCCAGGGAACGATCGCAAGCCAGATCGACGAGCTGCGTGAACTCGCAGCGGCCCGTGGCTTTGCAGTTGGCTCGGAGCTGGTGTTCTGCGACGAGGGTGTCTCGGGAGCGACGCTCGTACGTCCCGCCCTCGAGCGGTTGCGCGACGGCGCCGCAGAGGGATCCTTCGAGGTGCTCCTGTGCCATTCGCCCGATCGTCTCGCGCGTCGCTACGCCTATCAGGTACTCCTGCTCGAGGAGTTCGCTCGCACAGGAGTCGAGGTCGTGTTCGCGCTGGAGGGCGAGCGCACCGAGACGCCCGAGGGCGAGCTGCTGCGCCAGATGCAGGGGATGATCGCCGAGTACGAGCGGGCCCAGATCGCCGAGCGCACCAGACGCGGGCGCCTTCATCGCGCCCGGTCCGGCTCGGCTGCGGTCCTCGGCCGCGCGCCGTACGGCTACCGGTACGTGCGTCGCTCAGAGCACGCCGACGCGTACTTCGAGATCGATGAGGCCAAGGCGCCGGTCGTACGCGAGATCTTCCGCCGCTACGCCCACGAGGGACAGACGCTGGCAGCGATCGCCGACTGGCTCAATCAGAGCGCGACGCCGACCACAAGTGGCAAGGCCTGGCACCCCTCGACGGTCCGGGGGATGCTGGTCAATCCGGCCTACCGTGGCGAGGCGGCGTTCGGCAAGACCCGCGTCACCGGCACCCGCGGCAAGGCGACCCGCCAAGCACGCCAGCGCGGAGCGCGTCACTCGCTTTCGCCGCAGCGGACCGCCGTGCCCGAGGACTCATGGTCGATGATCGCGGTCCCGGCGATCATCGACACCGACACGTTCGCGCTTGCGCGCTCTCGCCTGGAGCAAGGGGTCCGCTTCGCCTCGCGAAACGCGAAGAAGCCGAGCCTGCTCCGGGGTCTGCTCGTCTGCCGCGAGTGCGGCTACGCGTGGCATCGGGTCGAGAAGGGCAGCCCGCAGTCCCGCAGGGCCTACTACCAATGCGGCAGTCGCTGCCTGCGGACCGCCGAGCGTCGCTGCCAGAGCCAGCCGGTACGCGCCGAAGAGCTCGACCAGCTCGTCTGGGACGAGATCAGGCGCCTGCTTTGCGAGCCCGAGCTGGTCCGCGCCGAGATCGACAGGCGGCTACAAGGCCTGCGCGAGACCGACCCGACCGCGCGACGCAGCGAGGCGCTCGCCGCCGAGCTGACCAGGGCTGAGCGCGCGATCTCGCGACTGGTCGACGCCTACCAGGACGAGCAGATCACACTCGATGAGCTACGCGCTCGCATGCCCGAACTACGCCGCCGCGAGTCCGCGCTACGCGCTGAGCAGGACGCAATCCAAGCCGAGATCGACGATGCGGCTACCTGCCTGAAGCTGGTCGAGACGCTCGAAGCCTTCATGGGTCGCCTCACCCACCGGCTCGATGATATGGACACTGACGAGCAGGCAGGCATCCTGCGACTACTCGTTCGAGACGTCCTGATCGGCGGCGAAGAGGAAACAGTGACCGTTCGACACTCGATCCCGCTCCCATCCGGGGGCGAGAACCCAGAATCGCCATTGCATACAGTTCGCCATTGCTCACACGCCTGTCGCCAGGTCGCCTACCGGCGACGCCAAGGCGAAGGGCTGAAGCAGGGGCTCATCCAACTGATCGAGGCTGATGCCCGGGAGTTCCTGCCCGCCGTCCCCGAGGAGAGCGTCGATCTGATCGTCACCGATCCGCCTTATGCCTTCGAGCGCGGCAGCGCCTACTTCTCAGACTGGTTCGAGGAGCTCCCGGATGAGGCTTGGCCGGGGATCTTCTTCGAGCTGTACCGCGTCCTCAACTACAACTCTCACGCCTACGTCTTCGCCGATCGCCGGATCAGGCCGGTCTTTGAATCCGCGGCCGAGGCAGCTGGCTTTCGGGTCCACCAGGCGCTGATCTGGGACAAGGTCTCGATCGGTCTGGGGCAGGGGGTTTGGCGTCCTCAGCACGAGTAGATCTGCTTCTTCTCCAAGGGCTCGCGCCCGGGCAACTCGCGCAGCCTGGGCGATGTGCTCCCGGTGGATTCAAGCGGTCCTCGCAACACCTGATCGAGGAGGGTTGCGATGGGAAGACCGAAGGGACGGGCGTCGAGGCATACGGGGCGATCGGCGGGCCATCCGTCGGTGGGACGGCGTTGTCATCGTCGACGGTTCTGGGAGGCCATCGCGCGTGGGCTCTCCAGCGAAGCCGCCGGCGTCGAGGCCGGCGTGCCGCCCTCGGTTGGCAGCCGGTGGTTCCGGGAGGGTGGCGGCATGCCGAGCGCCCCGCAGGCCCAGCTCTCGGGCCGATACCTCTCGCTCACCGAGCGGGAGGAGATCGCGGTCCTGCGCGCCGGTGGTTG
>DATLSM010000024.1:0-4004 GCA_035534175.1 Solirubrobacterales bacterium | reverse complement strand
TTATGGCGGCGGCAGATGGTGCTGGGGCCCGCTCCCGAGTTCCTGCTCGAGGGCGGTGAGCCGCCGGCGGGCGTCAGCCCAATAACCGTCGAGCGCACCCTGGTCTAGCTGGCGCCCGCCACCGCTGGGCCCGAACGGTCCGAGTGGCAGGGGACTCCCGGCCCCCGACGGGCGCACCGGTGCGCCCTAGTCTCGATCCCGGAGGTCGAGAAGAAGCACCCATCCATGGCCCAAACCCTGAGCCCCCTCGACTCGGTCTTCCTCTCGATCGAGTCTCCGGCCGTGCACATGCAGGTGGGTGGCGTCTCGATCTTCGACCCTTCCACGGGTCCGGGTGGAACGCTGACCTTCGACGACTACCGGCGGCGCGTCATCTCCCGCCTCGACCGGCTGCCCAGACTCCGCCAGCGCCTCAGCCAGGACCCCCTCCGCCTGGGGCCGATCCGATGGGTCCCTGACGCCGCCTTCGACCCCGACCTCCACCTGATGCACGACGCGCTGCCCCGCCCGGGAGGCGAGCGCGAGCTGAACGAGCTCGCCGGCTGGATCATGTCGACGCCGCTGGAAAGAGACCGCCCACTGTGGGAGAGCCACTTCGTGGAAGGTCTCAGCGGCGGGCGCGTGGCGGTGATCATGAAGGCTCACCACGCGATGGAGGACGGGCTGGCCGGCCTCCGCCAGACCGAGCTCGTGCTCGACGACGACCCCGACCCGAGCCACGGCGGGCATCCGGGCCCGCCGGCCGCCGGCCCGAGGTCGAGCCTGGTCCGGCAGCTCGTGGACAGCCTTCTCGACCTGCCGATACCGGGTGCCGGCGCCCACCGGCTGGGAACGGCGGTCTCCGCCACCGCGGGCGTGGTCGACTACCTGTCAGCGTGCCTGCTCGCGCCGTCGACGCCCCTCAACGGCGAGCTGGGAGCCGACCGCGCCGTCGCCACCTGGTCGGCGCCGCTGGAGGTGGCGAAGGCCGTCCACCACCGGCTCGGCGTGTCCTTCAACGACCTGGTGCTGGCGATCACGGCCGGCGGGCTCCGCAGGTACTTTTTGCGCCGGGGCCTCCAGCCGCCGCCGCGGGTCAGGGTGATGGTGCCCGTTTCGACTCGCTTCGGCCAGGCGCAAGCATTCGGCAACCACGTCTCGGCCTTCCTGCTCGACCTCGACCTCGGCTGGAGGAGCGCGGCCGAAACCGCCCGCCGCATCAGCGCTGACGCTCACAGCGGCCGCGCCCGCGACGAGGCGATCGCGCTGGCTTTGCTCGAAGAACTCAACGGCCTGCTGGCGCAGCCGCTGCAGCGCGCGGCCGGCCGGCTGCTGGTCGCCAACCGCCTCTTCAACCTGGTCGTGTCCGACGTCCGGGGCCTCGAGCGGCCGCTCAGCCTCCTCGGCGCCCGCCACCTCGCCAGCTATCCGCTGATGCCGCTGGCCCCGGGCAGCGGCCTCTCCATCGCGGTCCTGACGATGGGCGGCGTGCTCGGTGTCGCGGTCATCTGCGAGCCGCGGCTGGTGCCGGATCCTGAGTTGCTGGCGGAGGCGATCGCCGACGCCTTCCGCGAACTCCGGCTTGAAGCCGGGATCGAGCTGCCCAGCCCCCGCTGAACTTGGCCTGCATCAACTTCTACAAAGTCCCCTACCCCGTGCAGCCTGGGCTGTGGAACCCGCCTGGTTGTTCACGGTGACCGCAAGCTGACGGAGCCGGAAGAGCTCGCGGAGGCCGGTTGACGCTCTCCGCGAACTCCCGGTCGGTGCCGGTACAGAGCCGGCTAGGCCCGTGAGCCGACGGCGCGCCGCAGCAGCAGCCACGCGCCGAGCCCGATCAGCACCAGTGGCCAGGCCCAGCTGAAACCGGTCGCGAGGACCGCCAGCACCAGGCAGAGGCCGGCCGTCCAGTAGCCCCAGCGACGCTGCGACGGTGCCGGAGGCGCCGCCGCGAAGGCGAAGAAGGTCGCCGCCAGGCCGACGAAGAGCACGGTCCCCGAGCCGTCCGAGGTCAGCAGGTTCCAAGCCGTCACCGCCGCCAGGCTGAGCAGGCCGCCACCCGCGAGGATCGGCCAGGGATGCTCGGGCCGGGCGCCATACCAGGCCAGGAAGGCGATGCCGACCCCGGCGAAGATCGCCGGGGCGATCCAGTCACCGAAGGAAGGCAGCAGGTTGTTGGCGAGAAAGAGCGCGCCGAGCACGATCAGGGCCCAGCCCCAGACCGAGTTGCCGCGGTTGGCGGTCGGACGCGGAGCGGGCGCTGTCACCGCCGGCGCCGGGAAGGGCGCGGGAGCCGGAGCAGAGGCGGGAACCGGAGCAGTTGGAAGGGGAAGCTCGGTCATGACTGGGGCACCTCCAGGGTCAGGTTCTGGGCGACTCCGGAGAGCTGAACGCTGTAGCTCCCCTCGCTGCCCGGGTAACCGGCTGACTGCCAGCTGCGGTCGCTGAAGGCTCCGCTGAGCTTCTGTCCGTCGGGAAGAGTCACATTGCTGGCGATACCGCTCGCGTGGACCGAGAAGAGCGTCCCGGCCGGAGCCGACAGGTGGACGTCTTGCGACACGCCGCTGAAGGTGAGAGGAACCGACGAGCTCGGCGCGCCCAGCATGAGCGCCACCTTGCCCGCCGCCGCGTTGACGACCAGGGAGCGGAGGTCGACCGTGCGAAGGTCGATCGCGTTGGCGCCGCCGCCGGTGTTGACGGTCACCGCCCACGGGATCGACTGGTTGAGCTTCAGGTCGAGGCGGTCGCCGTTCTGGCCCAGCCAGGCGAAGTTGGTCTTGACGTTCACCGTGAGGCTGTCACCGTCGACGGTGAAGGTCCGGCTGGGCGCCATCCCGCTGGACGAGTAGGAAGCCTGATAGAGGTCCTGCCCCAGGTCTGCCGAGGCGAGCGTGAGGTTGCCCGCGGCGTAGGACAGGGTCAGGTTGGCACTGGACAGGCCGCCCAGCGGCGCCGACGAGGTGCCACTCGGCGCGCCGGAGGTCGGCAGCCAGGGGCCGATCGCATACATGGTGCCGCCAGCAGCCAGCACGAGCACCATCGCAAAGGCGCTCCAGCGGGCCGCCGCGGTGGTCTGCTCGCCGCGGGTCAGGATCTCCAGCCCGACCACGACCAGGATGAGGGGCCAGAGCTGGAAGAGCCGGTCCCAGAAGCCGGACGCGATCAGCCCGAAGTTCGCCAGCAGGGCGATCAGCCCCGCCACGATCAGGAGCAGCGGCAGGACGAGATGAGGCCCGCGCCTCTCGATGGTCACCATGGGAAATGCACCCCCTGTTGCGGGAGGCTTATACCTCCTCCTGGACGAGCGTCCCACACCGCCCGCCACACGAACATCGGCGAAGGGCCCGGCGGCCAAGGGCCGGGCAGCAGGGCCGTCAAGGGACCTTCAGCGCGCACCGCAATGGCCGGGAGCTATACATTCGATCGCAGTGTCCTCGCCAGCCGCCCGACAGGTAGTCTCCGACCGGCCCGCCGTGGCCGTCGAAAACCCCTACAGCGCGCTGCCCAACTGGCTCTACCCGACTTTCGTCGTCGCCGCGCTCAGCCTCTTCGCCATCTATTCGCTCTGGGTGGTGTTCGGGAACAGCGGCGGCCGCTACGGTCCTTACCTCAGCCCCTTCTTCTCACCCGAGATCAACATCCGCCTGGGCGGCTACCTGATCCCGCCCGCGATCTGGGTCGCCTGGGCGCCGCTGGCCTTCCGGGGCACCTGCTACTACTACCGCAAGGCCTACTTCCGGAGCTTTTTCTGGCATCCCCGCTCGTGTGCGGTGCCCGAGCCGAGCGGCCGGTCAACCAAGACCTACCGGGGTGAAACCGGCTTTTGGGCGGTCAACAACCTCCACCGCTACGCGCTCTACGCGATCACCGTCCAGATGGCCTTCCTTTGGTGGGACGTGATCGCGCAGTTCGTCTATCACGGCTCCTTCCACTTCGGCCTCGGGAGCGTGGTGATGCTGGTCGATGTGGTCTGCCTCAGCGGCTACACCTTCGGCTGCCACGCCCTCCGCCACCTCGCCGGCGGGGGT
>DATLSM010000023.1:0-12587 GCA_035534175.1 Solirubrobacterales bacterium | reverse complement strand
AAGCTCGCCGTCGCGGTTGAGCGGGAGGTTGGTGCTCATTCTCCACCCAGCCCCGCTACCGAGGAGGTGCGTGAGACCGTTACTGTGTGATCGTCAGATTGGGACCGCCGCCGAAGTTCCACGACGAGCGGGACATGCTCGGTCTTCAGGTCGACCCCGTGGGTGCTTGCCGCCGAGAGCTGCTGGAGTCCGGAGCCAAGCACGAAGAGGAAGAGCAGCGGCTGGATCAGCGAGGTGACAATTCGCAACCGATCCTTCGAGAAGCGGATCAACTCTCGTCGCCAGACGACCTTGATCGCCCGCAGCTCGCTGCGCCAGCTGCGCGCTGACACCGACACCGTGACCACCTGCTGCGGGCGCTCCGTCGCGACGGCAGTCCCGCTCGGCGGCGCGCTGATCAGCGCCCCCCGCCCATCATCTGCGCGGTGATCCGGCTCCGCACCGTGTCGTGGGACTCCTCCGCGTCGCGGATCGTCGTCCCGGTGTGGGACATGAAGACGTCATCGAGGGTCGGGCGAGCGACGCTGACAGAGCGAATCGAGACCCCCAGCTCAGCGAAGAGACGGGGCACGAACTGCTCTCCCTCGGGCACCGCGAAGGCCACCGCCCCCTCGGAGACCATCGCTTCGATCTCAAAGCGCTCCCGGATCTCCTCGATTGCAGCCGCGTCGTCATCGGTCTCGATCCGGATCCGGTCTGCGCCAACCTGCTCCTTCAGGGCCTCGGGCGAGTCGAGCGCGACGATCTCACCGTGATCCATGATCGCGATCCGGCCGCAGAACTCCGCCTCGTCCATGTAGTGGGTGGTCATGAATATCGTGATCTCCTCGCTCTCCGGCAGCTGGCGGATATAGCTCCAGATCGAGCGCCGGGTCTGCGGATCGAGCCCGATCGTCGGCTCGTCGAGGAACAGCACCCGGGGCGAGTGCATCAGACCCCGGGCGATCTCCAGCCGCCGCCGCATTCCGCCCGAGAAGGTCATCACCTGTGCGCTGCGGCGCTCCCACAACCCGACCATCTCCAGCACCTGCCGCATCCGCGGCGCCACCAGCGAGCGCTCGACCCCGTATAGCTCGGCGTGCAGCCGCAGGTTCTGCTCGGCGGTCAGGTAGCCGTCGAGGGTTGGATCCTGAAAGACGAGACCGATATGCCGGCGCACGTCATCGCGCTCAGCGACCACGTCATGGCCGGCGACCGTCGCGCCACCGCCGCTCGGCCTGGCCAAGGTGCAGAGCATGTTGATCGTCGTCGTCTTGCCGGCTCCGTTGGGCCCGAGAAACCCAAACACCTCCCCCACTTCAACGTCGAAGCTGACGCCGCGCACGGCTTCGATCTCGCCGAAGGACTTGCGCAGGCCGCGCACCGAGATGGCCGGGGTCACCCCGGCCTCGGCCTCGGCTGCCAGCAATGTCGCCCCTTCGCCGATACCTGCATTCTCCAGGATGGGCGGGCTCGGCCGCCGTCCCCAATCGTCTCGCCCCCATCCGATGCACCGACCTCACCTTCAATCCAGAAACCCCAGCGAAGCGGACTCTGCACACCTCAGCCCGGTCCGGCCCAACTCTGGCGGCGGTCTGAACCCGGTGTATGTCTGTGAGCCTGACCTTCGCCCGCCCAACGCCTCACGATCGCCCTTTCGCTCCACGGGTGCACCCGGTAAGGATTGCGACCGGGCTCAGGTTCTTGGCGCTCATGTCTCGGCCTTGGCGCTCGAGCCGACGGCGACCGGCAGGCGGATTTCCGCCCGCCAGCGCTCGCCGCAGCTGTGGTTCGCTGTACAGCTGGCCACAACCGCTACCCGCGCGCCGTGCTCGGGCCTCTGCCACACGGGGTCACTCTCTGGAGGGCGGCCGATGTACCTGCCCACAGATTAAACTCGACCTTCTGTAGTCAGCCAGGGGACGGGTATCGAACCGCCTCCAGAAACACAAAAGCCCGCTGAATGAGCGGGCTTCGTGTCGGATCTCAGATCGAGGTCAAACGACTGGGTGGTATGCCCGTCCCTCTTTGCGAACACGTTTCTCTTTCTCCAGGTCGCCCAGGACCCGGTAGAGGTAGTTGGGTTTGATTTTCAGTTTTTTGGCGATCTGGCTAGCCGAGAGGCCCGGCTGCTCGAAAATGAGGCTGACGGCATGATCGGCTCGGGTACCGCCTTTGCGGGAACGTTTGCGTCCGCGACGTTTACGACGTTTAGGGGGAGTGGCCGTAGAAGCCGCAGGAGACGCTTTGGGGCGTCCTGGCGGGCGTCCGCGACGTTTGGGTGCTGCTCTACCGGTGAGGCTCCTAAGAGCGCTCTCTAGACGGGCCTTCTCTTTGTCAAGCTCGCTGATCGCCTCTGCGATCTTTGCTCGTGCTTCGTTCACTAAATCCATATCTGACTGGCTCCTTCTTTGGAAGGGTTTAGGAATGCACTCTAACTCTATGGCGAGCGCTAAAGATACGCTGACGATCTCAATCTACGTTCTGTAATTTCTCTGAATGTCCTCTTCGTGGTGCAGGACTCCGGAATCTTGTCAAGGCCGGTTGTCGCTGAGTCTGGAGCCGTAGGCCGTCGGATTGCAGAGGACAACTCGGCCCGGCAGGAATCCAGGCTCGCCGTCGCCGGAGCAATCAGGCCGATAGCGAGGATCGACAGACACCGAACGGGCGTCTTCTGCAGGGAATGCACGGACGCATCATGGGCGCGCCAAAGGCGACTGGAGGGAATCGAACCCTCATTATCGCGACCACAACGCGAGGTTCTACCGTTGAACTACAGCCGCCACGTAGAGCGCGCGGAGCTTATCGAGTCGCCTTGTCGAAGCGACTGGGGGCAGATTGGGGATAACCAATTGCCAACCGTCCCCACTCTCGGCTCTGCAGGTGGATTTGCGACGATCTTCTGGCGCCTCAACCGTTTGGACCACAGCCAGGAGCTCAACCAATTGAGCTACGTCCACCGCGGGGCTTCAAGCTAGCGGCCGCCACGCGGTTCTGCTGCGGGCTGGAGCGCTACCGTTACGGGGAATGCGAAAGCTAGGCTCCATCGCAGTCTTCAAGCCTGAGCTTCGCCCGGCGACCATGACCGGGGCGCAGGCGCGCGCGGCGAGTGCAGTCGGCGCGCTCGCGGTGGGCGCGGCGGCCGTGGGAGGCTTCGCAATCGGACGGGTCACTGTCGGGCGGCTGTCGATCCGGCGCGCTTCGGTTGCCAGGCTCGAGGTCGAGGATCTCGCGATCGGTCGCCTGCAGATCCGCGAGCGCTCGCCCGAGGCGTGAGGCGCGGGCGGTACGCGCCCATCGCGCTCGCCCTGCTGGCGGCGTTGACAACGCTCGTCGGCGCCGCTGCGGCGAACGAGTCGACAACGGCAAGCTCCAGCGCGCTCGGCCCCTACCCCAACCTCGGCGCCTGCCCCGTCTTCCCCGTCCCCCCCGCCTCCCTGCCGGCCACTGCACCATCCCTGCCAAACGAGTCGGCCTGGAACCAGAACATCTCCAGAGCGCCGCTCGACCCACGCTCCGCCGCTTACATCGCCTATATCGACTCCCACGGCGGCGACCACCTCCACCCCGACTTTGGCTCGCCCCGCTCCTACGGCTTCCCCTATGCGGTAGTCGAAGCCGGTCAGCGAAGGCTGCCAATCCACTACACCGCCTACGGCAGCGAAAGCGACCGCGGCCCGTTCCCGATCCCGCAAGGCGCACCGATCGAGGGGGGCCAGCGCAGCGAAGGAGACCGCCACGTCCTCGTCGTCGACCGCTCCAACTGCATGCTCTACGAGCTCTACCGAGCTTTCTACAAATCCGGCCCCAGTCCCCATTGGAGCGCCGACTCCGGGGTTGAATGGAACCTCCGCTCGACCGTGCTGCGGCCCGACTCATGGACTTCCGCGGACGCCGCCGGCCTGCCGATCTTTCCCGGTCTGGTCCGCTACGAAGAAGCCACCGCCGGACGCCTCGACCACGCGATCCGCGTCACCTTCGACAGCACCCGCAACGCCTGGGTCCACCCTGGATCGCACTGCGCGGGCGACACCTCCGACCCCGCCGCGCCGCCGATGGGCCTGCGCCTGCGGTTGAGGCGCGGCTACGCCCTCGCCGGCTTCACCGGCGCCGCCAGGGCGATTGCCGTCGCCCTCAAGCGCTACGGACTTATCGTCGCCGACAACGGCTCCAACTGGTACATCAGCGGAACCAGCGACCGCCGCTGGGACGATGAAAACCTCGACCAGCTGAAGCGCATCCCGGGCAGCGCCTTTCAGGTGGTGAAGAGCGCCGCCCCGATCCACACCTGTTGAGCCGGCACCTCCAACCCCGGGGAGACGCGACTCAGCTGGCCCGGATCGGGGCAGCTCTCGGCGTGGCCTCCAAGCGCCCCGGCATTTCATAGGTTGAACCCGATGGTCCAGATCGGCGCTGCCCGGGTAGGAGCCGAGGTACCAAGCCTGCCAGTGCCAGTGCTGTGGGGACGTGCTCGCCTTGCTGCGCACACCGCGCAAACGAAGGTGGCAGAGCACTCCAGGAGCTGCTTATTTACGCCGGCGATGAGATGATCGTCGCGACCCGAGCCGCGACCGTGACCGATTGCCTGCGGCAGGCTTTGAGCTCGCCAGGCTGATCACCATCCGCGCCGGCGGAGGTTGATCACGATGCGCCAGCTCCGCGACGGCTCCGAAGCGCTGGCCAAGACCCGAAGAGCACCTTTCCGGCCCCGCCGAGGTGGGCTGGCGGGGCCGGAAGGTTGGCTCAGCCCTGTTGAGCTTTCCTCAGCTTGGCCGCCGCCGAAACGCAGCGGGAGAATTCAGTTCCCTTTGCCCCTTTTACGTGCATTTTGCTCTTGCCCTTGCAGACCTGGCCCGGGCTCAGACTTTGGTTCGTAGCGGCCTTTGCCATAGCGGTCACGCAGCGGCTGAACGCCGTGCCCTTTTCACCGGCGACGTGCTTCTTGCTTTCGCCCCGGCAGTAGCGGCCGTAGGCCTTTGCCTTTGCCGGCAGACTGGCGCCGGAGCCCGGAGTTGTCGGGGCAGGCGTGTATTGAGGGCCGTGGCCCTGACCGTGTCCGTTTCCATTTGTGGACTGGTTGGCGATCGCCATCGCAGGCGCCGCCGCGAGGGCGAGCGCACCGAGGACCAAAGCGATCTTGAGGTGGAGCTTCATCGTGCCTCCTTCGATTCCTGGCGCCCCGATTGGGCCCCTTTTGGGTTTCGTTGCTGCTGAAACGCGAGGAGCGCTCGTTTGTCAGGCCAAACTCGCCCAGGCGCGTCAGGGCTGCTTGCCGGATTCCAGTGGAGGCGTTGCTTCTGGGTCAGCCGAGTGCCGGGTCGGGGACGTCCGTGGCGGCACTTCGTGGCCGGAGCCTTGAGACGGCGGCGGCAAGCGAGGGGTCTTATTGGCGCCAGCGTTGGACGGGCGGACCGGATGAGAAGGCTTGGTTGGATGGGTGGGGTGGCTGGGTGAATGGCCGCTGCTTTTGTGGGTCGCGGCCTTTCGCTGACCGCGCCCGGCCGCGGCCGGGTGTTCCTTCGGGTGGCCGCGGCCATGGGGGTGAGCTGCGGAGGCGCCGTGCGATGGCGACGAGGTGCTGTTCCCGACGTTTGTCTTCCCCACCCGTCTGAGCACGGTCAGGCCTTTCGCGGCTGCGAGCGCCGGATGAGTTGCCTCGAGGCGGGCCGCCGCTGCCGCTCGCCCTTTGGCCGAGGCAGCCGATTGGCCCTCAGACTGAACGGCGTGCGCCTGCAATTGAGTTCGTGCTGCCTGGGGACCCCCGTCGCCCCCCAGGCCGGGGACGTGGATCAGGCCGCCACGGTCCGCGGCGGAGATGCCGAGCGCCGCCACGATCGCGACCGCGGCCGCTGACTTGACTAGGGCCGAGGCGCCGAGCGCCTTGCCGGCTCCTCCGCCCAGCGTCCCCGCCAGCCCGCCTCCAGAACCGCCATGGCCACCGAGGACGCCGCGTAGAAGCCCAGCCGCGGCGAGCGCCGGCAGCGGTGCCATCGCTGCGAAGTCGTGCTGGCGGGCGTCCAGTTCCTCACCGAAGCAACGACAACTCGAGCAGGTGCGAAGGTGGGAACGAATGTCGCGCCGTCGGGTGACGCGGCCGTCGGCGTCAGAGAGCGCCCTTGTCACCGTGGCACAGCTCATCTCACGACCAGCATCCATCTGCTGCAGGCTCAGGCGCGCCTCGTAGAGGGTCTGGCGAGCGACGGAGGAGGAGGTATCGAGCGCGGTCCCGATCTCGGCGAAGCTGAGGCCCGCCAGCTCCCGCATGACCAGCGCCCCACGCTGGCGCTCGGGAAGCTCGTCCAAGTCGGAGATCAGCTGTCGCAATCGCTCCCGCTGCGCCACCTCCTCCGCCAGACCGGATCCCTGGGCGACTTGCTCGGGGTCGATCTGCTCCGTGCTGCGCCGGCGGCGCAGCAGCTCGATCGACTCGTTGTGGGCGATACGGTAGAGCCACGGCTTCAGCTCGATTTTCCGTTCCTCTCCCGGCAGCGCCCGCAGCACCTTGACCATCGTGCTCTGCAGCGCATCCTGGGCGTCCTGGGGGTCGCCAACGATCGCCAGGCAGAAGCGGTAGAGGTTCTGGTGATAGCGGCGATAGATCGCGTCGAAGGCGCGCTGGTCTCCCCCGGCGGCCTGCCGAGCGAGGCGGTCGTCGGAGAGCAGGCGGTTTGCGCTCCCGCCCGCCTGGAACAGGCTCAAGACAGCCGATTGGCTCATGCGACAGTTTCGTTCTCATCGCGGGGCATCCGTTCAAGGTAGATTCGATGGGCTATTCCGTCAACGGATAGACGGCCTGAATGTCAGTCGGGAGTTCAGGCGACCCTCGCCGGATCAGCGACATTTTCGCTCGCTCGGCCAGGCAGATGAGCGCCGTCAGGGGCGCAGCAATTTTTTCGCACCGCCCTCAGTGCATTTACCTCATCTGGGCACCAGGTCGATCTGTGCGGAGCCGTAATGCCGCCCTCGCCGGGTCTGCCTGGGCCCAGACAATTCAGTCGACCAAATCTCGGTCTTTCCACGGACGCAAACGTGCCAAAACCGGTCAGATTCGATCCGGCCGGCGCACGCGCTACGCCGATCCGGGCGCTGAGCCTGGACAGCTCAGCGCTGACTTCGCGACGATGCCTCAGCGTCGTCTCGTCCGGTCGCGCAGGCGGACATGCCCCCGGGCAACCGCTGGCGATTTCGGGCGACCAACCGGTAGACCGCTGCTGCCAGCGAGGTGATCCCCGGGAGCAGCAGGGCTCGGCCGACGATTCGCCAGAACGCTCCCGCCGTGCCCAGCGCATTGGCGATCGCCTCGTGGCCACTGCGAACGGTGCCGTCGGGCTCGATCCAACGAACTGCCTCGGCCGCCTGCGCCGAGGTGATCCCCAGCTCGTCCAGGTCGGCGCTCTGCCAGGCGACCATCTCCGCCTGCGGGCCGATTCGCTTGAGCAGGCGCGCGCAGCTCGTGCAGAAGCTGCACTCGCCGTCGAAGACGAGCACCGGGCGCCTCTCCGTCTGGCCGGTCACAGTCGGCTCCCGGACTCGACCAGCAGGCGGTCGATCGCGAGTTGCAGGACCTGGGATCGGCTCTTGCCCCGATGCTCGGCGAGGACGAAGTTACTGCCGATGAAGAGCGAGAAGGCGAGCATGCTGCGGGCCTCGACGTCGTCTTCGTCGGCGCAGATGGGGCCGAAAAGCAAGCGCAGGTACTCCATCCGCTGGTTGTCGACCCGGTGCAGCCGAGCCGCGACCTCGGCGTCGTGCCGCGACCAGTCCCGCAGCGCCAGCTCGACCGGCAGCAGGTCGGCCGAAGAGGAGGCCAGCTCGAAGAGGCGCTGCAGCTTCCCGCGCGGGTCGCCGGGCTCGCTCTCGACCTGGGCGATGACGTCGCCGACCACCCTCTGTTCCCAGCCGTCGAGCATCTCCCCGAGCAGCGCCGCCCGATCCTTGAAATGCCAGTAGAAGCCGCCCTTGGAGACCCCCAGGCGCGCTGCCAGCGCCTCGACCCGGATGGCAGCCGGGCCTCCGGTCGCCAGCGCCTGCAGCGCCGCATCGACCCAGGCGCCGCGAGGAGTCCGAACCTTGGCCACCGGTCAATCTATACGGCACCGTATTGACAGATGCAAGTCAGCCGCCTAATGTCCATACGACAGCGTATGGATCGGAGGTCCGAGATGAAGCTTTCGAATGCCGAGCACGAACGCCGTCCCTGGCGCATCCACAACCTGGTTCCCGACTTCACCCTGGAAGACGTCTGGGCCCTGCCCGTGCACGGCGGCCCCGAGGACTTCCAGGCGCTGCTCGAGCTGGCCGGTCACTTCGACCCGTCCAAGACCGAGTCCCGGCCGACCCGCTTCCTATGGAGCTTCCGCGATCAGCTCGGCAGGTGGCTTGGGCTCGGTGAGATATCGACTCCGGTCGACGGAAAGGGGGCTGGCGGGCTCTCGATCCCCGGCACCGCCGAGGCCTCCTTGCGTGACCGCCTCCCACCCGACCTGCGCGCCAGCGCGTCGGAGCTGACCTTCGGCTCACTCCCCTTCATCCCCCTCTACCGCACCGACCGCGAGGCCGCCGCCGAGATCTCGAACAAGACCGTCCACGGCGTCGCCCACCTGGCCTGGGTCGACCGGGGCGAGGGCCGCTACGAGGGCCGGATGGCCGTCTACGTCAAGCCCCGCGGCGCTTTCGGCAGGGCCTACATGGCCCTGATCAAGCCGTTCCGCTACTGGGTGGTGTACCCGGCGTTGATGCGGCAGATGGAACGCGCCTGGAACGAACGCCCGAGAAGCGTGGCTCCCACCGAAGCGGAACGCCACCCGCCGGGGCAGTCGACGATCAGAGAATGATGTCGAGCGGCGTGCCTTCTGGCAGCCGCGCGGCGATCCAGGTGAAGCGTCGGCGTTGTTGAGCCCGATGCTGCTGGCGATCTGGAGTCGAATGCCAGGGCCTCAGGGGCAAGGCCGCGGGAAAATGCGCCCTATGAAGAGGTCGACGCAGCGGCCGAACGGCGTGCTGCAAGTCCTGCACGTCAGAAGTCGCAAAGCGAGGGCCGCCAGCCTCCGCCCCAAGCCAGGCGCAGACAACGCAATGTCCAGGTCGGGGGCTGGGCACGGAGGGAGTGGGATCGCGTACCAATCGCAGGGGCCCAAATCTGGCTTTGTTTCGGTGATCGGTGCGTATCATCGACCCATGGGAATTCGCCGTAGTGGCGTCGCATTCTTGGCAGTGGTCGCTGGGGTCGCAACAGCGGCGGTCGCTGAGGGTCAAGGCCCGACACACGGAACGACTGGAAGCGATACCGCGACTAGCGCGACGGTCACAGCGTCGCCACCCCGCGCGACGCCCGGCTCACCGGGATCGGCGAACGTTCCAACCAGCGAGTTCACCCACCCGCAGGTGCGCCCAGCTAAAAGGGGGCGGCTCACCTCTTTCGCGCTAACCTTCACTCTCCGCGAAGCACCCGGACATCAGGGCGTCTCCGCAGTGGATTACAGCGTCCAGGTGACTGCACCGCTTGGCGCTGCAGCTATGTGCGCACCTGCCCCGTCGCCGACGATCGAAAGCGGAGCGGTCGGTGAACTGGAGCAGATTGCACTTCAGCCACCGGCTCACGGCTGGTGCCGTGGAACGTATCGGGCAGCGGTGTTTTTGCAGCGGGGCCCTTATTGCCCACCCCCGGTGGAGGGCCAACCACCGACCCCATGCCCGGAGTTCGCGACCCAGGAGTTGGATACCGGCACAGCTGGCTTCACGGTGGCTGGTGGAAACCAAAGCCGGAACGCCCGAATCGTCGGAGACGTTAACGTGTGTAACGCTCCCGGACACTGCATGACGCGGACCTTCAAGGTAAGCGCTACCGATTCAGCGGGCAAAGTGGTAGCTCATACGACTACCTACGGCGTCGATAACCGCTATCTCCTCCGAGTCAACGCTGGGAGCTATTCGTTGCTGGCAACGTCCAGTGGGCTGAAATGCACCGGCTCTGCCACCACACGTGCACACCATACCGTGACCTCCGATATAACCTGCCTAGTTCCCTGACCCCTGCCCGAGCCGCGCTCGATCCGCCAGGTCTCCCGACATACCGACCTGAGCGCGGCACCTCCTAACCGCGGGCCTAACCAGTGGTCAGGGGGGCTACCCCCCACCCAGCCCACAGAAAATGCCGGCGGAGTTGGGAGTGGCTACCGAGTTCGCCATTGGAATGATCCGGGCGTCCCCCGATCCGTATGCCGCGCGATTGACTAGCCCGCGTGTTTTGCCCGATGCAGTTTGCTCCGGTTCAGTCCGCGACTGTACCTGCGCGACGCCTGTGCCTGCGGTGGTGCGAGGGTAGGGTGAGGGTGAGGTAGGCGTCTGGGGTGCAGGCAATTGGCCATCCGTACCGGTGGTCTGCGCATTGGGGGTGCCGGTCCCGATGAGACGGTGAATTCTTGATGCCGACCTTCGGTGTTTCCCGCCGGATTGGTCGCCGTCACCAAGTAGTCATAGTGTTCGCCCGGCGAGAGGCTTATTCCCGGCGCTTTTCAGATCGGCGTTAAGGGGGTCGGGACGATATGTTGCCACTCCGCCGACCCGAAGCCATTGTCGACTCAGGCTAACCCCCCCGCGGAACTGGCTTCGAAATCGCAACGCCCGCCTTCTTGGCCGTCAAAGCGGGCACCCAATTGGCACCCGTTTCCTCGTCAACTACCTAACTCAACAGCCGTATTTGGCTTGTGTACTGGGTGTCCTGGACGCCCCCGGCTGGATTCGAACCAGCGACCCACGGCTTAGAAGGCCGTCGCTCTGTCCACTGAGCTACGGGGGCAGAAGGGCTAGATTTCGGCTCTAGACAGCCGTTTCCTTGGTGGTCTTGTCCACACCGGCAGATCCCTTTGGGCGGTCATTTTCCGTTCCGCTGCCCAATTCTGCCCAATCGAGGGCCGCATCGAAGGCCTCGCGGTGTGCTCCGGAGAGCCGCTCGCGTCTCGCTGCCTTAGCGTAGACGCGAATCGGAAACGAGGGGTCCGCCCATCCGCCCTGCTCGACGACGTAGACCGGATCATCGTCGCAGGCATAGCACAGCGTCGGTAAGTGCATCGTAGGCCCCCTCGCTCGATCTCTTCGATCGGGCGAGGGTCAGGACCCGGCCGGACGTGTGTCCCGCCCTGCGCCGGGGGGGTCAGTTTTGGACCGGCGCAGGTGGTCCAGTATCAACCGGCGCCTACACCGACAAGGTGCTCCAGCGGCTCGCATGTTAGCTGTCGCCGCCGGAGCGGATGGCAATATGGTCAATAAGGGGCTCGATGGCTCTCACAGACCTGGCGGCGCTGCGCGCCGCCGATGCCGCAATGCAGACCTCCTCGGGCGCCCGGGGGCTGAGAAGACCCTTTGACGCCCGGGGAGCGCTGCGCCTTCGCGGCCAACCGGGGGCAAAAGAACTGCTCCACAATCGGACCGCTTCGGTTACTACTGGCGCCACCCGACCAGGGAATGCCGGGTTGCTCCTTTTGCCGCCGCCCGCCAGGGATTGGAGACGGCGATAACCCTCTCGAGTGATGTGGGCTGCGCATGAGTGAAGTCGAGGCTCATAGCGTTGGGCTCAGGTAGAGCCTTCAGGTCTCCCCGGTTCAGCCTCGGATCCGAACGATCCGCCTAATCGACGGTCGAGATTACGACGTATCCTTCGTGGGCTTTCACGCCCGCCTCGGTTTTAGGGTCCTCCTGGCGTTCCCGTGGTTCGAAAAGTGCCTGATCTGGTCTGAATCCCTGTAGCCGGGCGGAATCAGCGCCCGCCAAGCACCGGCGCAGGTTGCGCACGAAGTGGCAGCCCGCAGAATCGCTTGACCGCCGCAAAGTGCGCGAAGGCAGATGACGCGCCGTCGTCCCCCCGGAAGGCTGCTGGCTATTCGACGGCAAGCGGCCAAAGAAGGGACGGACATGCGCGTCAGCACGGCATTCAACAAGCTCCTGCGACTCCAGGGAGCTTCGGTCACCGGAGTCACCTTCGGCGCCCAGGGGGTGGTGGTGAAAGTGCGCCTGCGCCGGCGCCGATCGACCTGCTCGGGCTGCGGGCGCAAGGCGCCGATCCACGACCGCTCGGTGCGCCGCTGGCGCCACCTCGACCTCGGCGCTCAGCGCTGCCACCTGGAGGCGGAGATCCGCCGCGTGCGCTGCGGCGAGTGCGGCGTCAAGGTGGAGGCCGTCCCCTTCGCCGGGCCCGGCGCCCGCCACACCCGCGACCTCGAGGACGTGGTCGCCTTCCTCGCTCAGCAGACCAACAAGACCATGATCGCGAAGCTCTTGCGGATCGACTGGGCGACAGTGGGGCGGATCGTCGAGCGCGTCGTCGCCGATCATGTGGACGAGACACGGCTGGCCGGCCTGGTGATGATCGGCGTCGAGACGGTGTGCGCGTAGTGCGCGTGAAGCCAACGCGGTCTGTGACTCGTTGGTGGTCACGCACCCGTTCCATCCGTTGCACGGACAGCGGCTGACGATCCTGTTCGAGCGCCGCTTGCCGGAGGGACGGCTATATGTGTGCGAGGGCGGGCCGCTGGGCTCGATCGGCGTGCCCGAGGAGGCGACCGATCGTGCACCGGCGCCGGCTGCGACGCCTCTGAGCGGCGAGGTGCTGG
>DATLSM010000022.1:0-21054 GCA_035534175.1 Solirubrobacterales bacterium | reverse complement strand
ACTCCTTGCGAGTGCAGATTCCGGCGAAGGCGAACGGCTCGCCACCGTCGACGGTGAATCTCCAGGGCTGGCGCGGTTGCTTTGGGTCCTCGGCCCGCATCCACTCGCCCATGCCTTTGAGTAGGTCCGCGACCTGATCGGCTGGGGCTGGGTGTTTCGGCCGGTAGGTGATCAAGAACTTCATATGCCGCTCCTCCAATTCGTTGAGGTTGAGCACCGACTTTATGGCCCGCCCCTCATGCGGTCAATCCGACTCCAAGACATGGCACGTCGATCGGCGCCCAGCGGAACCGCTTTCGCCTCCGGTGAGGGTGAGCGAGGCCAGGCTGGCGTCGCGGACCCTCGATCGGCACACCGTCGAAGCCGGGTGGCTCGGTGAGCCGCAAAGGAGTGAAGCCGAGCAGTCCGGCAGAGGCGACGTTCGGGCCAACCCAATCCACAGGGAGAACCGGTGGCCCCTAAACCGACAGGGCAGCTGATGGCGGCCCAACACGATCCACGGCTACCGCTGGGCACCGGAGCTTCACCTGCGTTTGACGGCCTCCGACCGGGCACTTGATTGGGTACGGAGAGGCATTTGGGCACCCTCGGTGACATCGACATCTCCCCCACCCCTGGCCCTCATTCGGCTCTACAAAGCTAGACTCAGCCCTCCGCGCCCGTAGCTCAGCTGGATAGAGCGCATGCCTCCGGAGCATGAGGTCGCCGGTTCGAATCCGGCCGGGCGCGCTTGCCGGCTCAGGATGCGGGGGCGACCAGCAGCTCGGGCCCCTCGATTCCCTTGCCGACTTTGTTGAGCTTCGGGTTGGCGGGGGCGCTGGACATCCGGGACGCCGGCAGCGTCGCGCACATCGCCACCGCCTCGTCCAGTTCCAGGTCGGGGCGCAGCCAGGTGGCCTCGGCCTCCGGTCCGGGCAGGATCACCGGCATCCGATCGTGCACCTGGGCGACCAGCTCGTTTGGAGTCGTGGTGACGATTGTGCAGCTGTAGAGCCACCCACCCTCGACCCCGCTTCCCCCGTCCTCCCACTCCTTGCGAGTGCAGATTCCGGCGAAGGCGAACGGCTCGCCACCGTCGACGGTGAATCTCCAGGGCTGGCGCGGTTGCTTTGGGTCCTCGGCCCGCATCCACTCGTAGAAGCCGTCGGCAACGATCAGGCAGCGGTGGCGGAACTTGCCGATCAGGGGTGCGTAGGCGCGGCTCGTCGTCAGGTTCTCGGCCTTGGCGTTGATCATCCGGTAGCCCACCTTCAGGTCCTTGGCCCAGCGCGGCACCAGACCCCAGCGCATGAGCCGCGCCTCGCGCTCCCCCTGGGCCGCCTCGTCGGGATCGGGGGAGGAGCGGACGGTCAGCACCTCCTGGCTCGGGGCGACGTTGAAGCGCCCCAGCGCCGAGGCTGCCCGCTCGGCCCGCTCCCTGCTCGGCGGGGGCGCACCGCCGTCCCCACCCCGCTCCAGCGCCCGCTCCAGTTCCACCTGGAAGCGATCGGCGATCTTCTTCGTGTCCTTGGCGGCGACGGTGAAGCGGCCACACATCAGGGACGGGCCTCCGGGTGAACGCGGTACCACTCCAGGGTGCGCGCCAGGCCGGCGCGCAGCTCGACCTCGGGGCGCCAGCCGGTCAGCTCGCGCAGCTTCGAGGAGTCCACGTATTGGCGGTCGATCTCGCCCGCCGGGTTGCCGAGACCGAGGTACTCGGGATCCAGGCCCGAGCCCGATACCTCGGCCACCGCACCCAGCACCTCGGCGACGGAGTGGGGCCGCTCGCCGCCCGCGTTGAAGGCTTGCCCGGCTGCTGGGCCGCCGGCACTGACCGCGCGCTCGACCGCGAAGTAGGCGGCGATGGCGTCATCGACGTGGAGGAAGTCGCGCTCGGGGCTCCCGTCAGAGCGAATCTGCGGCCGCCGGCCGTCGAGCAGGGCGGTGACCGCTTCCGGGATCAGGCGGGAGAAGTTGAGGTCACCGGCGCCGTAGATGTTGGCGAAGCGGGTCACCCCGACCGGCAGCCGGTAGGCGGGGAAGTAGCTGAGCGCGATCGCATCAGCGGCGGCCTTGCTCGCCTCGTAGGGAGACGCCGGGCGCAGCTGCATCTCCTCCCGGTAGGGCAGTTGGTCGCTGGGCCCGTAGGCCTTGTCGGAGGAGGCGACGACGACAGCGGGAAGCTCGGCGCGGCGGCAGGCCTCGAGCATGGTCCAGGTGCCGCCCACATTCGTCTCGAAGGTCGGCGTCGGATCGGCCATCGCCGGCCCCACCAGCGTCTGGGCGCCGAGGTGAAAGACGACGTCGAACCCACCCGCCTCGATCGTCGCCCCGACCATCCCCGCATCACGCAGGTCGCCCTCGACCTGCTCGACCTCGCCCTCGATCTCCTGCAGAGCCAGTCCGGAGAGGCGGGGGGGCGCCAGGCCGAAGGCGCTCACCGCATCGCCGCGCTCCAGCAGCGCCCGCGACAGATGCGAGGCGACGAAGCCATGGGCACCGGTGACCAGCGCCCGCTTCAACGCTCCACCTCACCGGCTACCGGCGCGCTCCAGGGTGCCCGGCCGCTCTCCCAGAGGTCGTTGAGGACAACCGCGTCCTTGTAGGTGTCCATGCAGTCCCAGAATCCCTCATGGCGGTAGGCACGAAGCTGCCCTTCGGCGGCGAGCTGCTGCAGCGGCTCGCCCTCCAGAACGCTCGCCTGGTCAAGGTAGCCGAGGACTCCCGGTGCAAAGCAGAAGAAGCCACCGTTGACCCAGCGCTCCGCCCGCGGCTTCTCGACGAAAGCCTCAACCCGACCCCCCGCGTCCAGCTCGGCAACCCCCCACTGCAGCAGCGGGCGCACCACAGTCATCGTCGCCAGCGCGCCGTGCTCGTGATGGAAATCAAGCAACGCTTCGAGGTCGACGTCGGCGACGCCGTCGGCGTAGGTGGCGCAGAAGGGGTCGCGGTCCAGGCGCTCGCCGAGCAGGGCGATCCGCCCCCCGGTCGGCGTGTCGAGCCCGGTATCGACGCACTCGACCTCGACCCCATCCGGCCAGCGCTCGCCCGCCGCGAACTCCTCCACCGCCTCGCCCAGGTATCCGGTCGCGAGCAGGAAACGCTCAAACCCCTGCGCCGCGTAAATCCCGATCACGTGCCAGAGAATCGGCCGCCCCCCGATCTCCACCAACGCCTTGGGCACCGTCTCCGTCCGCTCTCGCAGCCGTGTGCCACGGCCGCCGCACAAGATCACTACCGGTGGTTTGCTCATTCGGTTTCTGCGGTGGCTGTGGCCGACCGGTTCAAAGACAGAGGGGGGAACAGCCAGGGACGCCGCGGGCCGACGCGACCTGGCTCTTCGCGCCGTGGGCCAAGGGCTGTCGTCTGTCTGTCTTCTTCAGGCGAGCGAGCGAGGAACACCGAGATACCAAACCGTGCCGCGGCCGCCGTCAGCCGCCGGCGACCGCCGGGAGGATCGTGACCTCATCTCCCTCTTCCAGCGCCGTCTCGAGGCCCTGCTGGAAGCGGATGTCCTCGCCGGAGACGTAGACGTTGACGAAGCGGCGCAGATCGCCGTCCTGGGTGATCCGATCGCGCAGCTCACCGTGGGCGTCGAAGACCGCGTCGAGCGCCTCGCCCACGGTGGAGCCCGAGACCTCGACCTCGGCCTCCCCCCCGGTCGCGGCGCGCAGCTGGGTCGGGATCTTCACGGTAACTGCCATCAGACTGCTACCTCCTTGCGGAACTCGGACTCAAAGCTGGCAAGGTCGGGGTCGATCTCGCGCATGCGGAAACTATCGCGGGTGGCGTCAAGGGTCTTGAGGCCCTCGCCGGTGATGTAGACCACAACCCGCTCGCCGGCGCCGATGTCGCCGCGATCGGAGAGCTTTCGCAGCACGCCAACGGTGACGCCGCCAGCGGTCTCGGTGAAGATCCCGGTCGTCTCGGCAAGCAGGCGGATCCCCTCGCGGATCTCCTCATCGCTTACCGCGTCCACGGCGCCGCCGGTCTTGCGGGCCTGCTCCACAGCGTAGGGCCCGTCGGCGGGGTCGCCGATCGCCAGGCTCTTGGCGATCGTCTCAGGCCGCTGCGGTTTGCAAACGTCCCAGCCTTCGGCGAACGCGGTGGCAACCGGGCTGCACCCCTGCGCCTGAGCGCCGTTGAAAATCGGTTGGCGGCCGGAGACCAAGCCGAGGTCGAGCCACTCCTGGAAGCCGCGCCCGACCTTGGTGAACAGCGAGCCCGAGGCGATCGGACAGAGGACCCGGTCCGGCAGCTCCCAGCCGAGTTGCTCGACCGTCTCATAGGCGAGGGTCTTTGATCCCTCCGCGTAGTAGGGGCGCAGGTTGACGTTGACGAAGGCCCAGGGGCGGCTTTCGGCCAGCTGGGTACAGAGACGGTTGACGTCGTCGTAGTTGCCGCGAACGCCGACCAGGTTGGTGCCGTAGACGCTGGTCGCGAGCAGCTTCTGCTCCTCCAGGTTGGCGGGAACGAAGACGTAGGAGCGCAGGCCGGCGGCGGCGGCATGGGCGGCGACCGCATTGGCGAGGTTGCCGGTGGAAGCGCAGGCGACGGTCTCAAAGCCCAGCTCCCGCGCCTTCGCCACGGCGACTGCGACGACCCGGTCCTTGAAGGAGTGGGTGGGATTGGCGGCGTCGTTCTTGATCCACAGCTCGGCGTCCAGGCCGAGGCGCTCGGCCAGCCGATCGGCGCGCAGCAGCGGCGTCAACCCTGGCTCCAGGGGATCACCGGGACGACCCTGGAAGGGAAGGAAGTCGGCGTAGCGCCAGATCCCCTGAGATCCGGCCTGGATGCGCCGCCTGGCCTCTGAGGGGTCCAGTCCGGAGTGGTCATAGGTCACCTCAAGCGGCCCGAAACAGTTCTGGCAAAAGTAACGCGCGTCCAGCTCGTAGGCCGCCCCGCACTCCTTGCACCGCAAGCCCTCTAGTGACATCCGATCTCGCTTTCAGTCTTCAACGAAAAAAACCTCCGCCTTGTGTGGGGCAGAGGTCCGATCGGACTTTCCCCACATCTTCCAGGTCATCGACCTGCTGGAGTTGGCACCTCCCCTCGAACCAATGGTCCGAGGTGGTTGCCGGGGCTTCACTGGGCCAGTCCCTCCACCCCTCTAGATGTGGCGCTTATGTAGGGCAAGCTTACCAGGGCCGATCAGATTGGGTCCCGCCTTCCTCTGTTCTCGGGAAGGCCCGGGGAATCAGACCTGGATTGGTCTCACCTCCGGCCTCCGGCGGGCGGCCCGGTCTTTAGGATGCCTGCCTTGTGGCCAATTATCGGATCTGGGCGCCGTGGCGCCTCGCCTACGTGAAGGACACAGCGAAGGACCTCGAGGAGGAGTGCATCTTCTGCGCCAAGCCGGCGGCCGAGGATGACCACTCGAACCTGATCGTCCACCGCGGGGAGCGCTGCTTTGTGATCCTCAATATCTTCCCCTACACGAACGGCCACCTGATGGTGGCCCCCTACGAGCACATCGGGCGGCTGCAGGAGCTGCCGGCGGAGATCGTGGCGGAGATGATGACCCTGGCCCAGCGAGCGATGGGCCGGCTGGACTCGGTCTATGACCCGCACGGCTACAACGTCGGCTTCAATCAGGGCCGAGTCGCGGGGGCGGGGGTCGAGCACCACATCCACCTCCACGTCGTCCCTCGCTGGGGCGGGGACACCAACTTCATGCCCGTGATCGCCGACACCAAGGTGATGCCCCAGACCCTGGAGCAGAGCTACGACGCGCTGAAGGGGGCCTTTTGACTTCCAGGGTTTCGCCCCTCGCCCTCCGGCGCTGGAGCAGCCCTGAATCCGTCTCGGCTGCCTTTTCCCGGCCGCGGGGGCAGGGGAGGCGGTGGTGAGGCCCGAGCCCGACCGGGCGGAAGCAGGGGCGGTGAATCCCGAGATCTTCAAGGCCTATGACATCCGCGGCCTCTACGGCGCGGAAATGGATGAGGCGACCGCGCACGCGATCGGGCGCGCCTTCGCCCGGGTCCTAGCCCAGCTGCGGGGTAAGCGCACCGGTGAGCTGCGGATCGGGCTCGGGCGCGACATGCGGCTGACCGCACCGGCGATGGCCGCGGAGCTGCGCGACGGGCTGATTTTCGAGGGGGCGACGGTGCTCGACGCCGGCATGGTCGCCACGGAGATGCTCTACCACCTGGTCGGCTCGCGAGAGCTGGACGGCGGCGCGATGGTCACCGCCTCGCACAACCCGAAGGCCTACACCGGAGTGAAGCTGGTCCGCGAGGGAGCGCTGGCGCTCTCGGGCGACGCCGGGATCGGCGATGTTCGGCGCCAGATCGAAGCGGGCCTCGGCCACGCTCCGGGCGGCGGCTCGCTGGAGGAGGTCGACATCTGGGACGGCTACCGCGATCGCGTCCTCTCCTTCATCGACCCGGCCAGGGTTGGACCGATGAAGGTGGTGCTCGACGGCGGCAACGGCATGTCCGGGCCGATGGTCGGACCGATCCTGCGCCAACTCGACCTCGACCTCGAGGAGATGTACTTCGTGCCGAACGGCGATTTCCCCGACCACGAACCCAATCCCCTGCTGGAGCGCAACCGGGCGCTGATCGAAGAGCGGGTGCGTTCCTCTGGAGCCGACCTTGGCATCGCCTGGGATGGCGACGCCGACCGCTGCTTCTTCATCGACGGCAGGGGCGAGTTCTGCGACGGCGACTTCGTCTGCGCCCTGCTCGCCCGCGCCGCACTTGCCAAGAGTCCCGGCGCGACGATCCTCTATGACCCCCGCTCCAGCCGCGCCGTGCCGGACCTGATCGCCGCCGAGGGTGGCCACGCCGCCCTCTCCCGCGTCGGCCACGCCTATTTCAAGGCGCGGATGCGCGAGGAGGGCGCCGTTTTCGCTGGCGAGGTCTCCGGCCACTACTACTTCCGCGACTTCTGGTGTGCTGACTCCGGCACGATTCCGGCCCTGCTGATGCTGGAGCTGCTCTCGGTCGAGGGGCGCAGCCTGGCGCAGCTGATGGAGGAGTTCCGCTCGCGCTATTTCATCTCCGGCGAGATCAACTCCGATGTCGCCGACCAGGGGGCGAAGATGGCCCAGATCGCCGAGCGCTACGCCGACGGGGCCGAGCTGTCCCGCCTGGACGGGATCTCCGTCGACTTCCCCCAGTGGCACTTCAACGTCCGCCCCTCCAACACAGAGCCTCTGCTGCGGCTGAACCTCGAGTCCCTCATCTCCCGCGAGGACATGGAAGCCAAGCGCGACGAGGTGCTGGGGCTGATTCGGGCGTGACGCTGACCCCGGAGCAGGCGCTGGAGCAGGCCGCGCTTGCCGGCATCCACCGCCTCCGAATCCCCACCCCTTTCGCGGTTGGGCGGGTCAACTGCTACCTGCTCGAGGACCGGCCCCTGACCCTGGTCGACACCGGCCCCAACTCGGGCAAGGCGCTCGACGAGCTCCAATCCCAGCTCGGCGAGCGCGGCCATTCGATCGATGACCTGGAGCTGGTGATCATCACCCACCAGCACATCGACCACCTGGGGCTGGTGGAGATCGTCGCCGAGCACTCCGGCGCCGAGGTGGCGGCGATCGGCGTCGCCGCCCAACGGCTGGCCAACTTCAGCGAGGACGCCGAGCTGGAGGACCGTTTCGCGGTCGAGCTGATGCTGCGCAACGGCATACCCGAGGAGGTCGCCCGGGCACTGCAGAGCGTCTCGCGCAGCTTCCGGGGCTGGGGATCGAGGGCAATGGTCACGCGACCGCTCAAGGACGGCCAGGCCCTGGTCTTCGGCGACCGCACCCTCACCGCCCTGCACCGCCCGGGCCACAGCCCCTCCGACACCGTCTTTTGGGACGAGGAGCGGCGCATCCTGATCGCCGCCGACCACCTGATCGCCCACATCTCCTCCAACCCGCTGATCACCCGGCCGCTCGATGGCTCCGAGCGGCGCGTCCAGGCGCTGGTCACCTACATCGAGTCGATGCGAAAGACACGGGAGATGCCGGCCGAGATCGTCCTCTCAGGCCACGGCGAGCCGATCACCGATCATGTCGCGCTGATCGACGATCGCCTGGCCCAACACGAGCGGCGCAAGGAGAAGATCTACAGGCTGATCGCCGAGCGCTCGCGCTGCGGCTACGAGCTGGCCCAGGCGCTCTGGGGCAACGTCGCCGTCACCCAGGCCTTCCTCACCCTCTCGGAGGTGATCGGGCACGCCGACCTGCTGGTCAATGAGGGCAGGGTGCGCGAAGCCGATGACGGGACGGTGATCCGCTATGAAACGACCGGGTAGGGCACGCGCCGCCAAGCGGCGGATGCTGATCATCGTCAACCCCTACGCGACCACGGTCTCCGATCGGCTGCGCAACCTCGTCGTCTACGCGCTGCAGGGGCGCTACGAGGTGGAGGCGGTTTCGACCGAGGCACAGAACCACGCCACGGAGATCGGGCGCGAGGTGCGCGACCACGGCTATGACGTGGTTGTCGCTTTCGGTGGCGACGGGACGCTGAACGAGGTGGTCAACGGGCTCGCCGGCACCGATGTGCCGGTCTCCATGCTGCCGGGCGGCTCGACCAACGTGGTCTGCCGCACCCTGGGCGTCCCCAATGACGTGGTCGACGCGACCGAGCACCTGCTGGCGCTGGCCGACGACTGGTCACCGCGCAGGATCGACCTCGGCGCCGTCGACGGGCGCCACTTTGTCTTCTCCTGCGGCTTCGGGATCGACGCGACGGTGGTCAGGCGGGTCGAGGCCCACCCACGGCTGAAGGCCCGCGCCGGCCCCTACTACTACGGCTGGGCGGGGCTCTCCGCCGTCTACCGGCGCTACCTGCACAACCCGGTGCGTATGCGGGTCAAGACGGATGCCGGAGAGCCGGTCGAGGGGGTGACCGCTCTGGCTCAGAATTCCGACCCCTTCACCTACTTCGCCAACCGCCCGATCAGGGTCTGTGAGGGGATCGCGATCGACGACGGAACGCTCTCCATGGCGGTGCTGAGACGTGCTGCGCAGCGCGACATGCCGACCCTGATAGCCCGCCTGTTCAGCGAGCGCCGCGCGGTCGCAAAGCACCGCCAGGTGGTGCACTTCGACGACGTCACGGCAGCCACCGTCACCTCGATCTCCGAGGACCGGGAGGGGGCGACCAGACCATTCCCGGTACAGGTGGACGGCGACTACATCGGCGAGCGAACCGGGGTGGCGCTGCGCACGGACCCCGGCGCCCTGACCATCGTGTCCTGAGGCGCGATGTGTGCCCTGCCGTGCTGGCAGGGCAGCGAGCGAGGACGCCGCATGCGCCGGCTATCCCTCAGGCGGCCGGAGTAATTCGGTAGGCATCGAACACCGACTCGACGTTGCGCAGGCGCGAGATGCACTGTTTGAGCTGCTCGGTGTCGCCGACCTCGACCACGAACCTGTTCTTCACCATCGGGTCCTTGGTCGTGCAGCTGGCGCCGAGAATGTTGATTCCCGCCTCGGCGAAGGTGCGTGAGAGGTCCTCGAGAAGACGCGTGCGGTCGTAGGCGTCGATCTGCAGCTCGACCCGGTAGGAGGACTCGTTGTCGCCTTCCCAGCCAACTTCGACGAAGCGCTCGGGGGCTCGTTTCAGCGCCTTCACGTTCTTGCAGTCGGTGCGGTGGATGGTGATCCCACGACCGAGTGAGACGTAGCCGGCGATCTCGTCACCGGGCACCGGGCGACAGCACTTGGCCAGGCGCACCGCGACGTTGTCGGCCCCCTTGACGGCGATTCCGTAGTCGGATGCGTCCTTGGTCCGGCGCGCCTCGTCCTCGCGCCTGTCGCTCAACCCGGCCGGTTCCTCCTCGACCGCCTCGCCGGCCTTCAACCGCTGCATCAGCTTGTTCGCGGCCAGCTTGGTCGAGACCTTGCCCTGGCCGAGCGCGATGTAGAACTCCGTCGCTTTGCGGTAGCCCATCTCGCGGATCACGTCGGCGAGCAGCGGCGACATCGCCACCTTCTGCATCGGCAGGCCGCGCTTGCGTAACGCATCCTCGAGGCCCTCGCGCCCGCGACGCTCGGCGTCCTCGCGCCGTTCCTCCTTGAACCAGGCGCGGATCTTGTTGCGGGCCCGGCTGGTCCGCACCAGCTTCAGCCAGTCGCGCGAGGGGCCGCGGTTCTGCTTGGCCGTCAGCACCTCGACGATGTCACCGGAGCGCAGCTGATAGTGCAGCGGCACGATGCTGCCATTGACCTTGGCGCCGACGCAGCGGTGGCCGACGTCGGTGTGGACCGCGTAGGCGAAGTCAAGTGGGGTAGATCCGGCCGAGAGGCTCTTCACCTCGCCCCGTGGCGTGAAGACGAAGACCTCGTCCTCGAAGAGGTCGACCTTGAGCGACTCCAGAAACTCGCTCGGGTCCTGCTCTCCCTCGGCTTCCACCAGCTGACGCAGCCAGGTCATCTTCTCCCGCCGCGGGTCGCCGTCGCCGCCCTCCTTGTAGGCGACGTGAGCGGCGATCCCGTACTCCGCCAGCTTGTGCATCTCCTCGGTGCGGATCTGGATCTCCAGCGGCTTTCCTTCCGGCCCGATAACCGTGGTGTGCAGGGCCTGGTACATGTTGGCCTTGGGCATCGCGACGAAGTCCTTGAAGCGGCCGGGCAGCGGCTTCCAGAGCGAATGGATGACGCCGATCGCCCCGTAGCAGTCCTTCACCGAGTCGACGATCACCCGCATCGCGGTGAGGTCGAAGATCTCGTTGAACTCGCGGCCCTTCTTGGTCATCTTGGTGTAGATCGAATAGAAGTGCTTGGCGCGGCCGGAGATCTCGGCCTCGATCCCGACCTCCCTCAGCTCCTCGGCGAGGAACCTGCCGGCCACCTCGACGTAGACCTCGCGCTCGTTGCGCTGCTGGGAGACGAGCTGTTTGATCTCCGCGTACTTGCGGGGGTGCAGGGTGGCGAAGGCGAGGTCCTCGAGCTCCCACTTGATCGCGTGGATCCCCAGGCGGTGGGCGAGGGGCGCATAGATCTCCAGCGTCTCGCGGGACTTCGCCATCTGCTTTTGCTTGGGCAGCGCGCCCAGCGTGCGCATGTTGTGGAGGCGGTCGGCCAGCTTGATCAGGATCACCCTGACGTCGGTGGCCATCGCCACCATCATCTTGCGGTAGTTCTCGGCCTGGCGCTCGTCGCGGCTCTCGAAGGTGATCCCGGTCAGCTTGGTCACCCCGTCGACCAGCTGGACGACCTGTTCGCCGAACTCCTCGCGAATCTCCGCCAGGCTGGCGCTCGTGTCCTCGACCGTGTCGTGGAGGAGCGCCGCGCAGAGAGTCTCGGTGTCCAACCGCATGCCGGCGCAGATCTGGGCGACGCCAACCGGGTGGGTGATGAACTCATCGCCCGAGCGGCGCATCTGGTCGGCGTGGCGCTCGCAGGCGAACTCGAAAGCCCGCGTGACCGCGTCGCGGTCGATCGCCGCGACGGCGAGCGCGGTGCCTCCAGCCGCGCCATTTGCGCCGTTCTCGCCCGGCGAGGAGTCGAACTCCTCGACCACGGCGAAGAGGTCGGCGAGGAGCTCGCTGTGCTCTAGGTCTGTTTGAGTCCTTCGAGGTATCGCTTGCCCTCCTCGTAGCGAGATCGGTAGGCACGAAACGCGGCCGAGCGCTCCAACTCTGTCTCCTTCGAGGATACGACCCCGACGGCCTCGCCGCCGCGGGAGGGCCTGCCCTTGACCAGGTCGAGGTCGGCGAGGACGCGGAAGCAGCGGGCCGCGACCTCGGGGGGGCGCGGATAGGGCCCGGCCCCCTGGAGGGCGTCGCGCAGCTCCTGACCCTCGACCTCACCCGCCTGGCGCAGGTCCTTGAACATCGCGGCCAGCTCATCGCGCTGGGCGTAGCGCTGGCCCAGGATCAGCAGCGCGAAGCGGCGCTCGGACTCGCCCCAGACGGGATGCAGATAGCCGCCCTCGGCGCTGGGCCGTGAAGCGAGGTGCTCCAGCTCGGCGCAGAGCGGCGGGTCGACGAGGACGACATGGGCGTACCCGCCAGCCATCTCGGGCTCCCTCTCCAGCTCGGGGTAGCCGACCAGCGCCAGCCCGTCGCGGGCAAGGGCTGCGCGCCGCGGCGCGTCGGCCACCAGGGCGAGGACATTGGCGCCGCTGGCAAGCAGCTCGAAGACCGTCGCCACGGGCGAGTTGGTGCCGCGGACCGTGCGTCGCTGCGGCTCCCCGGCAGGCCGAGAGACCGGCGGGCGCAGGCAGAGGTCAGCGGCCAGCTCCGCCTCAAAGCGCTGCCACCACTCCTCCGCATTGGCCGCTGCGGCGCCGTTTGTGTGGGCCTCCTGCGGGTACAGCTCGCGCAGGACGACCCGGGGCTCGACCGCGCCGTTCCAGTGGTTGAGCTCCAGCCGTACGGCGGCATCGACCGGCTCCTCCTCGCCCACCCCCAGCCCCGAGCGGCCGAAGGCCACGCCCAGGGCCCGGTGGGATCCGCTGTGCAGGCTGAAACGGGAATGCCTGCCGCCCTCCCCCATCTTTCGCACGTCGCGGACCCTGGCCGAGGGGACGAGCAGACTCACCCCCGGGTTGCCAATCCCGAAGGGCGCCAGCCTGCCCAGCTCCTCAGCGAGGTCCAGGCCAAGCCCGGCGCCACCGACCATCGCGTCGATTCGCTCGCTCCGGCGCAGGTCCTCCGGGCCCAAAACCTCGGTTGCATGGTCTGCGAACGCCTGGCGGAAGGCGTCCAGCTCCTCGGCGCGCAGCTCCAGGCCGGCGGCGGCGCGGTGGCCGCCGAAGGCGACCAGGTGCTGCGAGCAGGCCCGCAGTGCGCCGAGCAGGTCAAAGCCGGGGATGCTGCGGCCCGAACCGCGCCCGCCGCCCTCTCCGTCCAGGGAGACGACCACCACCGGACGGTGATGGCGCTCCACCAGGCGCGAGGCGACGATCCCGATCACCCCGGGGTGCCAACCCTCTCCGGCAAGGACCAGGCCGCGGGCCTCACGCAGCTCCTCGGGCAGCTCGCGCCTGGCCGCCTCGGCGGCGGCGTCGACCTCACGCTCCGTGTCGCGCCGCTCGCCGTTGACGCGATTGAGCTCGGCGGCGATCGCCTCTGCCCGGGAGCGGTCGGTGGTGAGGAAGAGCTCGACGCCGGCGTCGGCGCGATAGAGGCGACCGGCGGCGTTGATCCGCGGGCCGAGGCGGAAGGCGAGGTCTCCCTCGTCGAGGTGGGCCGGCTCGCAGCGAGAGGCCGCGAGCAGCGCCCGCAGACCGGGTCGCCTCGCCCACCGCGCCTCCTCCAGGCCCCGCCGCACGAGCGAGCGGTTCTCCCCGACCAGCGGGACGACGTCGGCCACCGTCGCCAGAGCCACGAGGTCCAGGTCGGCGACGGCGCGGGCCTCGGGTATCGGGTTCGCCGGGACTCCGGGGGAGGGCGCATCCGCCGCTCCGCCGCCCGAGGCACTCCTGAGAGCGCAGGTCAGCTTCCAGGCGACCGCGGTCCCGCAGAGATCTTGAAATGGATAGCCGCTCAGAGCGGGATGGAGAATCGGGCACTCGGGCAACTCATCCGCCGGCTGGTGGTGATCGGTGACGATGACCTCCAGGCCCAGCGAACGGGCCAGAGCGACCTCAGAGACGGAGGTGATCCCGCAGTCGACCGTGACCAGCAGCGAGGTTCCCCGCCGTGCCAGCTTCGCGACGTTGCCGGCGCTCAGCCCGTAGCCGTCGTCGAGGCGATCGGGGATCAGCCAGTCGCATTCGGCCCCCAGCTCGCGCAGCGCGCCGACCAGGATCGACGTGGCGCAGACGCCATCGACGTCAAAGTCGCCGTGAACGGTGATCCGACGGCCCTCTTTCACGGCGGCGAGCACCCGGGCGGTGATCTCCTCCATCGAGTCGAAGTCGGCCGGGTCATGGGCCTCGTCGGCGTCGAGAAAGGCCCGCGCCGCCTCCGGTGTCCGATATCCGCGCCGCACCAGGGTGATCGCCACCGGCTCGCTCAGCCCCAGCTCATCGGCGAGGGTCCGCGCCTCGGGGTAGGAGAAGGGCTCCGCTTGGTAGGGCTTGAGCGGTTCGGGCACGCTCCCAGGCTAGGTAGCGCCCGGGACGGATTTAGCCGCCCCGGGGAGCGCAAAGTGCAGGGGAAGCCCGACTACTCGGCTTGGCGTCGGGCGCGCACGCCGAATGCATAGACCACCGCTAGGCCGATCGCCACGCCGGGCACGGCGGTCAGCGCGGTCAGCAGGTCGGTGTTGCCGAGGCTCTTCCCGGTGGCGATCTCGACGATCGAGCCGAAGACAATCGCGCCGATCACCGCGCCGAGGAAGGCGCCGACGATCCCCTGCCAGAATCGGTCGGGGAGGAAAACCGTGAAGTGCCATAGGGCAATTCCCATCGTGAACCACACGAGCAGCGCCATCTAGCGGTTCCTCCCGTGCTTGCGGCGCTGCTGGCGGCGGGCGCGGCGCCGCTCATCGCGTTCGCTGCGAGGAGCCCCAGCCGGGCCGGCGGACGGCTGCGGCTCGCCGTTTGCCGAAGGCCCCGCCGCCTCGCCCTCGGGGGGCCGCTCGACCGTCGCCACCGCGCCCGGCCTGGGCTCCTCGCGGGCCTCGACGCCGGCGACGATCTGCCCGTCGCCTTCCTCCCCCTCGAGCCTGGCCAGATCGATCTCGTCGGCAAAGGCCGGTACGCGGCCCTCGACCTCGGCGATCCTTTGGCGGCGGCGGGCGAAGCCGGGCTCGCGTTCCTTCCACGCTGTCAGCACCGGTGAGGCGATGAAGATCGAGGAGTAGGTGCCGGAAGCGATCCCCACCAGCATCGCGAAGGCGAAGTCCTGGAGCGTCGCGCCGCCGAAGACCAGCAGCGAGCCGATGGCCAGCAGGGTCGAGAAGCTGGTGGCAAGCGAGCGGGTCAGGACCTCACTCATCGAGCGGTTGACGATCTGGGAGAACGCCGCGCGCGGCATCCTCGGCATGTTCTCGCGTATTCGGTCAAAGACGATGATCGTGTCGTAGAGCGAATAGCCGAGAATGGTGAGAAAAGCCGCCACCGTACCGCTGCTCACTTCTTTGCCGGTCAGGGCGTAGATCCCCGCCGTGATCAGGATGTCGTGGAAGAGCGCGATCAGTACCGGCACGGCGAACTTGGGGTCGAAGCGCAAGGCCACGTAGGCGCAGATCACGAGCAGCGAGAAGACCAGTGCCTTCAGAGCGCTGCTGGCCACCTGTTCGCCGAATGTCGGCCCGACGCTCGTGCTTTCGAATCCGTTCTTGACGATGCCGAACTTGGAACTCAGCACCCCTTTGGCGTTCTTCACCTGGGTCGGCCCCAGCTCCCGAGTCTCGATCTGGAAAACGTTGTCACCGAGGACCGGGTTGGACTCCTGCTGTATCGCTGCGCTGTTGACCCCGATCGTGCCGAGGGCTTCGCGTACCCCTTCCTCGTTCGTCGGCTTGACCAGCGCCACGGTCGCCCTGGTTCCGGATTTGAAGTCGATGCCGAAATTGAGCTGCTTGGTCGCCAGAGCGAGGGCCCCGATCAGCAGGATGGTGCCGGAGAGGGTGAAGAACCAGCGGCTGGCGCCCATGAAGTCAAAGTGCCAGCGCCGGCCGGTGCCTGAAGCCCCGAGCGCTCGGGGGGAGCGCAACATCGGCGAGCGGCTGATGCTGCCGAGCAGCGCCTGGGTGAATACCACCGCGGTGAGCAGTGAGACGATAGTGCCGACGCCGAGGGTGAAAGCAAAGCCCTTGACCCCCGCCGTGGCCAGGACGAAGAGGATGAAGGCGGTCAGCAGGGTGACGACGTTGGCGTCGATAATCGTCCCGATGCCGCGACGGTAGCCAGCCGCGATCGCGCTCGACATCGCGCGCCCAGCCCGCACCTCCTCCTTTATTCGCTCAAAGATGACGATGTTGGAATCGGCCGCCACCCCGATCGTCAGGATCAGCCCTGCAATCCCCGGCAGGGTGAGGGTGATCGGGATCAGTTTGATCAGGGCGAAGAAGATCACCCCGTAGGCGCCGAGGGCGATCGTCGCGATCAGGCCGAGGAAGCGGTAGTAGAACAGGAGGAAGAGGACGACCAGGGAGAGGCCGATGATCCCCGCCTTGATCCCTTCATGCAGTGCTTGGCTGCCGAGGGTGGCCGAGACCTGGGTCTGGCTGATCAGCTTCAGGTCGATCGGCAGGGCGCCGATCTGCAGGATCGTCGCCAGTTCCTGCGCTTCGTTGATGCTGTGGAAACCGCCAGAGATTTCGGCCCCGGTGCGCCCTTCGATCCCGTCCGGGTTCTGGGCGAAGTTGATGATCGGTCGGGTCTTGACTTCGTTGTCTAGGACTACTGCGAAGTGGCCGGAGAGTGCCCCCGCCTGTTCGACGCTGACCGGGCCGATCGCCTGGGCCTGGCCGCGCTGGGCGATCTGCCTGGTCACTTCCTGGAAGGCTTCTCGCCCCTTTTCGGTGAAGCTGAAGGTGACGTCGGGCTGGCTTTCCTGGTTCGTGTTTTGCTTTGGTTCGGTGATGTCGGTGCCCGACAGCGCCGGGCGGTCCCTCAGCGCGTACCAGCCGGGCTCCGCCGACTTGTCGGTCTGCCCGGAGCGTTCGCTCGGCAGCTCTGAGACCACGATCGTCCCCGCCGGGACTTTGACGATGATCCCGTTGCGCGGCCGTTTTTCTCCCGTCGGGCTGACGTAGAGGCCACCCTTTGTGCCTTCGGGTCCGGCGATCAGTTTGTGCGGCGCGCTTCGCGCAAACAGGTAGTAGCGCGACCTACCGGTGGAACAGGTGGAGCAGTTGTTTTCAGGCGGCTGCTTGGAGGCCAGCAGGGCGGCGTCGTAGGCGGTGGGAAAGGCACCGGCGTCGATCAGCTGCAGATTCTCCGAGCCGTTGTAGGTATTGCGGCTCGCGGCTTTCCATTCCCCCTTTGCCTTCTTCAGCGCGGCGGGCGGCGGCTGCTGGCCCGGGTGCCCGCCGATCGCCTTCTCAGGGCCGATCAGGTTGGGCTCCCAATCGTAGAAGTAGAGCTGGGCGGTCGTCCCTACCGTGTCGATCGCCCGCTGCGCGTTGGTGATGTCCGGCAGGCCGACTGAGATCTCGGAGCTGCCGAGGCGCGAGACTTCGGGCTCCGATACGCCGAGCGTGTCGATCCGCTGGCGAATGATTTCGATCGAGCGTTCGATGTCTTCGCCGCTCACCGACTTCACCTGGCCGGTAGGTTCTCCCTGGTAGACCAGCTGGACCCCGCCCTTGAGGTCGAGGCCCAGTCGGGTCGGCTTGTTGATGATTACCAGCGCCGAGACGATCAGCAGGCCGAGCACGAACAGCAGTACGAAGAGGTGCCTGCGCTTTCCCAACATCGGCCTCGCCCGCCCCTAGCCCTCGGGAGTGAGAACGAGCAGCAAGCCGCCGTCGTCGTCGTACGCCGGGAAGACGTCCGCCACCGCCTCCGCTGGAAGGTCGCCCTCGGCGTTGACCGAGACCCGCTTGCCGAGCGAGCGCACCCCCCACTCCAGCGAGGTCTCAATCGGGTCGGTGACGCCGTCGCCGTTGGTATCGGCGGTCTCGCCGCCGTCCCCCTGATCGATCCAGCGCAGGCCGAGAACGTCGCGCACCGGACGGCCGATCACGTCTTCATCGGTGAGCCCGGTCAGCTCGAAGCTGCCTTTGCCCGCGTCGATCACCCGCTGCTGGCGGTCGCAGACGAAGAAGGCCGCGTTGGGGGCTGGATAGTAATCGTCGAGCAGCTCGAAGACGAAGCCGAAGCCGCACTTTGGGCACCCCTTTGGGCGGGTGCTGAAGCCGGCGGTACGGTCGGCGCTGAGGTCCCTGTGACCGCAGTTGGGGCAGATGAAGAAAGGCATCCCGCCACAGGCTACAAGCGCCCGCTAGAAGAGGCTCGCCGCGCCCTCGGGGGCGGGTAGGCCCAGGTGCTCATAGGCCCGTTTGGTCAGCACTCGGCCTCGCGGTGTGCGCTTCAGCATCCCCTGCTGGAGCAGGTAGGGCTCGAGCACGTCCTCGATCGTGTCCTGCTCCTCCCCGATCGCGACCGCGAGGGTCGAGAGCCCCACCGGCCCTCCGGCGAACTTGTTCGCCACGGTGTCCAGCAGTGCGCGGTCGCTGCGGTCGAGGCCGCCGGCGTCGACCTCCAGCATCTCCAGCGCGGCGACAGCGACCTCGGCGCCGATCGCCCCCGATCTCTTGACCTGGGCGAAATCGCGGACCCGCTTCAGCAGGCGGTTGGCGACGCGGGGCGTGCCGCGGGCGCGGCCCGCGATCGTCCGCGCTCCCTCGGCATCGATCCTCACCCCGAGGATGCCGGCCGAGCGCTCGACGATCGTCGCCAGGTGCTCGGCGCTGTAGTGCTCGAGACGGTGGCAGACGCCGAAGCGGTCGCGAAGCGGTGTGGTCAGCAGGCCGGCGCGGGTGGTCGCACCGACCAGGGTGAAGGGAGGCAGGGGCAGCGTCACGGTGCGTGCTCCCGCGCCCTGCCCCAGCACGACGGGCAGCTCACCGTCCTCCATCGCCGGGTAGAGGGTCTCCTCGACGGCGCGCCCCAGCCGATGGATCTCATCGATGAAGAAGACGCTGCCCGGCTCAAGCGAGGTGAGGAAGGAGGCGACGTCGGCCTTGCGCTCAAGCGCAGGGCCGGCGGTTTGAACCATCGGCACTTCCAGCTCAGCGGCGACGATGTGGGCGAGCGAGGTCTTGCCGAGACCCGGCGGCCCGGCCAGGAGGACGTGGTCCAGCGGCTCCCCACGACCGCGCGCCGCCTCGATGAAGATCGCCAGCTGATCGGTCACCTGCGCCTGGTTGACGAAGTCAGCCAGGGTGGGCGGGCGCAGTGAGCGATCGAGATCCTCGTCGACGCTCACCTGCCGGGCGTCGTGGACCAGGACGTCGTCGATCTCCTCCACGCCGGGGGTCCTGATCGGCTTGCGCTCCGTCATGCGGCTCCGCTCTTGGTGGCGCCGGCCCTGCGCAGGGCAGCCGCCACCAAGTCCTCGGGTCCCTCGCCCTCCAGGCCGTCGAGCAGTCGCTCGGCCTCAAGCGGGGCGTATCCGAGGTTGACCAGGCCTTCCCGGGCAAGCGAGCGAGGATCGGACTCGGTGGCGAGCGAGATCTCCACCTCCAGCGCCCCCGCGACCTTCTCACGCAGCTCGACGATGATCCGCTCCGAGGTTCGTTTACCTATTCCGGGGACCGCCTGGAAGCGCTTGGTATCGCCACTGGCTATCGCCCGCAGCAGGTCGCGGGCGGCACCACCGGAGAGAGCGGAGATCGCCACCTTGGGGCCCACACCGCTGACCGAGATCAGCTGGCGGAAAAGATCACGCTCCTCCTCGGAGGCAAAGCCATAGAGGGAGAGTGAGTCTTCGCGAGAGATCAGCTCGGCATGGAGGAAGGCCTCGCGCCCCGTCGCCGGCACCGACTTCAGCGTCTCGGCGGAGACCGTGAGCCGGTAGCCGACTCCGCCGGCCTCGATCACCACGTGGTCGGCTCGGCGCACCATCACCTCACCTCGGACGGCAGCGATCATCCGCTCAGCGCCTCGACCGCTTCGCGCCTTCCGGCTCCGCCGCCGTGGCAGATCGCCACCGCGAGCGCATCGGCGGCGTGGTCGGGCTCCGGCGGCTCTGACAGGGCGAGCAGCGCTCCGACCATCCTCTGGACCTGGTCCTTGTCTGCGCCGCCGGAGCCACAGACGGCCATCTTGATCGCCTGCGGGGTGTAGGCGAAGCTGCGGATGCCGGCCTGTGCGGCGGCGAGCATCGCCACACCGCTCGCCTGGCCGACCGCCATCGCGGAGCGCACGTTCTTGCCGAAGTAGACGTCCTCGATCGCCATGGAGCGCGGCCCATGCCGGTCGATCAGCTCGCAGAGCGCAGTGTAGATGTGCTCCAGGCGGCGCTCCATCGGCAGCTCGGGCGAGGTCTCGACTACACCCCCGTCGAGCGCGACCATGCGAGTGCCATCGACCCGCACGATGCCGAAGCCGAGGTTGGCGGCACCGGGGTCAATTCCCAAGACGACTTGCACAGAAAGTGATTCTGGGCCGCGGCCCGGATGCCTTCACCCCGGATTTGGGCCACCCGCTCCGCCCAGCGTCCGGGGGTGGTGGCAATTGCCATGTCGGCGGTGGCCGCCGGTTGGCGCTTCAGGCGGTGATCCGGGCGAGTACGTCCTCGGGAATGTCGAAGTTGGAATGGACCTCGCTGACGTCGTCGTGCTCGGAGAGGTCATCGAGGAGGTGCAGCAGCTCCCTAGCCTCCTCGCCCTTGACCTCCACGGTGCTCTTGGGCTCCATGCTCAGGTCCGCGGACTGGATCTCGACTCCGCCTGACTCCAGAGCTTCGCGCACCGCGGTGAGGTGACCGGGGTCAGAGAGGACACGGAGCTGGTCGCCGTCCTCCTGCACGTCCTCGGCTCCCGCGTCGATGGCCGCGATCAGGTCATCCTCTCCATAGCGAGCGCCGTCGACCGTGATCGCGCCGCGTTTCTCGAAGATCCAGGCGACCGAACCCGGCTCGCCGAGGCTGCCTCCGTGCCGGGTGAAGGCATGACGCACGTCGGCGCTGGTGCGATTGCGGTTGTCGGTCAGGGCGTCCACCAGGACGGCGGCACCGCCCGGGCCATAGCCCTCGAAGACGATCCGCTCGATCGCCTCGCCATCGCTGCCAGCACCCGTACCACGGTCGATCGCGCGCTGGATGTTGTCCTTCGGCATCGAGGCGTCGCGCGCCTTTTGCACCGCGGTGGCCAGGGAAGGATTGGCGTCGGGGTCACCCCCGCCTTCACGCGCCGCGACGGTGATCGCTCGAGCCAACTTGGTGAACTGCTGGCCGCGTTTGGCGTCGACGGCGGCCTTCTTGTGCTTAATCGAGGACCATTTGGAGTGCCCGGACATCGCCTGTCATTCTATGGAGCCAGGGATGACCGCCGAAACGCACAGCCACGGCCCGGCTAGAGGCCTGGCGGCGGGCGTCGTCTTCGTCGCCATGCTGCTGGCCGCGCTGTCACTGTGGACAGCGATCCCGCTCAGCTGGATCTACATCGGCTCCAAGGTCTCCCACACCCAGTTCCCCAGCGGCGGCCCCTACGCGGTCGTCGCCGTCGGGTTCATCGTCTCCGTGCTGATCGTCGCCTGGTTGATCGGGCGCCTGAACGGCCTCTAC
>DATLSM010000021.1:0-2453 GCA_035534175.1 Solirubrobacterales bacterium | reverse complement strand
CGTGTCGTACCGCATCGCGCGCCACAGCCTGACCGAGCGCTACGAGCGAGCCTACGAGGCCAAGCAGCGGCTGACCGAGGCCAACCTTCGGTTGGTCGTGTCGATCGCCAAGAAGTACATCGGCCGCGGCATGCCGTTCCTCGACCTGATCCAGGAGGGCAACCTAGGCCTAATGCGCGGGGTCGAGAAGTTCGATTACCACAAGGGCTACAAGTTCTCGACCTACGCCACATGGTGGGTCCGCCAGGCCATCACCCGCGCCCTCGCCGACCAGGCGCGGACAATCCGCATCCCCGTCCACATGATCGAGATCATCCACAAGCTGGTGCGTGTTTCCCGCCGCCTGCTCCAAGAGCTGGGCCGCGAGCCGAGCGACGAGGAGATCGGCGAGGAGATGGGGATCACGCCGGAGAAGGTGCGGGAGATCATCAAGCTCGCCCAGACCCCAGTCTCGCTGGAAACCCCAATCGGCGAGGAGGAAGACTCCCACCTCGGCGACTTCGTCGAGGACCGCGAGGCGGTTTCACCGTTCGAGGCCGCTTCGCAGGCAATGCTTCGCTCCGACATAGAGGATGTCCTCGACACCCTCACCCCCCGCGAGCGCCGGGTGCTGCAGCTGCGGTTCGGGCTGATCGACGGCCACCAGCGCACGCTGGAGGAGGTCGGCAAGCGCTTCGGGGTCACCCGCGAGCGCATCCGCCAGATCGAGTCCAGGGCGCTGCGTAAGCTCCGGCATCCGATCCGCTCCAAGAAGCTGCGCGATCACGTGGATTTAGCGTGCGGCCTGCGAGAGCAAGGGTACGGCGCTGGTAGTTTGTCGCGCCTCGGCCTGGACTAGGTGTTCGCCAGATAGCGATCGATCGCGTCTGCGGCGCGAAATGCGTCCGCGACCGCGGTCACGACCAGATCCGCCCCCCGCACGCAGTCTCCCGCGGCAAAGACGCTCGGCCGACCGGTGGCGCCGCCCTGGCCGGCGACGATAGTCCCCCGGGCTGTTGCTTCGACTCCTGGAGTGGCCGCCACCAGGCTCTCGTCGACCCGATAGCCGACGGCGACCACCACGGTATCGGCTGCGATTTCGATCTCGGAGCCGGGAACTGGAACGGGACGAGCGCGACCCGTCGCATCCGGAGCCTGCAGCTCCATGCGCTGGATCCTGACCGCCCGCACCCGCCCGTTGGGGCCGGCGAGCACCTCGACGGGCGCCGCCTGGAAGAGAAACTTGACACCTTCCTCACGGGCGTGCTGGCGTTCCTCCGCTCTGCCGCCCATCTCACGCTCGCTCCGTCGGTAGACGCAGAGGACCTCCTTCGCGCCTGCACGCACGGCGCTGCGGACGCAGTCCATGGCGGTATCACCGCCACCGATCACCACGACCTGCGCCCCTACCTGCAGCGGTTGGCGCAGAAATACCGGAGGGTCGTCAGGGAATACGTTCAGCCGGACCAGGAACTCGCTGGCCCCGTAGACGCCATCCAAGTCCTCGCCAGGGATCTCAAGCCGGTTGCCGTGTTCGGCGCCGAAAGCGAGAAAGACGGCGTCAAAGCCCTGCTCGAAGAGGGAGTCAACGGTGACGTCGGTGCCGACTCGGATTCCCGGTAGGAACCCGACACCCCGGCTAACCAGCCGGTTCACCAGGTCGTCGACGCGGGCCTTCGCCAGCTTGAAGCCGGGGATGCCGTACCGAAGCAGGCCCCCGGGCTGCGGCCAGGCGTCCAGCACTGTCACCGCGTGGCCCCGGACGGCCAGGCGCTCGGCAGCGGCCAAACCGGCCGGCCCCGCCCCGACTACGGCCACGCGCCTACCGCTGAGTACCGGTGCCTTGGCTGTGCTGGTCTCGTGTCCTTGCCCGAAGTCGGCCGCGAAAGCCTCCAGCCTTCCGATCGCCACCGGCCGCGACTTTCTGCCGACCACGCACGAGCCTTCACAAAGACGCTCTTGGGGGCAGAGCCGGCCACAAACCTCCGGCATCGGACTGGTCAATCTGAAGATGCCCGCCCCCGCCAAGGGATCACCTTGCTCGACCTTGAGCAGCGCACCCGGGATGTCGTTGTGGAGTGGGCAGGCCTTCACGCAGGGGGCCGCCGGGCACTGTATGCAGCGGTTCGCCTCCAAGCGGGCGCTCGCCAGGTCGAACCCCAAGCAGACCTCTTCCCAGTTGTGGACACGCTGCGCAGGAGGCTGCTTGGGGATCGGCTGTGGGGGGATCTTGAGCCGCTCCTTCCGGTCGACTGCGACTCCTCCCGAGGTCATACCGCAGCGCAGCTTAACCGGACCTCAAAGTGGCGAACCGCCAGCGCTGACGCTCAGGGCAACGCCGGCACGGTCTGGCGCACGGCTGCAACCGGGAGCCCCACTGACGTGTCCGTCCGATGAGTTTCAGGTACCAAGCATGCGCGCCGGAAGGAAAGCGGCGGGAATGCAGTCCTCACCGTCCAGCATCGCCCGAGCCA
>DATLSM010000020.1:0-62881 GCA_035534175.1 Solirubrobacterales bacterium | reverse complement strand
AGAGTCTGAAATCAACGCCCCCTCCAAATACACCTGCGTCTATCCGCTGGTGAGATAAGGCGTCGAAAGGAGTGTCGTGTCGGATTGCGGCGGCTGCGGCCGCCGCAATCGACAGCCCTGAGGTGCAAGAGGTGGGCGGTTCGATCAGGCGCCTGGTATTCCTCGCGCGCACCCTGGCAGTCGCCTGCCTGTTTCGGTGCTGGCAGATTTTACGGAGGGGGTTCGACATGCATGCCATAACCGCCGGCGAAAGCTACGAGCGCCACTGGTTCGAGGGCGCAGGGCCGGAGGCCAACCGTGAGGATTGGAATGCCGGTGTTCGTGAGGACGAAAGCCACTGGTGGCGAGGTGCCCAGATCGAGTCCCTAGAAACTAGGAGGGATTGGCGAAACGATTGCCGAAAGTTCGGATGACTGCGCCCACGAGCGCTCCGACCACGGCGGAGATCGAGAAAAGGATGGGGTAGAGAATCAGAATCGCAACGCCCACTCCGCACTCTTCGTCCGTGACGCAGGCCGTCTGTCCCCTGATGAATGCGGCGATAGAGCCGATGAGTGCGAGCAGTACAGCGCGTAGACCGAACACCGCCCCAAGGATGAGCAGTACGGCGGCCAAATACCATCCGCCGTGTCTCGGTAAGTAATAGCGCGGCCCTACGGTGCCCACCAGCACCGCGATCGGCATAAGCACGGCGATCCCAATAGTGCGCCAATCGAGCCGACCCAGGTGGGGATCATCGGCAAGCCGTCGGTCAGCCTGCACATCCGGCACCGCTCGAGGCCCCGCAGGCACAGGGGCAACAGCGCCCATTCGTGCTATCGCTCGAACGCGCCCTCGAGCACCCGACGGCGAAGGGACCCGGGCAGATGGCCGAGGCAGGCGAGGCCGCGCCGTTCGTCCTCCGCCGCCGCCCGCCAGCGCCGCACCCACTCCCAACGGGTCGACTTCGCCACGTTCGAGGCGGCCGCGGCCGCCTCGAACGTGAGGTCCTCCTCCTCGACGAGCAAGACCATGCGATGCCTGCCCTTCGGGGTGAGCGGGGAGTTAGCGTGTTGCATTCCGGGCCTCCTTGAGGTCGTGAGCTTTGAACACCCACAGCCTCTCGGCAGGCCCGGACCTACCTCACGACGTTCGGAACGTCTCTGGGCTCGTCAGCTAGCGCGGGCCCCGGCCCGCGCTCACTCGCCCTCGGCGGGCCAGCGGTCGGGGACGCGCACCCCGTCGCCGCCCTCCGGCTTGCTGCCGCCCACCGCGATTACTTCAAGTCCCTCCGGTCCGGCGTCGAAGGCCCGGACCACGGGTGGGGAGACACGGACCACGTCCCACTTGTGCAGCTCGATCGCCTCGTCGTCGAGCTTGATCCAGCCGGAGCCGCCGAGGACCACGTAGGCCTCCTCCTGGACCTCATGGCTATGGCCATTCGTCGAGCGGTGGTTGGGCGGATAGTGGAAGTAGCTGACTCCCAGTTCGGTCGAGTCGAGGTGCTTGCGCGAGAACCGGGCCTCGACCGCGCTGTCGGGGGCAGATTCCTCGACCTCCATCAGGTTCTTGATCGCGTAGTTGGACATGGACAGAGTCTAGGGAGAGCGCCTCGCCGACCTTGGTCCCCTACGAGGCACCGGGTCCGAGACCGGGGATCGCGGTGCCCCCACGCCGCCGCTCGCTGCGGCTGACGGCGTCGAAGAAGATGTCGTTGCGGCCGCGGCGCAGCGGGCGGGGGAAGAGGTGGTGGGCGCGCCGGTGGGTGGCGGTGATGGAGCGGAAGGAGGCCTCGTGCGCGGCGCTCCAGCGGATGCCGAAGATCTCCCTCACTCGCGGCGGAAGCGTTCCCTTGATGATGTGGTTCTGGATCGCGAGGTTGCCCCGCGCCGGTGCCGAGACCGGCTGGCGGAAGGCAAATAGCGGCGCCATCTCCAGCGCGTGCTCGGTCGGGCGCAGGTCGGGGGAGGAGAGCTTGGCCTCCCACCAGTCGCGGAATTCGCGCTGGCTTGCGGGAACCTCCCTGCGCGGGAGGCCGAACAGCTCGCCGAAGCGCACGTAGTCCTGCCACAGCGCCTCGCGCTCCCCCTCACTCAGATTTTGCACCAACGCTTCATACATCGCCCGTCCCGAGTCCGCGATCACCGCCAGGGTCCACAGCATCAGCTCGGGGTCAGAGGCCGAGTAGGGGGTGCCCGCGTGGTGGGGGCCCGCCGCCTGGGGCAGCGTGCCCCGGGTTCGCTCGTGCAGGCGGCGTACCCCGGCCAGGGCCTCGTCGGCCTCCTCGCGGGTGCCGAGCAGGACCGTCTCCTGAATCTTGGCTGTGCGCGCGAGCCGCTCGAAGGGTCGATCGGAGGAGCCCGTGCTGAGCATCGTCGCGGTGTAGGTGAGCGGTTCGAGCGCCCCGATCAAGAGGGCCCGCTGGCCGTAGAGCAACCCAACCGAGCGCTCGCCGTGGACGCGACGGGCGATCGAGCGGCCGGGAGGGAAGTAGTGCGAGCCCGACGGATCGCTCACGCGCTGCGTCGTCCTCGGGCGCCGGGGCCTGGATGTAGGGAGAACACGGCTGGGCTAAGATATTGGTTCGTTCGACCGAACGAGGAGAGAAACCGGCACCGATGCCCACCGCAACATCCATCCGGCCCGCACCCGATGCGCGCGAGGCGCCCGCCACGCGCGAGCGCATCCTCCGCGGCGCCTTCGAGCTGATCGGGCGCGAGGGAATTGGTGCGATCAGCAACCGCCGGCTGGCGGCAGCCGCAGGTGTTTCCCTCGGCTCGCTCACCTACCACTTCCCCAGCCAGGAGGAGCTGCTGCGAGAGTGCCTGCTGATCTATGTGGAGGAGGAGGTGGGGCGCCTGGAGGCGATCGCCGCCGAGCTCCGCTCGCGGCGCCCTCCACCCAGCCGCATGCAGGTGGCGGCCGAGGTGCAGCGGATCGCCTCCGAGAGCATCGACCGCCCAGAGCACGTGGCCGAGCTGGAGCTGCACCTGCGCGCCTCGCGCCAGCCCGCGCTGCAGGAGGCCTCGCGTCGCTGCTTCGCCGCCTACGAAGGCCTCGCCGCGGCCGCGCTGGAAGCCCTCGGCGTCCCCGCCGCCAGCCGCCACGCCGGCGCCGTGGTCGCCGTGATCACCGGCATGGGCGTGCGCCAGCTGGGCGCCGGTCGCCATGACGTCGAGGGGCTTGCCGATGCCCTGCGCGCGATTGTCACCGGTGCGCTGGCCGAAGCCGCAGGCGGGAGCGAGCGCTCCCCAAGCAACACAGTTGATTCCATGACGCACGACGACCGACGGAGGAAGAGTTGATGCGAAAGAAGACCCTGATCGCCGCGGCCCTGGCCCTGGCTGTGCTGGTCACCGCGGCCAGCGCCTACGCTCTGAAGCTCACCGCCGGCCAGATCATCGTCAACGCCGAAGGCGGCTTTGCGCCCACGGCGCTTCCCAAGCACGAAAACGCCCCGATCACCCTGCATGGCGGGGGCTCGATCTCGACCGTCTCCGGTGCCCTGCCACCGATCCTGAAAACGCTGACCATCGACTTCGACCGGCACGGCTCGGTGCAGACCACCGGCCTGCCGCGATGCTCGATGAGCAAGCTGGCGGCGACGACGACCGCCCAGGCGCGCCACGCCTGCCCCGCGGCGATCGTCGGCGAGGGCGAGGGCAAGGCGGTCGTGCAGTTCCCCGAATCCGCCCCGCTTCCCGTCTCCTCACCGCTGACCCTCTTCAACGGCCCGCTCAAGAACGGCGACCCGACGGTCCTGGCCCATGCCTACCTCACGGTCCCGGTCCCGACCACCTACATCGTTTTGATCGTGATCGAAAAAATCCACGACGGCGTCTTCGGTTACCGGACCAAAGGAACGATCCCGCCGATCGCCGGTGGCGCCGGGGTCCCGGTCTCCGGTCACCTGACGATCGGGCGCAAATGGAGCTACAAGGGCCACAACTACTCCTACGTCAATGCCCGCTGCGAAACCGGCCACCTGCAGGCCAAAGGCGAATTCGAATTCCAGGGCGGCACCTTCCTCACCGGGGATTTCCTCAAACCGTGCACGGTGCGGGGGTAACGATCGCATGACACCACCCGACCACCCGACCCTCACCGAGGAGGTGAGGGTCCTCGACCTGAGCCCGGCCCCCTCCATCCTCCCCAGCGCCCCCGAGCGGGCCCTGGTCGCCTTCGTCGACGCGCTCTGCTCGGGCGACCTCGCGGCCGCGGCATCGAGCCTCGCCCGCGATGCCTGCTTCCTCACTCCCGACGCCACCGTGATCCACGGCCGCCAGGAGATCCGCGCCACCCTTGCCCAGCTGATCCAGATGCGGCCCCAGATTCAGATCGAGCTGCGCAAGATCCTGCCGGTGGGCGACGTCGCGCTCAGCGCCGAACGCTGGACGATGCGCCTGGACGCCGCGGACAGCTCCTCCTTCGTCCGGACCTCCAACTCCGTCGTCCTTCTGCGTCGCCTGGAAAGCGCCTGGAAGCTGATGATCGTCGCCCCCTGGGGCTTCGGAGGTGCCTCGGCGGCCTGAGCGCGGGGCGCCGACGCCGCGCTGTTGCTGCAAGGATCGCGGCCGTGAAGCCAGCGACCGTCTCCGTCAGCGTGGGCCAGTCCCCGCGCCAGGTCTTCGAGTTCCTCGACCTGCTCGCCAACCATCAGGCGTTCCTCGGCCACCTGTTCACCGACTGGGGGTTCTCGGGCCCCAGTCGCGGCGTGGGGGCGCGGGCGGAGGCGCGGACCAACGTCCCCGGCTCCCAGGACTGGACCGATTTCGAGGTGATCGAGTCCGAGCCGGGCCGGATCCTCGAGGAGGAGGTCGGCGCGAAGGGGAAGCGGCGCACCCGCAACACCTATCTGATCGAGGAGGCGCCGGGGGGCGGGACGAAGATCTCCTTTGAGCTGGCGTGGGTCGAGGCCTCGCGCTGGGAACGCCTCCTCCCGCCGCTGACCCGGGCCTTCACCCGGCGCGCCTACGGTAAGGCGATGCGCCGCCTCGCCCGGCAGCTGAAGCAGGGCTGAGGCTCAGCCCCGGGGGGTCGGCGCGATTCGGTCGAGCTCGGCGAGATCTTCGGGGGTCGGCTCCCAGCCAAGCGCGGCGACGTTGGCGGCGATCTGCTCGGGCCGGGTGGCGCCGGCGATCACCGAGCCCACCGCGGGTTGGGCCGCGAGGCCGGCGATCGCCACGTCGAGGACGCCGATGCCGCGCTCGGTCGCGTAGGAGCGCAGGGCCTCGACGACGTCGAATTGCTCTTCGCTGCCGGCGCTCTCGGCGCCGCCCAGGCGGCTGCCGCTCGGTCCGCGCTCTCCCCGCCGGTACTTGCCGCTGAGCAGGCCGCTGGCCAGCGGGAAGTAGGGCAGGATCGAGACCCCGAGGCGCTGGCAGGCGGGTGCGACCTCGGCCTCGATCCCGCGCTCCAGCAGGCTGTAGTGGTTCTGCAGGGTGACAAAGCGCGCCAGGCCCGCCTCCCCCGCGGCGCGCTCGGCCTCCTCCAGCTGGGCGGCGCTGAAGTTGGAGCAGCCGATCGCGCCGACCAGGCCCTCGCCGACCAGCTCGTCCATCGCCGCCAGCGTCTCGGCGATCGGCGTGATCCCGTCGGGCCGGTGGTACTGGTAGAGGTCGATCCGCTCGACCCGGAGTCGGCGCAGTGATCCCTCGATCGCCCAGCGGATGTACTCGCGCGAGCCGCGAGGGACCTCGGGAACGCCGTCGGCGCCGCTCATCTCCATCCCGAACTTGGTCGCGATCGCATATCTCTCGCGTCGGCCCTCCAGGGCCTCTCCCATCAGCCGCTCGCTGGCCCCGGCCCCACCGTAGATGTCGGCGGTGTCAAACAGGGTCACCCCGGCGGCGAGGGCGGCGTCGAGTACGGCAGCGGTGCCCTCCAGCTCGAGCCGGCGTCCGAAGTTGTTGCAGCCGAGGCCGACGAGCGAGACCTCGAGCTCGGAATCGCCCAGGCGCCTGGTGGGGAGGTGGGTTGGGGGTGATGCGCTGCCCATTGCTTCTCCTCTCTCGATCGGGGGGCCTCGATTCTCACACTCGGAGAGCCCCGGCTCCCCGCCGGGCTCGAGGTCGGCAGATCCATCCCGGCCCGCGGCGGGGAAAGGAGGGAATCGCCCGCCCGCCTACAATTTTTTCCCGATGACGACGAGTAGGCGAAGGCGACGCAGATCGCACGGTGCAAGCTGGAAGAAGAGGCTCCTGCTCCTGGGCGCAATCTTCGCCGGCCTGGCGGTGGTGGTGTGCGGCGTCGCGGTGAGTTGGGCGATCAAGGTCTATGACTCCGCCCCCCCGCTCTCCAGCCTGAGACCGGTGGAGAAAGGGCGCTCGTCGGCGATCTATGCCGCCAACGGCAGCCTGATCGGCTTCATTCCCTCCAGCAACATCCGCCAGCCGGTTCCCTCGGGCGCCCTGCCACAACTGCTGAAGGACGCGACGATCGCGATCGAGGACAGGAACTTCTACCACCACGGCGGCATCGACCCGGCCGGCATCGCCCGCGCCGCCTGGAAGGATCTGTTGGCCGGAGGAAAGCCGGTGCAGGGTGCTTCGACGATCACCCAGCAGCTGGTCCGCGACCTCTACATCCAACATCCCGAAGAGACGATCAGGCGAAAGCTGATCGAAGCTCACCTGGCAGAAGAGGAGGAGGAAGCCCATTCCAAGAACTGGATCCTCACCGCCTACCTCAACACGGCGCCGTATGGAACGGTGGAAGGGGAGGCCGCGGTCGGGGCGGAAGCGGCGGCGCAGACCTACTTCAGCAGACCCGCCCGGGACCTGAACTTGAGGCAGGCAGCGATGATCGCCGGTCTGCCGCAGGCACCCTCCGAATACAACCCCTTGGTCGATCCCAAGGCGGCCCTCGGACGACGCAACGAGGTGCTCAAGGTGATGGAGGAACAGGGCTACATCACCCCGGCGCGCTACGAAGGCACCGTCCACCTGGGGCTCGGGCTGCACCCCGGCCACAAGTACCAGACGATCAAGGACCCCTTCCTCTTCGATCTGGTGGAGCAGGAACTGATCAAAAAGTACGGGATCAACACCGTGCGCAACGGCGGCCTCAAGGCCTACACGGCGATCGACCCCCAGCTGCAGGAAAAGGCTCAGAAAGCGGTCGAATCCTGCTCGGTCTGCTACAGCGGCGCCGGCCCCGCCGCCGCCCTGGCCTCGGTCAACCCGACCAACGGCGAGATCGTCGCCCTCGCCTCGACCCAGGCCTACTCAAAGGAAAGTCAGTTCAACTACGCCTGGCAGGCTCACCGCCAGCCGGGCTCCTCGTTCAAGGTCTACGTGCTGACCACCGCGATCAAGCAGGGGGTCGACCCCTACACCACCTACTACAACGGCAGCTCTCCCAAGACTCTCGCCGTGCCGGGCGGGGGGACCTGGACCGTCAACAACGCCGAGCCCGGGCAGGGGACGATGTCCCTGGCCACCGCCACCTGGAACTCGGTGAATGTCGTCTACGCCCAGCTCGATCTCGACGTCGGCCCCACGAACGTGACCAAGACCGCGCACGAAATGGGAATCGAAGCGCCGCTGGAATCGGTGCCGGCGGAGGCGATCGGCGGCCTGCGGGTCGGCGTCACGCCGCTGGAAATGGCCGACGGCTACGCGACCCTGGCCGACGGCGGCATCCACCACGAGGCGACGGCGGTGAGCAAAGTCGTGTTCCCCAACGGCAAGGTCGACGAACCCAGCCTGCAGGCGGGTAACCGCGTGCTGACTCCCGGCCAGGCATACGACGTGACCAAACTGCTGGAGGGAGTCATCACCCAGGGAACGGGAGCCGGCTACACCTCGATCGGCTGCCCCTCCGAGGCGGGCAAGACGGGCACCTCGGAGGGCGATTCCGATGCCTGGTTCGTCGGCTACACGCCGCTCTACTCGACGGCCGTCTGGGTCGGGCACCCCGATTCGCGCGAATCGACCGGCTTCGGCGGGCCGACGGCGGGGCCGATCTGGCGCTCCTACATGGAGGAAGCCCAGGGCCGAAACTGTCCTGAATTCCCGGTTCCCCCCAGCCTGCCCGCGCTCTCGGCCCTGCACAGCGAACACACCGTCGGGGGGGCGGCCTCGACCGCCCCGCCGACGACCAGCGGCTACCAAGCGAGCGGCAATGCGATCCCGCCGACCACGGCTCCGAACAGGGGCCAGGGGCCCGGCAACACACCGAGCCCGTCGCACACCCCGGCTCCGGGGCCGAAACCCAACCCCGCCCCGGCGCCCTCCCACCCGGGCGGCGGTGGCGGCGGCGTGCCGATTCCTTGAGCGGGCGGCGGAGGCAGGGCGATCCAGCGCGCCGCCCCTGCCGCGGGACGCCGGCGCGGTGAGCGAGGATCTGGCGCAGCGGTTTCGCCAGGCGCGCCGCGACCCTGGCCTGGTCGTGCTGGAGGGCTTTCACGCCCTGAAGCACGCGCTGCGCTTCGGCGCCGAGGTGGTGGAGGCCCTCGCCGTGGACCCGGCCGAGCTGGCGCGGCTGGCGGCCGAGCTGGCGCCGGACCTGATCGCCACCCTGGGGGCGCGGGTGAGCGCGGTGGAGGAGGAGACCTTGGCGGCGATGGTCCCGCGCCCGCCGCGCACCGGGGTCGTTGCGATCGCCCACCGCCCGGCGGTCGACGTGGCGGCGGCGCTGGCGAACGAGAGGCCGGTGCCTCTGCTGCTGCTGGAGGACCCGCGCAGCATGGCCAACGTCGGCGCCTGCGTGCGGGTGGCGGCGGCCGCCGACGCGGCCGGCGTCCTCACCACGGGGCGCAACGATCCCTGGAACCCCGAGGCGGTGCGCGGTGCGGCGGGCCTGCAGTTCGCCCTGCCGGTGGCGGCGGTGGAGCGCCTGGAGGAGAGCGATCGAGCGCTGGTGGCGATCGATCCGGGAGGGGGGGACCTGCGCCCCGACGGGCTGCCGCCCCGCGCCGTCCTGGCCTTCGGCACCGAGCGCCAGGGCCTCAGCCCCGAGCTGCTGGCCCGCGCCGACGCGCGCCTTGGCATCCCGATGCGACCGGGGGTCTCCAGCCTCAACCTCGCCACTTCGGTGGCGGCGGTGCTCTTCTCCCAGCGCCTGGCCGGCAAGGCCGCAGGCGGATAGGCGAAAACTGCGGATGCGCAGGGGAGGCGACGGGGTTAGCGTGGTGGGGCAACCGAGCGCGGCGCCCTTGCCGCTGTCTCGTTCCAACGAACCGAAAGGAGGCCGCTTTGCTGCTTGCCAATTTCAGCCTCGGTGACGCGCTTCTGCTGGCCCTGGAGATCTTTTTCTTCGTCATCTGGATCTGGATCCTGATCACGATCCTCAGCGACCTGTTTCGCGACCACCAGCTATCCGGGTGGTCAAAGGCGCTCTGGGTGCTGTTCCTCGTCTTCATCCCCTTCATCACCGCCCTGATCTACCTGATCGCCCGGGGCGGCGGGATGCGCGAACGGGCGCTCAAAGCGCAGGCCGAGGCCAAGCACCACATGGACGCCTACATCCAAGAACAGGCCCACGTCTCGCCCGCCGATGAGCTGCACAAGCTGAACGAGCTGAAAGAAAAGGGCGCGATCTCCGCCGAGGAGTTCGAGAAAGCGAAGACCAGGCTTCTCGCCTGAGCCTCAGGCCACGCCGACTATTCCACGCCCGATCAGATAGAGGCCGGCCAGGGTCGCCACGGACACCACAATCCGGCGGGCGTGGTGGGCCAGCCAGGCGTTCAGCTGCTCGACCCTGGCCCGCGTCGCCTCCGGCGCCAGGCAGTAGCCGAGCAGCGGCACCTCGGCGAGGACAAACATGATCAGGTTGAAGACGAGGACGGCCAGGACCTGGGCGCCGATTCCCCTCTGGCCGGCGGCGATGTCCTTCAGGCCGACGAGGTAGAAGGCTCCGGGGAGGTTGAGCGCGATGCCCACGGCGAAGGCGATCGGGACATTGCCGCGGCTGAGAACCCGCTCAGACCACGGGTCGCGATGAGGACGAGCGGCGCGATGCTGGCGGCGGCGCTGCTCGAAGTTCGCGTCGCGCTCGGTGGCCAGGACGAAGGCCACGATCAGCGCCAGCGCACCGATCGTGAAGTCGAGGACCGGGCCGGTCGCCGGGCTGGGTCCGGCGAGCAGCTGCGATTCCTTCAGCGAGGCGACGATGGCCAGGCCGACGGCGACGCTGGCCGCCATCCCGCCGAGGAGGTAGGCGAGCAGCAGCCGCCGCGGGTTGGGCCGGCTGAGGAGGACGATGACGACGGCCAGGATCGCCGGCGAGATGGCTGAGATGATCGCCAGGATGAGGACGTTGATCCCGCCCGGACCCTAGCTCCAGGCCCGTCGACGCCTGATCGATATCCCCTCTTTGCAGGCACGAGCTGCAACCGAAGTTGCAAGTTATTAGCAACTCCTAACAATCAGACGGCGATTTCGCTAGCCTGCGCGACCTTGCCGATCCCCCCTGGGGGCCGGGCGAGGATCGATGCGGGCTTCCTTCTCTGACACATATCCGAGCGTGACCCGGCGGGGGTCGATATTGCTGGCGGCCCTGTTGCTGGCGATCGTCAGCGCCCTGGCTCTGGCCGAGGCGAGCGCTCCTGCCCAGGACCTCCAGCAAAAGATGCAGAGCACCCAGGGCAGGCTGGCCCACGTGCGGGCCAGCCAGAACTCGCTCTCGGCGACGATCGCCGAACAGAACACCGCGATCAACTCGATGATCGGCGAAGTCTCCGAACTGCGCCAGCGCCAGGCCAAGGTTCAGGCCGAGCTTGCCGCCAAGCAATCCGAACTGCAGAAGGCCAGCGCCGAACTGCTGGTGGAGCGTCGCCACCTGCAGAAGGTAAGGGCGCAGCTCAGCCGCGCCCTGGCGATGCTGCGCGGCCGGATGGTGGCGATCTATGAGTCCGGGAGCCCGGATGTGCTGAACGCGATCGTCGAATCGGCGAGCTGGTCCCAGCTGGCGACCCAGACCGAATACCTGAACCGGATTCAGAGCTATGACGACTCGGTCGTCGGCCGGGTCAAGACGCTGCGCGACGAAGTGCAGGGCGTGGTCGCGCGGCTGGCCGCCGCCCGGGCCCGCATCCGCTCGGCTCGCGACGCGATCGCCGCCAACGAGCGCGAAATCGCCGCCGCCAGCGCCGCCGCGCAGGCGCGCTTCGCCAAGCTGAAGGCGGCCCAGGCGCAGCGCCGCCAGGAGCTCGAATCGCTGGAGTCGCGCGAACAGGCGCTGAGCAACAACCTGGCCGCGATCACCTCGCAGATGGTGACGCCGGCCGGGCCTGCCGGGCCGACCGCGGCGCCGGCGCCGCTCAGCCCGGGTGAGACCGCCAACTTCATCTCCGAAAGCGAGGCGAGCGCGCCCGCCTCCGCCCCCGCGGCCGTGCGGGCAGCGATCGCCGCCGCCAACTCGATCGCCACCACCCCCTACATTTGGGGCGGCGGCCACGCGTCCTTCGAATCGCCCGGATATGATTGCTCCGGCGCGGTCAGCTTCGCCCTGCACGGCGGCGGCTTCCTCTCCAGCCCGCTCGACTCGACCGGCCTGGAGACCTGGGGCGACCCGGGGCCGGGGCGTTGGATCACGGTCTACGCCAACGCCGAACACGCCTGGATGACGATCGCCGGCCTGGCCTTCGACACCGTCGGCGGCCCCGGTCCGCGCTGGCACCCCTCGCCGGTCGACAACCCGGCTGGTTTCATCGCCCGCCACCCGCCCGGTTACTGAGCCTGCGCTTTTAGCGGGGCCACGTAGACTCCGCGCCCCCCACAACCTGCGGCGCGAAGGAGACGGCATGGATAGGAGTGGCGAGCGTGACGACTGAGCCTGCGCGCTCCGACGTGCGGCCGGTGGAGAACCCCGCCCTCGATCGCTTCGCCAGCGCCCTGGTCACGGTCATCCCCCCAGCGCTGCTGATCGTTGGCGTGGTCTTCGGCTGGGGCGGGCTGCTGCACTGGCAGGACCTGCTGGTCTTCACCGTCACCTACCTGCTGTTCGGCTTCGGCATCACGGTCGGTTTCCACCGCCTGCTCACCCACGGCAGCTTCAAGACCCATCGCTGGGTGCGCTTGACCTGCGGCGTCCTGGGCTCGGCGGCGGTCGAGGGCCCGGTGATCGAGTGGGTCGCAACTCACCGCAAGCACCATCGCTTCTCCGATGAGGAGGGCGACCCGCACAGCCCCCACGTCGGTCACGGCTCCGGCTTCCGCGGCGCCCTGCGCGGCCTCTTCTACGCGCATATCGGCTGGGTATTCCGCGACTCCGAGGTCGCCGACGAAGACCGCTACGCAAAGGACCTGATGGCCGACCCGGCGATGCGCTGGGTCGACCGACTGTTCTTCCTCTGGGTGCTGGTCGGCCTGGCCTTCCCTTTCGCCCTCGGCTGGGCGCTGACCGGTACCGTCGTCGGTGCTCTCACCGCGATGCTGTGGGGCGGCGCGGTGCGGATCTTCGTCCTCCACCACGTCACCTTCAGCGTCAACAGCCTCTGCCACTTCTTCGGTCGCCAGCCCTTCCCCACGGGTGATGAGTCGCGCAACCTCGCCTGGCTGGCGCTGCCGACGATGGGCGAGTCCTGGCACAACAACCACCACGCCTTCCCGACCTCCGCCCGACACGGGCTGCGGCGCTGGCAGCTGGACGGCTCCGGGGCGGTGATCTGGGGGCTGGAGAAGCTCGGCCTCGCCTGGGACGTGGTGCGGATCAGCCCGGCGAGGATGGCCGAGAAGGCAGCGAGCGCCTGAGCTGCGGGGCGGCCGAGCTGAGGATCTGCGCGTAGGCTGCCCGGGCTCTGATGGAACCCATCTCCTTTTTCCAGGCGATCGTGCTCGGGGCCCTGCAGGGGATCGCCGAGCCCTTCCCGATCTCCAGCCTGGGCCACAGCGTGATCGCCCCGTAGCTCTTCGGCTGGAACATCCACCAAAACGACTCCTACTTCCTCGCCTTCCTGGTCGCCACCCACTGCGCCACGGCGGCCGTCCTCTTCGGCTTCTTCTTCAAGGACTGGATGCGGATCTTCCGCGGCCTGGGTCGCTCTCTGCGCGATCGCCGGATCGACGCCGAGGACACAGACGCGCGGCTCGGCTGGCTGCTCGTCGCCGGGACGATCCCCGCCGGGCTGCTCGGATTCGCCCTGCAAAACCCGCTGCGCACGCTGTTCGCCTCAGCCGAGACGGCGGCGATTTTCCTCACCCTCAACGGGGTGTTGCTGCTGGTCTTCGAGCGCTACCGGCGGCGACCGCCTCGTCCCGGCGAGGATCTCGGCGATTCGGACACGCGCATCTCGAAGATCGGCTTCAGGCAGGCCTTCGCGATCGGAGTCGCCCAGGCCTCGGCGCTGATCCCGGGGATCTCGCGCTCGGGCGTGACCATGGGCGGCGGGCTGCTGGTCGGCCTCTCCAACGAGGACGCCGCCCGCTACGCATTCCTGCTGGCGACGCCGGTCATCGGCGCCGCGGGCGTGCTGAAGCTGCCGGAACTGCTCGGCTCGACCGGGAACGGGGTGCGCGGTCAGGCACTGGTCGGCGCCCTGGCCGCGGCGATCACCACCTACTTCGCGGTCAGGTTCCTGCTCCGCTTCTTCCTGACCAATCGGCTGACGCCGTTCGGCCTCTACTGCATCGTGGTCGGTCTCGCCAGCAGCCTGATTATCGCCCTCTGAGCTCTGGCCGAGGGGCCCAGGGCGGGCGGATAAATCGCCGGCTCGCCCTCGGGCGGAATTGTTTGGCCCTAAAGCGGGTAGCGGAGGATCGGCGCAGGGAAGGAGAGATCCATGGAGTCAGCGACCATCGCGCCCGCCAGCAGACCCTCGGCGGGGGTGGGCGCCAGGTGCTCGGTGGGGCTGGGGCCGGGGGAATTTTCTCCACCTGCGTGCTCATCGCCCCACCGCGGAGGGCGGTCGCCGTGGCCCCGGTCTTCCTCCTGTTTTTCCTCACCACCTTCCTGGCGTTAGTTGCAACGCCGATCAGAGCAAGGGTGAACGAAGCCGGGGGCTGGATCGGAGTGGCGAGCGCGGCGATGGCCTGGTATGCATCGTTCGCGGCTCCAGCAAACGCGACCCTTGAGCGGGCGCCACTGCCGCTGGGGCCGCGGGGCCGAGACTGAGGAGGGGAGAGGCATGGCAGAGCAGCAGGATTCATCAGAGCTGGAGCGGGAGCTGAGCGCTCTGCTGGAGGTCGAGCGCTTCGAGCCGCCGGCGGAGTTCCGCCAACGAGCGCTGTGGAGCGATCCGGCAATCTATGCCGAGGCCGCCGCCGACCCCGAGGCCTGGTGGATGCGCCAGGCGACCGAGCTGCTCGACTGGGAGAGCGAGCCGAGCATCGGGCTAGAGGACTCCAATCCCCCCTTCTACCGATGGTTTGAGGACGGCCGTCTGAACGCCTCGGCCAACTGCCTCGACCGCCACGTGGATGCCGGCCGGGGCCAGCGGGTCGCCTACCACTGGCGCGGCGAGGAGGGGGAGGAGCGAGACGTCACCTATGCCGAGCTGCACCGTGACGTGCAGCGCCTGGCCAACGGGCTGAAGGACCTCGGCGTGGTCAAGGGCGACGTGGTCGGCGTCTATCTGCCGATGATCCCCGAGGTCGTCGTCGCGATGCTCGCCTGCGCCCGCATCGGCGCGATCCACAACGTCGTCTTCGGCGGCTTCTCCGCCGAGGCGGTGCGCGAGCGGATCGAGTTCTCCGAGGCCAAGGCGCTGGTGACCGTCGACGGGGCGCGGCGCAAGGGCACCACGGCGCCGATCAAGGCCCGGGTCGACGAGCAGATGGGTGGTCTGCCGAGGTTGGAGACGATCATCGTCGTCCGGCACACGGGCATCGAGTGCCCGATGCGTGAGGGTCGCGACCACTTCTACGAGGAGCTGCTGGCGGCGGCCGAGCCCGACTGCCCGGCCGAGCCGATGGAGGCCGAGCATCCGCTCTTCATCCTCTACACCTCCGGCTCCACGGCGAAGCCGAAGGGGATCCTCCACACCACCGGCGGCTACCTGACCGGGGTCGCGGCGACCCACCGCTACGTCTTTGACCTCAAGCCCGAGAGCGACGTCTACTGGTGCGCAGCCGACGTCGGCTGGGTCACCGGCCACTCCTACATCGTCTACGGGCCGCTGTGCAACGGGGCGACGAGCGTGATGTGGGAGGGGGCGCCGGACTACCCCCACAAGGGGATCTGGTGGGAGCTGATCGAGCGCTACGGGGCGACGATCCTCTATGCCGCGCCGACCGCGATCCGCACCTTCATCAAGTGGGGGGCGGAGATCCCCGCCAGGCACGACCTCTCCTCGCTGCGGCTGCTGGGCTCGGTCGGCGAGCCGATCAACCCCAAGGCCTGGCTCTGGTACCACAGGGTGATCGGCGGCGGGCGCTGCCCGGTCCTCGACACCTGGTGGCAGACGGAGACCGGGGCGATCATGATCACGCCGCTGCCGGGGATCACCGCGACCAAGCCCGGTTCGGCGACCACGCCGTTCCCCGGGGTGGAGGCCGAGGTGGTCGATGAGCGGGACGGCGAGCCGCTCGCCGAGGGACAGGGGCTGCTGGTGATCAAGCGCCCATGGCCCTCGATGCTGCGCGGCCTCTACCGGGAGGACGAGCGCTTCCTCGGTACCTACTTCTCGCGTTTCGGACCGCAGACCTACATGGTCGGCGACGCGGCACGGCGCGATCGCGACGGCTACTTCTGGGTGATCGGCCGCATCGACGACGTGGTCAACGTCTCCGGCCACCGGCCCTCGACCGCCGAGGTCGAGTCGGCGATCGTCGCCCACCAGAAGGTCGCCGAGGCGGCGGTGATCGGCCAGTCCGACGAGGACACCGGCCAGGCGATCTGCGCCTTCGTCACCCTGCGCGGGGGCACCGGGGAAAGCGAGGAGTTGGTGGAGGAGATCCGCGCCGCGGTCGCCGAGCGGATCGGCAAATTCGCCCGGCCCAAGCGGATCGTCTGGGCCGAGGACCTGCCGAAGACGCGCTCGGGCAAGATCATGCGCCGTCTGCTGCGCGACATCGCCGAGGGCCGGGCCCTGGGCGACGTGACGACACTGCGCGACCCCGAGGTGATGAAGGAGCTGGAGGCAAAGATCGCCGATGAGGGCGGCGAGGAGGACTGAGCGCCGGCCAGCGGCGCCTCAGCCGCGCGAGGCCTGCGGCTCCCAATGGAAGCGGCGGGCCGCGGTGAACACCGCGGCGATCCCCCAGATCCCGAGCACGGCGACGTCGCCGGCGCTGAGGCCGAGCCCGGTGGCGCCGGGGGCCAGCGTCCGCTGCAGGCCGTCGGCCAGGTGATAGAGGGGGAAGACGCGGCCGATCTGCGCCAGCCAGTGGGGCAGGGTGTTGATCGGGACGAAGACCCCGGAGATGAAGGAGAGGACGACGACGCTGAAGGGGCCGATCGCCGCGGCGGCATCGGCGCTGGGGGTGAAGACGGTGAGCGCCATCCCCATGGCGCAGAAGGTCGCCGCGCCGAGCAGCACGTAGAGGACGAAGCCGACGGCGGTGCTCCCCGGCAGCGCCACCCCGTAGGCGATCTTGCCCACCGCCATTAGCAGCACGGCCATTCCGATCACCTGGACGATCGCCGCGCACATCTGAGCGGCGACGAAGGTCCAGGGCGGCATCGGGGTGCCGCGGAAGCGTTTCAGCTGACCGCTCTCGCGCTGGGTGGTGAGGACCATCGCCAGGGAGGTGAAGGTCGATAGCGCCGTGGCGTAGGCGATGATCCCGGCGGTGAAGTAGGCCTTCGCGTCGATCTTCAAGCCGCCGCCGAGTTCGATCGGGTGGCTGGTGGTGAAGATCGAGTTGAAGATGACGAGGAAGAAAAAGGGGAAGGCGACGGTGAAGACAATCGCCCGCGGCTCGCGTGAGCGGGCGAGGAGCAGGTAGCGGGCTTGGACCGCGACCAGCCGGCCGACGCTCATCGCCCGCCCTCTCCCTCCGAGGTCAGCTCGAGGAAGATGTCCTCCAGGCTGGGGCGGCGAACCTCCAGCCCGGCGAGCTCGACCCCCTTGTCCTGCGCCCAGCCGAGCAGGTGGTAGACGTCGCGCTGGGGCTGCTCGGTCGCGAAGCTGGCCTCCCTGCCGGCGATCTGCAGCGGCGCAGAGATGCGCGCGCCGAGGTCTCGGGCGCCGACGCCGTTGGGCAGACCGAAGCGGACCACGGTGCGCTGGCCGAGCGAGGTTCCCAGCTCCTCGGTGCTGCCTTCAGCGACCAGCTCTCCCCCCCGCAGGATCGCCACCCGGTCGGCGAGATGCTGAGCCTCGTCCATGTAGTGGGTGGTGAGGAAGACGGTCTTACCGAGATCCTTGAGGCCTTCGATCATGGTCCAGGCGTCGCGGCGGGCGGAGGGGTCAAAGCCGGTGGTCGGCTCGTCGAGGAAGACCAGATCGGGGTCGCCGATGATCCCGCAGGCGACGTCGACGCGCCTTTTCTGGCCGCCGGAGAGGGTGGCGATCCGCGCCTCGCGCTTCTCGCCCAGACCGACCAGCTCGATCGTCTCCTCCACCGGGCGGGGGGAGCTGAAGAAGCTGGAGAAGAGGGTCACCGTCTCGCGCACCGTCAGCACCGGGTTCATTTCGCACTCCTGCAGGACCAGCCCGACCCGGTTGCGCCACTCCCGCGTCGGCGCGCCCGGGTCGACGCCCAGCACCGAGACCGTGCCCCCGGTGCGGGGCCGGTAGCCCTCGAGGATCTCGATCGTCGTCGTCTTGCCCGCGCCGTTGGGGCCGAGGAAGCCGAACACCTCGCCCGCGGCGACCTCGAAGTCGATGCCGCGAACCGCCTCGTTATCGCCGTATGACTTGCGCAGCCCCTCGACCCTGATCGCCGCTTCGCCCATCGGGCCTCAATCTACCCACCGAGCCGAGGGCCGAGGATCGAGGCCCGCCAAGTTTGAGGGCGCGCCTGTGGTCGAGTTGGAGCGAGCCGAGGACCTGGCCACGGCTGGGGCCGACGGCGGGGATCAGGCTCGCCGGGTAAAGACGGCGCCGAGGTCCGCGCCGGCAGCAGGGTCGTGACAAGGAGCACGGCGGCGATGCGAATCGCCAACCTCCAGGCCCAATTAGAGGCCTCGACCGAGGCGGTACCGTTCCAGTATGGCTATCTCGGTCGACTTCACGCTTTCCTTCGACAGTCCCGACGAGGAGGGCTGGATCGTGGCCCGTGTCCTGGAGGTTCCCGGTGCGATCAGTCAGGGTCATGCGCGCGAGGAAGCCAAGGAGAACGTCCTCGATGCTCTTCGCACGGTTCTGACTCCTGACGAGGAGCTTGCCGGGCGGACACCGGAGGCCGATCGTGAGCAGCTGCGCTTCGTAGCCGCGTGAAGCGCCGCGATCTGGAGCGCCACGTCCGTGCTCACGGTTGCCGCGAGATCGGCGGATCGAAGCACGCCAAGTGGCGCGGACCACAGAGCGAGTCTCGTCGGTCCCCCGCCACCAAGAGATCGGCCCAGGCCTCGTTGGGCGATCTGCGATCAGCTTGGCATTCCCCTTCCTTGAAATCCGAACTGATCCATCAAGGGCGACCGACCGCGCGCTATCCGCTCCGCTCAGTGGCGAGGTGACGGAGCGTGAGGGGTGCAAGGCTCGGCGGTGTGGCCAGCGGTCGGAGAAGGCGATGGACGATTTGCGCCATGTGGATAAAGCACAACAAGAACCCAGGGCCGCGCTCAACTTTCGCCATCCGCATCATTTGAGCCCCAGGCGCCGCGCCCGCTCGATCGCCCGAGCCACGATCTCCTCGCTGCCCGCTACCTCGCCGCCGCGCATCAGAACTCGGCCGCCGACCACGGTGGTCTCGACGACCGAGCCGGCGGCGGCGTAGACGAGGTCCTCGGCGAGCCCGCCGACGCTCAGCTCGAGCGCTCCGCCTCGCAGCAGGAGGAAGTCGGCGGGCGCGCCGATGTCGAGCGGGGTGGCGCCGAGCGGCGGGGCGCGGCGCCCGATCGCGACCTCCCAGGCCTCCATTGCCTCGATCGCGCTCGGGTCCCCCGCCTCGTGCTTTTGCAGCAGGGCGAAGGTCTTCAGCTCTGAGAGGAGGTCGAGCGAATCGTTGGAGCCGGCCCCGTCGGTGCCGAGGCCGACCGCGACGCCGGCCTCGCGCGCCGCGGGATAGGGGAAGACGCCGCCAACCGCCAGCTTCATGTTCGCCGCCGGGTTGGCGACCACGACGCAGCCGCGCTCGGCGATCAGCTCCATCTCGGCGCGGTCGAGCCAGACGCCGTGGGCGAGCACGGTGCGCTCGCCGAGCAGGCCGAGCTGGTCGAGGTAGGCGGTGGGGCGCAGGCCGTGCTGGGCGATGCACTCGAGGACCTCGGTCTCGGTCTCGGAGAGGTGGATCTGGATCGGCAGGCTGCGCTCAGCCGCCTGCTCGCCCGCCCAGCGCAGCAGCCCTTCGCTGACCGTGTAGATCGAGTGGGGGGCGAGGGCGCGGCCGATCCCTGGCCCCAGCCCCTCGAGCTCTTCCAGGTCGCGCAGCGCGGCCTGGCGCAGCTGCTCGGGCGGGTGGCCGCCGGCAGCGTCGAGCAGGGGCCCGCCGATCGTCGCCCGCAGGCCGGAATCGCGGACCGCGCGGGCAGTCTGCGCCGGGTGCCAGTACATATCCCAGAAGCGCACGGTGCCGGTGCGGATCATCTCCAGGCAGGCGAGGCGGGCACCCCAGTAGACGTCCTCGGGCTCGAGCCTCGCCTCGATCGGCCAGACCCTCTCCCGCAGCCAGCGCATCAGCGGCAGGTCGCCGCCGTTGCCGCGAAACAGCGTCATCGCCGCGTGGGTGTGGCCGTTGAGGAGCGGCGCCACCAGCGGTGCTCCGGCGGCGTCGAGGGTCTCTTCCCCGGATCGCGGCTTGACTCCGGGGCCGAGCTCTGCGATCACCCCGCGCTCGCAGCGCAGGCCCACCGTCTGACCATCGAGGACGGCGTCCCTCACCGCCAGCGGCGCCGGCACAGAGGTCAAGGCCCCACCGCCCCGAGGCGCGGCAGCACCGCCTCCAAGCCGTCACGAAGCAGCGTGGCGTTGGCCGCACGCTGGACCTGCAGGGCGGCGACGCTGAGACCGGCGGCCGCGATCCCGTTGGCCAGATTGTCGACCACGCAGATCGCCGCGTAGGCGAGCTCCAGCTCGCAGGCGATGACGCACTCCGAGGCGATCGTCATCCCCACCACGTCGGCGTGCGCCGCGATCAGGCGAATCTCCGCCGGCGTCTCGAAGCGGGGGCCGATGGTCTGCCAGTACACGCCACCGTCTCGCGCCGGCGTCCCGCCGGCCTCCCAGGCGGCGAGGACTTCACGGCGCCAATCGGGGTCAAAGCCGGGGGCCAGGTGGGCGCGCTCGTCGGAGAAGCTCGAGCCGGCGGCGTGGGGGGCGATGAAGTCATCGGGGCAGAGCATGCTGCCGAGCGGCAGATCGGTGCTGAGCGAGCCGACCGAGCCGATCGCCAGCACCCTGTCGCAGCCCTGCTCGGCCAGCGGCCGCAGGTTGGCGAGATGGTCGATCTCGTGCGGGAGGACGTAGGCCCCCTCGCCGTGGCGCTGCACGATCACCGCCCCGCGATCGGCCGCCACCGCGGCGATCCTCTCGCCACCCGGCCCCAGCGCGCTGCTGCCGAGCACCACCGCCAGCCGTCCCATGGCAGCGATCCTATGTCGGGGAATGGCGGCGGGGAGTCAGGGTGCGGGCGCCCGCGCGGCCGCCGCCCGGTCGGCGCGAAGCCCCGCCAGCTGCGCCTCCAGCTCGCCGAGGAAGGGAAGGCTGGGGGCCTCGCGCGCGAGCATCGAGATGTCGGCCCCCCAGACCGCGACCTTGACCTCAAGCGGCGCCTTCAGCTCCTCGCCGACCGCCTCGCCCTCGCTGGCGTAGACGCGGCGCAGGGCGCGCAGGTTGGCCAGCTTGTCGGCGGCGTAGATCGCCAGCGCGTCGGGCCCAGCCTGCGCGACGATGGCCCGGTGGGCGTCCTTTCGCCGCTCGTAGGGCTGGATCTCTTCGGGGTCGGTGAGCGCGCCGACCAGGGTGCCGACCCGCTCGCCGAAGCGGGCGCGGATCTCGCCCAGCTCGGCGTCGCTCTCCTCCACCACGTCGTGCAGCAGTGCCGCCGCCAGCACCTCCTCGGGCAGCCCCTGGGCGGCGAGCAGCTCGGCCACGGTGATCGGGTGCTCGATGTAGGGCATCCCGCCGCTGCCGTTGCGGATCTGTCCGGCATGCGCCTCGCGGGCCGCTTCAAGCGCATCGCGGACCAGCTCCGAGCGCTCAGCGATGGCCTCGATCCGAGGGGACGACGACATCTCTGCCGGGAGCCTAGCGGGCGGGGTGAGGCGGCCGGCTCAGCTGAGCGCGGCGGCGCTCACAGTCCGCGCGGACAGCTCGTACTCACCCCGCTCGGCCCCTAGCTCGATCCCCTCGGCGCTGCCGCCCAGGGCGACCCAGCGCTCCTGCGCCTCGCGCTGGAGGCCGTCGAGGAAATCGTCGCTGTGCAGCGGATCGTGGTGGAAGAGCACGGTGCGTTCGGCGCCGGTGCGGCGGGCGAAGGAGAGCGCGTGGGAGAGGGCGGAATGACCCCAGCCCAGGTGCCCGGGGTACTCGTGGTCGGCGTACTGGCCGTCGTGGATCAGCAGCGAGGCGCCCTGGGCCAGGGCGAAGCCCGAGATCCAGTCCTTCTCCAGGCGGTCGAGGTCGGCGCCGAGGGCCGGCTCGTGGTCGGGAATATAGGCCAGCGAACTGTCGCCATCGTCGATCCGGTAGCCGAGGGTGGGGCCGCGGTGGGCGACCGACGCGGCGCGGATCCGAGCCGAGCCGATCTCCCACTCGCTCTCCGGGCAGTGGCGGAAGGAGACCTCGCAGGGCAGCTCGCGCACCTCGACCGGGGAGAGCGGGGCGGAGATGTAGCGGGCGATGCGATCACGCAGCGAGGCCTCGGGGGAGGCCGGTCCCCAGATCACGATCTCGGTCTGCGGGCAGAAGGCGGGAGCGAAGAAGACCAGACCCTGGATGTGATCGAGGTGCAGGTGGGTGAGGAGGATGTTCAGCCGGGCGGGTTTCTCGGCCACCGCCAGCCCCAGGCTGCGGATGCCGGTGCCGGCGTCCAGCGCCAGGAGCGAGCCGTCGGAGAGGGTCACGCCGACGCAGGAGGTGTTGCCGCCGTAGCGGATCGTCTCCGGCCCGGGAGAGGGAATCGAGCCGCGCGTGCCCCAGAGCTTTACCCGCATCAGCGCCCGGCCCCGTTGTTGCCCGGCGCGGTCGGCCAGAAGACGGCGATCGCCCCCTGGGAGCCGTGCGCGGTGAGGATCGGGAAGGCCGAGACCTCGACCGAGTGGCGGGCGCCGTCGGCGGAGCTGATCTCCAAGTTGGCGTGGGCCGGGCGGCCGCTGCGCACGGCGATGACCAGCGGCAGCTCGTCGTAGGGGATCGGCTTCCCCGCCTCGTCGAAGGGCCCAAACAGCGAGCCCCACTCGGCGGGCCCGACCGTACCGAGCTCCTCGAAGCGCTTGCCCAAGAGAATGCCCGCCGCCTCGTTGTAGAAGACGAGCAGCCCGCCCTCGTCGACGAGAAAGGCCGGTGTGGAGAGCGCCGACATCAGGTTGCGAGCGAGAATCAGCTCGAGCGGCCTCTGTGACACAGATGACACTGTAGATAGTCGGTTGGGGCTCGGTGACACGGGTGGCGGTATTGCCGTAGTGGAGGCCAAACTCCAACCCTCCGCTCCAGCCGCCCGCGGTTGGGTGATTTTCGTCACTTAGGTCCACCTCGCGCCGGGGGACGGGGAGCGGTGGCATGGAATACGGTCTTCGGCCGTATGAAGGAGCCGAGCGGGATGTACAGAGTGGCGATGGGGATCAGCCGGCCCTTCGCCGCCTGGGGCCGCCTGCGGGTGGAGGGCCTCGACGCCCTGCCCGCCAGCGGGCCGGTGCTGGTGGTCGGCAACCACGACAGCCACTGGGATCCGGTGATGGTCGGCGTTGCGGCGATCAGGCGGCGCCAGATAAAGGCCCTGGCCAAAGCCCAGCTCTGGGACGTGCGCGGGCTCAGCCCTGTGTTGACCGGGATGGGGCAGATCCCGATCGAGCGCGGCGCCGGCGACGTGGGAGCCCTCTCCCATGCGATTGCCGAACTCCGCGCCGGGGCATGCATCGGCGTCTTTCCCGAGGGCACCCGTTCGCGCGGCAAGGTGCTGCGGGCCCACAGCGGCGTCGGGCGCCTGGCGCTCGAGGTCCCCGAGGCGCGGCTGGTCTGCGTCGCTGTCGAGGGGACGACAGTCTTCACCAGCTTCCCCCGCCGCCCCCGGGTGCGGACCCGCTTCTTTGAGCCCGCCGGAGGCCAGGCGCGGCCGCAGGAGGAGCCGGGGGAGATCGCCACGCGGCTGCTGGCGGAGATCCGCGCACTTTCACCGCCGGTGGCGGCGGGCCGGGTGCGCGACTAGCGCCCCAGCTTCAGGGATCGGCGATCCCGGCGCCGGCAACCCCGCCGGCGCCGGGAGGCGGCAGCTTCAGGGACCGGCTCCTAGAGTTTGCCGATCTTGAAGATCTTCGTGCCGCAGTCGGGGCACACACCCTGGATCGCCGGGCGACCGTTCTTCATGGTCACCTGTTGGGGGTCCTTGATCTCGACCTTCTTGCGCTCTTTGACGCAGTAGCCCTCGGGCATGAGGGGGCCTCCTTTCGCTGCCGCTTCGCGGCAAGGCTCGCGCTTGCACGCGAGGTGGATTGCGCCGAATGTAACGGAGGGCGGGGACGATGCCCACGCACACACGTGCGCTTCGTCACAAACTGCTACTTCCTGGCGCCGCCGCTCGCCCCATTGCCGGTGGAGCCCTTCGGCTGCCCCTGCAGGGCCCTGACCTGGGCCCCGAGTTTGGCCACCGCCGCCTGCGCTGCTTTGGCCGTGGCTTCCGCCGAGGCGACGCGGGCTTCCAGCCCGCTCTGCGGCGGGGCGCCGAGCCGGCCGGCCTGGGTCTGGAGCTGGCGCAGTTCGCTCTTGCTGGCGCTGCGTTCGGCGGTGTGCAGGGAGAGGAAGATGCCCGCGCCCGCGCCGCCCACGGCGATCGCCACCAGCACCAGACCGACCCGCGTGCGGGCGCCGAGCTTGCGCTCCAACTCTCCGATCCAGGCACGCAAACCGTCCAGCGGCATCGGCCTAACCTAACCGAGATAGGCACCGGCCAGTCGTCTCAACTACCCTGCTGCCCGCACTTTCGCACCCATCCCCCAAGGAGAGACACCGCATGCCCGAAGCAGTGATCGTCGACACCATCCGCACCCCGATCGGCCGCGCCTTCAAGGGCTCCCTCGCCCAGCTCCGTCCCGATGAGATGGGCGCCTACGTAGTCGACGAGCTGCTGGAGCGCAACCCGGCGCTCGACCCGGCCAGCGTCGAGGATGTCTTCTGCGGCTGCGGCATGCCCCAGGGACTGCAGGCCTTCAACATCGGCCGGATCATTGCGCTGCTCTCCGAGAAGCTGCCCCAGAGCGTCAACGGAGTGACCGTCTCGCGCTACTGCTCCTCCAGCCTCGACGCGATCCGCCACGCGGGCAACGCGATCAAGGCCGGCGAGGGCGATGTCTACATCGCCGCCGGGGTCGAGTGGGTGAGCCGCTACAACGAGCGCACCGAGCCGGCCGGGGCCGCCGACCAAAACGAGAACCTCCAGGGCACCGACGGCCAGCCGAACGCCTACATTGAAATGGGCAAGACGGCGGTCAACGTCGCCGAGAGGTACGAGGTCAGCCGCGCCGACATGGACAAATACGCGCAGCGCTCGCAGGAACTCGCGGTGCGCTCACAGGAGGACGGCTTCTTCGATCGCGAGATCGTCGCGGTCAGGCTGCCCGACGGCAGCGAGGTCACCAAGGACGACGGGCCGCGTGCCTCCTCGACCCTGGAGAAGCTCTCCGAACTGCCGGAGGCCTTCGGCGGGGGTGGGGTCACCGCGGGCAATTCCTGCCCGCTGAACGACGGCGCGGCCGCGGTGCTGCTGATGAGCGACACCAAGGCCAGGGAGTTGGGGCTGACACCACGGGCGCGGATCATCACCGCCGCGACCTGGGGCAACGAGCCGGAGTACATGGGCGTGGCCCCGATCGGCGCGATCAAGAAGGTGCTCGACCGGGCGGGGATGAAGATCGGCGATGTGGGCGCGGTGGAGCTGAACGAGGCCTTTGCCGCCCAGGTGATCCCGATCATGGCCGAGTGCGACATCCCGCTGGAGAAGCTCAACACCCACGGCGGGGCGATCGCCCTCGGCCACCCCTTCGGGATGACCGGAGCCCGGATCATGGGCACCCTGCTGAACGTGATGGAGACCGATGACCACCAGGTCGGTCTGGAGACGATGTGCGTGGCGGGGGGACAGGGCAAGGCGATGATCGTCGAACAGGTCTGAGGGCTCCGACCGGCTCAGATCGGCGTTGCGCGCTCGCCCGCACAGCACGCTTCACCATCCTTGGTCCTTGATCTGCCAGACAGCGTCGAGGCCAGCATTAGTAGGGTGAGCGCCTCGCGATGGCCGATGCGCCTCACCCCAGCTCGCTGATCACGCCGGAGTCGGTCCGTGGCTTCCTCCCGGGGAGCTTTCCCGGCGACCTCGGCATCGAGCCGCTGAAGATCGAGGAGTCGAACTCGCGCGGGAGGATCATCGTCGACCGCCGCCACCTCCACCCGGGCGGCTTCGTCCACGGCGGAGTCTGGACCGCGCTGGGAGACACGGTCGCCGCCTGGGCGACCTTCCTGGTCATCCCGCCGGGCCACAACTTCACCACGATCGAGCTGAAGCTGAACGTCTTCTCGGCCGGCGTCGAGGGCGATGAGATCCTCGCCTGCGGTGAGCCGCTGCACACCGGCAGGAGCACGGTCGTGATCGAGGTGAGGATGGAGCGCCATCGCCAGGGCCAGGAGCCGCGCCTCGCGGCCAACCTGATCGTCACCCAGTTCGTGATCCCGCCCGGCGACCCCGCCTGATCGGCGCCCAGACGGAGTGGGACCCGAACCGTCGGCCGTGACGCCGTCCGGGCGCGGGGTAGAGCCGAGGGGCGCCAGAGCTGCAGCTGGTGCCCGGTGCCTCATCGAAGTGGCCGGCCTCGAGCCGGTAGCCGGAGATCGCAGCGAGGTGGATGAGGAGCGAACGGCGGCCACCATGCGAACGGGCCGGGCCGACCAGGCTTCGGCTGGCCAGGGTCGGAAGGCGGTTCCTGGCGGCTGTGACAAGGGGGCGAAGGCCGCTCCCGGCTAGTCGCCGGGTGCGCCCGCCAGCTCCTCGGTCCCCTCCAGCCGTTCGATCTGGGGCAGCCGCCAGATCACGCTGGCTATGGTCAGCCCGATCGCGGCGGAGAGCAGGGCGAGGAACCACTGCGTCGCGTCCAGCAGAGCCATCTGGAAGAAATCGCGGATCGGGGCGGCGGCGAGGCCGAGGGCGAAGAGGGCGCCGAGCCCGGCGACCAGGGCGAGCATGTAGCTCTGGATCGCGATGTGCTCGCGGCCGGGACCGCGCTCCAAGAGCAAGACGAAGCTGAGGCCGAGCACGATCAACGTCGTTGTCGCGGCCGTGCGCCCGGCTTCCAGCGACCCGCCGAAGACGGTGTCGACGAGGAAGTAGGAGAGGATCGAGCCGAAGGCCGTGGCCAGGCCCGCGGGCACGGCGAAGGCGGCCAGGGCACGGATCAGCCGTCCCCGGTAAAGCGGCCCGTCGGAGGGGGCGAGGGCGAGCACGAAGGAAGGGATGCCGATCGTGAACAGGCCGGCCAGGGTGAGGTGGCGGGGAAGAAAGGGGAAGGCGAAGCCGGGTATCGCGACGAAGAGGATCAGCGCCGCCGCATAGACGGTCTTGGTCAGGTAGAGGCGCCCGAGCCGGTGGATGTTGCGGGCGATCTGGCGCCCCTCTCCGACCGCCTCCGGCAGGCGCGCGAACTCGTTCTCCAGCAGGACCACGTCGGCGATCCCCTTGGTCACCTGGGCGCCCGAGCCCATGGCCACCGCCATTCTCGCCCGCTTCAGCGCCGGCACGTCGTTGACCCCATCGCCGATCATCGCCGTGTAGCGCCCCGAGTCCGAGAGCGCCGCGACCAGGGCCTTCTTCTGCTCGGGCTTGATCCGGCAAAAGATCGTGTTGCCCAGTGCCGCCGCGGCCAGGGCATCGGGGTCCTCGGGCAGTTCGGGGCCCTCGATCACCCCGGCATCGACGGGCACCCCGACCGCTCGGGCGACGGCGGTCACGGTCGCTCGGGCATCGCCGGAGATCAGCTTCAGATCGACGTCCTGCTCGCGCATCGCGGCGATCGTCTCCGCCGCGTCGGGCCGCAGCGTCTCCTCCAGGACGACGAGGGCCAGGGGGAGGAGCCGCGGTGGCCCCTGCGCCGCGGGGTTTGCCGGGAGCGGCTCTCTCGTTTCGCCGAAGGCGACGACGCGTCGCCCGGCCGCGGATTCCTCCTCCAGCCTGCGGGCCAGATCGGGCGGCAGGGTCAGCGCCCCGGTGTCTTCCAGCACATCCGGAGCACCGAGGACGTATGAGGCCGATCTAGGGGGCGCCCCCAGCGTTATCCCGCTCCACTTCCACTCCGAGGAGAAGGGGACCTCTGCGCTCACTCGCCCGGCCTTCCCGGGAAAGCGCTCGGAGATCGTCTCCAGGGTCCGATTGCGCTCACCGGCGCTGGCCGCGAAGCGCCCCAACGCCGTGTGGGCGGCCGACTCCTCGACCCCCGCGGCGACCTCCACCGCGAGGAGGCGCAGCTGGCCGTCGGTCAGCGTGCCGGTCTTGTCGATGCAGATCGTGTCCACCGCGGCGAGGCTCTCGGTTGCGCTCATCTGCTGGACCAGGGTGTTGCGGCGGGCAAGGCGCACCGCCGCCACCGCGAAGGTGACGCTCATCAGCAGCACCATCCCCTCCGGGATCAGCGTCACCAGGCCCGCGGTCGCCGTCTGCGCCGCTTCTTCCAGGCCGACGTTTCGCACCTTGAGGGTCAGGAGGAGGATCGCCGCCAGCGGCACCATCACGTATACGCAGACGACGATCACCCGGTTGACCTCTTCCTGCAGCGGCGAGAGGGGATGGCGGAAGGCCCGTGCCTCGCCGGCCAGGCGCCCCGCGTAGCTCTCCTCGCGCACCGCGTCGGCGACGTAGTAGCCCGAACCGGCGATGCAGAAGGAGCCCGAGAGAGCCCGCTCGCCCAGGCCCTTGCGGACTCCGTCGACCTCGCCGCTCAGCATCGACTCGTCCAGGGTCATGCCGCGGGTGCGGATCACCTCCCCGTCGGCGACCAGCTGGTCCCCCGGTTCGACGTGGACGACGTCGCCCGGCACGACCTCGGCGGCCAGCAGCTCGACCGTCTCGCCGTCGCGCACCACCTTGGCCTGCGGGGCGACCAGCACCGCCAGCTCGTCAAGGGTCGCCTTCGCCCGCAGCTCCTGGCGGATGCCGATGTAGGAGTTGATCACCGCGATCAGCCCGAAAAGGGAGTCCGCGTAGAGCCCCAGCGCGATGTCGAAGGCGAAGAAGAGGCCGATGATCGCGTTGAAAAGGGTGAAGACGTTGCCGGCGACGATGCTGGAGACCGAGCGCGAGGAGGTCTCCGGTGGGGGACCCAGCCGGCGCAGGCGGGTCGCCGCCTCCGCGCTGGAGAGGCCGCGCTCGGAGGCTGCGTCGGTCGGGTTCATCGCAAGTATTCAATAGGGTGCGAGCCGGATGTCTCTTAAGCTCGGACTCAATCTCGGCTACTGGGGGATCGGCCCATCCGGAGAGGATGCTGCAGAGGTGGTCGGGGCCGCCGAGGCCGCCGGCTTTGAGTCGGTCTGGGTGGCGGAGTCATACGGCTCCGACGTGGTCAGCGTCCTCGCCTGGCTCGCCGGGCGAACGACGAGCATCAATCTTGGCGCGGCGATCATGCAGGTCCCGGCCCGCCCGCCGGCCGCGGCGGCGATGGCCGGCGCGACGATCGACAAGCTCTCCGCAGGGCGCTTCCTCTTCGGCTTCGGGCCCTCGGGCCCGCAGGTCTCCGAAGGCTGGTACGGGGTGCCATACGCCAAACCCTGGGGTCGCACCCGCGAGTACATCGAAGTCGTGCGCCAGATCATCGCCCGCGAGGGCGCGCTGGAGCACGGCGGCGAGCACTACCCGCTGCCGCTGCCCGGGGGGGAGGGCAAGGCGCTGAAGCTCAACTTCCACCCGCTGCGAAACGAGATCCCCGTCTTCGTCGGGGCGATCGGGCGCAAATCGGTGGAGATGGCGGCGGAGATCTGCGACGGCTGGATCCCGATCTTCTTCAGCGTCGATGCCTTCCAGCAGACCTGGGGCGAGCACCTGGAGGCGGGCTTCGCCAAGGGGGGGCGCCAGCGCTCCGACCTCGAGGTCTCTCCCTCCCTGCAGGTGGCGATCGACGGAGATCTGGAGGCGGCGAAGAACGTGGTCAAGGCCGGCCTGGTCCTCTACTTCGGCGGCATGGGCAGCCGCAAGACCAACTTCTACGTCGACCTCGCCCATCGCTTCGGCTTCGGCGAGGTGGCCGACGAGGTGCAGCGCCGCTTCCAGGCGGGCGACCGGGGCGGCGCCTTCGAGGCGATGCCCGAGGAGATCGTCGAGGCGACGTCTTTGGTCGGCAGCGAGTCCGAGGTGGCGGAGCGGATCGATCGCTTCCGCGGCGCCGGCATCGACCGCCTGATCGTCTCCCCGGTCCACCCCGACCGCGGCGAGCAGCTCCACACCCTCGAGCGCTTGGCCGTGCTGGCCGGATGAGGCCGGTGGCGCGCGCAGCGCGCCATTCTCCCTCTGGCCTTGATCTGCACGGCCACCTGCGCCCCCGGCCTGGGACCCATCGCATAACCTTCCGCGCCGCGTGAAGATAGGGGTGCCGAAAGAGACCGCCGAGGGGGAGCGCCGGGTCGCGCTCGTCCCTGACGTGGTGCGGTCGCTGAAGAAGAACGAGCAGCTGGAGGTGCTCGTCGAGGCCGGCGCCGGCGAGGCCGCCGGCCAGCCTGACTCCCGCTACGAGGAGGCCGGGGCGCGGATCGGTGAAGCCGCCCCCGCCTGGGGCGCCGACGTGGTCCTTCGCGTAGCCGTCCCCTCGCTTGAGGAGATCGCCAAGCTCGGCTCCAGCCAGCTGCTGATCGGCCATCTCGCCCCCTGGACCTCGGCCGAGACCAACAGGGCGCTGGCCGCCGCCGGCGTTACCAGCCTGGCGATGGAGGCGATCCCGCGCACGACCCGCGCTCAGTCGATGGACGCGCTCTCCTCTCAGGCCGCCGCCGCGGGCTACGCCGCGACCCTGATCGCCGCCCGCGAGTCCGGTCGCTTCTTCGGGATGATGACCACCGCAGCGGGCACCGTGCCGCCGGCCAAAGTCCTCGTCTTGGGCGCCGGCGTCGCCGGGTTGCAGGCGGTAGCCACGGCCAAGCGGTTGGGGGCGATCGTCACCGGCTTTGACATCCGCCGCGCCGCCTGGGAGCAGATCGCCTCGCTCGGCGGTCGCCCGCTGGAGCTGGACTTCATCCCCGATGCGGAGGGTGAGGGCGGCTACGCGCGCCCGCTCACCGAGGCGGAGAACCAGCAGGTGCGCGACGCGCTGGGCGAGAACGCCGCCAGGCAGGACGTGATTGTCACCACCGCGGCGATCCCCGGCCGCCCGGCGCCGCAGCTGATCACGGCTGAGGCGGTGCGCGGCATGGCGCCCGGTTCGGTGATCGTCGACCTGGCCGCCGAGAGCGGCGGCAACTGCGAGCTGACCCGGGCGGGGGAGACGGTGGTGGAGAACGGAGTGAGGGTGCTCGGGCCGCGCAACCTGGCGAGCGAGATGCCGGCGCCCGCCTCCCAGCTCTACGCGAAAAACCTGGAGAACCTGCTCGGCCTGCTGCTCACCGAGGCGGGAGAGGTGACGGTCGATCTCCAGGACGACATCGTTGCCGCGGCCTGCATCACCCAGGGCGGCGAGATCAGGAGCGAGAGGGCCGCCAGGTGAGGGGACAAATCGCCAGGGCGAGAGCCCCTGATCTGGGTCCGGGTCGATTGGCGCGCAAGGGCGGTCTCCGATGTCATTGATGACCGAGATCGCGATCTTCGTGCTCGCCGCCTTTGTCGGCTTCGAGGTGATCTCCAAGGTGCCGACCACCCTTCACACCCCGCTGATGTCGCAGACCAATGCGATCCACGGGATCGTGATGCTGGGTGGTCTGATCGTCGTCGGCTACGCCAACGACCCGCTGGAGTACGTGATCGGCACGATGGCGATCGCCTTCGGCACGATCAACATCGTCGGCGGCTTCCTCGTCACCGACCGGATGCTCGGGATGTTCTCGAAAAAACCGAAGGCAAAACCCGCCGCTGCCAGCGCACCCGCCCAGGTGAAGGATTCAGATCTTGATTCGCCCGAGCTCCCACGTCCGGGAGCGGCGGACGACAAATGAGCCTCCTCGCCGTTCTGCAACCGGGCGGGAGCGCGGCCACCGCGCTCTACATCGTCGCCTTCTCGATGTTCATCATCGGGATCAAACGCGGCACCCATCCGAGCAGCGCGAAGCAGGGCAACATGATCGCCGCCGGGGGCATGCTCGTCGCGGTGGCGACGACGCTGCTCCTCAACGGGATCGGCAACTGGGGCCTGATCGGGCTGGGCATCGCGGTCGGCGCGGCGATCGGGGCGATCGCCTCGTTCCGCGTGCAGATGACCGCGATGCCGCAGATGGTCGCCCTCTACAACGGGGTCGGCGGCGGCGCGGTGGCCCTGATCGCCTGGTCCGAGCTCCGCCATGGCATCTCGGTCGGCGGGGCGATCCCCCTGGAAACCTTGATTCCGACTCTGTTCGCCGCGGTGGTTGGCTCGGTCTCCTTCTGGGGCTCGAACATCGCCTTCGGCAAGTTGCAGGAAGTGATCCCGACCAAGCCGCTGAAGGTTCCGGGCCAGCAGGCGATCAACGCCCTGCTGCTGATCGGCATCCTCGTCGCCTGCGTCGACATCGCGCTGAACAACAGCGGACCCTCGCAGGGGATATTCATCGCGATCCTCGTCGCCGCCGCCCTGCTCGGCAACCTCGTCGTGTTGCCGATCGGCGGTGCCGACATGCCGGTGGTGATCTCGCTTCTGAACGCCTGCACCGGGCTCTCTGCTGCGGCGGCCGGCTTCGCCCTGGATAACGTGGCGCTGATCGTCGCCGGGACCCTGGTCGGCTCCTCGGGAACGATCCTGACGATGGAGATGGCGACGGCGATGAACCGCTCGGTCGCCAACGTCCTCTTCGCCGGGTTTGGCGGCGCCCCGGCCGCCGGCGCCGCGAGGGGAGAGGAGCGCCCCGTGACCTCGATCGGCGCCCAGGACGCGGCGATCAAGCTGGCCTACGCCGACTCGGTGGTGATCGTGCCGGGCTACGGGCTCGCCGTCGCCCAGGCCCAGCACGCGGTGAAAGAGATGGCCAACGAGCTGGAGAAGCGGGGGATCGAAGTCAACTACGCGATCCACCCCGTCGCCGGGCGGATGCCGGGGCACATGAACGTATTGCTGGCCGAGGCCGACGTGCCCTACGAGCAGCTGAAGGAGATGGAGGAGATCAATCCGGAGATGCCGCGGATCGGCGTGGCGGTGGTGATCGGCGCCAACGACGTGACCAATCCGGCGGCCAAGAACGACCCCAACAGCCCGATAGCCGGGATGCCGATCATCGAGGTGAGCGAGGCCCAGCAGGTGATTGTGATCAAGCGCTCGCTCAGTCCCGGCTTCGCCGGCATCGACAACGACCTCTTCTATGAGCCCAACACCTCGATGCTCTTCGGCGACGCCAAAAAGGCCGCCTCCGAAATCGCCGCCGAGATTCAGAACCTCTAGACCCCGGAGAACAAGCGGCCCTACGGCCTGCATCTGGTCGCCGCGATCCCGGCGATCGCCGGAGGCGCCGGATCGGTGACCAGCTTCGCCTTCAGCTTCTCCCGCTCGGTCGGCTACGGCGCAAAGAGGCACAGCTACCTGCTGGCCGAGTGCGCCACCGGCGCGCCTTATGCCCGCGTGCAGACCGTCTTCCGGGATGGGACCGCCATCACGGGCGACGTCGTCGGTCCCTGCAAGCAGTCGGGCTGACTCCACCAGCCGGCCCGGCCCGAGGAGCTGCGGAGCTTGTCGGCGCCAAGCCCGTCGGGTCGGCGCCGTGGCGCTCCCTGGCGCCCTGAGCGGTTCTGTAGGGTTTTCGCATCGCCACCGAGGTGAGGGCAAGTTCCAGGGAAGCGATCGCACAGCGTCTGGCTGAGGCGCGGGAGCGGACCCTTGAGCTGATCGAGCCGCTCGATGACGAGCAGCTGAACCGCGTCTACTCGCCGATCCTCAGCCCGCTGGCCTGGGACCTCGGCCACATCGCCAATTTCGAGGAGCTGTGGCTGGTGCAGACGATCGGGCGGCGCGAGCCGCTGCATGGGGACCTCGGCCGCTTCTATGACGCGATTGAGAACCCGCGCAGGACTCGCGGCGAGCTGCCGATCCTGCGTGACGCCGAGTTGCGGGCCTACCTGGCCGATGTGCGCGAGCGCACGCTCCAAGTGCTGGAGGAGATCGAGCTGGGCGAGGACGTCGAGGACCCGCTGCTGCGCGGCGGGTTCGTCTACGAGATGCTGCTCGCCCACGAGCACCAGCACAACGAGACGATGCTCCAGCTGCTGCAGCTGGTCGAGGGCTATGCGCCGGTGGCGATCGCACCGGGGCCGGTGGCCGTGCCGAGGGCCGCGGGGTCGGGGACGGTCTGTCTGCCCGCCGGCGAGTATGCGATCGGCGCGCCCGCGCGCGGATTTGCCTATGACAACGAGAGACCCCGCCATGGGGTCGAGCTCGACGCCTTCGAGATCGATCGAGCTCCGGTTACCAATGCGCACTACATCGAGTACATGCAGGAGACCGCCGCCGAGCCACCGCTTTACTGGGAAGGGGACGGTCGAGGTGGCTGGCTGAACGCGGCGAGGGGCCGCCGCGATCCCCTCGATCCCGCTGCTCCGGTCATTCACGTCTCCTGGGGGGAGGCCGACGCCTTCGCTCGCTGGGCCGGCGGGCGGTTGCCGAGCGAGGATGAGTGGGAGGCGGCCCAGGGAAGCGTCCTGGGGGTGGGCCAGGTCTGGGAATGGACCGCCTCGGATTTCCACCCCTATCCCGGTTTCAACGCCTTCCCCTACCGCGAGTACTCTGAGGTCTTCTTCGGTGACGCCTACAAGGTGCTGCGGGGTGCCTCCTGGGCGACGCACCGCAGCGTCATCCGCCCCAGCTTCCGCAATTGGGATCTGCCCCAGCGCCGCCAGATCTTCGCCGGAGTCCGCTGCGCCAGGGACGCGGCGTGATCCAAGCCGAAGCTGGGCCCGCAAGGACAGACGAGAAAATGGAATTCGAGACCGCGACTGACCAGATAGCGATCGAGGTGCACCTCGATGCCGACGGGGGCGCGGCGATGGAGCGCGACATCCGCGCCGGCCTCTCGGCCCAGCCGAAGGAGCTGGCTCCGAAGTACTTCTACGACGAACGCGGCTCCCGGCTCTTCGAGCGGATCACCGAGCTGCCCGAGTACTACCCCACCCGGGCCGAGCGCGAGATCCTCGCCGCGCGATCCGCCGAGATCCTCGCCGCCGCCGGCGAGCCGGGGATGCTCGTCGAGCTGGGTTCGGGTTCGGCGGCAAAGACCCGCCATCTGCTCAACGCGATGCGTGACGCGGAGTGCCTCGGCACCTACGTCCCGGTTGACATCTCCCAGGAGATCACCCAGGCGACGGCCGAAAGCCTGGTCGAGGAGTACCCCGGCCTCGCCGTCCGCGGCCTGGTCTGCGACTTCGAGCATCACCTGGAGCGGATCCCGAACGGGGAAGGGGGGAGGCTGATCGCCTTCCTTGGCGGGACGATCGGCAACCTCTACCCGGGCGCGCGCCGTGAGCTCCTGGCCCGGCTCGCTGGGTTGCTCGGCCCCGAGGACCGCCTGCTGCTCGGCACCGACCTGATCAAGGAGCCCGCCCGCCTGGAGGCCGCCTACGACGATGCCGCCGGCGTGACCGCCGAATTCAACAAGAACGTCTTGCGAGTCCTCAATCGCGAGCTGGGAGCCGACTTCGACCCCGCCGCCTTCGAGCACGTGGCCCGCTACGACGGCGAGGAGGCGCGGATGGACATCCGCCTGCGCTCGTTGGCGGACCAGACGGTCCGGGTCGAAGGCCTGGACATGGAGGTGAACTTCCTCCTCGGCGAGGAGATGCGCACCGAGATCTCCGCCAAGTTCACCCGCGAGCGCCTGGAGCGGTTCTACGCGGAGGCTGGGCTGGAGCTGACGGGGTGGTTCACCGACTCAGCGGATGACTACGCGCTGTCCCTGGCCCGCTCGACATAGGGTAGGAGGCCGCTTTCCCTCCCGGCCTTGGGGCTAGTTCGGCCGATCCTGGGGCGACAAGAAAGTTAGCCGCAAACCGCCTGGCAAAGAGGAGCCGATGCTCTCCAATCATCGGTCCCGAGCCCATGATTGACTTTGGCGGCAGCGGGAGAGTCCGAATTAGGAGAGGACGGGCAGGATGGCCATTGACACCAGCGCGGCAGGGCAGCAGATCGCCGCTCAGATGGAAGCGATTGAGAAGGATTTCGAGGAGCAGGACGGCTACAAACTCGGAGCCATCGTCACAATCGTGGGGATCGACGCGCCGGAGGGAGGCACGAGCTTCCGAATCCGCAGCAATGCCGGTAATCCGGCGATGACGCTAGGCGTAATGCGGATGGCCGAAGACGAATTCATCCTCGCCCTGCGACAGGGTGCCCCGCCGCCGGCCGAGTAGCGACGCGGCGTCTTTCAGCCTGCGGACGGGATCCGCCGCACCGCCGCCCTCGGGTGAGTTTCCCCACAGGTCTGACTGATGAGGGAGCGCCAGCGCCGAGCGAAGGTTTGCCGATCGATGACCTTTCACGGCGCCAAGGCCTCGATTGTCGCCTGAAGGTTGTCCGGGGTTGTGATCGGGGTGAGGATCGGGAGCGTGATGCCCCCCTCGACGAAGGCCGCGATTCGCTCCCGCATCTCCGGCGGCTCTCCGAAGATGAACATCTCCTCGATCAGGCGCCAGGGTGCCGCGGCCGCGGCACCCTGGCGGTCGCCGGACTCCCAGGCGGCGACCATCGAATCGATCTCCTCCCCGTAGCCCAGCCAGCGGTAGAAGGCGCTGTAGACGGGGACGGTGATGTAGGAGGAGAACATGAAGCGGGCCAGCGGCTCGACCGCCTCTCTCTCCCCCGGCAGACAGAAGAAGCGGCACAGGAGCTCGAAGTTCTCCGCTGCGCCGTCGAGCTGGGCGATGACCTTGGGCAGGCCGCTGAGCGGCAGGAAGTTCGTGAAGGCGCCGTCGGCGCGCTTCACGGCCAGCTCGAGCATCCTTCCGCGCAGCGCCGCGAGGACGATCGGCACCCGCTGGGCGGGCGCCGTCTCCAGCTTGAAGCCGCTCGCCGTGCGCTCACCGTCGAGCGCGGCGCGGAGGAAGTCGAGCGTCTCGCGCACCCTGCTCAGCGGCTTCTCGAAGGGGATGCCGTTCCAGCCTTCGACGATCCGATCCGAGGAGGAGCCGATGCCGAGCACGAATCGTCCGCGCGAGGCGTCGGCGAGCGCCGCCGCCTCCTGCGCGAGCAGTGCCGGTCCCCGCTGGAACACCCCGACGATCCCGGTCCCGAGCCGCGCCCGCTGGGTCCAGGCCGCGCCGAGCGCCAGCGGGGTGAAGCCATCAGGTCCGTTCGTCTCGCCGCTCCAGAAGTCGGTGTAACCGGCGGCCTCGGCCCGCCGCACGTGCTGCTCAAGGTCAGCGAGTGAGATTCCCGGCAGCGGCAGCGTCAGTCCCCAGCGCTTCATCGTCAGCGGGGACACTACCCTTGGCCTGAGCGACGGTGTGCGTCTCGGCCTCTTCACGGATCTCAAAGCGGCGGGTCGCGGGCCACTGGCGGAAGAAGGAGTCGGCGTCGTGTGCGCTCAGAGGACGGGTGAAGAGGAAGCCCTGCCCGTTGTTGCACTCCTCGGACTTGATCCGCGAGAGGTCCTGCGGCCGCTCGATCCCCTCCGCGGTCGTCTCGATCGAGAGGGCTTTGCCGAGCTGCACCAGGGTGTGCAGGAGGATCTCCCCCTCGCTTCCCTCGGCAAGTTGGGAGATGAAGGAGCGGTCGATCTTCAGCACATCGACCGGAAACTGCCGCAGGTGGGCGAGCGAGGAGTAGCCCGTGCCGAAGTCATCGACGGCGATGCGGACGCCGAGATCTTTGAGCGAGGCGAGTCGGCGGGCGGTTTCCTCCGCGTTGCTCATCAACGTCGTCTCGGTGATCTCGATGGTCAGCATGGTGGGGTCGAGACCGCTCAAGGTGAGAGCCTCTTCGACGCGGTCGAGAAGGTCATCAGTGTCGAGCTGCAGGGCCGAGACGTTGACCGCTAGGTTCAGCTGGTGTCCGTCCCGCTGCCACTTGGCGCCCTGGGCACAGGCCTCCCTCAGGACCCAGGCGCCCACCTCGACGATCATCCCGGTCTCCTCCAGCAGAGGAACGAAATCCTCGGGCTGGACGACTCCGCGCCCCGGCCGGCGCCAGCGGATCAGCGCCTCGACTCCGGTCGGCGTCATGCTCTGCAAGTCGAACGTCGGCTGGTAGACGAGGAAGAACTCCCCGTTTTCGAGCGCGCACTGCAAGTCCATCTCGATCTCCATCCGCGTCTGGGCTTCCTCCTCCATGCCCGATTCGAAGACGAGGTAGCGGTTCTTGCCGGCCCACTTGGCCCGGTACATGGCGATGTCGGCGTCGCGCAGTAGTTCCTCGGCGGAGGAGCGCCCGCCGGTGGCGATCCCGATGCTCGTCTTGACGAACACCTGCGTGTCCTCGGCCCCCTTCAGTTTGAACGGCTGCTTGAAAGCTTCCAGCAGGCGCTCGGCGATCAGCTCGGGCCCGGCGGCCAGCGAGAGGCCGTCGGCGATTACGACAAACTCGTCCCCGCCGAGCCGGCCGAGCGCGTCGGTTGCACGAATCACGCCGTCGAGCCGGGCGGCGACGGCGCACAGCAGCTCGTCGCCGACGCTGTGCCCGAGCGAGTCGTTGATCGCCTTGAAGTTGTCGAGGTCGACGAAGAGCGCCGCCACCGGTTCCTGCTTGAGTCGCGCCCGTGTCAGCGTCTGCTCGATGCGGTCGAGGATCAGCGTGCGATTGGGCAGCCCGGTGAGGGCGTCGTGGGTGGCCAGGAAGATCAGTTCCTGCTGGCGTTTGGTCAGTTCCTCGTGCGAGCGCTGTCGCTCGTCCTCGAAGGACTGGCACATACGCACCAGGGTTACGTCGAGACTGCGTTGGAGCATCCGCAGCGCCCGCTCCAGCACCCCGGGATCGAGCCCGAGCTCACACGCGCTGTCGCTCAGTACCTCGGCCGCGGAGTCGCGCCAGCGTAGACAGCGTTTGGTCACCTCGTTCAACGGCGCCTCGCGCTGGGAGGCGAGCTGGGCAAAGACCCGCCAGGACTCCTGCCCGACTTCCCGCGCCACCGTCTCTCCCTCGCCCGCCATCCACCGCGCGACGGCGACGGTGGAGACCGCGCCCACCTGCTCGAAGCTCTCTTCGACGACCTTGTCGAGAACCTGACTGGAGGATCCCGAGCGCCCCATCATCCGCTCGACCACGTCAGAGGTCCGCGCTTTGAGCGCTTCGCCGAGCAGGCAAAGCGTGCTCTCCAGCGCGCTGTCCTCGGCGTCCCCCGCTTCCATGGCCCTGGTCTGACTGCCGGTCATTGCAGCCTTATCGGCCTTTCGTTTGGTGTCCTTAATCACAGGTCGAGCAAATCGACGAAATGGGGCGAAATGTCAGGTCTTCCTGTGGCGCAGGCCAATTCGGATATTTGCCGAGCAGGGAGAGGATTTGCTCAAGCCTCGAAAGAGGAGTACCTCTAATGCGATTTGCTGACCAGCTGTGAGCGGAGGTCCCTTTCCGCAGAAATAGCTTTCGCTCCTCGGGCCTTCGGCGGCCCAACTCAAGAGCAACCTGACGGTGGGTTTCGTTGATTGGATCTTCCTGGGTAGGGTGGCGGGAATGGACGCAAGCGTGCAGGCCAAGCCCGACCGCAACCTGGCGCTGGAGCTGGTGCGGGTCACCGAGGCGGCGGCCCTTGCCTCCGCTCGATGGTCCGGGCGGGGGGACAAGATCGCCGCGGACCAAGCCGCGGTCGACGCGATGCGCCACGTACTCGACTCGGTCTCGATGGACGGGGTGGTTGTGATCGGCGAGGGCGAGAAGGATGAGGCTCCGATGCTCTACAACGGTGAGCAGATCGGCGACGGCAGCCCGCCGGTGGTGGACATCGCCGTCGACCCCCTGGAGGGGACCCGCCTCTGTGCCCTCGGGATGCCCAGCGCGATCGCCGTGATTGCACTCGCCGAGCGGGGCACGATGTTTGACCCCGGGCCCTGCGTCTACATGGAGAAGATGGCCGGCGGCGTGGAGATTGCCGACCTGCTCGACCTCGACCGCCCGCTGACAGAGACCCTGAGGCTGATCGCCGAGCGCAAGGGGTCGAGCATTGGCGACGTCACCGTCGTCATGCTCGACCGCCCCCGCCACGAGGAGGCGATGCGCGAAGTTCGCGAGGCCGGGGGCCGGATCCGCCTGATCACCGACGGCGACGTCTCCGCCGCTCTGTTGGCGGTCAGCGATCGCTCTCCCGTGGACCTGCTCTGGGGCATCGGCGGCACCCCGGAGGGGGTGATTTCAGCCGCCGCTCTGAAATCGATGGGCGGCCAGCTCATCGGTCGCCTCTGGCCGCGCGACGCCGGCGAGCGCCAGGCTGCGATCGACGCGGGCTATGACCTGGACCGCGTGCTCAGCGCCAACGACCTCTGCTCGGGCGAGGATGTCTTCTTCTCCGCCACCGGGGTCACCGACGGTGACGTCCTGCAGGGCGTCCGCTACAGCGGCCCCGGCGCGACGACCGAGTCGCTGGTGATGCGCTCGCGCTCGGGCACCGTCCGCCGCGTCCAAGCCCGCCACGACCGCTCCAAGCTGCGCCAGATCACCGGCGAGCGCTACGGCTGATAGATCCCCGCCGTGGGAAAGTTCGGTGTGGCCAAATGCTTGCTGAACTCTGCAAATGACGCTGAGGTGCGCGAACATGCCGACGAGCGGCGTTTTTCGTCCGTAGGACTGTTTCTAAGATACCCACCAAGCACCCGGAGAGTTAGCGTCGGATATCTGAGTCGGCTGACTGGCGGGTTTATGGTGCTTTGGATTGGTCAGCCATTTGTAGGACGTCTTGCAACTTGGCAAGCTTCTTGGTTGCCGACTTGGCGAGATCGGCTGCATCGGCCAGCTTGGATGCTCGCTTCGCGAGCGAGGTGATGCACTCCTGCGCCGTCGCCAGCTCGCCTTCTAGCTCACGCTCGCGCTCCTGCAACTTGGCAAGCTTCTTGGTTGCCGACTTGGCGAGATCGGCTGCATCGGTCAGCTTGAATACTCGCCCCTCGAGCGAGGTGATGCTCTCCTGCGAGGTGGCCAACTCGCCTTCCAGCTCACGCTGGCGATCGGCGCTCTGCTGGCGCTCCCTTTTGAACTCTGCCCGCTCCTCGGCCAGAGCGCTCGCGGCGGCCTGCTCGGCGCGGGTCTCGGCGTCTTGTGACTCTGCTCGCGCCGTCGCCAACTCGCCTTCCAGCTCACGCTGGCGACCGGCGCTCTGCTGGCGCTCCCTCTCGAACTCTGCCCGCTCCTCGGCCAGAGCGCTCGCCTGCTCGGCGGGTGCTGGCTCAGCGCTTTGCGCCAGCATTGGCTTTGGCGTGAGCTCGGACTCGGATTCTGGTTGAGGCGAATCCTCCGATCCTGCCCCTGGCCACCCGTTCGGCTCAGTTGTCGGGGCCGGTGGTGGCTCAGGCAGTTCGGCCACCACGGGACGCTCGGGCGCGGGGAGCTTTTTGATCAGACTCTGAATCTGGGTCCCGGTGGCAATCAGGGGCCGGACTTCGTTCCTGGTCATCACCTCGATGTCGCTGATTCCCAGCATGTTGAACGGGTCCTCGATCGCGACCAGCAGCGCTCCGTCGGTGTCGAAGGCGATCGGCAGGGCGGCATAGCGAGATGCGGTGGGTCCGTCGATCAGCCCAGCCACCTCCACGTCGACCTCGAACTGGTCGAGGTCGACGTGCCCAAGGCCGTTTCGCTCGGCCACGGCGAGCGAGAGCTGCCACTCATCGATGACGCCGCTATCGAGGAGAAAGCGCTCGGGGGTCTTGGCGGACTGATGGGTTGCGGTGAGCGCTTGCTGAACGGCGCTCGGTTCGGCGAAGCCGAGCTCGACGATCACATCGGTGAGGAAGGCGCCCTGGCGGGCTGGATTCGATGGGGCGGTGATCCCCGTTGCGCTCGGCACCGCACCTGAGACGCTCGGGGCAAGATCGGTGGTGAGGGCCTCGTTCATCTGTTCACCTCGGCGTGGGCCTCTGCCTGGTTAGTCCGAAGTGAGGCTCGGGCGGCCGCTTCTGCACGCATGAACGCCTCTTCGGGAGACGGCGTTTCTGCCAGCGCCTGGACGCCGCCGGAGAGTTCGATCCGCTGCTCGTGACCCTCCGTCACCCGCCCGAGGGCGGCCTGGACGCGCTCGACGAAGTCAGCTGCATCATCTACCCGACAGCCAACCAGGATTGCGGCAACGGTCGCCTCGCCGATGCGGCCGAGGCGATCCGTCGCCCTGGCGTTTGCTTCCAGTACCTCGGCGACAATCTTCATCGCAAGCCCGCTGCGCGGATCGCGGCTGGGAGCTCGATCGGGATCCGAGCCGATGCGGAAGGCGATGAGTACCGACTCGACGGTTCCCCGGTTGGTCAAGGCCCACTCATGGTCAAGCAGGCTGAGGAAGCTGTCGCGGTTGGGAAGACCGGTCTCTGTATCAACCTTCGCCTCGGCGGATGTACTCCTTCGCAGCCGCCGCAGCTCGGCCCGCTGCTCAACGCTCTCCCATTCGTGACTCAGCAGCCGTGCGGCGATAGCGAGCAACGCCACGTTGGCAGAGTCGTGAGCACCGGCACGCGAGTCAAGCGCGGCGAGGATGCCGACGATCCTGCCGTCGCTCAGCTCCAGCGGCATTCCCAGGCAGGCCAATGCTCCCAGAGACTTGAGGTGCTCGGGATCGAGTTCGACGGTCGGTGCGCGATCATCAATCTCACTCGACCTCTGGCCGTCGCCGTTTGCCCGGGCCTTCAGCGGCAGAACGCTGCCCTTGCCAAGCCCATCCACACCAGCGCCCCGGACTTCGATTACCCGACAGCCCTGCTCGTAGGGCTCGAGCCGGCCCAGGGCGATGACGCCGGGGATGGCCTCGGCGATTGCGCTCAGTACCGGCTCGACGGCATCTGAGAAGCTGCGGAAACGGGGCTGACCGAGGCGGATCAGAGTCTGGGCCTCAACGCTGTCCATGGGTTTCCTATCGGATCGGAAGGAGAAATATTTGAGCCCGGGAAGAATCCAATCGAGCTGGTGGTCAAAAAGAGCCCGAACACCGCGGGCCGCCGGGCAGCCGCTGGAGCGCTCCGGAGCGCGACCGCGGCATGCTGTGCAAGCACGGCGTCGCAGGCGTCGCCTAACCCCTACCCGGCGCTCTCCCCGCCGCAACCGGCGCAACCGCCTCTCTCCTTTTTCTTGGCGTAGGGCATCTCGCCGGTGTCGTGCAGCTCAAAGCGCAGCGAGTTGATCACCGCGCCGAGCAGCAGAGCCAGGCTCAGCAGGTAGAACCAGAGCAGGGCGATGAGGGCGAAGCCGAGGGTGGAGCCGAGGTGGGAGAGGCTTGAGATGTTGGCCAGGTAGATCGGGAAGAGCCAGTTGGCGAGGCCGGTGATCAGGGTGACGAACAGCGCACCCGGCCAGACCGCCCGCCACGGCATGTGGCCTTTGGGCACCGCCCAGAAGATCACGCTGCAGACTCCAAAGCTGATCAAAAGCGCCGCGCCGAGCAGCAGCGCCGTTTCGATCGCCCTGATACCCGAGAGCCCGAAGGGGAGCCGGTCGGTACCGGAGGCGATGGCGCTGTCCAGCGCCGGCAAGAAGATGCTGGCGGCGATGAAGAGGATCACGACCGCGAGCATCATGAAGGAGAATCGCTTCTGCTCGACCCAGCCGCGGCACTCGACGTGGTAGATATGGCAAAAGGCGGTGTCCATCGCCCCCCAGAAGGAGGCGCCGATCCAGAGCGAGCCGAAGAAGGCGGCGATCCCGATCGTGGTCGAGTTGTCCACGATTCGATTGAGCACGTCGGAAAGGGTCCCCTGGTCGACATTGGGGAAGAGACGCTTGAGGTCGCTCAGGACGCTGCTCTCGACCCCGCCGATCTTCAGCACCTGGCCGAAGACGAAGAGGACCAACAGGGCGAAGGGGAAGACCGCCAGCATCAGGTTGTAGGCGACCATCGCCGAGAGCCCGGTGACGTTCTCGCGGTAGGCCCGCTGCCAGAAGGCGCTGAGCCAGGGGCGGGAGTGGTTCCTAGAATCGGGCATCGGGTTGACTTCACAAACTGAAGCGACTAATCTTTGAACAGACGTTTGAGCGCCCGTAGGGCGATCGGCGCGGACTTACCTTCGCGGACCAGCTCTCCGGTCCGCTTTTTTGACGCGTTCCGCGACTTTTGGTGCGCGGGAGCATTTAAGTGGCAGGAATAAACCATCTAGCGCAAGGAAACGAGTAGACACGGATGCTGGTAGCAGAGCTTCAAGAGATGGAGGAGGTCAAAGGCCTCATCACACGCGGGCAGCAGCTCGGCGTACTCACTTTCGGTGACGTCGCCTCGGCGGTCTCCGAGGTCGATCTGGACGAGTCTGACGTCGAGGACCTCTACGGACACCTCGAGAAGTCGGGAATCGAGCTGGTTGAGGACATGGATCCGGCCCAGAAAGCGGCAGCCGACGCGATGCCCGTTGACACTGGCAAAAAAGGCCGGCGCCGCCCCAAACAGGCGCTCGACCTGAAACCGGACATGACCACCGATTCCTTGCAGCTGTTCCTCAAGGACATCGGCAAGGTGCGGCTCCTCACCGCCCAGGAGGAGGTTGAACTGGCGAAGCGGATCGAGCGCGGCGACCTCGACGCAAAGCAGAAAATGGTCGAGTCCAACCTGCGCCTGGTCGTCTCGATCGCCAAGAACTACCGCAACCAGGGCCTTCCATTCCTCGACCTGATCCAGGAGGGGACGCTGGGATTGGTCCGCGCGGCGGAGAAGTTCGACTACCGCAAGGGGTTCAAGTTCTCCACCTACGCGACCTGGTGGATCCGCCAGGCGATTGCCCGTGCCCTGGCCGATAAGGCGCGGACGATTCGCATCCCGGTCCACGTGGTCGAGAAGCTGAACAAGATCGGTCGAGCCGAGCGCAAGTTGGTCACCGAGCTGGGCCGCGAGCCGACCCCCGAGGAGATCGCCGAGGTGACCGGGATCGACCCCGAGGAGGTCGACTCGATCAAGCGCTCCGCCCAGGCCCCGGTCTCCCTCGAGAAGCCGGTAGGCGATGAGGAGGAGTCCGAGTTCGGCCAGTTCATCGCCGATGAGAAGGCCGAGTCCCCGTTTGACCGGGCGGCCGACCTGCTGACCAAAGAGGCGCTGAAAGAAGCGTTGGAGAACCTCTCCTACCGAGAGCGTCGCGTGCTGGAGTTGCGCTACGGCCTCGGCGGCGAGCACCCGCGCACCCTGGACGAGGTCGGGCGGACCTTCAACGTGACGCGTGAGCGGATCCGCCAGATCGAGAACCAGAGCCTGAAGAAGCTGCAGAGCCTGGGCGAGGCCCAGAAGCTGCGCGAGATCGCCTAGGCGGGTTCAAGGCGCCGGACGTCCCGGCCGATACGGGTCGGGATGTTCGACGTCAACTCAGCGCTGCGCACGCTTGTCGAGCGGGAAGGCTCTGACCTTCACCTCAAAGTCGCCTCGCCACCGATCCTTCGCGTCCACGGCCAGCTCTCCTACCTTGAGGGGCACCCGCCGCTCACCGAAGAGGACACCGAGAGGGCCTTCCACGACATCGCCGAGGCGCGTTCGCTGGCCGAGTTTGAGGAGGACAGCGAGGCCGATTACTCCTACGCGATCCCCGATGTCGCCCGCTTCCGGGTCAACACCTTCAAGCAGCGGGGCAGCATCTCGATCGTCTGTCGCGCGATCCCGATCAAGATCCGCTCGATCGATGACCTCGGCCTGCCCGAGGTCGTCCGCTCCCTGGCCGACGAGACACGGGGGCTGATCCTTGTCACCGGCACCACCGGCTCGGGCAAGTCGACGACGCTGGCGGCGATGATCGATCACATCAACCAGACCAAGGCGCGCCACATCATGACCCTCGAGGATCCGATCGAGTACCTGCATGCCGACAAACGCTCGATCGTCAACCAGCGAGAGGTGGGAGCCGACACCGCGAGCTTCGGCCGGGCGATGCGCCGGGTCCTGCGCCAGGACCCCGACGTGATCCTGATCGGCGAGATGCGCGACGAGGAGACGGTCCGCACCGCGCTCTCGGCCGCGGAGACCGGCCACCTCGTCCTTTCCACGGTCCACACCCTCGATGCGACCGAGACGATCAGCCGGATCGTCGACTTCTTCCCCCCCCACCTCCAACAGCAGGCGCGGGTGATGCTCTCCTCCACGCTGCGGGGCGCGATCGCCCAGCGACTGGTTCCCGACCTGAGCGGCGACGGGCGGGTGGCCGCGGCTGAGGTGATGGTCGTCACCGGTCGCATCCAGGACCTGATCCTCAACCCCGAGGAAACCGGCAAGATCACCGAGGTGATCGCCGAGGGCGAATTCTACGGTATGCGCACCTTCGACCAGTCCCTGCTCGGATATGTGATGGAGGGGCGCGTCTCTGAGCAGGTTGCCCTGGAAAACGCCTCAAGCCCCCACGACTTCAAGTTGATGCTTGCGGCCGGCGGTCAGCGGGCGAGCGGCATCGAGCAGCTGACCGGCCCGCCGGCGCAATAACCCCTCCCTCGTACAGGCGGCCAGAGCGCCAAGAACTCCGGCGAGGGCTCAAGCTGCGCTGTCCGCGCGCCGATCACACTGCCATGGCGCCAATGCGCAACCTCCCCCGCAGCCTGCGCGAGCTGCACCCCGGCGAGCAGGGAATCGCGCTGCCGGCGGCGCTGATGGTCACCATGATCAGCTTCTCCCTAGCCATGGCGGCGGTCTTCGCCACGGTCGAGGCCCAGCGCGGCACGGCGCGTGACTCGGGCTCCAAGAACGGGATCGCCGCCGCCGACGCCGGCGCAAACGTGGCCATGCTGCGACTGAACGAGTTCGCCAACGGCCTGAACGGCTCCTACCCCTGCGTCGGCCTAAGCGGTGGCACTCTGGTCAAGACAGCGACAGAGACAGAAGGCTGGTGCCCCGAAATCACCGGCACGGTCGGTGGTGCGACCTACTCCTACCGGATCAGCCCCTGGGTCAGCGGCTCGCCGACCAAAATCGTCGCCACCGGCACCGCGGCCGGTGTCAGCCGCCGGATCGAGATCCTACTGAAACCGAGCAGCAAAGGCGGCATCTTTGCTACCGAAGGGGTCATCGGTAAGGAAGAAATCAAGATCGGCGGAAACGCCACGATCAAGGTCGGGATCGGAACCAATGGAAACGTAAACCAAAACGGCAGCAACGCGGAAGTTTGCGGCAACATCCGCCACGGCGTGGGGAAGGAAAATCATGCCAAGCAGTGCGCGGGCTATTCGGTAACCGAAGGGGAATCCACACTTCCGCCGGTCAGCAGCTTCATGCCGCCCAACATCGCGAGCGAAAACTCCGATTACCGCCTCGCGCTCTGCACAAAGAAGACGCCTGTTAAAGAACCCGCAGGATGTGAATCAGACACCTACTCCGAAACCTGGTCGAGCACCAATCCGTGGAACCCCAATACCGAGGTGCTCGAACCAACCGGGACCCTGACGCTGGGCGGCAGTAACTACTGGCTCTGCAGCCTCGTTTTGGCGGGCCATGGGGAACTGATCATGGCCAAGGGCGCCCAGGTCAGGCTCTTCTTCAGGACCCCGGAAGAATGCGGACACACATCGGGTGAATTCACCCAGATCAGCCTCACCGGGCAGGCCAGGATCTATTCCAGCAGCTACGTTCCATCCGAAAACGAGTTCGAAGTGCCCGGCTTCTACCTCCTCGGTTCCTCGACGGTTATCACGAAGGTCAATATCGAAGGCAAGGCTGACAACGAGATGGTGATCTACGGCCCCGACACCCAGATCAGACTGGCCGGCAACGGCAGTAACTCCAGCCTCGAAGGCGCGGTGGCGGGCAAAACGGTAACGGTCGAAGGCAACGGCACGATCCAACAGGCCTCCGGCTTCAAACCTCCCGAAATCGGGGGCTCGACCCTCTACTCGCGCCAGTCCTATGTCGAGTGCCAGGGCGGCGCCGCGACCTCGCCGCCAAGCGCGGGCTGCTGAGCGCCCGAGGGGCTCCGTTTGCTCTCGAGCCACCCGGCCCAGCGCTCAAGCTTGGGCGCCAGATTGTCGAGGATAGAGGCGATCCATGAGAGAGAAACTGAACAGCAACCCTATCGCCCAGATCGCGCTGGTCGGCGTGCTGCTGCTCGGCGGAGGCTTTCTCGCTCTCTCCTCGATGGGGGGTGGCGAAAGCGAAGGGGGCCAATCGAGCAAGACGGCGACGAGCTCGGCGAGCGCCACCACCCCGACCGGTTCGGCCAGTGTCGCCGTGACGACGGCGATCTCGCCTTCAGGTGGCGCGCCCTCCACCCCGAGTTCGGTCGCCGGCCTCTCCCAAGCCCCGGCGCCGCCGCTGCCGCGCCGGTTGAGCGCCGCCTTTGCCGCCAACCTAACCGTGGTGCTGCTGATCGTGAAGAAGGGCGGGATCGTCGATCGAGTCACAAAGATTGAAGCCTCACTCGCCCGCCGCCTGCGAAGCGGCGTCTCGATGTTCATTGTCCCCGCCGCCCGGGTCTCCCGCTACGCGGCCGTCACCCAGGGAGTCAAGCTGGAAAGCGTGCCGGCGCTGATCGTTGTTCGACCCAAGCGCCTGGACCACGGCACCCCGACCGCCTCGGTCAGCTACGGGGTCCAGACCAAGCAGAGCATCATCCAGGCGGTCACCGATGCCCGCTACCGAGGTCACACGCTCGCTTACCACCCCTGAGCGCATGTGTCCCACAGACTCCCAAGGTCACCTGCGGCCGGTCCCGGATTCCGGCGATTTGACCACCTCGGGACCCGATCCAACCACAGCCACGCCGGGCCTGACGCCCCCGCTCACCCGCAGCCACTCCAGCGGATTCCTCACCGACGTCCTGATCGAACTCGGCTACGTTCCTCGCGAGCGCGCCAGGCAGGCGATCGAGGATGCTCGAACCGCCGGCTCTCCCCCCGAGGCCCTGCTGCTCGAGCAGGGTGCGATCAGCGCCGATCAGCTCTCCCGGGCGCTTGCCGAGCGCTACGGCCTCGACCACCTCGACCTCTCCACCTATGCGGTCGACATGGCTGCCGCCAACCTCGTCTCGGTCGCCACCGCGCGTCGCTTCAGGGCTCTGCCGGTCGGGTTCGTGGACCCCGGGACCCTGCTGGTCGCGATGGCCGACCCGACCAATGTCCTCGCCGTCGATGACATCCAGTTGGCAACGTCGCTCGATTGCCGCGTCGCGGTCGTCACCGGGGAGGACATCGACGCCCTGATCGGCCGCCTCAACACATTGCAGAGCTCGGTCAGCGAGGCGGTCACAGAGGGCAGTGAACAGGTTGGTGATGAGCCGAGTGAGCTGGGCGAGCTGCAGGCCAGCGCGGAGGACGCGCCGGTGATCAAAGTCGTCTACAGCATCCTCGGCCAGGCGGTGGGCGAGGGCGCTTCGGACATCCACTTCGAGCCGGGCGAGGAAGATATGCGGGTTCGCTTTCGCATCGACGGGGTGCTGCATGAGGCGGCGCACGTGCCAAAACGAATGGTCAACGCAATCGTCTCGCGGGTCAAGATCATGAGCGACCTCGACATCGCCGAGAAACGGATACCGCAGGACGGGCGGGTGAGCGTCATGGTCGAGGATCGCCGGATCGACCTGCGGGTGACCACCCTGCCGACCCAGCGCGGAGAGGCGGCGACGATCCGCATCCTCGACAAAGAGAACGCCCAGCGCTCGCTCGATGACCTGGGAATGGATGGCCCCGCTCGGATGCGTTTCGAGGAAGCCTTCCAGCGAGCCTACGGGGCAGTGCTGGTGACCGGGCCGACCGGCTCGGGAAAGTCGACCACCCTCTATGCCGCAATCCGGGCGCTGAACAAAATCGAGACCAAGATCATCACGATCGAGGATCCGGTGGAGTACCGGTTGGACGGCGTCAACCAGATAAACGTCAACCGCAAAGCCGGACTTGACTTTGCCGCCGGACTGCGCTCGGTCCTGCGCGCCGACCCCGACGTCGTGATGGTGGGAGAGATCCGCGACGGGGAGACCGCCCGGATCGCGATTGAGGCCTCGCTGACCGGGCACATGATGCTCTCCACCCTCCACACCAACGATGCCCCGGGTGCGGTGACCCGCCTTGCCGAGATGGGAATCGAGTCCTTCCTCACCGCATCCTCGCTTGACTGCGTCGTGGCCCAACGCCTGGCCCGCAAGCTGTGCACCCACTGCAAGCGACGCACGGTGCTGCCGCCGGATGCGCTGGCCGGCGCCGGTCTTCGCATCGGGGCAGAGCTCGAGGCCTATGAGCCGGTCGGCTGTGGCCGCTGCAACCAGAGCGGCTACCGCGGGCGGGTCGGAGTCTTCTCGGTGATGACGATGAGCGAGAAAATCAAGGACCTGACGGTCAATCGGGCGGCAGAGGCCGAAGTCGCCGCGGTCGCCCGGGTGGAGGGGATGCTCACCCTGCGCGAGGACGGCGTGAACAAGGTGCGCGCGGGGATGACGAGCCTCGAAGAGGTGCTCCGTGTCACCGCCTGAGCGAGGCCGTCCACGTTTTCGGGTATCGAGGAATTCGGCCGGGGAGACGATCTAACCACATGGACTTCGATTTCTCAGAGGTTCTCCGCCGCATGATCGAGGCCAGGGCCTCCGACGTCCACCTGACCGCCGGCTTCCCGCCGGCGATCCGCGACAAGGGGAAGATCGTGGCGATGGAGGGCTTCCCGGAGCTGGGCGCCCAGCAGACCCGCGAGGTCGTCTACAGCATCCTCAATGACGAGCAGCGCAAACGCTTTGAGAACAACCAGCAGCTGGACTTCGCCTACGCGATACCCGGCGTCGCCCGCTTCCGCGTTAACTGTTTCATGCAGCGCGGATCGGTGAGCGCCGCCTTCCGGTTGGTGCCGCAAGAGATCCCCGCGCTCGACCGGCTCGGGGTACCCCAGATCCTGCGCGAGCTGACCAGCAAACCACGCGGCTTCGTGCTGGTCACCGGGCCCACCGGGTCAGGCAAGTCGACGACGCTGGCGGCAATGATCGACGTGATCAACTCCGAGCACCAGGACCACATCCTCACGATCGAGGATCCGATCGAGTTCCTGCATCACCACAAACGCTCGATCGTCAACCAGCGCGAGGTCGGCTCCGACGCGCCGGATTTCGCCCTCGGTCTGCGCGCAGCGCTGCGCGAGGACCCCGACGTGATCTTGGTCGGTGAGATGCGCGACCTGGAGACGATCTCCACCGCCCTGACCGCGGCCGAGACAGGGCACCTCGTGTTCGCCACCCTGCACACCCAATCCACCGCCCAGACGGTGGACAGGATCATCGATGTCTTCCCTCCTCAGCAGCAAGGTCAGGTGCGCACCCAGCTCTCGATCGCCCTGCAGGGGATCGTCACCCAGCAGCTGCTGCCGACCGCCGATGGGATGGGGCGTGTGGTCGCCTGTGAGGTGCTGATCCCGACGCCGGCGATCCGCAATCTGATCCGCGAGGCCAAGACCCATCAGATATATGCGGCGGTGCAGACCTCCGGCGCGGTCGGGATGCAGACGATGGACTCCGATCTGGCTCGGCTGGCGCGCTCGGGGAAGATCACCCGCAGCCTGGCCGAACAGCGCGCTTCGGTTCCCGAGGAGCTGAAACGGCTGCTGGACGGGGGTGGCGCCCAGATGCCAGGCAGCGGCATCGCGGGCCAGAGCGCGTCGCGGCCGGCACCGCCGGTCTACGCCGGGGGGGCCTAGGCGATGGCGGGCGCCAGCACCTTCACCTTTCGGGCGATGGACGTGGCCGGGAGCGCCTCCTCGGGGGAGCTTGAAGCAGAGTCCAAGGCCCAGGTCTCTGAGACCTTGCGCCAGCGCGGGCTGATCGTCCTCGACGTGACGGAGAAGAGCGAGCCGCTGAAGATCGAGAACCTGCTGCGACGCTGGCAGACGGTCGACATGCGGGAGCTGGCGGTCTTCTCGCGCCAGTTCGCGACCCTCGTGGCGGCAGGGATGCCGATGCTGCGAACCCTGCAGACCCTCGAAGATCAGACCCAGGATGACCAGATCCGCGAGGCGGTCGCTGGGATTCGGGCCGACGTCGAGGCCGGCAGCTCGCTGGAGCAGGCGATGGAGCGCTACCCGAAGGTCTTCGACCGCCTCTTCCGGGCGATGATCCGCTCCGGCGAGCAGTCAGGGCGCCTGGAAGACGTTCTGGACCGGATCGCCTTCCAGGTCGAAAAAGCCGACTCGTTGCGCCGCCAGGTCAAATCGGCGCTGATCTATCCGCTGCTGATCTTCAGCTTCGCGGCGATCGTGCTGATCGCGGTCGTCGTAATCGTCATCCCGGTCTTCGTCAAGATCTTCCAAGAACTCGCCAAAGAAAACCCCGGCGAAGCCTCGGGGCTGCCGGCCCCGACCCAGATCTGCGTCGATGTCTCCAACCTGCTGACCGGCTCCTGGTACTTCCTGCTGCCCGGTTTCGCCATCCTCCTCTTTGCCTTCCTTCGCTGGAAGGGGACCGAGCGCGGCAAGGAGATCTGGGGCCGGTTCACGCTGCACATCCCGTTCAAAATTGGCGATGTGGTCCAGAAGGTGGCCCTGGCGCGCTGGGCCCGCACCTTCTCCGGCGCGGTCGCCTCGGGCGTGCCGATGTTGCAGGCGATCAAGCTGACCGGGGATACGGCCGGCAACGTCGTGGTCGAGCACGCGATGGAGGAGGTCTACGCCTCGGTCAAGCGGGGCGGCTCCCTGGCCGGGCCGATCCAGGGGGCCCCGATCTTCCCCGCGATGATCGGCCACATGATCGCGGTCGGGGAGGAAACCGGGCAACTTGAACACATGTTGAGCAAGATCGCCGACTTCTACGAGGATGAGGTGGACGCCAAGGTGAAGGCCCTGACCGCCCTGATAGAGCCGCTGATGATTGTCTTCGTCGGCGGCATGGTCGGTTTCATCGTGATCTCGATGTACCTGCCGCTGTTCAGCATTTACGAAAAGATCCGCTGACCCGCGGGGTCCAGGCGCAAAGCGGAGACAACCGTGCACCTGCCTATATCGGCGTGACGTTACAGTGGGGGTGGGGTCTGCCCCAAGGCTGATCATGCAAGCTGGGCATCTGACCTCATCACTTCGATTGCAGGTTCAGCAAGCCGGATGCAGGGCGTTATCGGGTGGCTCCTGCCACGAGCAGGTCGATTGGACTTTGGGGCTGTTCACAGGGGGGTGGACGTTCGTATGGGCAGGGGGGGTGTTGGGATTCTGCCATCCGTAATTTTCTGTAACTGTCACTGCAAGTTCTTGGCCTTGGAATGCGAAAAGTTGGTCTCTTTTGAAATCTGCAGCGAACCGCTAAAGATAAGCAGCGGGGAGCCGATCAAGTGCATGTGATGAATCTGCCAGCGTCTCGGTGCAAAAGGCAAACCCGCCGCAGGGCGGGGGCGCGATTCCCGCTGGGCTCCCACTTGGGAACTCGCCGGGTAACCACCGGGGTCAACAGACACCACGTGGCTTTACGCGACGGGGCTCTGGCGAAAACGATAGGTCCATAGGAGGTACCTATGTTTCTCCAGAATCTCCGGGCGAAGGTTGGAGCCCGGCTAAACGGCGACAGCGAGGCCGGCTTCACGCTGATCGAGCTGCTCGTTGTGATGCTCATTCTCGGAATCCTGGCTGCGATTGCGCTGCCCGCCTTCTTTAACCAAAGAGCAAAGGCGAACGACGCGAACGCCAAGGCCACCGCCAACTCGGCCGAGACGGCGATGGAGACGTGTGCGACCGAAAACAACGGTTCGTACGCGGCGTGCACTCAGGAAGCTCTGCATGCTGTCGAGCCGACCATTCCCGCAAAAGAAGGCGGCCTCGCGGTCGTACCAGCAGCAAAGAAATACACAATCACGGTTACCGCTGCAACGACCGAAGACACATTCGGCGTGGAAAGGGAAGAAAACGGCAATTTGAAATTCCCTTGTACTGCCAAAAACCCGGAAAACCGTGGTGGTTGTCCCTCGACCAATACCTGGGGCAACGGCTAATCGCCGCCTGATCACCTTGGCCTAGCCAAGCGTGAGCGTTTGCCGAGGGGCGGGCCATTTGGCCCGCCCCTCGCGCATTCGGCTAATGCACCCGCCGGAGCTAAACGAATCGCCGATCTCGGCCGATAGAGGAAACGATGGCTCTCGCCACGCTCATAACGCCTTCTGCAGGTTCCGGCATCCGGCGTCTGATGCGCTACGCCGGCCTCGCTCTTCCCCTTCTTCTTGCGGTTTCCCTCGCCCCCGCGGCAGATGCCGCCGAATTCGCCCCCCCCGCCTACGCCGGCTCCTCGGCCGATGGCAAGGTCGTCTTCTTCACCACCGCCCAGCAGCTGGTCCCCGGCGACACCGACCGGCGAATCGATCTCTATGACCGCACCTACGACCGAGAACCGGGGATCGAACGCTACGTCACGCGCGAGCTCTCAACCGGGCCGACCGGAGGAAACGCCGCCTACGACGTGACCTATGACGGCGCCTCCGCCGACGGGACCAAGGTCTTCTTCTCGACCGCGGAGTCACTGGTCCCAGGCGACACCGACCACAGCGAAGACATCTACATGCGCAACCTGAAAACCAACGAAACGATCCTCGTCTCCCAGGGCGAATCATCCTGCCAGGCGTCGGGCTGCGGCAACGGTCCAGACCCAGCGAAATTCGTCGGTGCCTCCGCCGACGGGACCAAGGTCTTCTTCGTCACCAACGAACAGCTCTCCCCGCAGGACACCGACGGCGCCTATGACGTCTACATGCGCAACCTGACCAATGAAACGACGACGCTCGTCTCCCAGGGCGAATCCTCCTGTCAGCCGGGTTGCGGCAACGGTTCCCACAACGCCAGCTTCGATGGCGCTTCGGAAAACGGCGACAAGGTCTTCTTCTCCACCGAAGAACAGCTCTCGGCTGCCCCAACGAACAAACTGACCAATATCTATGAGCGCAACCTGGCGAGCAACCCGCCGACCACGACGCTTGTCTCGGGCGGCGGAACCTGCCCCGCCGGTATCGCTGACCCTGAAACCGAATGCGTGGCGGTCTACCGCGGGGCTTCGCCCGACGGCTCGCACGTCTACTTCCAGACCGACGAACAGATCTCGCCACAAGACACCGATGAATCCACAGATGTATATGCCTGGTCGGGGGGCACGACGACGCTCGTCTCCCAGGGCCAGGCTTCCTGCGCACCCACTTGCGGCAACGGCCCTCACCCCGCCACCTACCTCGGCGCCTCCGCCGACGGGACCAAGGTCTTCTTCCAGACCGACGAAAGCCTCTCGCCCAAAGACACCGACAAATCCGTTGACATCTACATGCGCAACCTGGAAACCAACGAAACGATCCTCGTCTCCCAGGGCCAACCAACCTGCGCACCTGGTTGCGGCAACGGCCCTCTCCCCGCCACCTACCGCGGCGCCTCCGCCGACGGCACCAAGGTCTTCTTCGAAACCGACGAAAGCCTCTCGCCCCAAGACACCAACGAAGCAACCGATGTGTATATGCGAGACCTGGTTAGCGAAGAAACGATCCTCGTCTCCCAGGGCGAATCATCCTGCGCGCCCGGCTGCGGCAACGGCCCAGACCCAGCGAGATTCGCGGGCGCCACCCCCGACGGGACAAAGGTCTTCTTCAGCACGAAGGAATCGCTCTCGCCGCTCGACACCGACGAATCCACCGACATCTACATGCGCAACCTGACCAATGAAACGACGACGCTCGAGACCCCTGCGGGCACCTGCCCTCTCACGGGGGAAAAGGGGTGCGACGCCAGCTTTGACGGAGCTTCCGAAGACGGCACCCACGTCTTCTTTACCAGCGCAAAGCGACTGACGGCCGAAGACCTCGGCTCCGAACCGGAGATCTATGAACGAGCGGATGAAGAAATCGGCGGACAGCCAGAATGGACGACGCGCCTGATCTCAGTTGGAAACTCTTTGCCCCTGGGCCCGCCGACGCCGATTCTGACCGCTACCGACCCCGCCTCTCCCGCTGCCTCCACGACGCCCTCGCTGATCGGAGAGGCGGAAGCGAATTCCTCGATCAAGGTCTACTCAACGCCCGATTGCTCGGGCGTCCCGGTCGCTACCGGAACCGCCGCGCAGCTGGGTGTCGGCATCGAGGTGCCCGTGGCCGCAGGTTCGACGACGAGCTTTCGTGCGACCGCTACCGACTCAAGTGGCGATACGTCGTCCTGCTCAGAACCGCTCACCTATCGCCAGGCGGCTGAATCCAACGGCGGCGGCGGGGGTCCAAGCGAAGGCGGGGGCACTGGAGGCGGGTCGGGCGGCGGCGCTGGCGGCTCGGGATTGCCTCCGGTCCCCAAGCCTCCAACCCCTCCAACCCCGCGCGGTCCGGTCGCACCGCAGACCCGGATCACCTTTGCACCCGGCACCAAGACCCGGCTTCGCCGGCCGGTTTTCGGATTCATCGATGCCAGCGGTCAGTCGGGCACCGCCTTCGTCTGCAAGCTCGACCACTCCCGCTGGAAGCGCTGCCGATCGCCGCAGCGGACAAAAAGGCTACGGCGGGGCCGCCACCTCTTTGAGGTAAAGGGCGTCAACTCCGGCATCTGGGAGCTGCGACCTGTGAAGCGGCACTTCAAGGTGGTGCCTCGATGAGCAGGGCGCTGCATGCCAGGCCCCGGCTGCGTCGCTTGCGAGCAGGCGGTGAGGGGGGGTTCACGCTGATCGAGCTGCTGATCGCCTCGGTGATGAGCATCATCTTGCTAGGCGGCATTGGAACGGTGCTGATCGGGGCCCTGCGGGCCGAGCCGAGGGTCAGCCAGGCGGCGGCGAAGGTACAGAGCGCTCGCACTGTGTTGGAGCGAATGACGCGGGAATTGCGCCAGGGCTTCAAGGTCTACGGCAGCCCCAGCACCTCGCAGGTGTCCTTTGAGACCTATGAGCGCCACACCAGCTGCGGTGCGGCGACGATGCTCTCGAGCAGCGCCGAATCAATCCCCTGCGAGGTGACATACAGCTGCGCCGAAGTAACGTGCACCCGCCTTGAAGCCGCTCCCGGGGTCAACACCGGGACAGCGGAAAGGATCCTCACCGGCATCTCCAACGCCAGCAGCGTGTTCAGCTACTCGCCCAGCATGGCGAACCCGACCTACGTCGGCGTCTCCCTCTCGCTAGCTGGCACCGGCACCAGCGGAGGCACCCTGACCATCTCCGACGGCGCCGCCCTGAGCGGCCTGACCCTGGGGGACTGAGAATGAAGCGCGCAATCGCAGCCGAGGAGGGATTCTCGATGATCGAAGTCCTGATCGCGGCCATCGTGCTCGTGCTGGGCGCCCTGGCGACCTACAGCACCCTGAGCTCGGCCACCGTCAACGCCCAGCGGGCGAAGGCAACTCAGATCGCCCTCGACCGGGCGCAGCAGGAAATGGAGCTGCTGCGCAGCCTGCCCGAAGAAAAGCTGGCGATGACCGCGGCGCCGCCGAGCTCCACCCACACCCACAACCCCAATTATCGGGTAAGCAACGCGACCTTCGCCTTGACCAGGGAACCCCCGAGTAACTACGCCAACATGGTGATCAACGGTGGCAGTGTCTACGGTGGCGGAGAAATCAAAGGCGGCACGGTCACTCCCGGCCCGACGGCCTTTGAAAGCGGTGCGGTAATGGGACACGTCTACCGCTATATCGTCTGGCGCAACGACGCGAGCTGCCCGCCGGAAATCTGCCCGGGCGAACAGGACTACAAACAGATCGTCGTCGCGGTGAAGATCGAAACCCCCGGGGATCAGTCGGGTGAAGGGGGCTACGTCGAAGTCCAGTCGGATTTCATCAACCCGGAAAAGAGCGAAAAGAGCAACCCCGCGCCGGGGCCGGGCGGCGAAGTCACCTCGCCGCAGCAGTTCTACCTGACCAACACCCCGTGTGCCGAAAGCGGTACCACCGTGCATAAGGAAATCGAAGCAAACAACCCGCTGCACAACACGCTCGGCACCTGCGCGAGCGGCCCACATACGGGCACGATAGCCGGGGCGCCCGACGCGCTGCTGCTCGGGCCGCCTCCCGATTCCGAACCCGAAAACCCAAGCTTGCCGCTCTATGACTACTCGAGTGACTATTCGGGTTCACCGCTTCCCGCAACCGCCAAGGGCATCCAGCTACGACGCGATGCCGCAAGCGGCTGCAGCTACACCCAGACCAGCGAATCCGAACCGCAATGGAAGACCCACCGCTGGGTTACCGATCCGATGCCCTCGGAATTCAAGATGTTCGGCAATGTGACATTTGACTTCTACACGCGGGCGTTGAGCGACAATCTCTACCGGGGGAAGGTCTGCATCTACCTCTTCGACCGCCACGAAACCGGAAATCCGCCGACCGCCGAAGACAAAATGTTGAAAAGCACCGCCGGGTTCTTCTACTGGACATTCACCCCGGGAGGGAGCGGGTACTGGCCCCAGGGGAAGTGGACCGAAGAGATCGTGACGATGGCCCTTAGCTCAGAAACGAAGATCCCCGCCGGTGATCGGCTGGGCATGGCGCTCAGCGTGGCAAGTGAAACCGGCGAAGACGCAATTCCAATCCTCTACGACAACTTCGAATACAAGACCCGGATCGAGCTCGACACCTCCACCCCGCTGGAAAGAGAATAGAGTGGGTGCCGTCGCAGCGCTCGCTCTCCTTGGGGGCCTGATCGCCGGCAGCTTCGTGACCGTGGTCGCGCACCGCGTGCCGCGGGGGGAATCCATCGTCGCGCCGCGCTCGCGCTGCCCCTCCTGCGGGGTTCAGGTCGCCGCCTACGACAACGTCCCGGTTCTCTCCTGGCTGATACTGGGGGGGCGAGGCCGCTGCTGCGGGAAGCCGATCTCTGGCCGCTACCCGTCGGCCGAGGTGGGGCTTGGTCTGCTCTACGGCGCCAGCGTCCTGGTTCTCTGGGGCAAACCGACCGCGATCGCACTGGGCCTGGTCTTCGTCACCCTATTGGTCGCCGTCACGCTGACCGACCTGGAGCGGCGGATCATCCCCAACCGGATTCTCCTTGTCGCAGCGGGGGCGGGGCTCATAATCACCGCCGTCGGTGACCCGGGCAGCCTGCCCGAGCGGGCGTTAGCCGCCGCCGCGGCAGGCGGTCTGCTCTTCGTCGTCGCGCTCGCCTACCCGGGTGGGATGGGCTTGGGAGACGTGAAGCTGGCGGCCGTGATGGGCCTCTTCCTCGGGCGAAGCGTCGCTCCGGCGATCCTTGTCGCGCTACTCGCTGGCTCGCTGGTTGGCCTGGTGATGATCGCCCGCGATGGGGCCGGCGCGCGCAAGCGGGCGATCCCATTCGGTCCCTTCCTGGCGCTGGGCGGAGTCGTTGGGCTGCTCTTCGGCGCCCAGATGATCAGCTGGTACCTCGGAACCTTTTCCTAGTTTTGAGTACCTGGGGGACGAAAGTTCTGTGGCCCTTCTGTCGATCAGACAGGCGAGGTAGCGGAAACGGCTCGCCGAGTCCCGCGCCTTTCCCCCAAAAAAACACTTTCATGCAACTGACCAAGCAAAAGAAGCCAAGCGCGGTCGTCGGTCTCGACATCGAGGCGGGCAGCATCGCCGCAGCCGAAGTCGTTGCCAACGGCTCGGTTCAGGTGAGAGCTGCCGTGATCGAGCCGCTGGCGGCCGGTGCCTTCCGTGAGGGCGAGGTTGGCGACGCCGCGGCTCTGGCTGAGGCGCTGAAGGCGGCGTTCGCCAAGCACGGGCTCTCAAAGCAGGTGCGGCTTGGGGTCGGCAACCAGCGAGTCGTCGTGCGCACGGTGCGGTTGCCGGCGATCGAGAACCCCAAGGAGATGGATGCCGCGGTGCGTTTCCAGGTGCAAGAGCAGATGCCGATGGCACTCGAGGAGGCGGTGATAGAGCACCAGGTGGTGGGCGGTGTACCCGCCCAAGAGGGTCGACCGCCACAGGTCGATGTGGTCGTAGTGGCGGCTCGTCGCGACATGGTCGCCTCTCTTTTGGAGCCGATCCGGCGCGCCGGCCTGCGTCCGCTCGGGCTCGACCTATCGGCCTTCGGGATGCTTCGCGCCCTAGCCGGTGAGACAGCCGAGATGGCGGGGGAGTCCGCAGAGTTGCCCGGCGGCGAGGCGGTCCTTTACTGCAACGTCGGTGACGTCGCCAACCTGGCGGTGGCGCGGGGCAGGGCCTGCCTCTTTACCCGAGTCTCCAACGCCGGACTGGAAGCGATCGCGGCCCGTCTGGCCTCCGGGCAAGACCTGACCCTGGAGCACGCCAGCGGCTGGCTCACACACGTCGGGCTCGAGCGTCCGATTGAGGACATCGAGGGCGACCCCGAGCTCGTCGGCCAGGCGAGGCGAGCGCTGGAGGAGGGCGTCACCACCCTGGTAGACGAGCTGCGCCTCTCGCTCGATTACTACGGCGCCCAGGAAGGTGCCGTGCCGGTCACCCGGGTGGTGCTCTGCGGCCCCGGCAGCGCGATTCCCGGCCTTCCCCAGCGCATGGAAAGCAGCTTCGGCTTGTCGATCGCCTCGGTCAGGCCAAGCGCGCTGGCGGGCTATGACGAGCTCTCGGCGGCTCGCCTCACGCTTCCCTACGGACTGGCGCTGGAGCAATAGATGCGTCCGGTCAACCTGATCCCGCCCGAGCAGCGCCGCGAGGCGAACGGCCCGATGCGCAGTGGCCCACTCGTCTACATCGTGGTCGGGGCGCTGATCGCCGCCCTCGCCGGGGTTACGGCGTTGGTCCTGACCGGCAACCAGGTGGCCGAACGCAAGACCGAAATCGCCCAGCTCCAGCGCGAAGACGCGACGGTGCGGGCCAGCACCCGACGGCTCGTCGCCTACGGGCAGTTCCGAACCCTGCGCGAAGAGCGAATCGCGACCGTGACCAGCCTTGCAAACAGCCGCTTTGACTGGGAAAGGGTGATGCGCGAACTCTCGCGGGTGCTCCCCGAGTACGTCCAGCTGACCAAACTTAACGCGACCGATTCTCCCAAGGTGTCCTCAGGTTCGGCGAGCTCGGGCTCGGGCTCGGGGCTGCGCGCCTCGATCGCCGGGCCGGCGATCGAAATGGAAGGCTGCACCATCGGCCAGCGCGGGGTCGCCAGGTTCCTGACCGTGCTCAAGGGCATCGACGGCGTGACCCGGGTCGGCGTGGAAACCTCGGCTCTCCCCAAACGGGGTGAATCCGGGGCGGCCGCCTCCTCTGGCTCAGGTGGCGGAGCGAATCAGTGCCCCCCGCTCGAGTTCGTTGCCCAGTTCAAGATGGTCGTCGCCTTCGATGGGGCGCCGGTCGTGAGTGAAGAAAGCAGCCCCTCAACGGCGGCGGCCCCGACGACGGCCTCGGGATCCTCGACGACGGCCTCGGGATCCTCGACGAAGACCTCCAGTTCAGGCTCCTCGGAAGGCGGAGGCTAGCGATGAGCTCGTCTGGAAGGGTGATAGGCGCGATGCTCGTGGTCGCCGTGCTGGCCGCCGCCTTCTGGGTGCTGGCGCTTGGCCCGAAGCGCCAGCAGGGGGGCGAACTGGCGACGAAGGCCACAAACCTAAAGTCTTCGTTGGTCAAGAACCGCCAAGAACTCGCCACCGATCTGGCGGCGCGCCGCGAGTTCCCAGCCAACTACGGACAGCTCGTCGTGCTGGGCGGCGCCGTTCCGGCCGAAAGCGAAACCGCCTCTCTGCTGGTCCAATTCGACGGAATTGCCGCTCGCTCGGGCGTCCGCTTTCAGGAACTCCAACTGAATAACTCCGGCGCGTCGACACCGGCTCCGTCGCCAGCTGCATCGAGTCCATCGACCTCGGAAGCGCCCACATCTTCCTCTTCCTCCTCGTCTTCTTCTGCCTCGAAATCCGGCCCGGCTTCCACCGCCTCGCCGGCGCCGGCCGCGCCGACTGAGGCGACAGCCGCGACGCTGCCACTGGGGGCGACGATCGGTCCGGCCGGGCTCGACGTGATGCCCTACACGCTGACCTTCAACGGCAAGTTCCTCCACATCGCTGACTTCATCCACGGCCTCGATGCATTGGTCAGGACCGAGAGGTCATCTCGCGTCGCGGTCAACGGCCGCCTGGTCACGATCGACGGCTTCTCGCTGACGCCCGAAAAGTCCGCTCGACCGGTCCTGAAACCGAGCCTGGAAGCTGTCTTCTCAGTTACCACCTACCTGACGCCAGCGAGCCAGGGGATCACGGCCGGCGCAACCCCCGCCGCGCCCAGCCCGAGCACCGCGACCCCGACCTCGACCACCACTGGAGGGGCTCCGTGAAGCGGCTCAAGGCACCCGAGCTGAAGTTTCCACCCGCGCTGCAAGATCTCTTCTATGACCTCCGCGATCGGCGCCTTCTCCCCCTGCTCGCCCTGGTCGGAGTGGCGATTGTTGCGGTCCCGTTTCTACTCTCGAGGTCGGGGCCTGCGTCCCCCAGCCCGGTGCTCCCGCTACGGGCCCCGGTTGCGGTGGCTGCTACCGGCGGTTCGCGGCTAAAGGTAGTTCAGTCCAACCCCGGTTTGCGCCAGCCGCGCAAGCGACTCGGTTACCTGCGGGTCAAGGATCCCTTTGCCGAAAAATTCGCCCTGTTAGCGGAAAAGATGGCCACGGCGCATACCGCGCAGACCAAGACCGCGACGAGCAAGACCGCGACTGGCGCGACCGGTGCTACGGCGACGACCAAGACCGAAGGGGGTGGCGGGAGCGCCACCCACGCCCCCTCGGGCTCCTCGCCGACGGTGCCCCCATCGACGGGCCCCACCACCCGCAAGCTCACCATCTTCACCTTCGCGATCGACGTGAAGATCTCCCAGAGCGAAGGCCAGGGCAAGGCCAAGAAGCAAAGTGAAACGACCAGACACCGGGTCGAGCCGCCGGCAACGCTGCCCAACAAAGCAACCCAGGTGGTCACCTATATCGGCGTCAACCCGAAGACCAAGAATCCTCTTTTCCTCGTCTCGGCCAAGGTCGAAGGTGTCTACGGCGAAGGTCAGTGCATATCCGGGACGGGCAGCTGCGCTCTGCTCGAACTCGAACCGAACTTCGCGGAGACCTTGGTCTACCCTGACGGCGTCCGCTACAAGATCGACGTGCTGAAGGTCGAACCCGTAGTTGCTGGTCATTCCTGAGTACAGCGCTCTTTATCCAATGCTTCAGTAAGTGAAGCTATGCCGCTACACTTGCTGAAGCGAGGCGTTCCGATCACGTCTCCCTCCGCGATGAGTGCTCTCAGCAACTCCAGATGTCCCGTCTGCCGCACAGCCGAAGTGGTCTGCGGCAAGTGGACCTTGCTAATGATCCGTGACCTCGCTGCTGGCAGCAGCCGCTTCTGCGAGCTGGAGCGCTCGCTGGAGGGGATCAGCCCCCGCACCCTGTCGCTGCGCCTGCGGGCGCTGGAAGAGGAGGGAATCGTCGAGCGCCACACCTTCCCCGAGGTTCCGCCGCGGGTGGAGTACGCGCTGACCGGTAAGGGCGAGGCGTTGGTGCCCTTGATCGAGGACATGCGGACCTACGGAACGCGCTGGCTGCTGAGCGAGGAAGCCGTGGCAGCGACGGTCGTTTAGCACTGCTTTGTTAGCTTCACTCATCTTGCCTGTGGAGTGGGAGTCGGTCGAGGTCGACGGGCTGCCGGCAGGTCTGGCAGCGGCCGGCCCAACACCGAAAGACGGGCTGAAAGAGCAGCACCGCCCTTGGCAGCGTCA
>DATLSM010000019.1:0-6797 GCA_035534175.1 Solirubrobacterales bacterium | reverse complement strand
GCGATGCCTGCCCTTCGGGGTGAGCAGGGAGTTAGCGTGTTGCATTCCGGGCCTCCTTGAGGTCGTGAGCTTTGAACACCCACAGCCTCTCGGCAGGCCCGGACCTACCTCATGGCGTTCGGAACGTCTCTGGGCTCGTCACCTAGACCAGGGCGCACGCCCGGAGGCGATGCGGAGGACGTGGGCCTTTGCGTTCTGCCTGCTGCGACGCCGGGCCTCCAGTAGAACCAGGGCGCCCGTGGCGATTCCCCCGGCGCTAACCGCCACCACGGGGCGGACCCAGTTGCGCGGGTCGCGCAGGGCACGCAGCTCGCTCTCGGAGAGCTCCTCGGCCCAGTCGGAGAGCTCCTCAGCGGCGGCCTGGGTGACGGCGGAGAGGGTGTCCTCGACCCGTCCCGAGAGCCGCTCAGGCGGCTCGATCGGCCGCAGGGCATCGACCAGCAGCCGCTCCACGTCCCAGGTGCTGCCGGTCAGGCGCTCCGTCGCGTCGCCCAGCACACCCGTCTCCCAGGTCGCTCGTCCCTCACGATCATCGGCCATGCTCGCTCACCTCACTCTTGGTCACTGCCCAACTTCTCCTGCAGTTGCTTGATCGCCCGATGGATCAGCACCTTGGTGGCGCCGTCGCTGCGGCCCAGGGCCCGGGCGATCTCGCGGTTGTCCATGCCCAGCGCGAAGCGCATGATCAGCGCCTCGCGCCGGTCCTCCGGCAGGTGCTTGAGGTTCTCCATCACCTGCCGCAGCTCCTCGCGCCCCTCGGCGATCGCCTCGGTGCCGTGGCGCTCCACGATCGGATCGGCGCTGTCGAGCGGGGTTTGCGGACGGCGGGAGCGGTCCCGGTAGTAGTTGGAGGTGAGGTTGTGGGCGATCCGTATCAGCCACGGTCGCAGCGGCCGCCCGTCGGACTCGCGCCGGGCGCGGTCGAAGTGGCGATAGGCCTGGAGGAAGGCCTGCTCTGTGAGGTCCTCGGCGTCGTGATGGTTGCCGACCCGGTAGTAGGAGTAGGAATAGACGTCGCGCAGGTGGGCCCGGTAGAGATCCTCGAAGGCCCTGTCCAGCTCCGCCTTGGCGGCGGGATCGAGGCTCGCCGGCTCCACGTTCTCCGCCGGCCGCTCCGCACTCACCAAGGCCCCTTGCGCTTCGCCCGCTCCCACTCATCGACTACGCCTTCCTCGCTCGCTCGCTCCGCGCTCACCGATCAAGCCTAGTGCCGCGTTCATGCCGCTCGCCTCGACCGCTCGACCCGGCGCAGGCCGGCGATCCAGGCCTCGGTGTCGATCTCGCCTCGGATCAGCGCCGCGAGCCCGTTCAGCGCCTCCGCCGGAATCCCAGCGGCGGAGAGCGCCTGGGCGAGCAGCGGCGCGGTATCCAGGCCCTCCGATGCCTGACCGATCAACTGCTGGATCTCAGCCGCCGGAGTGCCCGTCCCCAGCAGCTCGCCGGCGCGGCGGTTTCGCCCGGCTGGGGCCAGCATCGTCGCCGTCAGGTCGCCGACGCCAGCGAGGCCGGAGAAGGTCTCCAGCTGCGCGCCGCGCCCGATCGCGTAGGCGATGCACTCGCCCCAGATCTCCGCAGCGGCGATCCCCGCGGCGTTCAGGCCGTGCGGCTCCGCCGCGGCGGCAGCCAGCGCCGCGGCGTTCTTCGCCGCCCCGGCCATCTCCACCCCGGTGACGTCGGCCGAGCGCTCGCAGACCAGCCCGGCTTGATCGAAGACCTCACCGAGCTGGTCGCGCAGGTCGGCGTCGGCTGAGCCGAGGACCAGCGCAGCGGATCCGGAGACCGACTCGCGGGCGTGGGCCGGGCCGCCGAGGCAGGCGATCGCCCGGGCCCTGATCCGCTGCCCCACGTACTCGGCGGGAAGCTGACCCTGGGGGGCGATCAGGCCCTTGGTCAGCAGCAGCACCGCCGAACGCTCCCCCACCCGGTCGGCGATCGCCCCTACCGCCTGCGGCAGCGATTTCGAGGGGATCGCCAGGCAGACGAGGTCCAGCCCGGCCAGCTCGATCCTCGACGCTGGGCGTACGTCGATCGAAGCGGGCAGCGCCACACCCGCCAGATAGCGGCGGTTCTCTCCCGACTGCGAAAGCTCCGCCGCCTGCGCGGCGGTGCGGGTGCCGAGCTGAACCTCGAGGCCGCCGCGGGCCAAGAGGACGGCGACCGCGGTGCCCCAGGAGCCCGCACCGATCACCGCGGCACGGCGCATCGGGGGCAGGCCGCCCAGGTCTTCCCACTGGAGCTGGACGTTGGGCCAGATCCGCGCGGTCACGGTGTCGGCCAGCGCCGGCGACGGGCTCCCGGCACGGGGGAAGGTCATCGCCCGGCCCAGGCGGACCTTGACCTTCCGCGGCCGGATGCGCCAACCCCGCCTCACGTTTTCGGTCCCCAGCACGGCCGCCGGGATCACCGCCGCGCCGGTCTGCAGGGCGAGCCTGCCCACCCCTCGTCTCGGCGAGGCCAGCGAGCCAGCGCGAATCCGAGTCCCCTCGGGGAAGATGCAGACGGCCCCGCCGCGCTCGACGACGACGCGGGCGGTCTCCATCGCGTCCTCGTCGGACTCGCTGCGTCGGATCGGGAAGGCGCCGAGCCGCGAGAGCAGCCAGCCCTTCCAGCGGCGCTCGAACAGCTCCACCTTGGCGACGTAGTTCATCGGCCGCCGCCAGGGCAGGGAGCCGCCGATCGCGAAGGGGTCGAGAAAGCTGCGGTGGTTGGAGGCGACGATCAGCCCCCCGCGCACGCGGGCGTGCTCGCGCCCGTTCCGGGCGTAGCGGAAGTAGAGAAGAAAGATGGGCGTCAGGCAGACGCGGGCAAGCAGATAGAGGGGCCGGTTGACGCCGTGGGCGCGGGTGTAGCCGTGGTAGGCGGCGAGCTGCTCTGCGGTCACGCAGAGCGCTACACGAGGGACGGACCTCGGTTACCAGGCCGCGTCGATCAGGCGTTCGAGCTCACTGCGCGTCGGGGACCTTGGCGTGAATGCCAGCTCCGGTCGCGCCAGGATCTCCTCAATGGCCTGAACCAGTTGGGAGCGATCGGCCCCCACCTCGCCCAGGCGGGGTGGGTCGCCGCCCAGTTCGAGGATGCGGGACTCGATCTCGCCGGGGTCGGTGCCGATCGCCCTCCCCAGAGCTGCGAGCTGGGCGGGCGCACGGGGAGCCATGAAGGCCATCGCCCGCGGCAGGATCGCGGCGTTGGTCTCCGCATGGGGGCTGCCGCAGATGCGGACGAGGGTCTGGCAGATCACATGGTGGAGGGCGTACATCGCGGAGTCGATCGCGTAGCCGCAGAGGATCGATCCGAGTGCCAGCGCGGTCCGGTCGCGCTCCGCCGCCGGTTGGTCCAGGGAGCTGGCGATCAGCTCGGCGCCGCGCAGCGCGGTCATCCGCGAGACCGGGTTGGCAAACGGCGTATAGAGCGAATCGGCGCCGTGGGCGAGGGCATTCATCGAGCTGAAGCGGAGCGCCCGCTCGGGCTGGCTGGTCATCGCGAGATCGTCGGCGATCACCAGCGCCGGTCGAACCATTCCTCTCACCCTGCTCTCGGCACCGGCCGGCAGGCGGTGGATGCCGGTCATCTCGGCGCCTGACATCGTGGTCGGGATCGCCGCGACTTCGGCGCCGCTGACCGCGGCGACCGCCTTCGCCGCGTCGATCACCCGGCCCCCGCCCAGGGCGACAAGGCGAGGGGAGCGAGCCGAGGCGAGGATCGCGGCGGCAGCCTCGGGCACGCCCCCCGGCGCCACCTGGTGGACGGCGCTCGCCGCGGCGACCAGCTCCGCAGCGCCTGGCAGCGCTCGCCTCGTGCTCAGCAGCTCAAAGGGGGCGAAGCCGTGCTCCCGAAGCAGTTGGGCAGCCTGGGCGATCCCACCAGGGCCGAAGACGACCGTCCGCCCCCCATCGCGCCAGAGGAAGGACTGCGCCGCCTCCTCTGCTCTCCCTCCCTCCCGCTGATGATCACCGGAGGTCACGCTGAATCGTTGGGGGGCATCCGCAGGTGGCCTGCCTTCTCAGGCCCGTGGATTTGCCACAGGCCGCAAGCTGGCTTCCAGCTGCGCCCGCAGATGCTCGTAGTCGGGTGGCAGCGAGAGCTTCTCGCCGAGGTGCTCAAGCGACTCGTCCACGGTGAAGCCCGGGCCGAGCGTGGCGATCTCGAAGAGCACGCCGCTCGGCTCGCGGAAGTAGACCGAGCGGAAGTAGAAGCGGTCGATCACCGGGGTCGGCTGTGCGCCGGCGGAGGCCGCCCGCTCCCGCCAGGCGCCGTGCTCCTCGACGATCGAGGCCCAGGCTACGTGGTGGACGGTGCCCGCGCCCCCCAGCCCGGGCTCAGCCGGCGGCTCGTCGTAGAGGTAAAGGCCGCCGCGCCTCTCGCCCCGGGCCTCCCAGCCCCCGCCAACGGACTCGAACTCCAGGGCCTCGAGCAGCCTGCGACTGGCGTCCGGCGCGGTAGCGTAGGCGCGGACCGCGTGAAAGCCCTGCAGCGCCAGCTCCGCCGGAACCTCGGGCTGATCGGCGATCAGCGGGTCATCGCCAACCTCGACCAGCGCAAGCTCGTGCTCCAGGCCCTCGGGGTCGCTGAAGCGCAGAGCATCGCGCAGCCGCTCCGGCTCGACCCGGTTCGCCCGCAGTCGCTGCTCCCAGAAGGCCAGGGAGTCCTCGGAGCCGACTCGCCAGACGATCCGGTGGACCATGCCGGCGCCGGCGCGCCCCGGCGGCGCCCCGGGAAACTCGAAGAACGTTAGATCGGAGCCGGCGCTGCCCCTCTCATCAGCGAAGAAGAGGTGATAGACGGTCGGGTTGTCCTGATTGACGGTCTTCTTCACCAGACGTAGGCCGAGCACCCCCGCGTAGAAGTCGACGTTTCGCTGCGCGTCCTCGGTGATCGCAGTCACATGGTGGATTCCCTCGAGCTTCACCTTGTGACGTATAGCATCCTCTCGATGAGTCGCGGCCGACGACGCACGGTGAAGGCCCTCGTCGCCCTCGGCTCGGTCCTCGCCTTCCTCAGCGTTTTCTCGATCTGGGTTGAACGCCAGGCCCTCAATACCAACGACTGGGTCAGCACAAGCGACCAGCTGCTGCAGAACTCGACGATCCGCAGCGCGGTGTCCAACTACCTGGTCAACCAGGTCTACGAACACGTCAATGTCGAGAAAGAACTGAAGAGCATCCTCCCCGGCGAAGCCAAGCGTCTCGCCGGCCCGGCCGCGGGCGGCCTGCGGACGGTGGCCGGCAAGGGTGCCGAACAGCTGCTCAAGACCTCGGTCGCGCAGAGCCTCTGGCAGAGCGCCAACCGCACCGCCCACGAACAGCTGGTGGACGTCCTGGAAGAAAAGAGCGGCACCCTCTCGACGGCAAACGGGACGGTGACCCTGAACCTCGGCGGCCTGGTGACGAACCTCGCCAACCAGGTGGGGATCGGCGCCAGCCTGGCGGAAAAACTGCCGCCCAACGCCGGCCAGATCGAAATCCTCCACTCCAACCAGCTGAAAACCGCCCAGAACATCGCCGCGGCGGTGAAGGGGCTTGCGCTGCTGCTCTCGCTCCTCACATTCGCCGCCTTTGCCGCTGCGATCTACCTAGCGCGCGACCAGCGCTGGGTGACGATCCTCTTCTCCGGCATAGGCCTGATCGCGGCGGGCTTCACCGTGATCGTCGCCCGCCACGTGGCGGGAGGGATCGTGGTCGGGCAGCTGGTGACAAACGACAGCGTAAAGCCGGCCGCCGAAGCCACCTGGACGATCGCAACCTCGCTGATGACAAGCATCGCGACCACCGTGATCGTGATCGGCGTACTGTTCGCGATCGCCGGCTGGCTCGGCTCGCCGAGCGGCTCGGCCCGGGCCACCCGCAGAACAATCGCACCGGCTCTTCGCGATTACCGCCCCTACGTCTACACCGGCCTCGCGATCGTCGTCGGGATCTACTTCCTCTCATCCCCGACCCAGGGCCTGCGCTCTTTCCTCACCACCCTGGTCGTTGCCGCGATGGCCGCCTATGGGATCCGCGAGCTCGGCAAACAAACGGCGAGCGAGTTCCCCGACGCCGAGTTCCACCACACGTTCGGCCACACCAAAGACCTCGTGGTCGGCGCGGTGAAGGGGGCCAACCTCGGCGAGCGGGCATCGAAGCTGCGACTGCCTGAGATGAGGAAACCTGGTAGCGATGCTGCCGCCACAGAGGCGCCAGCTGCCGTCGGCCAGCCCAGGGCGGAGGACTCTCGCATCGCCAAGCTCGAGCGCCTGGGCTCGCTGCGCGAGAAGGGCGTCCTCACCGACGAGGAGTTCACGGCGGAGAAGTCGCGCGTGCTGAGCGACGGCTCCTGACCAGCAAGCCCGCCTCCGGGATCGAACCGGAAACCTCCGCTTTACAAGAGCGGTGCTCTACCAGTTGAGCTAGGCGGGCATGGTGGCGAATATAGACGGCGTGGACGCGACCTTTCGGTTCCTGCGACCCGACGAGGCGGGCGTTCTCTGCCAGGCGATCGGGGTCGCCAACGGAGTGACATACGAGGGCCTGGAGCGGCTGGGCGTCTCCTGCGCCGGCATCTTTCCCAACACACGGACGGCGAGGTGCTGCGAATGCAGTCGCTGCACCGCGTCGGAGTCAGGGCCGACGACATCGCGCTGGCCTCCGAACCCGGGCGCCAGCTCCTCGAATACGTCTTGGCCGACCTGCCAAAACCCGCCAGCGCTAGAGGGCGACCTCGCGCGAGGCCAGGTGAATGCCCACCTTTCGCTTGACCCGCTGCAGGGCGTTGTCCACGGTCTTGGTGTCGCACTCCAGCCGCTCGGCGACGATCTCGTA
>DATLSM010000018.1:0-41930 GCA_035534175.1 Solirubrobacterales bacterium | reverse complement strand
CCGGTGACCGGGATCACCGCCGCCAGCGACAGCAGGTAGCCGGTGATCACCCATTGGATCTGGGACAGCGAGCTGTGCAGATCGCGGCCCAGGGTGTCCAGCGCGACGTTGACGATCGTCGTGTCGAGAATCGACATGATCATGCCCAAGATCACGACCCCCGCAATCCGCCAGATGTAGGGCTCGATGTGGTCTGCGACAGAGGCTTCGGTCATTCGGTACCGAAAGATTAGGTACCGAATTAACGTCTGTCAAGGGAAGAAAACGCTACTCACGGGAAAGCGCGGCCGGCGGCTTCTCGCTCGAGATCGTCCCGCCGCCAACCTGAAGCGGAGCCGGATACCAGCCAAAAAAAAGCCATGCTACGCTGTCGCACATGGAGATCGGGGTACGCGACCTGCGCAATCGTACCGCCCGCGTGATCGACGCCGTGAGGGCGGGTGAGCGGGTGGTGCTGACCGTCAACGGGGAGCCTACGGCCGATATTGTGCCCCACGGCGAACGGACCCGCTGGCTGGCTGGTGCCCAGCTGCGCGCACAGCTGGGCGATCGCGCCGCCGATCCCTCCTTGCGCCTCGAGCTGGACGCCCTCGCCGGCCAGACCCTCGACGAGCTTTGATCAAACCCAGCGCCGGGCTGCTTGATACCTCGATCTTCATCGCCCGCGAGGACGAGCGAGCCCTCGGCGAGCTGCCCGATCGCGTCGCGATCTCGGTGGTCACGATCGGCGAGCTCCAGCTAGGCGTGTTGAACGCAGCCGATGGCGCCACCCGTGCCCGTCGCGCCGACACCCTCGCCCTGGCCAGGGCGGCCGACCCGATCCCGATCTCCGAGGCGGTGATGGTCAGCTGGGCCCGGCTCGTCTCCGACTGCCGCAGCGCCGGCACCCAGCGCACCGTCAAGCTCACCGACGCCCTGATCGCCGCGACCGCGGTCGAGCACGGGCTCCCGGTTATCACCCAGGACAGCGACTACAAGAGGATCGCCAGTGCGCATCCGGCCCTCCGGGTCGTGATCGTTTAGCCCAGTGGCGTCCTCGATCCAGCTACGACAGGGCGGCTCGTCGTGCAAGAAGCTTCGAGTCCTTGAGCCACTCCCTCCTGCTCCAGGTCGGCTGCTGGGGAGCCACTGGCGAAGACGGCCTCCATCCGCCATTCGCCGAGCAGCGGCTCCAGGTCATCCATCGCTGACTCCTCCGACTTGGTGTTCGGGGCTGAGCGGGGTCCCTCGCCCGCTCAGCCCTACGTTTGGACCTGTTGGTGGGACGGACCGACTCGACTCCCGGCGAAACCGAGAAGGCAGGCCCCAAGGGCGGTCCTACTCGGCTGGCCTCAGGTTTGGTCTCCTGGCCGGGTCGATCTCAGCCGATCTCCTTGCAGGGTCGGGTGAGGCTGCCCGAGACTTCTGTCCCGCCCTTGAATGCTGCGACCACGTGGGCGAAGAAGACTCCGCCCAGGCAGCTGGCCATCAGATAGCCCTTGCGATTGATGGTCAGATCGAAGCTGGTAACCGAGCCGCTGCCCCCGGCGATCGGTGAGATCGGGCCGGTGGAGTGCAGGTTGTAGGGGCCCCTGTGCTCCTTGGTCACGGTGATGGTTTCGACGATCGCCGTCGGCGCCGGCACCGCTACGTAGGCGTGGATCAGGATCAACGTCTTGTTCCCCCTGGTGCCACCGTTGAAGATGACCAGCGGACCCCGGGCGTTGAACGGCGTCGATTCGGGGAAGGCCACCCTGACTTCGGTGCTGCCCTTGCCCACGATCGCGCCGCGACAGGCCGCTTCGGCGGCCTGGGTGTCGGTCGCCGCGATCTCTCCCCGGTTGCAGACCGGCACGCCCTTGGTCTCGATCGCGCCCGTCCTCCCGGTTTCGATGCTGAAATTGGTCAGCGCCGGTGGCTGGGAGCCATCGGCGGTGGCGATGCGGCCGCTGAAGTGGACCGCGATCGGCGCCAGCTTTGTCCTTGGCAGAGCCTTGGGTGAAACGCCGCCATTGAGCGTGAGCACCAGGTTTCCCGCCCGCACGACGGTCGGTTTTTCGCCCGCCGCCAGGGCCACCGCGGAAACCCCGACGGCGATCACCGTCGAGAGGACAAGGGTCCAAACCAGGTGCTTTCGCATATCCGAACTCCTCCGTTTGACCGATCAGGCTGGTCGCGCTGGTGACCAAGCCCATTGATACAGTTGACTGGCTAACTTAATTGATAACTGTATGGATATAATGGCACAGCAAGCAAGCAGCGCTGACAACCCCTTTGCCGTCGAGCCCGACGGCGACCTTCCTGTCGGCCTTCAGCTCTCCTGGCGGGTACGGGCTCTGATCGTCACCGGGCGCCTGGCGGCGGGAGAGTCCCTGCCCAGCGTGCGCCGGCTCGCGGCCTGGGCCGGGGTCAACGTGAACACGGTCCGAGCGGTGTATGAGTCACTGGAGAACGAGGGGCTGATCTGCAGTCGCCAGGGACAGGGCACCTTCGTCGCCGATCGCACCGTGGCCCAGCCGGATCTGGAGGCGATCGCCGTCGATGCGCTGCGTCGCGGCCAGGATGCGGGCGTCGACCCGCGCGAGCTGGCCAAGGTGGTGATGGCCTGCGCAACGATGCCGATTCCCGCGCCGGAGGGCAGCGCTTCGCCGAGAGAGCCCGATCGCCTCGGCCTCGGCGATAGCAGCGAGGCGATCGAGGTTCGCCTCGAGCTGCGTCGCCAGATCGCCCGGCTGGAGGCCGAGCTGGCGGCCTATGTGCGCGACCTGCCGGCGCAGAGCATGCCCACCGCGCCGATCCGAGCCGAAGCCCACGTAGCCGGGGTGGAGGAGCTGGAGCAGACCAGAGACACCCTGATCGCACAGCTCTCCGTGGCGCAGAGGTCGGCCGAGCAGAGGGCAAGACGCGAAGGGGAGGAGCGGGCCCTGCGCAGAGCGGTGGCCGAGGGGCCGGGTGGAGATGGAGGAGAGAACATCGCCGGCCCGCTGCAGTGGGCGATGAGCTGGTGGCGGCCAAAGTCCTGAGATGGACGCCCGTGTCAAGGGGCGCTGCCCCATCCTGACGGCGATCGCAGCGGGGTGAGTTGGTCGAGCCGGGCCCCGGGATGTGCTTGGCCGACCCGACGTTATTGGCTCTAGGGAACCAAATTAGGGACCTGGCTGGGATCTGGCAACGGGCTTACAGGGCGGGCGCTCGCCCAACCTGGCCAACCGCTCCGCGCTCCTGCCCATGGCTCGGTTAATGGCCTTCAGCGAGCCCTGACCGCGGCGACCGTTTCCCGCAGGGTGGAGAGGGCGTCGTGCTGGGGCATCCAGTGCAGCACCCGGCGGGCACGGGAGGTGTCCATCAGCACGGGGCGGCGGACGGCCTCGATCCACGCCGCCTCGGCCGGCAGAAACGGCAGATGTGCCAGCGTCTCGGCGGCCGCCTCGACCGCCAGCCGCGGCGCCGGCACCGCGTGCCAGCCAAGGGCCTGGGCGAGTTCGGAGATGGTCAGCTGCCCGGGCCCGGCGAGGTTGTAGACGCCCGGCTCGCCCTCGCCGATAACCGCCGCGCACAGTGCCGCGGCCAGGTCGTCGTGGTGGACCAGTTGGAATGGCACGCCGGGGTCGGGCAGCACCGGCCGCAGCTCGGGCACCCGGCCCAGCGCCCAGCGCAGCGGGCCGGGAATCCTCTGCCCCAGCGCGAGCAGCGGGATCAGGTCCAAGAGCAATGTGGCCTGGGGCCCGGCGACGATGCAGGGGCGAAAGACGTAGGCCTCCGTCTCGGATCCCTGCAGCGCCTCGGCCAACTCCGCCTCGACCGCGGCCTTTTGGGCGGAGTAGGGATGGCGTTGGCTGCCGCGCACCGCGAGATCCTCGCTCAGCAGCCGGGGCAGGTCGCGGCCGAAGCCGTAGGCGGCGACCGAGGAGGTGTAGACGAGGCGCCTGGCGCCGGCGGCGGCCTCGAAAACATTACGGGATCCAGCGAGGTTGATCTCGCGGCTCTGGCCCCGGTCGGCGAGGATGACGAAGGCCAGGTGGACGACGACGTCGGCTCCCTCCACCAGCTCCTCGACCGAGTCGCGGTCGAGGATGTCCCCCCGCCGGTATTCCACCTTGTCCCCCCAGTGATGCTCGGCCGGATCGAAGCGGCCCCGTGCCATCCCGATCACCCGCTCCACCTCCGGCACGCGTTCCAGCGCCGCGATGAACGGCCTGCCGATCTCCCCGGTGGGGCCTGTGACGGCGACGGTCAGCAAGGGGATGCGCCGCACGTTAGCGAGCTCTGGCTACCCTGGTCGAGATGGGCGAGTTCCGCTACGAGGGCCACCGGATCGAGTACGACTCCTACGGGGAGGGCGAGAGGGTCCTGGTCCTGGTCCACGGCCTGCTGATGAACCGCCGGATGTTCGCCCACCTGGGGCCGGCGATGGCCTTGCGCGGCAACCGGGTGATCTGCGTCGATCTGCTCGGACACGGGCGCTCCGACCGTCCCGAGGACCTCCGCCTCTACTCGATGCCGCTGTTCGCGCGCCAGGTGGCGGCGCTGCTCGACCACCTGGATCGACCCTCCGCCGTCGTCGGCGGCACCTCGCTCGGGGCCAATGTCGCCCTGGAGCTGGCGACCCGCGACCCGGATCGGGTCGCGGGCCTGTTCATCGAGATGCCGGTGCTGGACAACGCGCTGGCCGCGGTGGCGGCCACCTTCACGCCGATATTGCTCGGCCTGCGGCTGGGCCGACCGGTCTTTGAGATCGTTTCCCGACTCACCTCGGCCATTCCCCGCACCAGCTTCCTCCTCGACATGGGGCTCGACTTTGCCCGCCAGCGGCCCGGCCCCTCGCTCGCCGTGCTCGAGGGACTGCTTTTGGGGGAGACGGCGCCCCACCGGGAGGAGCGGCGGCAGATCTCCCAGCCGGCGCTGATCGTCGGCCACACGCTCGATCCGCTGCACCCCTTCAGCGACTCCGGGATGCTCGGCGAGGAGCTGGCGAACGGGCGGCTGATCGTGGCCAGCTCGATCCTCGAGTGGCGGGTCAGCGCAAAGCGTCTGAACGGGGAGCTGGCGGCTTTCCTCGAGCAGGTGTGGGACTCGGTCTGAAGCGCCGGTCGGGCGGCGGGTGGGAGAATCCCGGCGTGAGATTCGAAGTCTTCTGGCGGGTGGCGATCGTGCAGCTGGTCGCGGTGGCGCTGCTCTCCCTGATTTTGGCCGCGCTGCTCTCGCCCGGGTTCTTTAACCACTGGGGATGGCTGGCGGGACCGGCCGCCTGGTTGCTCTGCGCCTGGGTCACGGCGCGCGTCGTGGGGCTGGCGGTCGGGCCCACCCTGGTCGGGGCGGTCCTCGCCGGTCTGGTCAGCGCGATCGCGGTCCTCATCGGGCAGCACTGGCTCGGCGCCCTGGTGGCGGTCGGGCTGTTTGCGGCCTGGTGCGCGCGGCGGGCGCCGGGAGGGGCGGCGTGGACCTAGGCCTCAGGGGACGCGTCGCCCTGGTGATGGGTGCCAGCCGTGGGCTGGGCCTGGCGATCGCGGCGGCGCTGGCGCAGGAGGGCGCCCGGGTGGCGATCGCCAGCCGCTCGCGGGAGAAACTCGAACAGGCTGCGGCGGAAATCGGGGGCGAGGCCGGCGCCTTCGTCGCCGATGCGTCGGACCTCGACGGGGTGGCGGCGCTGCCCGGCGAGGTCGCCGAGGCGCTTGGGCCGGTGGAGATCCTGGTCACCAACACCGGCGGGCCGCCGTTTGGCGGCGCCCTCGATCACGGGCTCGAGGATTGGGAGCGCGCCTACCGGGCGCTCGTCCTGGCGCCGCGGCTGCTGGCCGGCGTCGTCGTGCCGGGGATGCGCCAGCGGCGCTGGGGGCGGATCGTCAACGTCGGCTCGGGCTCCAGCCGGGAGCCGATCCCCGGCCTCAACCTCTCCAACGCCCACCGAATGGCCGCGGTCGGCTTCCTCAAGACCCTCTCGCGCGAGGTCGCTGCCGAGGGGATCACGGTGAACACCGTGGCCACCGGCCGCTTCGCGACCGAACGGCTGGCCGACGGCGCCGGATCGCTCCAGGGCGCCGAGGACGCCGCTCGCTCCGAAGTTCCCGCCCAGCGCCTCGGGCGCCCCGAGGAGTACGGCGACCTCGTCGCCTTCCTCTGCTCCGAGCGCGCCGCCTACATCACCGGCACGGTGATCCCGATCGACGGCGGCCTGGCACGCTCAGCCTTCTGAGGGCAGCTCGCGCATCGTGGGGAAGAGGATCACGTCGCGCAGGGTCTTTGACCCGGTGAGGATCATCATCAGCCGATCGACCCCCAGGCCGCATCCGCTGGCCGGCAGCATGCCGTATTCCAGCGCCCGCACGAACTCCTCGTCGTGCTCGTGCGGGGTCTCCTCCGCCCCGGACTCCCGCCGTTCGCGCTGTTCGACGAAGCGCCGCCGCTGTTCGATCGGGTCGTTGATGTCGGTGCCGCCGCCGACGATCTCCATCCCGGCGACGATCCCGTCGAAGGCCTCGCCCAGCAGCTTCGGATGCTCGGGGACCGGCTTCACCAGCGGCCAGATGTCGAGCGGCAGATCGACGATGAAGGTCGGCTGGGTCAGCTTGGGCTCGACCAGCTTGCCCTGGAGCCTGTCGACCAGACCGGCCCAGTCATCGCCCGGCGCCGCCTCCTCCCCCAGCAGCTCGGCCAGCTCGTCACGGCCCGAGACGGCGATGTCGAGGCCCGTCTCGGACTCGATCGCCTGGCGCAGATCAAGCCGCCGCCAGGGCGTCGCGAAGTCGATCGTCTCCCCCTCGCGCTCGACCTTTGTGCTGCCCAGGACCCGCCGCAGGACGTCGGCGACCAGCTCCTCGGCGAAGGCCATCACCCCCCGGTAGTCGGCGCCGGCGACGAACCACTCGAGCATCGTGAACTCCGGGTTGTGCTGAGGTGACATGCCCTCGTTGCGGAAGAACTTGCCCAGCTCATAGACATCCTCGAAGCCACCGACGATCGCCCGCTTGAGGTAGAGCTCGGTCGCGATCCGCAGATAGAGATGGCGATCGAGCGCCTGGTGGTGGGTGATAAATGGTCGCGCCGCGGCGCCGCCGGTGAGCCGCTGCAGGATCGGCGTTTCCAGCTCGACGTAGCCGCCTTCGTTCATGTGATCGCGGATCGCGGCCAGCACCTTGGCCCGCAGCGCGAACACCTCGCGCGAGCGCTCGTTGGCCATCAGGTCCAGCTCCCGCTGGCGGTAGCGGGTCTCCACGTCGGCGATGCCGTGGAAGAGGTCGGGCGGGTCGCGCAGGGCCTTGGCCAGCAGCGTGCACTCGCGGGCCTCGATCGCCAGCTGGCCGCGCTTGGTCACGTAGAGGTTGCCCTCCACGCCGACCATGTCGCCGATGTCGAGTTCCTCGATCCGCCCGTAGGCCTCCTCCCCGAGCGCGTCCTTGCGGGCATAGGCCTGGACCGTGCCGGAGACGTCGCGGAGGTCGAAGAAGGCGGTCCTGCCATGGCTGCGCTGCCCGGTCAGCCGGCCGGCGATCCGGTAGGAGAACTCGGGATGCTGACCCTCGCCCAGCTCGACCGGGTCGTGCGCCGCGAGGATCTCGGCGATCGGGGTGCGGCCGGGGAAGGAGCGGGGGAAGGGGTCGATGCCGGCCGCGCGCAGCCGGTCGACCTTGGCCCGGCGCTCGCTCTCGGTCGAGCCGGATGCGGCCTCCGTCATCGCCGGATATCGCGCTTTGGCGGCGGAGCGAGGAACCGGGTGTTGATCCCCGCCCCCACCGCGCTCATGGGGCGAGGCCGACCGTCACCCGCTCGCCGCCCAGATGGTCGCGAACCGTGGTCGCCTCGCGCAGCAGCTGGCGCATGGCGGGACCGTGGTGGGTGTCGTGCTCCATCGCCAGGCGCTGGCCGGGGCGCACCTCGGCGACCAGGCCGCGGATCACCCCCAGCCCGTCCTCGCCGCACTCGCCCGTAACCGCGATCCGCGGCTCGCGCTGGATCTCGGGGGAGCGCTGATAGATCGTCGAGTCGGTGACGTAGGGAAGGTTGGCCAGGACGAGGTCGACCTCTTCGCCCAGGAACCGCTCGGGCATCCCCTCCTCGACGATCACCTCCAGGGCCAGGCCGAGCCGCTCGGCGTTCTCGCGGGCGGCCTGCGCGGCCTCGGGCGAGAGATCTGAGGCGCTGACCCGCAGGTCGGGGCGCTCGCTGATCAGGGCCAGGGCGATCGCCCCCGAGCCGGTACCCACCTCGTGCACGCGGGCTCCCTCGGGCAGCTCGACGGCGACCCCGACCAGCAGCTCGGTCTCCCGCCGGGGGATCAAGACCCGGGAGTCGACCGCCACCTCGATCGCCCGGAACGGGGCGCGGCCGAGGATGTAGGCGAGCGGCTCATGCCCCGCCCGGCGGCCAACCCGCTCTTCGATCGCGGCGGCCAGCTCCGGCCCCACCTCGCCGGCGCCGTCGCGACCGAGCTCCTGCGGGCTGATGCCGAGGACATCGGCGACGAGGGCCTCGGCGTCTGAGCGCGGGTCCTCGCACCCGGCCGTGGCGATCCTCTCCGCCGCGGCGTCAACCGCGGTGGCGACGGTCTCGGACTCAGAGGGCCGGCTGGGAGGTGCGGGGGGGGGATCCATCGGAGGGCCGAGGCTACCGCAGCGGCGCCCCGCGGTGACCCCGACGCTCAGCCGGCGAGTAGCGTCGCGAGCAGGGCCTTCTGGGCGTGGAGGCGGTTCTCAGCCTGATCCCAGACGGCGGAGCGCTGGCCATAGAGCACCTCGGCGGTTATCTCCTCGCCGGGGTGGGCCGGCAGGCAGTGCAGGACGACGGCGCTGTCCTTGGCGGCGGCCAGCAGGTCGGCGTCGACCTGGAAGGGAGCGAGGTCGGCCCGGCGGCGCTCGGCCTCGGGCTCATCGCCCATGCTGATCCAGACATCGGTGTAGATCGCGTCGGCGCCGGCGGCCGCAGCGCGGGGGTCATCGGTCAGCCTGGCGCCGTGGCCCGGCTCGAGCTGGTAGCCGGGCGGTGCGGCGACCACCACCTCGACCCCGGTCAGCTCCCCAGCGATCGCCAAGGAGCGGGCGACGTTGTTGCCGTCGCCGACGTAGGCCACGCGCAGGCCGGCCAGCTCGCCGAAGCGCTCGCGCAGGGTGAGCAGGTCGGCGAGCGCCTGGCAGGGGTGGTGCAGGGGGGTGAGCCCGTTGATCACCGGGATCTCGGCCACCGCGGCCAGCTCGGTGATCGCCTGGTGGGACCCGGCGCGGACGACGATCGCCTCGACGAAGCGCGACAGCACTCTCGCCGTGTCGCCGATCGACTCGCCGCGGGAGATCTGCAACTCCTCGCCGCGCAGAACGATCGGTGAACCACCGAGCTCGGCGACGCCGACCTCGAAGGAGATCCGGGTTCGGGTCGAGGGACGCTCGAAGACCAGGGCCACGCTGCGCCCGGCCAGCGTCCCGGCTCCCGCCCCCTCGCGCCGGCCTGCTTTCAGCTCCAGCGCCCGGTCGAGCAGCGCGCCCAGCTCAAATGCGCCCAGCTCTTCTCCGGTGAGGAAATCCCGCTTCAAGCCGCGGATACTAAGCCCCGTGCAGCTCACGGCCATCGCCTGGAACCTCTTCCACGGGCGCGACTTCCCCCCCGACCCGGCGCTTTACAGCTGGCGCTCGCGGCTGGGGCGCCGAAGCGAGCGCGGCGCCACCCACATCCAGGTCAACCACGACCTGGAGGAGGAGTTCGCCTCGATCCTGGCCTTCGCCGAGTGGGACGTGGCGCTGCTGCAGGAGGCCCCGCCGCGCTTCAAGGCTCCGCTGGCGGCGGCCTGCGAAGCCCAGGCCCACAGGGTGCTGACCTCCCGCAACCAGCTGGGGTGGCTGCGCGGCGCGGCCGCCCGCCTGAACCCCGACCTGATCGCCTCGGCCGAGGGCGGCTCCAACCTGACCCTGGTTCGCCCCCGAGGCGATCGTCGCCCCGGCGCCCCGCATACCTCCCAGGGTGAGCGGCCCGAAGGGCGGAGCGAGGGGCCAGGGGGGATCGTCGAACGGCGGGAGCTGACGATCCACCGGGGATCCCCGGAGCGCAGGGCGATGGCCCTCACCCGCACCGCCGGCGGCCTGTGCATCGCCAACCTGCACGCCACCAACGACGCGCCCGAGCTGGCGGCCGAGGACGTGCTGGCGGCGGCGCGCGGGGCGAGCGAGTGGGCGGGAGAGCGGCCGCTGCTCTTCGGTGGCGACCTGAACCTGCGCCCAGGCGAGAGCCCGGAGGTCTTCGAGCAACTGGGCGAGCGCTTCGGCCTGGCCGCACCGACCGCCGCGGGGGCCATCGACCACCTTCTGGCCCGCGGCCTGCATACGGTCGAGCCCCCCACCCGCTGGCCGCCCCAGCGGCGCGAGCTGCGCCAGGGCGGGCTGGCCCTGCGGCTCTCTGATCACTCCCCCCTCCAGGCGCGCTTTGCAACCGGCGAGCAGCGGGAATGAGATAGTCACTCCCAGCCCGCGCAAACCTCGAGCCAGGAGATGACAACGGATGGCCGCAAAAAAAGCAGCTTCAGGAAAAGCGAAAAAAGCCAAAGCCAGCTCGGGCGCCGGGGGGAAAGCAGCGGTGGGCAAACCAGCCGCGCAGAAGGCGAGGAGCGGGAAAAAAGCCAGCGGCCCGAGGAAAGCCGCGCCGAGGGCGGCCAGCAGCCGCGGCGCGAGCCCTGCGGACAAGAACGTCGAGCGCTTTCGCCAGAGCCTGGAGCGAAGCGTCACCCTGCGCCTCGACCGTCTGCAGGAGGTCGTCGATGACGCCGTCAAGCGCGGGCGGATCACCCGGGGCGACGCCGAGAAGCTGCTCTCAGATCTGATACACCGCGGCCGCAAGCAGACCGATTCGCTGCTGAAGGAGCTGGAACGAGTGGTCAAACAGGCGGGTCACGAGGTCGGTGGCCGGGCTGAGCCGGTGCGCAAACAGGCGACTCAGGCGGCGCGCCGGGCCCGCAAGAAACTGAGCTAGATGGAGAAGGCCACGGCCCAGAGACCGGCGGCGCGAGGCGAGCTGCTCGAGCTGGAGATCGACTCGCTGGCCTTCGGCGGGCGCGGCGTGGCGCGGGCAAACGGCTACGTCGTCTTCGTCTCCGGCGCGCTGCCGGGGGATCGGGTGAGGGCCGAGGTGACGAGATCGAAGCGCCGCTTCGCCGAGGCCAGGACGCTGGAGCTGATCCGCGCCGGCGCCGAGCGCATTCCCGACAGCTGCCTCCACGCCGGCGAACCCTGCCCGGGAGCGCCCTGGCAGGGCCTTCCCTATGAGCGCCAGCTCTCCCACAAGCGAGACCAGGTCGCCGACGCCCTGCGGCGGATCGGTGGCCTGGAGGGGTTCGAGCTGGAGGAGATCGAGCCGGCGCTGGAGAGGTGGCGCTACCGAAACAAGCTCGAATACTCCTTCGGCAGCGACGAGGAGGGTGAGGCGACGCTCGGCTTCCACGCCCGCGGGCGCTGGGACCGGATCGTCGACGTGGAGGACTGCATGCTCGCCTCCGAACGGGGCAACGCCGCGCGCAACGAGGTGCGCGAGTGGGCGCGGTTCGAGTCGATCGCCGCCTACGACGGCCGCGCGGGGGAGGGAATCCTCCGCAACCTCGTCGTCCGGGAGGGGCGGCGGACCGGCCAGCTCCAGACCCGCCTCATCACCTCGCCGGCGCACTTCCCCAAGCCCCCGGTCGACCTCCACACGGCGATCGAGGGCCCGTCAGGCGGGACCGACGGCCCGACCGGAGCCCTGGGAGCCGAACTGCTGCGCGAGGAGCTCTGCGGGCTGAAGCTGGAGATCTCCCATGGCGCCTTCTTCCAGACGAACACGGAGATGGCCGAGCGACTCTACGCCGTGGTCGGCGAGTACGCGGGGCTGAGCGGCAGCGAGCGGGTGTTCGACCTCTACTGCGGAATAGGCACGATCGGGCTGACGCTGGCGGCGCGGGCGGGCGAGGTCTGGGGCCTGGAGATCGTGCCGGAGGCGATCGCCGACGCCGAGCGCAATGCCGAGCGCAACGGGATCGGCAACGCCCGCTTCCTCGCGGCAAGCGCCCGCACCGGGATGCGGGCGCTGATCGAGCAGGCCGGCAGGGCCGAGGTCGTCGTCCTCGACCCGCCCCGAGCCGGGCTCTCGCAGAAGATCGTGCGGCGGGTGATCGAGTGCGAGGCGCGGCGGATCGTCTACGTCTCCTGCAATCCAACGACGCTCGCCCCGAACGCCGCCCAACTGCTCGAGGCCGGCTATAGGCTGCGTCGGGTGAGGCCGATCGACATGTTCCCCCAGACCCCCCACATCGAGTGCGTCGCCCTTTTCGAGAAGGACCAGGCGCGCCCGCCGGCCCGAGCCGAGGAGGCGACGGTTGGCCTCTAGGGCATTTGGCGTCGCGGCGGGCCTTGAGCAGGCGGTGGCGCGACCGCTCGCCGCGCGCTGCGCGGAGCTCGGCTACGCCTCGATCTGGTCCAACGATCACCCGGGAGCCAAGGGGCTGGAGACGCTGGCCGAGTTCGGCGCCGCGGCGGCCCAGATCGACCTGGGGGTCGCCGTGATCGCCCTCGACCGCACTGCGCCGGAGGCGATCGCGGCCGACGTGGAGCGGGTCGGGCTGGACCCCGGTCGTCTGTGGCTCGGAGTCGGCGCCGGCTTCTCGCCCAAGCCGCTGACCCGAATGCGCGAGGCGGCGCCCGAGCTGCGCCAGGCGCTGCCGCAGGTCCGCCTGGTCCTCGCCGCGATGGGACCGAAAATGTGCGAACTGGCGGGAGGCGCCTACGACGGAGCCTTCTTCAACTGGATGACGCCGGGTTTTGCCGCCGAGGCCCGAGCCAGGGTGGAGGCCGGCGCGCGCCAGGCGGGCCGGGACACTCCCCCGGTCTTTGGCTACGTCCGCACCGCCGTCGGGGCCGGCGCCGCCGAGCGCCTGGCCACGGAGGAAGCCTTCTACCGCGATCTTCACGACGGCTACCGCGACCACTTCGCCCGCCTTGCCGAGCCGGCGGGCACGGTCGGCGTCGCCGCCCCCGACGCCGACACCGCCCAGCGCTCCCTGGCCGCCTACGAGGCGCTGGACACGGTCGTGGTCAGGGGCCTCACCTCGGCGATGGTCGAGCCGATGCTCGCCCTGGCCCAGGCCGCCGCCCCGTGAGGGCCCGGCCTGGTGGCGTGAAACGTCTCGGACTTCTTATTCACCGCCACCGCCCTGGCGCCGGGCGAGAGCCGATGGTTCGATCGGCGGGCTGGGACCCCCGCCGGGATCGGCCTCAGTACGGCGGCAGATCCTCGTACCACTGACCGAGCATCCGGAAGGCCCGCCAGAAGCGCTGCTTCGCGCCCTCCTCATCCAGCGAGTCATCGATGTCGGGCACCAGGAGCGCGTCGACGGTGGGGGTGAATGCCTGGATCTCGCCCTCGCGCTGCTCGATCGGGCGCGATAGCGGCAGCTCCAGCCCGTTGAGGGTGCGCAGCGCCGGCTCGCCCATCACCACCACGATCTTCGGCTGCACGATCGCGATCTCCTCCACCAGCCGCCGCACGCAATTCTCCGCCGCCAGGTCGGGCTCGGCGATCGGGCACTTGACGCAGAGCGTCCCGTAGACCACCAGGGGGTCGATCCCCAGCCGTTTGAAGCTCTTCATCAGCGCGTTGCCGGCGCGGCCGTAGAAGGCGACCCCCTCCTCGATCTCCGATGCGCTCGGAGCGTGCTTGAGCATCAGGATGTCGGCCTGCGGATGGCCGGAACCGAGCACCGGCATCAGCTTGCCGCGCGGGCAGTGCGGACACTCCTGCAGCTCCCGCGTCAGCTGATTGAGCTCGCGGATCGCTCGCTCCAGGTACTTCTCTCTGATCTCGTCGTCGGTGGTCGGCATCGCCGACGATCTCTTTGACGGGCCGGCCGCGGGTCCTCTCCCAGGGCCCGACTGCATCAGCTCTTGCTCGCCGACCCGCGCTTCCGCGGCCGCCCGCCGCGCACCGGCTTGGCGTTGGGGACGCGGCGCTTTGGCGCCTTCGGCCGCCCCGTGGTCTGCAGCAGCTTCAGCGCCTGCACGTAGACCAGGTTCTTGTGCTTGCGGGTGATGTCGGCATCGCGCATCGCCTCGATGAACTCCTGCGGCCCGTCGAAGTCGTGGATCCGCACCCGCACGCTGCCCAGCCCTTGGGCGACATGGCTGTCCGAACCGGCCCCGGGGACGATCCGGTACTTGCGGGCAAAGCGCTCGGCCTCCTCGTTGAAGGCGGTCAGCGCCACCCGCGGGTTGAAGACCTCGAGGATGTCGATCTCCTCCACGATCTCGATCAGGTGCTGGTAATCGGGCACCGAGTGAAAGCGATCGAAGGGATGGGGGACGTAGACCAGCCCCCCCTGACGGCGGATCTCGGCGATCGTCTCCGCCATCGTCATCCCGCGCGGGATCTCCTCCTGGAGAAAGAGGCCGATCACCTCGCCCTGCTGCGCCGTCTTCACCTCCTCGGCGACGATCACCTCGATGTCACCGATCTCCGCGGCGATCCGCCGGGCCTCGAGCGCCCCGGAGACCACGTTGTGGTCGGTGATCGCGATCGCCCCCAGGCCGCGATCGCGGGCCGTGTTCAGCAGCACGTCGACCGGGGTGGCGCAATCGGGCGAGTGGTCGGTGTGCATGTGCAGGTCGACCTCAATCAGAGGGCGGCGGGAGATGCGCCGGCGCAGGTCGGGGTCGCCGGTTGGGTCGTGGCGGCGGGCCGTGAGACGGCGATAGATGGACTCCAGCTCGGCGGCGACCCGCTCCCAGCCGCGCTGTGGACCGCCCGGCTCGACCAGCTCGTAATCGGCGGGAAAGTAGGCCTCCAGCAGCTCCGCCGTGGCCGCCGCGGTGACCGTGCGAGCGTCGAGGCGGCCGAAGAAGATCTCCACCAGCGGCCGGGCGAGGTGGGTCGAGAGCACCCGCTCCTGCGGCGCGTGGAAGGTGGCGACGTTGAGCGAGGAGGAGTGGCGCAGCGCGGCCGAGGAGATGCTGGGGGCAAACGGCTCGTGCACGTGGACGATGTCCAGCGGAGTCGAGCCGAACAGTTTTTTCACCCGGTCTCCGCTGGCGGCGACGAGGACCCGATGGCCGCGCCGCTCGAGCTCCGCCGAGACGCGCTCGACGAACTCGTTGACCGGGTTGGGGACCCCGCGCCGGTAGGGCGTGACCTGGGCTATCGAGAGGGGGCTAGGAGGGGACAACGGCCGGGGACTTGCCGCGTGCGTACTTGGCGATGAACTCCTCGGTCTTTAGCCGCGCCTCGTCGTCGGGCCGCTGGGTGTGCGGCGACTTCATCAGGTAGCTGGAGGGCCCATCGAGCTGGCCGGCGATACCGTTGTTCAGCGCCAGCTTGACGATCCGAACCGCGTCGATCACCACGCCGGCGGAGTTGGGCGAGTCCCAGACCTCGAGCTTCAACTCGACGTTCAGCGGCACATCGCCGAATGCCTTGCCCTCCAGGCGGATGTGGGCCCACTTGCGGTCGGTGAGCCAGGGGACATAGTCCGAGGGACCGACGTGGACGTTCTCCTCGGGCAGCTCGTGCCCCATGATCGAGGTGACGGCGTTGGTCTTGGAGATCTTCTTCGAGTCCAGGCGCTCCCGCTCGAGCATGTTGAAGAAGTCCATGTTGCCGCCGACGTTCAGCTGGGAGGTCCGCTCCATCCGCACCCCGCGGTCATGGAAGAGGCGGGCGAGCTGGCGGTGGACGATCGTCGCCCCGACCTGGGACTTGATGTCGTCGCCGACGATCGGCAGCCCCGCCTCGGCGAAGCGCATGTCCCAGTAGTCCTCGCGGGCAATGAAGACCGGGAGGCAGTTGACGAAGCCGACGCCGGCCTTCAGCGCCTGCTCGACGTACCACTTGGTCGCCTGCTCGGAGCCGACCGGCAGATAGCAGACCACCACATCGGCCTTGGTCTGCTGGAGGATGCCGACGATGTCGGCCGTCTCCCCCGGGGCTTTCTCGATTTTCTGTTTGAGGTACTTGCCCAGGCCGTCGTGGGTCATCCCGCGCTCGACCCTGACTCCGAGGGGCGGCACCTCGGCGAACCTGATCGTGTCGTTCTGGCCGGACCAGATCGCCTCGGAGAGGTCCTTGCCGACCTTCTCGGCGTCGATGTCGAATGCGGCGACGAACTCGATGTCGCCGACGTGGTAGCCGCCGAGGTCGACGTGCATCAGACCGGGAACTTCCTCGCTGGGGTCGGCGTCGCGGTAGTAGTGGACGCCCTGGATGAAGGAGTTGGCGCAGTTGCCGACGCCGATGATCGCGACGCGAACCCCGTCGTTTGCCGAGGCGGCGCCGTTTGCTCCGTTTGTCTCACTCATCGAATCCGAAGTCCTTCCTCGCTCGCGCTAGGTGGCAAAGCACACCCGGCGAGGGCTGGGGTTACAGCTCTTCCACCGCGTCGCCACCGCCGGAGACGGCGGCCGCTTCCTTGGAGAGCTCGTTCCTTACATGCCATACGCGTTGGATCACAGTGACGATGGTCAGCGCCGCGATCGCATAGATCGACAGCGCCAGCAGCTCGAAGTGCCCGAGGCCCGCGCCCTTTGCGAAGACCAACCCGATCGAAAGTAGCACCACCCTGACCGGCCGCGTCGCCAAGCCGACCTTGCACTCGACCCCCAGCGCCTCGGCCCGCGCCCTGGTGTAGGAGACCATCAGCGAGCCGAGAACCGCGACGACGCACATCGCGGCGGCGAAGCTCTGGCCGTGGGCGGCGAAGTAGCCGGCCACGGCGGCGAGCACGATGCCCTCCTCGATCCGGTCCAGGGTCGAGTCGAGAAAGGCGCCGAACAGCGTCCCCTTGCCCGACATGCGCGAATAGCGCCCGTCGAGGGTGTCCATCGTCGAGCCGACGATGAAGGCCACGCCGGCGAGAAAGAAGAGGCGTTGGGTGACCAGGGCCGCGGCGAGCAGGTTCCCGGTCAGGCCGACGAGGGAGATCGCGTTGGGACTCAGGCGGGACTCGATCAGTCGATCGCGGGCGTAGGCCCGCAGCTCGGGCCCGCTCCGGGCCTGGCGACCGTTGCGGCGGGGGGCCGGAGCCCTGGGGGGCGCCGAAGGTTCCATCACACTGTTTCGCCGGAGGGGTGCAAGTGACTCGCGCTCAAGCCTAAGCCTTGGCCTCCTGCGGAGTTCGGCCCCGCCAGGACCAGGCATGTGGGCGAGCCCGGGCGAGCAGACGGGAGGCGACCAGGGCGGAGGTGGCCGCAACGGTCCAGCCCAGCACCACGTCGGTCCAGTAGTGATTGGCGGTGACCAGCACCACCCAGGCGACGAGCAGCGGCCAGATCACCCAGCAGGCCTTGGCCATGCGGTGGCGGGAGACCATCGCGCCCGTGCTCCCGATCATCAGGGCGAAGGCGCAGTGCATGCTGGGGATCGCCGCGTAGGGGTTGATGAAGATCTTGGCCAGCGAGGAGTCGTGGTTGACGCTGGAGAAGTCGTTGATCGTGTCGACGAAGCCGTGTTCGGGGAGCATCCGCGGCGGGGCGGTGGGAAAGAGCGTGTAGCCGATCAGCGCCAGGCCCATGGCGACGACGAACATGTTGCGCACGAAGTAGTAGGACTCGTTGCGGAACAGGTAGAGCCAGATGAGGAAGGCGAAGGTGACCGTGAACTGGCTGTTGAGGTAGACCTGGTTGGCGAGGTCGATCAGCCAGTGGGCGGGGAGGAAGATGGACTGCAGCCGGGGCTCGAAGAAGAGATGGATCGACTGCTCGAATTCGATCACCTGCTGGCCGTGGGCGATCGCCACCGAGCGCTGGCTGCTGACGATCCCGCGGACCAGCTCGTAGGCGAAGTCGACCAAGGCGAGGATCGCCAGCTGGCGGCCGGCGTCGCTCCAACCCTGGGGAAGCATCGACCCAATGCGCTTGAGAGCCCGAGACACTCGGGCGATTGTAATTCGCCGGTTGACGGAGCGGGCAGCGGCATTAGGGTCGGCGCCGATGGCTTGGAGGCGGGCGAGAAAAGAGCGGGTGAGGGCGATTCGGAATCGCTTGCGCTCGATCTATGGGCGGGCGGTCAACGATCCGCATCGGCATCCGATCGCCGAGCTGGTGCGGACCGTGCTCTCCCAGCACACCAACGACCGCAACCGGGATCGGGCCTTTGCCGCGCTGCGGCGGCGCTTTGCCACCTGGGAGGAGGTGCGCGACGCCCCGGTCGCCGAGGTGGAGGAGGAGATCCGGGTCGGGGGGCTGGGGAAACAGAAGGCGCCGCGGATCCAGGCGATTCTCCGGCGCCTGGGAGAGCCGCCGGACCTCGACTGGACCGAGGCCGCACCAAGGCAGGAGTCGCTGCGGTTCCTCCTCTCCCTGCCCGGGGTGGGGCGGAAAACCGCCGCCTGCGTGCTGATCTTCACCTGGGGGATCCCCGAGATCCCGGTCGACGTCCACATCCACCGGGTCGGCGGGCGGCTCGGCCTCTTTCCCCCCGGCGCCTCCCTCCAGCGGGCCCACGAGGAGATGATGGCGATCGTCGACCCCGAGGACGCCTACGAGCTGCACGTCAACCTGATCCGCCACGGACGCCAGGTCTGTCGCCCCAAGCCGCGCTGCGCGGAGTGCGGACTGCGCCGGATGTGTCCCTGGTACCGCGGCCGGGCGCAGCGAGCGGGGTAGCCCGGTGGCGAGCCTGAGGGATGGTGGCCCGACATATGTGTCTGCGCCGGAGCGCCAGTAGTATCCCCGCCGCCGGTCGGCGGGACTGACCCGGGGGACCGGCTCCAACACCGCCAAATGAGCAAACGCACCTTCGTCATCTTCGGGCTCTTGGTCGTGGTCCTCGCGGTCGTCATCCCCTGGATCGCCTTCCACTCGCGCGGAGACGCGAATTCGGGCGAGCTGAAGGTGCCGGCGAACCTCAAGACGGGACAGGCGATCTTCCAGACCAACTGCGGCACCTGCCACACCCTCTACGCCGCCGGGACCGACGGCAACTACGGGCCCAACCTGGACGAATACCTAGCGCCGAGCGGCGCGCCGAGCGGCACCGCCGCGGCGACGACGATCAAGGCGACCGAAATCCGCGTCCTGAACGCGCTCGAACATGGCGCCACCACCACCCTCACCTCCGGCCGGATGCCCGCCGGGATCCTCAACCCCAGCCAGGCGAAGGAAGTCGCCCAGTTCGTGGCCCACACCGCCGGCGAGGGCTGAGACGGCGATCCGCGCCGGCCGGATTCTGCGCCCGGCCCCCAATTCCGAGCTAAGGTTGGACGGCCTCTCCCGGCAGGTTGCCCTACTTCTGCGATCTGCCATACTTACGCTTAGATTTCTTTAGCCAGTCACATCACCTTTGGAGGTAGCGAAGTGGGTAAGACGATCGGCATCGACCTGGGCACCACGAACTCCTGCGTCGCCGTTATGGAGGGCGGCGAGCCGACCGTGCTGGAGAACGCCGAGGGGGGGCGGACAACGCCGTCGGTGGTGGCCTTCACCGACTCCGGCGAGCGCCTGGTCGGCACCGTGGCCAAACGCCAGGCGGTGATGAATCCGGAGAACACGATCTTCTCGATCAAGCGCTTCATGGGGCGCAAGGAGGCGGAGGTCAAAGAGGAGGAGACGATCGTCCCCTACGAGGTCGTGGCCGGCCCCAACGGCGACGTGCGGGTGGAGGTGCGGGGCAAGCAGTACAGCCCACCGGAGATCAGCGCGATGATCCTGCAGAAGCTGAAGACCGACGCCGAAGCCAAGCTGGGCGAAGCGGTCGACAGCGCCGTGATCACGGTTCCCGCCTACTTCAACGACGACCAGCGCCAGGCGACCAAGGACGCCGGCAAAATCGCCGGCCTGGAGGTCAAGCGGATCATCAACGAGCCGACCGCCGCCTCGCTGGCCTACGGCCTGGACAAAGAGAAATCAGACCACACGATTCTGGTCTTCGACCTCGGCGGCGGCACCTTCGACGTCTCGGTGCTGGAAATCGGCGACGGCGTCTTCGAGGTCAAGGCCACCGCCGGCGACAACCACCTGGGTGGCGACAACTGGGACAAAGCGATCGTCGAGTGGCTGGTGGCCGAGTTCAAACGCGACCAGGGAGTCGACCTGGCGGCGGACAAGAACTCGCTGCAGCGTCTGTACGAGGCGGCGGAGAAGGCGAAGATCGAGCTCTCCTCGACCCAGGAGACGCAGATCAACCTGCCTTTCATCACCGCCGTCGAGGGGCAGCCCAAGCACCTCGACCTGAAGCTCAGCCGCTCGAAGCTGAACGAGCTGACGGGCGAGTTGCTGGAGCGGATCGTCGGCCCGGTCAAACGGGCGCTCGACGATGCCGCTGGCCTGGCGATCGACCACGTGGTGCTGGTCGGCGGGATGACCCGGATGCCGGCCGTGCGCGAGCGGGTCAAGGAGCTGACCGGCAAGGACCCCCACCAGGGTGTCAACCCCGACGAGGTGGTCGCCGTCGGCGCCGGGATCCAGGCCGGGGTGCTGGCCGGCGACGTGAAGGACGTGCTGCTGCTCGACGTCACCCCGCTGACCCTGGGGATCGAGACCAAAGGCGGGGTGATGACCAAGCTGATCGAGCGCAACACCACGATCCCGACCAAGAAGTCGGAGACCTTCTCCACCGCCGATGACAACCAGCCATCGGTCGAGATCCACGTGCTCCAGGGCGAGCGGGAGATGGCCAGCGGCAACAAGAGCCTGGGCAAGTTTCAACTCACCGGGATCCCGCCGGCGCCGCGGGGGATGCCCCAGATCGAGGTCACCTTCGACATCGACGCCAACGGCATCCTCAACGTCGCGGCGAAGGACCTGGGTACCGGCAAAGAGCAGAAGATCGAGATCAAATCGGGCTCCGGTCTCTCCGAGGCCGAGATCCAGAGCATGGTCAGCGACGCCGAGTCCCACGCCGAGGATGACCGTCGCTCCCGGGCGCTGGCGGAGGCGCGCAACCTGGGCGAGAACGCCGCCTACCAGTCCGAGAAACAGCTGGCCGAGCTGGGCGACAAAGTCGACTCCTCAGCGAAGGAGGAGATCGAGGCGGCGATCAGGGGGGTGAGGGATTCGCTGGAGTCCGAGAGCTCCGAGGAGATCGGGGCCAAGACCGAGGCACTCACCGCCGCCTTCCAGAAAGTGTCGGAGCAGATCTACGCCGCCGCCCAGAGCGAGGCCGCCTCAGGCGAGGGAGCGCCCGGCGCGGAGGAGTCCTCCGAGGAGGAGGAGGAGGTCCTCGACGCGGAGGTGGTCGACGAGGGCGAGGACAAATGATCGAGGGTTCGAAGGAGCGGGGGGCGGAGCGCCCCGACGCGGGTCCCCCCGGCGGGGATCAGGCGGGACCGGGGGGCGATCACCCCTCCCCGACCCCCCCACCCCCCGCGCCGAGCGCGGAGGAGGCGGATCGGGTCGAAGCCGATCTGGAGGGACTGCTGAAAGAGCGCGATGACTACCTCGAACTGGCCAAGCGGACCAAGGCTGACTTCGAGAACTTCCGCAAGCGGATGACGGGGGAGCTGCGGGATATGACCGCTCGGGGGAAGGGGGAGCTCGCCCGCGACCTGGTCAGCGCCCTCGATGATCTGGAACGGGCGATCGAGGCCGCAGGCCTGGATCCCGACGGCGACTCCGAGGACGGGCTCTCTCACGGGGTGCTGCTGGTGTTCCGGAGCCTGCGCGACACGCTTGCCCGGCATGGGATCGAGACCGTCGACCCCGGGGGGGAGAGGTTTGACCCGACGGTGCATGAGGCGCTCTCGCTGCAGGCGAGCGAGGGGGTCGAGCCGGGAACCATCGTCGAGGTGCTGCAGAAGGGGTACCGGCTCGGAGACCAGCTGATCCGGCCGGCTCGAGTGGTGGTGGGCGAGTAGGACGTGGCCGAGGATCTCTACAGGGTGCTGGGCGTCTCGAAGAAGGCGTCCGACGCGGAGATCAAGAAGGCCTACCGGGCGCTGGCGCGCAAATACCACCCGGACCGAAACCCCGATGACCCGCAGGCGGAGGAGCGCTTCAAGGAGGTCGGGGGGGCCTACGACACGCTCTCTGATCCCGAGAAGCGAAAGGCCTATGACTCGGGCGGGCCCTTCGCCGGGTTGGGCGGCGCCGCAGGGCGCGGGCCGTTCGGCCCCGGCGCGGGCGCAGGGCCGGGCGGCCTCGGCGATCTGGGCGACATCTTCTCCACCATCTTCAGCCGCGGCGGGCGGCCCGAGCGCCAGCAGCTGCGCGGGCGCGACCTGGAGACCGAGGTCTCCCTCAGCTTCGATCAGGCGGTCAACGGCACCCAGATCAGCGTCACCGTGCCCAAGGCCGGGCGCTGCCCGACCTGCCATGGCAGCGGCGCCAAACCCGGGACCAGCCCGCTCACCTGTCCCCGCTGCAACGGCCGCGGCATCGACGCCCAGAGTCAGGGCTTCTTCTCCATCAGCCAGCCCTGCCCGCAATGCGGCGGCGCCGGCCAGATCATCGAGGACCCCTGCCCCACCTGTGGCGGCTCCGGCCTGACCCAGCAGACCAAGCGCTACAAGGTGAACGTCCCCGCCGGGGTCAGCGACCAGACCCGGATCCGGCTTGCCGGCAAGGGCGAGGCGGGGCCGCGTGGTGGACCGCCGGGGGATCTCTTCGTCACCACCCGGGTGGTCCCCTCCCCGGTCTTCAAACGGCTCGGCGACGGCAACCTCGAGGTGGTCGTGCCGATCACGATCAGCGAGGCGCTGCGCGGCGCGACGATCGAGGTCCCGACCCTGAATGGGAGCAAGAAGATCAAGTTGGCGGCCGGGACCAGGCACGGGACGACCCAGCGGCTGCGCGGCGAGGGGCCGCCGAGGCCCAGGGGCCGCGGCCAGGGCGACATCCGCTACCGGCTGGAGATCGAGATCCCCAGCGAGCTGAACAAGGCGCAGAGCGAGGCGGCGGAGAAGCTGGCCGAGGCCTTTGAGGGCGCCAGCCCACGCGAGGCGCTGATGCGCGAGGCGAAACGGCGGTGAGCCCTCCCAGCGCCAGGCGGCGGGTGGAGGTCACGGCCGGCCTCGACGCCGAGCGCGGGGTGTTCATGATCTCGGTCGCCGCCGAACTGGCCCAGATGCACCCCCAGACGCTGCGGATGTATGAGGCGCGGGGGCTGGTCTCGCCCCAGCGCTCGGCGAAGAACACCCGCCTCTATTCCCAGCGAGACGTCGAGCGGCTGCGACGGATCCAACGGATGACCGTCGAGGAGGGGCTGAACCTGGCCGGGGTCGAGGTGGTGCTGGCGCTGGAGGAGCAGATGCTGAGGATGCGCTCTGAGCTGGAGCGGATGCGACGCCGCGCCGGAGAGCTGCAGCGCCGGATGCGGGAGGAGCGCTGATGGAGCAGAACTTCGGAGCGCAGGGAATGGGGGCCCCAGAGGCCGAGCCGCCCGACCCCCTGGAGCAGTTTGGCCGCGACCTCACCGCCGAGGCCGAGCGGGGCAGGCTCGACCCGGTGATCGGGCGCGACGAGGAGATCCGCCGCGTGATCCAGGTGCTGTCGCGGCGGACCAAGAACAACCCGGTGCTGATCGGTGACCCCGGCGTGGGCAAGACCGCGATCGTCGAGGGGCTGGCGCAGCGAATCGTCAACGGCGACGTGCCCGAGAGCCTGCGCGAGCGCCGGGTGATCGCCCTCGACATCGGCTCCCTGCTGGCCGGCTCCAAATACCGCGGCGAATTCGAGGAGCGGCTCAAAGCGGTGCTGAAAAGGGTGCAGGAGGCCGAGGGGCAGATCGTCCTCTTCCTCGACGAGCTGCACACGATCGTCGGCGCGGGGGCGGCCGAAGGGGCGCTCGACGCGGCCAACCTGCTGAAGCCGATGCTCGCCCGGGGCGAGTTGCGCGCGGTGGGCGCCACCACCCTGGACGAGTACCGCACCCAGATCGAGAAGGACGCGGCGCTGGAGCGACGCTTCCAGCCGGTCCTCGTCGGCGAGCCAGACATCAGCGACACGATCGCCATCCTGCGCGGGCTGAAGGAGCGCTACGAGGTACACCACGGGGTGCGGATCTCGGACTCGGCGATCGTCGCCGCGGCGACCCTCTCGCAGCGCTACATAGCCGACCGCTTCCTCCCCGACAAGGCGATCGACCTGATCGACGAGGCGGCCTCGAGGCTGAAGATCGAGATCGACTCGATGCCCACCGAGATCGACGAGGTCGAGCGCCGCATCCAGCAGCTGGAGATCGAGCGCGAGGCGCTGAAGAAGGAGCGCGACGAGGCCTCGCGGGCGCGGCGCGAGTCGATCGAGGCCGAGCTGGGGGAGCTGAGGGAGAGCTCAGAGGAGATGAAGGCGCGCTGGCGTCGGGAGAAGGAGGCGATCGAGGCGATCAAGGCGGCCAAGGCGCGGCTGGAGGAGGCCAACCGGGAGGCCGAGCGGGCCGAGCGCGACGCCGACCTGGAGCGGGCGGCGAAGCTGCGCTACGGCGAGATTCCCGAGCTGGAGAAGACGCTCGCCGAGCAGGAGGCGCGGTTGGCCGAGCTGCACGCCGAGGGGAACACGATGCTGAGCGAGGAGGTGAGCGAGGAGGACGTGGCCCAGGTGGTGGCCAAATGGACCGGCATCCCGGTCAGCCGCCTGATGGAGGGCGAGGTGGAGAAGCTGATCCAGATGGAGGAGCGGCTGCACGAGCGGGTGATCGGCCAGGACGAGGCGATCGCCGCGGTCTCCAATGCGCTGCGGCGTTCCCGCGCGGGCCTCTCTGACCCCAATCGCCCGATCGGCTCCTTCCTCTTCCTCGGTCCGACCGGAGTCGGCAAGACCGAGCTGGCCAAGGCGCTGGCCGAGTTCATGTTCGACTCCGAGCAGGCGATGGTCCGGCTCGACATGTCGGAGTACATGGAGAAACACACGGTGGCCCGGCTGATCGGCGCCCCACCCGGATACGTCGGCTACGAGGAGGGCGGACAGCTGACCGAGGCGGTGCGGCGGCGCCCCTACGCGGTGATCCTGCTCGACGAGATCGAGAAGGCCCACCCCGACGTCTTCAACACGCTGCTGCAGATCATGGACGACGGGCGCCTCACCGACGGGCGGGGGCGGACCGTCAGCTTCACCAACACGGTGCTGATCATGACCTCCAACGTGGGCAGCGAACGGATCGTCACCGAGACGATCGACGAGCGGATGCGCGAGCAGATCGAGGCGGTGCTGGCGGATGCCTTCAAGCCGGAGTTCCTCAACCGGATCGATGACACGGTGATCTTCCATCGACTCTCCAAGCAGGACATCGGTCGCATTGTCGAAGTACAGGTGGAGCTATTGATCGGGCGAGTGCGTGAACGGGGGATCGAGGTTGAGCTGAGCGAGGCGGCGCGGACGCTGCTCGGCAACCTGGGCTATGACCCGAGCTACGGGGCGCGGCCGCTGAAGCGCACAATCCAGAAACAGCTCGTTGACAAGCTTGCGCTGAAAATCCTCGAGGGTGAGTTCAGCCAGGGGGATTTAGTCAAAGTTGATGCGGGTGATGGAGAATTGGTGTTTGGCGTGCAGACTCAAGTCGCCTGAGCAACACTCCGACCTATAGCCAAGCGAACGTACGCTCAAAACAAGACGATGCCGATCCCCACTCGCCCGCACCCGCGGCCGCGCCCCCCGCTCGCCAGAGCGGCGTCGGCGCTCAGAGGACGCCTGCGCTGGGACGCCCGGCCGGCGATCGGCGAGGTCACCGAGGCCGCCAGATGGCCCTTCGAACGGGCCGCCTGGGCGATCGAGCGGGGCCTGATCTGGCCGCTGCAGAGGCGATTCGGCGACTGGGACCTGGCGCTGCGCGGGCTGACCGCCGGCGCCGTCGTCGCCACCGCGGCCCTGGCGGGAGTGGCCGGGTTGCTCTGGGCGACGGCCCCCGGCACCCACAGCGCACCGGCCCCCAGGCCGGCGCCGAGCCGCGGGACGGTCGCGGCGAAGCCGCCGGCGCGAACCCCGGCTAAAGGTTCGAGCCACCTCCTCCACGGCGCCCCTCCGCTGTTCTCCCGCCCGGCCGCGGGCCGGAATGCAGCAAAAGTTGCGAATGAGAAAACGGTCCGAGTTTCCTCCACCTCCACCCGCTCGGGCAACTCGGCCAAAGGCGGCGGGGCCTCGATCTCCTCTGCCTCGACGATCCCGGCGAAGCCGGCCCCCGCCGCCGCTCTGACCGTCGCCCGGCAATTCTCTGAGGCCTTCGTCCTCTATGAGACCGACCAGGGTGGCGCCCGGGTCCGCGCCGCCTTCGCCGGCTCGGCAACGCCCGCGCTGGAGCACTCGCTGCTTCAGCGCCCGCCCCGCCAGCCGGCCACCGCCAAGGTGCCGAGGGCGACGGTGCTGAACGTCGTGGCGGGCCCCTCGAGCGGGAGCATCTACACGGTCAGCGTCTCCCTGCTGCGAGTCGGTGTGACCAGCGAGCTGCGGCTGGAGATGGAAAAGGCCAAGCACGGCAAATGGCGCGTGACCGACGTCCTGGGCTGAGGATGGGACGGCTTCGCGACATCCTCCTCGCCGCCGCGCTCCTCGCCGCGCTGGCGGCCCCGGTGGCCTCCGCCGCGGGAGCACCGGCCTCCTCCACCACCACCGCCCCCCCGCCGGCGACGGCAGGCGAGACCACGGCCACGGCGACGACGCCGCTGGTGCAGGGCGCCACGCTGGAAGCGCCGCCGGCCGCCAGCGGGTCGGCGAAGCCGGCGGGCAGCGGTGGAACCCCGGCGGGCAGCGGCCGGAGTGGCTCGCGCAAGCCGGCGAGGACGGTGTCAGCCAAGCCAGCCCCCGGCGCGGCCACGGCCCCCACCCCCGCCCAGAGCTTCTCGATCCCGGCGATCCCCTCCTCGACCTGCGAGCCGCAGGGCGTGCCGACCATCCTGGTGCCGATCTATCAGCGGGCGGCGGCGGCCTATGGCCTCGGCCCCCAGGGACCATCGGTGCTGGCGGGAATCAACGAGGTGGAGACGGCGTTTGGCACCGACCTCAACGTCTCCAGCTCCGGGGCCGAGGGATGGATGCAGTTCATGCCCTCGACCTGGGCCACCTACGGAGTAGACGCCAACGGCGACGGGGTGAAGGACCCCTACAACCCCGAAGACGCGATCTTCACCGCGGCTCGCTACCTCAGCGCCGCCGGGATGCCGCAGAACACCCCCGGGGCGATCTTCGCCTACAACCACGCCAGCTGGTACGTCGCCGAGGTTCTCGCCGCCGCCGCATGCTACGCGCCGGCCCTCGGGGGGACCGCGGGCCCCAGCACCGTCGCTGCGCCGGCTCAGATGCAGGTCCTGCGCTGCGCTCCGGCGCCCTCCTGGCGCCATCAGGTGCCGGCCCAATACCTCAGCGCCTTCGAGGACGCCGCCGCCCGCTATGGCCTCGGCCGTCGCGGCGTCTGGGCCCTGGCCGCGGTGGCGCGGCTGGAGTCCAACTTCGGCCGCGGGATGGACAGGCGAGAACTCGACCGCGCCGGTCCGCTCGGTCTACAACCGAGCGAATGGAAGCAATACGCGGTCGACGGGGACGGCGACGGGCGCATCCGCCATGCCGACCCCTTCGATTCCGCCGCAACCCTGGCCCGGCTGATCTGGGCGCACGGCAGCCTGCGCGCCGGGCTCTTCGCCCACAACCAGGCCGAGTGGTACGTGCAGGCTGTGCTCCAGGAAGCCAACAGAATGCAGGGTGGCTGCCAGGTCAGCTACGTCGACTGGAAGATCGCTCCGCTGGACGCCGGCCCGCAGACCAGCGGCTCGGTCGCCACGCTTATCAACGGCATCGCCAGCTCTCCCAGGGAAGCCCCACAGGCGGTCAAAGGCGTGATCGCCGCCGCCAACTCGATCTCCACCACGCCCTATATCTGGGGCGGCGGCCACGGCTCCTGGTACTCCTCCGGCTATGACTGCTCGGGGGCGGTCAGCTTCGCCCTCTATGGCGGCGGGCTGATCGAACACCCGATGACCTCGGGCGAACTGGAGAGCTACGGCGAACCGGGCCCCGGGCGCTGGATCACGATCTATGCCAGCGCGACCCACGCCTACGCGGAGATCGCCGGTATGCGTTGGGACACGGTCGGCGACGCCCACGGAAGCGGCCCGCGCTGGCACACGACGCCGCCCTATCCGGCGGGCTTCGTCGTTCGCCACCCGCCCGGCTACTGAGAGGCAAGGGCCGGCCATCGGGGCCGCTCCAGCGCCGGGCGGCGGTTATCTTGTCCTCAACTTCGAGAGGAGACCGACATGCCCACCTTTGTCATGCTCACCAATCTCACCGCCGACGGAGTCCGCACGCTGAAGAACAACCCGGGGCGGGTGGCCGAGGTCAACAAGGAGGTCGAGCAGATCGGCGTCCGGGTCGTGGCGCAGTACGCGACGCTCGGCCAGTACGACTTCATCACCATCGTCGAGGCGCCGGATGTAAAGACGATGGCCAAGGTCTCGGTCGAGCTGGGCTCACGCGGGACGATGACCAGCCAGACGCTGAGCGCGCTGCCCTCCGATCAGTTCGCCGACGCGCTCTAAGGGCCGGGCTTGAGGGTCCTCGTCGTCGGAGGGGGCGGGCGTGAGCACGCGATCGTGCGGGCGTTCGGGCGTTCGGGCCACTCCCCCGAGCTGCTCTGCGCCCCGGGCAACGCCGGGATCGCCGCCGAGGCCGAATGCCTGCCGGGAGTGGGGATCGAGGACATCGGGGCGATCGTCGCGACGGCCAGGCGCAGGGATGTCGACCTGGTCCTGATCGGGCCCGAGGCGGCGCTGGTCGCCGGGGTCATCGACGCCCTGGAGGAGGCCGGCGTGGCGGCCTTCGGACCGAGCGCCGCGGCGGCCGAGCTGGAGGGATCGAAGGCCTTCGCCAAGGAGCTGATGCGCGAGGCCGGCGTCCCCACCGCCTCCCACCTCCTGCTGCGCAGCCGCGAGGAGGCGATCGAGAGCCTCTCGGGCGCCTCCTATCCCCTGGTGTTGAAGGCCGACGGGTTGGCGGCGGGAAAGGGGGTGATCGTCTGCGCCGACGAGGCCGAGGCCCGCGCCGCTGCCGAGGTCTTCTTCACCGAGCGGCGCTTCGGCCCCACGCTCGTCCTACTGGAGGAGTTCCTCGAGGGGGAGGAGCTGTCCCTGCTCGCCCTGTGCGACGGGGAGAACGTGGTGCCCCTGGCGCCGGCCCAGGACTACAAGCGGATCTTTGACGGCGATCGGGGACCGAACACCGGCGGGATGGGCAGCTACTCGCCGGTCCCCGGCTTCGGCGCCGCCGAGGTGGAAGAGATCCTCGACGCCGTCCACCGACCGGCGCTGGCGGCGATGGCAAACCGCGGCCGGCCCCTTCACGGCGTCCTCTACGCCGGGCTGATGATCGGGCCCTCGGGACCCAGGGTGCTGGAGTTCAACGCCCGCTTCGGCGACCCCGAGACCCAAGCGGTGCTGCCGCGGCTGCGCTCCGACCTGCTCGACCTCTGCCTCGCCGCGCGCGAGCCGGGCGGGCTGGCCGGGTCGAGGGCGGAGTTCGATCAGAACTGGGCCGTGACCCTGGTCCTCGCCTCGGCCGGCTACCCGGACTCCTCCTCGCCGGGCGAGGTGATCCACGGCCTCGCCGCCGCCGCCGAGCTGGCCGAGGTGACCCACGCCGCCACCGCCGAGCGCGGGGGGGAGATCGTCACCGCCGGCGGGCGGGTCCTCAACCTGACCGGCCTGGGCGCGACCCCCGCCGAGGCGCGCGATCGGGCATACGATGCGGCCGGCCGGATCTCCTTCGCTGGAATGCAGATGCGGTCCGACATCGCCGCCCGCGCAGTCGAGCGGGTTCCCAGCCAGCCCACCTAGGAAGGAAGCATGAGCGAGATCTCAGAGGAACCGCAACCGAGCACGACGACGATGCCGGCGGTGGAGGAAGCCTTCGAGGAATCCGCGGTCGATGAGCCGCTGGTCGGGATCATCATGGGCTCCAAGAACGACAAGCCCAAGATGCAGGCCGCGGGCGGCGCCCTGGAGGACGCCGGGATCCGCTACGAGGTGCGGGTGATGAGCGCCCACCGCGATCCCGAGTTGGTCCGCGACTACTGCGCCAACGCGCGGCTGCGGGGGTTGAAGGTGATCATCGCCGGGGCCGGGATGTCCGCCGCGCTGCCCGGCGTCGCCGCCGCCCACACCGACCTGCCGGTGATCGGCGTGCCGATCCTCGGCAAGAGCCTCGGGGGCCTCGACGCCCTGCTCTCGGCGGTGCAGATGCCACCCGGGATCCCGGTTGCCTGCGTGGCCATCGACGGGGCGAGGAACGCCGGGATCCTGGCCGCCAGGATCATCAACGCGTGAATCGCTGCGCCCCCTCCCCCGCCCGCGCCGAAGGCCAGAGGCTCAGATACCGATGGCCTCCGGGTCCGGCCTCCGGGGGTTGCGGGTGATCGCCCGCTACACGCGGCCCGAGATCGGCGAGGTCTGGAGCCCGCAGCGAAAGATGGAGTGCTGGCTGGAGGTGGAGCTGGCGGCCACCGAGGCCTGGGCCCAGGAGGGGGTCGTCCCCCAGCCGGCGGCCGACGCGGCGCGTGGCGACGCCGCATTCACCCTGGCGGCGGTGGAGGAGCGGGAGCGGCTGACCGACCACGATCTCGCCGCCTTCGTCGACGTAGTCGCCGCCTCGGTCGGGGAGCACGGACGCTGGATCCACTATGGCCTCACCTCCTCCGACGTGCTGGACACGGCGCTGGCTCTCCAGCTGCGCCAGGCCGGCGAGATCGTGCTGGCCAGCGCCCGTGCCTACCGCGACGCCCTGATCGCGCGGGCGATGGAGCACCGCGACACGCTCTGCGTCGGGCGCACCCACGGGGTCCACGCCGAGCCGACCAGCTTCGGCCTGCGCCTCGCCGGCTTCGCCTTCGAGGCGGATCGCAACCTGGCCCGCCTGGCCAACGCCTTCGACCAGCTGGGCGTCGGCAAGCTCTCCGGCGCGGTCGGCACCTACGCCTCGGCTCCCCCCGCGGTGGAGGCCAGGGTGATGGAGCGGCTGGGGCTGCGGCGTGAGGACGTCGCCACCCAGGTCGTGCCGCGCGACCGCCACGCGGTGCTGACCTCGCGAATCGCGATCGCCGGCGGCGGCCTGGAGCGCTTTGCCACGGAGGTGCGAAACCTCCAGCGGACCGAGGTGCGCGAGGTCGAGGAGCCCTTCGCCGCGGGCCAGAAGGGCTCCTCCGCGATGCCCCACAAGCGAAACCCGATCCGCACCGAGCGGATCACCGGCCTGGCCCGCGTCCTGCGGGGCTACGCGCAGACCGGGCTGGAGAACATCGCCCTCTGGCACGAGCGCGACATCTCCCACTCCGGCGCCGAGCGGGTGATCCTGCCCGACGCGACGATCGCCCTCGACTACATGCAGGACCTGGCGGCCAAGGTGGCGGCGGGGATGAGGGTCCACCCCGGCCGGATGAGGGAGAACCTGGAGCTGACCCACGGCGCGCTGTTCAGCCAGCGGGCGCTGAGCGCGCTGGTCGAGTCCGGCGTCAGCCGCGACGACGCCTACCGCCTGGTTCAGGAGAACGCTCAACGCGCCTGGGACACCGGCGCCGAGTTCCGTACCCTCCTCGCCGAGGCGGCTCCGGGCCTGGACCTGGACGCCGTCTTTGACTACCGCTCCTACCTGACCCATGTTCCGGAGGTATTCGAGCGGCTCGAAGACCTGGTCAACTGAGGTAGGCTCGACTCACTCCATGGTTCTCTATACCTGCGGGCAGAAGACCTATGGCCCCGGCTTCGGGCACCCGTGCGCGAAGGCCGGCAAGGCCCTCGACGCGGCCGGATATGAGTACGAGTTAAAGACGGTCGGCACCTACAGATTGCTGCCCTGGACCTGGGGCAGGCGCGATGAGGAGCGGGCCGAGGTGAAGAAACTGAGCGGCACCAACGAGGTACCGATCCTGGTCCTCGACGACGGCGAGGTGATTTCCGGCTCGGGGACGATCGCCCGCTGGGCACAGGAGCATCCCGCCGCCCGCACTGCGCAGCAGGGTTAGGCGGCGATCAGATCGCGCTCGCGCGCCGGGCGCCGGGCGGTCACGACGACCGGAGTTCCGGCGCGGGGGGAGAGCGTGACGTTACGGCGCCTCACCCGCTCCGGCGCCATGGCGGCCTTGCGCAGGTCGCAGCGGCCGAGGATCTCGCGCAAGGCGATCCGCATCTCGAACTCGGCGAAGGAGGCGCCGAGGCAGCGGCGGATGCCGCCGCCATAGGGGATCCAGGCGTAGGTCTCCGGCCCCTCCCCGAGGAAGCGCTCGGGACGAAAGGCGAAGGGCTCGGGGTAGACGTCGGCGCGGGTGTGGGTCAGCCAGATCGCCGGGGTGACGTCGGTGCCGGCGGGCAGCGAGAGGCCCTCCAGATCGAGGTCCTTGGCCAGCCGCCGCCCGGCGAGCGGCACCACCGGGCGCAGGCGCAGTGACTCGGCGATGACCGCCCGCAGATAGTCCTCCTCGCCGGCCTGAAGCGAGGCGCGCAGGCGCTGCAGGGGCTCGGGGTGGCGAAGCAGCAGGTCAAAGGTCCAGGCCAGCGCCGTCGCCGTGGTCTCATGGCCGGCGAGGAGCAGGGTCATCAGCTGGTCGCGCAGGTCCGTATCGCTCATCCGGTCGCCGCTCGCCCCCTCTGCCCCCTCGCCCGCGGCGCTCTGACCCGCTCGGGCAGCGCTCGGGCCCTGCTCGAAGCGAGCCAGCATCATCAGGGAGAGGATGTCGCCGCGCTCCCCCAGGCCGCCCGCGGCGCGCCGATCGGCGATCTCGGCGTAGAGCAGCTCGTCGACATCCCTCAACTGCTGCTCGAACCTGTCCCACGGGCCGCCGCCGAAGCGGCGGCTGGCCAGCCCGATCAATTGCGTGACGGGCGAGGCGGTCTCCTCCAGGACCCGGGTCAGCACCAGGCGCAGGCGCTCCAGTCGCGGCCCGTCAGCCACTCCGAAGACAACGCGCAGGATCACCTCCAGGGTCACCGCCTGCATCCGCGGGTGGATCGCGAACTTCTCCCCCAACGGCCAGGAGTCGACCTCGGAATCGACGATCTCCTCGACGACCGGCTCATAGGAGCGCATCCGCTCGCCGTGGAAGGGCCCCAGCATCAGCTTGCGATGGGCCAGATGGTCGGCTCCCTCCAGCACCAGCAGCGAGCGGGCGCCGACGATCGGCGTCAGCAGGGCGTTGCGACCCGGCGGCAGGCCGTGCTCGCGCTCCGAATACAGAGCCTTGATCGCAGCCGGGTCCGAGATCATCACCAGCGGGGTCTGGAAGCCGAGGAATCTGACGGAGAAGTTGTCGCCATATCGCTGCCTGCACTCCTGCAGGAAGGGCAGCGGCCGAAAGCTCCAGCGCAGCGTCTGCGCCAGGGGGCTGCTCCTCGGTTCCGGCGGAAGCATCACCGGGGGAGGATCGCAGACGGGCCGCCGCCGGGCCCTCCGCTTCGCCGATGGTTAGCATCGCCCTGATGCCCTCCGTCGCCGAGATGAAGCTCCACTCCTCGGGAAAGGTCCGCGAGATCTATGAGTGGGAGGAGGACCTGCTGATGGTCGCCTCGGACCGGATCTCGATCTATGACGTGGTGATGCCGACGCCGGTCCCCGAAAAGGGGAAGGTGCTGGCACAGATGTCGGTCTTCTGGTTCGAGACGACCGCCGACATCGTTCCCAACCACCTGATCTCCGAGGACGTGCCGGAGGAGGTGATGGACAGGGCGCTGCGGGTGCGCAGGTTGGAGATGTACCCGGTGGAGTGCGTGGTGCGCGGCTACCTTTCGGGATCGGGGTGGCGGGAATACCGGCGCTCGGGATCGGTCTGCGGCATCGAGCTGGGGGCGGGACTGCTGGAGTCAGACAGGTTGCCGGAGCCGATCTTCACCCCGGCGACCAAGGCCGAGCTCGGCGACCACGACGAGAACATCGACTTCGAGCGAGCGGCGGAGGCGGTCGGCGGTCGGCCGCTGATGGAAGAGCTGCGGCGGATCTCGATCGAGCTCTACGTCCGTGCGGCCGAGCATGCCGCGGCGCGAGGGATCGTCCTCGCCGACACCAAGTTTGAGTTCGGCCGCCACCCCGGTGCCGAGGTGGTGCTCGCCGACGAGGTGCTGACCCCAGATTCGTCTCGCTTCTGGCCGGCGGACTCCTATCAACCCGGCCGCTCGCAGCCCTCCTTCGACAAGCAGTACGTGCGCGACTGGGCTGATGAGTCGGGCTGGGACCACATCCCGCCCGCGCCCGAGCTCCCGCCCGACGTGGTCGAGCAGACCCGGGCCAGGTACGTGGAGGCATACGAGCGGATCACGGGGCACTCCTTCTGAGGGCCCGGGTCCTGATCCGGCCCAAGGAGGGGATTCTCGACCCGCAGGGCAAGGCGGTGGAGCGGGCGCTGCCGGCGCTCGGCTTTCAGGGGGTCGGCGGGGTGCGGATCGGGCGGATGGTCGAGCTGGAGGCCGAGGACGCCGAGCGCCTGGGGGAGCTGTGCGAGAAGCTCCTCGCCAACCCGCTGATCGAGGACTATGAGATAGAGCGCCTCGACTCGCCGTGAGGGCCTCGCGGACCCAAATCCAGGCCAGCTGATGATCTGGGGAGTTCTCCAGTTCCCCGGTTCCTGCGATCAACGCGACGCGCTGCACGCCTGCGGTTTGGCCGGAGAGGCGCGGCTGATCTGGCACGAGGAGCGCGACCTGAGCGGGGTCGACGCGGTCGTCGTTCCCGGCGGCTTCTCCTACGGCGACTACCTGCGGGCGGGGGCGATCGCCCGTTTCTCCCCGGCGATGGCCGCGGTGGCGGAGTTCGCCGCCGCGGGCGGTCCGGTGCTCGGCATCTGCAACGGCTTCCAGGTGCTCTGCGAGGCGGGCCTTTTGCCCGGGGCGCTGCTGCGAAACCGGGATCTGCGCTTCCTCTGCCGCCAGGTCGAGCTGGTCGCCCAGGGCGCCGACTCGCCGTTCACCACCGGGATCGAGGCGGGGGAGCGACTCTCGCTCCCGGCCAAGCACGGAGAAGGGCGCTACTTCGCGCCCCCCGCGCTGCTGGAGGAAATCGAGGCGGGCGCTCAGGTCGCCTTCCGCTACGCGGCGGGGGAGAACCCCAACGGCTCGGCCCGCGACATTGCCGGCGTGGTGAACGAGGCCGGCAACGTGCTCGGCCTGATGCCCCACCCCGAGCATGCCGTCGATCGGCTGAGCGGCTCAACCGACGGGCTGGCGATCTTCCAAAGCGCGGCCGGGAGCCTGGTATGAGCACCGCTGGCGCCGACGCCGGAGTGGAGGGGAATGAGACCCCGACCGCCCAACCGGCCACCGAGGCGCAGCGGCCGGCGGATTATCAGGCGCTGGGCCTGACGCAGACGGAGTTCGAGCTGATCGTGGAGAAGCTCGGGCACCGACCAAATGACGTCGAGTTGGCGATGTTCAGCCTGCTCTGGTCAGAGCACTGCGCCTACAAGCACTCGCGCAAGCTCCTGCGGCGACTGCCGACCGAGGGCAGGCGGGTGCTGATGGGGCCCGGCGAGAACGCCGGCGCGGTCGATATCGGCAACGGCTACGCGGTGGCCTTCAAGGTCGAGTCCCACAACCACCCCAGCGCGGTCGAGCCCTTCCAGGGGGCGGCGACCGGGGTCGGCGGCATCCTGCGCGACGTCTTTGCCCTCGGCGCGCGGCCGATCGCGATCCTCGACTCCCTGCGCTTCGGCGAGTTGGACTCCGAGCGCTCGCGCTTCCTGCTCGACGGCGCGGTGCGCGGGATCGGCCACTACGGCAACTCGATCGGGGTGGCGACGGTCGGCGGCGAGATCTACTTCGAGGGCCCCTACGAGCACAACTGCCTGGTCAACGCGATGTGCGTGGGGCTGGCGAGAAAGGATGAGATGGTGCGCGCCGCGGCCACCGGGGTGGGCAACGCCGTGGTGCTGATCGGGGCCTCGACCGGGCGCGACGGGATCGGCGGCGCCTCGGTGCTCGCCTCGGCGGAGCTGGGCGCCGGCGACGAGGCCAAGCGCCCGAGCGTGCAGATCGGCGATCCCTTCGAGGAGTCCAAGCTCCTGGAGTGCTGCCTGGAGCTGCTGGGGAAGGCACTGCTGGTCTGCCTCCAGGACCTCGGCGCGGCCGGGCTGACCTCCTCCGCGGGGGAGATGGCCTGGGCCGGGGGGGTGGGCATCGAGATCGACGTGGCCCGGGTGCCGCTGCGCGAGGCCGACATGGAGCCCTTCGAGATCATGGTCTCTGAGTCCCAGGAGCGGATGCTCGCCGTGGTCTCCCCGGAGCGGCTGCACGAGGTGCTCGCGGTGTGCGAGAAATGGCAGACCGGCGCGGCGCGGATCGGCATCCTCACCGCCAACGGCCGGTTTCGCGTGCTGCGCGGCGAGGAGGTGCTGGGCGAGATGCCCCTCGCGGCGCTGGTCGACGGCTGCCCGCTCTATGACCTCAGCCCGGCCCAGCCGGATGGGTGGATCTACGGCAATCGTGCGACCCTGGCCCCCGGCGCCTCGGGCGAGGAGACGCTGCTGGCCCTGCTCTCCTCCCCCAGCCTCAGCTCAAAGCGTTGGGCCTTCGAGCAGTACGACTCGCTGGTCGGCTCGCGCACCGTGCGCCGGCCCGAGGCCGCCGACGCCGCGGTGCTCCAGATCCCCGAGGCGGGGACCGCGATCGCCGTCTCCATCGATGGCAACGGGCGTCGCGTCGCCTGCGACCCGCGGGCGGGGACGATCGAGGCGGTGCTGGAGTGCGTGCAGAACCTGGCCTGCGTCGGCGCGGCGCCGCTCGGGCTGACCAACTGCCTGAACTTCGGAAACCCCGAGAAGCCGACCCCGGCCTGGCAGCTCGACCAATCGATCGCAGGGCTGGCCGAGGCCTGCGAGGCGCTCGGGGTACCAGTCGTCGGCGGCAACGTCTCCCTCTACAACGAGGGACCCGAGGGACCGATCTATCCGACCCCGGTGGTGGGGATCGTGGGCGAGCTCCCCGACCCGGCGCGGAGCGCCCCCAGCGCGTTCGCCCGGGAGGGGGACGCGATCGCGATCCTCGGCCCCTTCGCTCCCTCCCTGGCGGGCTCAGAGCTGGCAAAGCTGCGGGGCGAGCTGGGCATGGGCCTGCCCCAACCCGACATCGCCGCCGTCGCCGCCGCCTGCTCCACGGTGCGTCGCGCGGTGAGGGAAGGCCAACTCGCCTCGGCCCACGACATCAGCGAGGGTGGCCTGGCCTGCGCCATCGCCGAGTCGGCGATCGGCGGCGAGCTCGGATGCCGGGTCGATGACCTCTCCCCCCTGCTCCAGCGCGGCTGCTCGGGGCATGAGGCGCTCTTCGGCGAGGCCAGCGGCGGCTTCCTCCTCAGCGGCGAGCGCTCCGTCCTTGCCTCGCTCGGCGCGATCGTGATCGGCGAGGTTGGCGGCGAGGAGCTGCGCATCGGCCAGCTCTCGCTCTCGCTGGCAGAGGCTGAGCGGGCCTGGCGCTCCCTCCAGGCGTGTGAGGAGCCCCGGGGGGCGGCTGGTACTCTCCGAGGGTAGGCAGTCCGCCTGCGCGTCACGTCCTTCTCCAGACAAGGAAAGCGCGCCCTTCTCAATTTGACCGAGCGGCCTCTCACCGACCGCGACGGCCCGCGCGATGAGTGCGGGGTCTTCGGCGTATTCGCACCCGGCCACGACGTCGCCCGGCTCGCCTACTTCAGCCTCTACGCGCTCCAGCACCGAGGCCAGGAGTCGGCCGGGATCGCCACCTGCGAGGGCGGTCACATCACCACATTGCGGGACTCGGGGCTGGTCTCCCAGGTATTCGACGAGGAGAAGCTCCGGGCCCTGGAGGGCGACATGGCGATCGGCCACGTGCGCTACTCGACCACCGGCGGCGGCTCCTGGGAGAACGCGCAGCCGGTCTGGCGCGACGATGGGCGCGAGCTGGCCCTGGCCCACAACGGCAATCTGACCAACGCCGTGGAGCTGTGGAGCGAGCTGAAGGAGCAGGGGATCGACTTCCGCGGCACCTCGGACTCCGAGGTCATCGCCGCGCTGCTCTCCTCTCATCACGGCAAGTTCATCGAGGACGCCGTCGCCGACGTGATGCCGCTTCTGCACGGCGCCTACTCCACGGTGGTGATGACCAAGCACGCGATCGTCGCCTTCCGCGACCCCTACGGGGTCAGGCCGCTCTCGCTCGGGCGGCTGGACGAGCGCTTCGTCGTCGCCTCCGAGAGTTGCGCCTTCGACATCATCGGAGCGAAGCTGATGCGCGAGGTGCGTCCGGGGGAGATGGTCTCCCTCACCGAGCGGGGACTGGAGACCCGCCAGGTCGTTGAGACCGGGCGGCCGGCGATGTGCGTGTTCGAGCACATCTATTTCTCCCGCCCCGACAGCCGCCTGGAGGGCAAGGTGCTGCAGCAGGTGCGTGGGCGGATGGGCGAGAACCTCTGGCGCGAGGCGCCGGTGGAGGCCGACCTGGTGATCTCGGTGCCGGACTCCGGCAACCCGGCGGCGGCGGGGTTCGCGCGTGCCTCGGGCCTGCCGCGTGACGACGGGCTGATCAAGAATCGCTACGTGGCGCGGACCTTCATCCAGCCGGGGCAGGAGCTGCGCAAGCACGGGCTGCGATTGAAGTTCAACCCGCTGCCGGAGATCGTCGCCGGCCAGCGGCTCGTCGTCGTCGACGACTCGATCGTGCGCGGCAACACGACGCGCCAGATCGTCGGCATGCTGCGCGACGCCGGGGCGAGCGAGGTCCATCTGCGGATCTCGGCGCCGCCGATCCGCCACCCCTGCCACTACGGGGTCGACATGTCGACCCGCGAGGAGATGGTGGCCCACAACCGCACAGTGGAGGAGATCGCCGAGGAGCTCCACGCCGACTCGCTGGCCTATCTCTCGCTGCAGGGAGTCTATGAGGCAATCGGCACTCCGGCTGAGGATCACTGCGACGCCTGTTTCACCGGCCGCTACCCGCTCCCCGGCGATCCCGGCGAGGCCAACGGGAAGTTCGCCCTGGAGACGCTGCCGGCATGACCGCGGCACCGACCCTCAAGGCCGGCCCTCCCCCCTCTCGCGTATCGGCTAAGTGCCCTTCAGCATCGTAGTTCTCGCTTCTGGTTCCGGCACCAACCTGCAGGCAATACTGGAGCAGCTGCACGGACGCGGTGTGGTCGAGGTGGTCGGGGTCGGATCCGACGTGCCCGGAGCCAGAGCGCTGGAGCGGGCCCGGGCGGCCGGGGTCCCTACCGCCGTCTTCCCCCGGGAGGAGTTCGCCGATCGCGACTCGCGCGATGCGGCGCTTGGCGATTGGATCGAGTCGCGTGGCGCCGAGCTCATCGCCCTGGCCGGCTACATGCAACTGCTCGGCGTCGCCTTCGTCGGGCGCTTCCGCAACCGCGTGGTCAACGTCCACCCCTCTCTCCTCCCCGCCTTTCCCGGCCTCGACGCAATCGGGCAGGCGCTTGAGGCGGGGGTCGAGACGACCGGCGTCACCGTCCACTTCGTCGATCAGGGCATCGACACCGGACCTGTGATCCTCCAGCGGGAGCTCGCGGTGCCCGCTGGGCGCGGCCGGGCCGAGCTGGAGGAGGCGATCCACGCCGTGGAGCACGAGCTCTATCCGCAGGCGATCGGCATGATCGCCTCGGACCGGGCTAGGATCGATGCTCACGATCCCCGCCTGGTCGTGGTCGATGAGTGAGGCTGCAGCCGACATCAGAGCCCAGACCGTGAACGACGGCGCGATCCGGGTACGCCGGGCGCTGATCTCGGTCTCCGACAAGACCGGCGTCACCGACTTCGCCCGCAGCCTGACGAGCCTCGGGATCGAGCTCCTCTCCACCGGGGGCACCGCCGCGGCGCTGCGCGAGGCCGGGATGGAGGTGACCGACGTATCGGAGTTCACCGGCCAGGAGGAGATCCTCGACGGCCGGGTGAAGACGCTGCACCCGCGGCTGCACGCCTCTCTTCTCGCCCGGCGAGAGGACCCCGAGCACATGGCGACCCTGGAGCGCGAGGGGATCGAGCCGATCGACCTGGTCTGCGTCAACCTCTACCCCTTCGAGCAGACCGTGGCCCGGCACGACGTCACGCCGGAGGTGGCGATCGAGAACATCGACGTCGGTGGCCCGACGATGATCCGCGCCGCGGCCAAGAACCACGAGAGCGTCGCGGTGGTCGTCAAACCCGAGTCCTACGACGCGGTCTGCGCCGAGCTGGAGGAGACTGGCGGCGAGATCTCTGCCTCCACCCGGCACTGGCTCGCGAACGAGGCGTTTGCCCAGACGGCGCGCTACGACGCGGCGATCAGCCGCTGGTTCTCGACCGAGTACGAGGAGTTCCCCGAACACCTGGCGGTCGCCTACGAGAAGGTGCTCGACCTCTCCTACGGTGAGAACCCCCACCAGCGCGCGGCGCTTTACTCCGAGGCCGGCACCCGCAGCCACGTTCTCTCCCGCGTTTCGAAGCTGCACGGGCGGGCGCTCTCCTTCAACAACGTGCTCGACCTCGACTCGGCGCGGCGGCTGGTCGAGGACTTCGATGGGCCCGCCTGCGTGATCGTCAAGCACAACAACCCCTGCGGCGTGGCGGTCGGCGAGGATGCCCTGGAGGCCTACGAGAAGGCGCTGGCCTGCGATCCGGTCTCCGCCTATGGCGGGGTGATCGCGTTCAACCGGCCGATCGGGGTGCCGTTGGCCGAGGCCCTGCACCAGAACTTCGTCGAGGTTCTGATCGCCCCCGGCTACGCGGACGGGGCGACCGAGGTGCTGCAGCAAAAGGAGGCGATCCGCATCCTCTGCGGCGAGGAGCGCCGCGCTCCCGATCCAATCGAGCGCGACTCAAAACGAGTCCTGGGTGGCCTCCTGATCCAGGATCTGGACGGCGACCCTGAGCCGCGCGAGTTGATGGAGGTGGTGACCAAAACTCAACCCAGCGAGGGGCAGTGGGGAGACATGCTCTTTGCCTGGACCGTCGTTCGTCACGTTCGCTCCAACGCGATCGTGATCGCCAAGGACGGCGCCACGCTTGGAATCGGCGCCGGCCAGATGAGCCGGGTCGACTCGGTGCGATTGGCTCTGCAGAAGTGCCGCGACGCGCGCGCTGAGGGAGCCGACGCGATGCTCGCCGGCTCGGCGCTGGCCTCCGACGCCTTCTTCCCCTTCGCCGACGGGCCCCAGGCGGCAATCGAAGCGGGCTCCACCTCGGTGATCGAGCCCGGCGGCTCAAAACGCGACGCCGAGGTGATCGAAGCCTGCGAGGCGGCCGGCGTGGCGATGGTCTTCACCAAGCACCGCCACTTCCGCCACTAGATGCCTTCAGCGCCCCAACCCCACCCGGGGACGGCGATATGCCGCCTCGCCCGGGAGGCGCCGCTGCGCGCCGCCGATTGGCGCCAAACACGCAGCGATGGGTATTCTCGCCTCGATGAGCCTGCCTCCTCCCTCCCGCTCTCTCCTTTCGCCCAAGGTCCTCGGAGCTCTCTACCGCAAGCACCTCTCAGACGCCCGCCAGGAGCGTCTGTTTCTCGGCAACCTCGGCTTCCTCGCGGCGTTCGCCACCGTGCGCGGCATCACCCACTCGATTCGCGCCGAACGCGGGCCGTTTCGCAACGTCACACCCGGTGGACATCACATTCACCACATGACCTTCGGAATCCTCGGCCTGCTGCTGACCGGATACGCATGGAACGCCCAGGTGGGTCTGGGGACCGACCCCGGACGTCGCTGGGGCTCGAGGGTATCGGCTGCCGGTTATGGAATGGCCTCGGCGCTGACTCTCGATGAGTTCGCCCTGTGGCTCAACCTTCAGGATGACTACTGGACGAAGGAGGGACGGGAGAGCATCGACGCGGTGGCCATATTCGGGTCCTTACTCTTCCTCGCCCTGATGAACCGGGATCTCGTGCGAGAGGCCGGCCTGATCGCCAGCGGGCGCCGGGATGCTCGCCAGCTGCTGCAGCGAGACGCCGACCGACGAGCGCCCCACCACCCCTAGCTCCAAGACCTCGCTAGTGTCCTGAATCATTAATTTCATAGCAGTTTGTGGTATCCTTGGCGCATGCCACGTGGGCCTCGTGCGGTATCGATCGAGCTGACCGGAGAGGAGCGCGACCAGCTGCAGCGCTGGGCCAGGCGGCGCAGGAGCGCGCAGGGACTGGCGAC
>DATLSM010000017.1:0-4848 GCA_035534175.1 Solirubrobacterales bacterium | reverse complement strand
GGCGGGCAAGAAGTCCAAGGCCTCCCACGATGAATCCCAGCTCCTGCACTACTCCAACCTGGCCAACTCCAGCGTCTTTAGCTTCCACTTCAAGTACTGCCGCTCGGAACTGTCGAAATTCATCTGAGCGGGTGGAGAGCGGGCTGAGCAGACCGGGTCCCCTTCGCCCTCGGCTGGCTCTCTGGGGGGAGGCCGCCTGAGCGGAGCTTGCTCAGCCGAGAACCGACACGACGACGGCCCGCTCGCGCGGTCTGTCATCGAAGTCGAGCAGCGCCAGCCGGCCCGAGGCTGGCGTAGCCCCTCGCCGGGCGCCGATCGAGCCTCCACCCCCGGGCAACGCACCTTCAACCTGCGCGGCATGTTAGAAGAAGGCGACCCTGATGAGGTGCAGATGAAGCCCTCGCGCCTACCGGGAGCCCCGATTGACAGCCGACAGACCCAACCGCCGATTCGCTCCGCGCTCGCTCCTGCTTGCGCTGGGCGTGCTCGCCGCCTGCTGCGTATCGGTCTCGACCGCCCAGGCCTTCAGCCCCTCCTTCGCCGCTGGCACCGTCAATACCCACGCTGGCGCCTTCAGCCCCGAGACGGTGACGATCTCTCGCACCGGCGAAGGGGAAGAACTGGGCTCGATCGCCCTGCACAACCCGCCCGGCCTGTTGGGCATGCTCTCGCGGGTCCGCCTCTGTGGGGATTCGGCGGCCCAGGCGGCTCGCTGTCCGGCAAGCAGTGAGATCGGCACCGTCACAGTCGGGTTGGGGCCGGACTTCAGCCCCCTTTACTCCGAAGGCGGCGTCTACCTCACCGGCCCCTACAAAGGGGCTCCCTTCGGACTCGCCGTCGCAGTCCCGGTCCTCGCCGGCCCCTTCCAGCTCGGCGAGGTGGGGGTCAGGGCAAAGCTCAGCCTCGATCCCAGCTCCGCCTCGCTGAGCATCGAAAGCGACCCGCTGCCGCAGAGCTTCGACGGCGTCTCCCTGCAGATCCGAACGATCCATCTGGACCTCGATCGCAAGGGCTTCATCTTCAATCCGACGAGCTGTCGGCCCGGTGCAATCCAGGCAACCGTGATCAGCACGACCGGCGCCGTCGCCTCCGCCCAAAGCCGCTTCCAGGCGACGCGCTGCGCCGCCCTGGCCTTCAGGCCGCAGCTCGCCCTGCGGCTCACCGGCCAGGCCGATCGCGGTGGCCACCCGAAGCTGACCGCGGTGGTCAAGGTTCCCCGGGGAACCGCCAATCTCAAGGGCATCGCGATCACCATGCCGCCGACCGAGCTGATCGACAGCGCCCACCTCCAGGACCCCTGCACGCAGGCGGTCTTCGCCGAAGGCTCGACCCCGGGCGAACGCTGCCCGCCAGGCTCGGTGATCGGCCACGCCCGTGCCCTGACGCCGGCGCTGGGGGCGCCGCTGCGAGGCCTGGTCTACCTGCGATCCTCGGGCCGCAAGCTTCCCGACCTCGTCGTCGCCCTGAACGGTCAGGTGGAGATCGACGTGGCCGCCCGCATTGACGCCGTCCATGGCGGCCTTCGAGCCGCCTTCGCCGCCCTCCCCGACGTACCCCTCTCCAAGCTCACCCTGGCCCTGGAGGGCGGTGATAGGGGCCTGCTCGAAAACAGCGCGAACCTCTGCGCCTCAGCGGCGCGCGCGGGGGTGAGGATGGCGGGGCAAAACGGCAAGAGGGTCGGGCAGGCTGCGCTCCTGGGGACAGGGTGCCACCGGCGCTGAACCCGGCCCACCCCGACGCGCGGGCAGCTGCGCCACCTCAGGCCCTCCAGCCTGAGCCGGGCGATCAGGCGGGGGCGCCCCCCGCCGCTTCGGCCGCGGTGTCCTCGCTGTTGTAGCGCTCGAGCAGCGCTCGCTCCTCCTCGCGCTTGGGGAAGCGGAAGAAGACCAGGGTGGCGCCGAGCAGGATCGCGACGATGCCGGCCGTGTAGGCGCCCTGGTCCCCCTGGAGGAAGGAGGTCTTCGCCGCGGCGATGATCTGGCTGCTGTAGTGGGGGTATTGCGAGGCGGTGTCGGCGGCGCTGGAGAAGGACTTGGTCAGCTCCCCTTCGACGTTTTCGCTCACCTTGGTCCCGTTGGGAGATGAGGCGATCGCCACGCTCACCGCCGCGGCGTAGCCCGCGGTGAGCAGGGCGCCGAGGATCGATTGCATGATCGCCCCGCCGAGGTCGCGCTGGAGGTCGGCGGTGCCGGAGGCCATCCCGGCGCGGGTGACCGGCACCGAGCCGGTCAGCGAGTGCGATGCCGGGGTGCCGGCGAAACCGACCCCGATGCCGATGAAGGCGTAGCCCAGCCCCACCTTCCAGTAGGCGATGCCCTGCTTCCAGAGCAGCAGCATCGTGAGGAAGCCGAGGACGCAGAAGAGATAGCCGATCAGCAGGGTGAGGCGGGCCCCGCGGGTCTCGACCAGCTTGGCGGAGCGAGGCGCGACCACCACCATCAGCATCGCCGCCGGCAGGATCGCCAGGCCAGAGTCCAGGGTCGAGTAGCCGAGTACGTTCTGGAGGAACTGCTGGCCGATGAACATCGCCCCCATCAGCGATCCGAAGACGATGATCCCGGCGCAGGCCGCCACCCAAAAGACGCGCCGCGCGGCGACCTCGAGGTCATAGAGCGGCGAGCGCGCCCGGCGCTGGCGGATGACGAAGGCCGCTGCCGCCGCGATCGCGATCACGCCGAGGCCGATCGCCAGCGGCCCCTTGCCCGGCACCGGCGCGAGGTTGATCCCCAGCACCAGGCCGGCGACCAGCAGGATCGAGAGGATGCCGCCGAGGTTGTCGACCGGGTCTGTCGTCTCGTTGACGTGAGCGGGGACCAGGCGCCAGGCCAGGAAGAAGGCCAGCGCGGCCAGCGGCAGCGTGACGTAGAAGACCGAGCCCCAGGCGAAGTGCTCGAGCAGGGCGCCGGAGAGCAGCGGCCCAAGCGATGCGATCGCCCCGCCGATTGCCGACCACAGCGCGATCGCCTTGGTCCGCGAGGCCCCTGACCACAGCGCGGTGATCAGCGCCAGGGTGGTCGGGAACGCCATGCCGGCGGCGACGCCGCCGAGAAGGCGGGCGAGGAAGAGGACGCCGATCGAGGGCGCGAGTCCGGCGAGCAGGGAGGCTGGGACCGAGAGCCCCATTCCCAGCATCAGCATCATCTTGCGCCCGAAGCGGTCGCCGAGCGCGCCGAGGTACAGCACCGAGGTGGCGAGCCCCAGCGAGTAGCCGACGGCGACCAGGTTGAGCGAGGTCTGCCCCGCGTTGAAGGCCTTGCCGATGTCCGGCAGGGCGACGTTGGCCACCGCAAGGTTGAGGTTGGCAACCGCGGCGACGAGGATCAGCGCCGAGAGAACGAGGCCCGCGCGCTGGGGGCTGCTCGACTCCATCGGCCTAGACTTCGATCCAGGTGCCGCACGGGCCGAGGTTATGGACCGGGGTTTCGCCGACCTGGCTCTCACATCCCCACGACTCGTGGATGTGGCCGCAGACGGCGAGGCGAGGGCGCTTGTCTTTGATCGCTGCCAGCAGCGCCCTGCTGCCGAAGTGCATACCCCCGCCGTTGTCGTCGCAGTGGCCGTGCGGCGGCGAGTGGAGGACCAGGACCGGGGCCTGGGGGCAGGGGGCGAGCATCGCCGTCGCCGCCTCCTCGTCGAGATCGAAGCTCCAGTCCCAGGGAGTCTCCGGTATCCCCGCGCCGAGGCCGAAGAACTCGACCCCCTCGATATTCGTGCCCTCACCGTGCAGGACCGTTGCCGCGCTCCACCCCGACGCCGCATCGCGCAGCGCCTCGACCGTCTCGTTGTTGCCCGGCACCAGCACGGTCGGCGCCTCGATCGCCGCCAGTGCGGCGATCGTCTCCGCCAGCCCCTCGTGGACCGAGGCGAAGTCCCCGGCTCCGACCACGACATCGGCGGCGGAGGACATCTCGACCAGCGCGGCTGCCTGCCCCAGATCCCGGTGCAGGTCGCTGAATGCGAGCAGCCTCACCCTCCCAACCTATCCGCTTGTCAGACCCCAGGGAAGGCTTTCGGCGCCGGCCGGAGACCGAGCGACAGTCGCAGACGAGGAGGCCTCTCCGGCCCCACCGCCAGGTCGAAACAGAGGAGGCTGCGGCCCAGTGCCAGGCAGGGGAAATGAGGGTGTGAAAAGCGCGGAGCTTGAGACATTGATCCAAAACAGCGAGAGGTTGGCGAAGATCGCCCCAAGCCGAGGACCGGGCCGGGCGAGGAGGCTGAGCGGCCAGAGGAAGCGGGCAGGGCGGACGGTGGGCCACAGAGCAGGTGCGAACCGCGGCGGAGCGCCACGGGCAGCGTTTGGTCCTCGAAGGGGATCTCCTGCTGGACGGACTACCAGCCTTCCTGCATCCAGACGGCGAAGGGCAGGCCGATCACGGCGAGGGCCATCAGGTCATACCCGTCGCGCCCAGCGGTTGCCCCAGTAGCGGCGCCGGGGCAGCAGGGGCAAACCAGCAACGCCGTGGCCGGGAGGAGAGTTCGGTAATCTCGCGGCCCTAATGCCTCCCATCTTTTGGATCGGCCTTGGGATCGCTGGGTTCGTCTTCCTCGTTGGCGTCATCTCCGGCGCCAGATCTCGCACGGCGACGGTCTTCACCGGCGCTGCGATGGGCGCCTACCTGGGCGTGATGATCGCCTTCCCGCTGCTCGCCATCGGTCTCGCCACGAGCTAGGAGCCTGGGTCGGTAACGGGGATCTGTGCTGGACGATTGAGGACACCTCCGCAGTCAAAACGGCTGCGATGGCGATGAAGTCACCACCGGGGGTGAAAAAAGCGGGTCTGGTGCTGGCTGGTGAGGCTCCCCACGGGTCAGGTTGCCCCGAGGAGGGCAAGACCGCCGGCCCGGTGGA
>DATLSM010000016.1:0-13125 GCA_035534175.1 Solirubrobacterales bacterium | reverse complement strand
GCCAGAGTCGATCGGAGACCGAAGATGCGCTCGAGGCAGCGGGTAGGAAGCGAAGGAGCCGGGACTGGCGAGCAGCGACCCTCCCGGGGCAGCCTCTCCAGATACGGCCGCTGGGGGCTCGCCGCGCTGGGTCTGGCGGGCCTGGCGCTCGCCCTGGCGCCAGCCGGCGCCAGGGCGACGCCGGCCCGCTACGTCTATGAGATGTGCGACTCGGCGCTGCCCGGCGGAGGCGTTGCCGGCGTGGTGCACTCACAAAGCGGCGGACAGCCCTGGAGCCTGGTCGACAACTGCAACGAACCCGGCGGCTCGCTGGCGATCAGGCAAACCGGCCAGATAACCGGAGCGGGGGGATCGGCGACCTGGGGGGTGCCGGTCAAAGCCCCCCCGGGCGGCTCGATGGAATCGCTGGCGATATCGGCGGCAATCTGCGGAGCACAGCAGGGCACGGTGGGGTGGGTTCTGCACCCGGATTGGCCGCCAACCATCTGCACCGAGGAAGACCGCGTCTTTCAGCTCAACAAAGGCTTCGAAGGATTCGAAGTCGAACTGCAGTGCGATCTGGGCTGTCCGGGTGGCGCGCTGATCTACGCCCACTACTTCGCCACGATCGAGGTCGATCCGGTGGCACCGACACTCGGCGAAGTCGAAGGCTCGCTGCTCTCGGGCAGCGTGATCCGCGGCTTCCAGACGATCGGCGTCGACGCCCACGACAAAGGAGGCGGCGTCAGCAACGTCTCGGTCTCGGTCAACGGCCTACCTGCCGCCCAGCCCAAAGTGCCCAACTGCGACGTCGCCCAGGCCAACAACCGCAGTGTCCAGGGCACGGTGGCGGCTGCGGTCACCCCCTGCCCAACAGAAGTAGTCGCAGAATGGACCCTCAACACGCAGACCTATCCATTTCACGATGGAGCCAACACGGTGCAGGTCTGCGCCTCGGACTTCGCCACGCTCAGCGACCCGAACACAACCTGCTCAGCCCCGAAGACGATCACCGTCGACAACTCCTGCGCCGAATCGCAGGTCAGCGGCGGCGAAGTGCTGAATGCACAGTTCACCGAATCAAACGCTGAAACGGCGACGGTCCCCTACGGCAAGGGGGCCGAAGTGACCGGGCAGCTGACGACCGACGCCGGGGACCCGGTTCCCGGGGCGACGCTATGCGTGAAGATGCAGACGCTGGGGATAGAACCGAGTGCCTCCCCGGTTGGCACGGTGAAGACCGATGCCAACGGCCAGTACGCCTACCACGTGGCGCCCGGTCCGGACCGCAACATCATCATCGGCTACCGCCACGACACCTCGCAGGTGGCGCGCAGCGTCCGCTACTACGCCCACGCCGAATCGAGCCTGCACGTGACGCCGAGCAAGCTCCGCAACGGCCAGCGCATCCACCTCTGGGGACAGGTTCCCGGACCCAACGCTGGGGGCAGAGTCGTCGTCCTGCAGGCCAACGTGCCAGGGTCGAAACGCTGGATCACCTTCCGGGACGCGACGACCGGAGCGCAGGGCGATTTCGCCAGTGGGTATCGGTTCACGGCGACTACGAGGACGACGACCTACAGGTTCAGGGCGCTGATTCCATTGCAAGCCAGCTACCCCTGGGTCGAAGGCACGAGCCGGCCGGTAAAGGTGCGGGTGAAGGGCTGAACCGAAGGCGTCGGCCCTTCAGGTGTCCAGGTCGGGGATCGGGTCAATCGGCAGCTCGCCGTTCGCGCGCTCGAGCTTTTCGAGGTCGACGCGGTCGAGGGGGCGATTGGCGAGACGCTTGAAGCCAACGAGAGTGCGAAGCGAGGCGACGCGAAACGGGGTGCCTCTCCAAGAGCCGTCGATTGCACGAGCGGCTGCGGTGTCGTAATCGAGAGGCGGGGGGCCTCCGCGCATGATGTCGATCACACCGTGGCGACTGTCGACTCGCAAGTGGTGGGCGTCGGCGATCTCCTCGGCGCTCAGGACCTTGCCGTCGCCGAATTGCTTGGCGTCGATCCGCTCGAAGAAGCGGAGAATCGCCTGGTCGGCCTCGGGGCCGCCGGGGACGAGCAGATCGGAGTCTTTGGTGGCGCGAAAGTAGCCGTGGGCGATGACGGCGAAGCCGCCAATCACCACGTAGGGCAGACCAACCGAGTTGGCGTCGGCGACGGCCCCTGCCAGGTCAGGCCCGCGGATCTCGCTTGGGGCCACGGTCGTGGGCATGGACGGCGTTGTAGAACTCGAAGGCTTGGTCGCAGAGCTGCTGGCCGAACTCGAGGCGCTCGGAGATCGAAAGGGACTGCGCGAACTCGGCTTCCTGGCGGTCATCTTCCTCGTTGATGAGCGCCCACTCGGCCTCGTGGCCGGGCTCGAGGAGTGTCTTGCGAGTCGGGGAAGGCATCTACCCAAATGGTACGCCAGCACCTGGCGCACCTCGCAGCCTCGCCTGCAGGACGCTGTCGAGCATGTCGGCCATCACCTGAGGAGTGGCCGACATGCGCAGACAGCGCGGCCGGTTCCTAGGTGGCGGCTCGCTCGTGGTCGAAGGCCAAACGGCGCCTGCGACGGCGCTCGGCCTTCGTGTTTGCGGTCAGCTTATGCGGCTTACAGAGCAGACATCCGCTGCGACGTGCCTTGGGACGCCTGCGCTTGTGATGGGCCATCTCGCCAGGCTAGCGCGCCACCCGCCTGAGCCCCTATTTGAGGCAGATCGCCATGACTTCGGCGGCGGCGGCGCCGCCTGAGTTGCTGGTGATTCGGCCGATGACTCCTTCCAGCGAGGGGTTGCTGAAGGGCAACGACTCAAGGATGCCGACTTCGCGGTTGCCGGGATTGGTGAAGATGACACCCCCGGTGAGGAGGTGTTCTCCGGTGGCACAGGCAGCAACTTCGGTATCCGAAGCAGTCCACGTTCCGTTTTGGGCGACTTCATCAAGATCGGCGATTGGCGCGCTGTGCGTGGTGATCGGCCCGAGGGCGTAGCCGTGGATCGATTCGGGGGCGATTGCACTGGCCGTGACCGCATCCGAGGCGAGAGCGTTTGGTCCGACCGCGCCTGCTGCGAGCGCCTTTGAGTTGACGGCGCCGGCGCTGATGGCGGCGGAGCCGACGGCGCCAGTGGCGAGAGCTGTGGCGTTGACGGAGCCGGCGGCCAGGGCGTTGGAGTGGACGGCATTCTTCGCCATGGCCTTGGCGCGGACCGCCCCGGGGGCGATCGCGTTAGCGGTGACCGCGCCCTTGGCGATGTCGACTTGGTTGGGCCAGAAGATCGTCTCGCCCTCGGGGTAGATGCGCAGCTGACGGAAGAACTCGGGGTCGTGCAGCGGCTCAAAGACACCGCCGTATTCGCGCAGGTAGGAGAGATCGACCTCGGCGCTGACGCCGTCCTCGAAGCGGAGGTAGACGGCATAGCCCTCGATGGGCCTTGCCTCGAGAAGAAACGGCGTGCCGCGCACGGGCAGGCGCGACTCAAGCCGGCACTGCGGCCTGGGGCCAGACGCCGGTGCTGACGCGGACGTAGAGCGTGTCGGGCGCGAGATCAGCGCCGCCGGGCCAAACGACCGTGCCGGCCTCCGGGTCGACGCGAACCTCGGCGAAGCCGTCGGGAGTGCGCGCCCGCTCGAATACGGGACCCCACATGCGATCGAGGATGTCGACATCGCCGCTGAGGCCGTCGGCGAAGGTGAGGCGCAGGACGCCGTGGCGGATGACCTCCGCGTCGGTGATGTAGTAGCTCGGCACGTTCATCGCAGTGGCTCTATCTCCTCAAGTGTGGCACCTGCGCGAGCGCGGCGCCAGTCTCTTCCAGCTCCGCCTGATGAAGCTCTGCCCACGCCAAGACGAAACGCAGCTGGCGGCGTGGCAAGCTGCTCTCGATCACCTCCAACTCATCGATCAGGACCTTGGCCTCGCCCTCGGCATGGCGGGCATGGAAATGGGGGTAGCCATGGTCGTCGACGTACATCTCTATGACGATTCCGAAGAACCTGCTTATGCGGGGCATCAGAACTCTCGACCTACTTGAGGCAGATCGCCTCCACTTCGGCGGCGGCGGTGCCACCTGAGTTGCTGGTGATTCGGCCAAGCATGCCGTTTGCCTCGGAGTTGCTAAAAGGCAGTGCCTCCAGCACAGCGACTTCGCGGTTGCCCGGATTAGTGATGGCGACGCCGCCGGTAAGCAGGCGTTCGCCGGTCGCACACAAGGCGCTTTCGCTATTTGACGCCGTCCAGGTCGCGTTCTGAGCTATTTCATCGAGATCGGCGATCGGTGCGCTGTGGACCGTGACTGGACCTAAAGCGCCGCCGTACACCGAGTTGGGGGCAAGGGCGGAGGCGGTAACGGCGTCCGCAGCGAGCGATTCTGCGCCCACAGCACCCTTTGCCAAAGCCTTGGAAGTGACGGCGCCGGCGCCGATGGCGGCGGAGCCGACCGCGCCAGTGGCGAGCGCTCCAGCGTTGACGGAGCCGGCGGCCAGGGCATTGGAGTGGACGGCATTCTTCGCCAGGGCCTTGGCGCGGACCGCACCCGGGGCGATCGCGTTGGCGGTGACGGCACCCTTGGCGATGTCGGCCCTGGTGATCTTGTGGCCGGTGCCGGCGAAGGCTCCGGTGTTGCCGGCGACGGCGACGATCAGGGCGAGGGTGCCGAGGACGGTGCCCGGCGCGGGTCGCTTCAGTTTGAGTTTGCTCATCTCTGCCTCCTTGGCTCCCGAGTGTCGGAAGGTTCGAGTGTAAATTGCAACACGGCTAAGACGGAGAGGTGTCGTAGATCGGTCCACCCCGCCGCCCATCTGACCTCAGGCTCGTGCTACGGGATGCATTAACGCGGTAGCGCAAACCGTTCGCAGGTCGGCGGGAAGCGGGGCTACAATTCCCCTATGGCAGCTCACCCTTGGCCAAACGTACCCGACGAGCAGCGATGGGCACTTGAGCTTATGGAAGAGCGGCTGGAGCGAACCAGCCAGCCACCACGGGAGCTTTCCGCCCGCGCCGAGCAACTTCGTGCGCAGGCCGCAGAGACCGACATCGAGGGTTTCCGCAACGCGGCACTCGCACTGGCAGATCGCTACGAGCAAGCCGCGTCCGCTCGAGTCGCGTCCGCGTAGCCCTTGGCTCGAGTTTTCCGCGAAGCCGTACCGCAATCTGGCGCTAGCGGTGAAGGAGAGCTTTGACCTCGGGCTCAATGCGCTCCAACTCAGTCATGAGTTCGTCGAGCGTGATTTCGGCTGCGGATGGATCAAACAGGTTCTGCTCGATCCAGCTACCGGCAAGGTCGCGGGCCGTCTCAGTTAATCTCGGCAGCGCCTTCGTCACGATCCGCGCCGATTCCTCGAGCAGAAGATCCTGCGCAGTATCACCTTGCCCGTCAGCGATCAGCTCGCGCCGCATCTCGAAGATCGCCTCATGGGCGATCTTCGAGGCTCCGAGCAGGGCGTCCAGCCGGTCGATCTCTGCGGGATGCTTGCTCACCACAGCATCATTTCTTACCGTGCCGCACCGCTACGTGCGGCTGGGCGGTGCCAATGCAAGCGCCTGGTTGCTCAGCGCGATCCCCTCAGATAAGAGGTCTTCGGTGTCGCGGCCGCCGTCTCGGATGAGGCGATAGCGGCGCCAGGCCTCGCCGGCCGCGCTCTCGTCGCGGCGCGCTTCCGCGGCACGGGCCGCGTCAGCGGCTTGGGCCAAACGGCTCGGCGAGGATTGCGAAGGCATCGCAAACCAGGATACCCGCCGAGCTAGGACCAGCCGCAAGTGCAATGACCGGACGGACCTCATTCGAATCGCTTTCCACTGTCGATCGTACGTATCGCGGCGCGGCCCTCGGCGAGGCAGCGATTCAGCTTCGTAGGACCCCAACCCTGACGGTGCATGATCTCGCGGTAGGAGAGGCCGAAACCGAGTAAGAGGAGCGCGGTGCGCTCGTCGGGCTTGAGGCGATCGAGGGCGGTGAAGAACTCGGTGACCTCCTCCCCACGTTCGGCGCGCTCGGCGGGTCCGGGGCGCTGGCAGGGCACGTGCACGGTGTGGCCATCGGGATCGTAGGCGTCGGTGCAACTCAGCTCGCCGAGGGCCTCACGGGAGCGGCGGCGAGCGACGATCTCCCAGGCGCGGTGCTTGACACAGAGCATCAGCCAGCGCAGGGCATGGACGCCGGGCGGGCCGTTGTAGTAGCGCAGGAACTGGAGGCATGCCTCCATGAGAGCGTCCTCGGCGTCGGCGGGGCTCGGTGCGTTGCGGGCGGCTTGGCTTCGCAGGAGAGTGCCCTTGGTTGTGAGCAGGGCGTCCAGGATCTGCGCTGTGCTCTCGCGGGACCTGGGTGTCGACCGGTTCGCCATGCGGCCGCCACCGCATGCGAAGCCTGCGATCCTGCGGCTGCTGGCGGGCCGGCTCGGACAGGTTCCTACTGCGGCCGGGAAAGATCTTGTGGTCGCCGTCCAGTTGATTCGATCTGATCGAGGCCAGAATTGCCGAGTCGGAGACATATTGCGGACACGGAATCCGGGCTGCAACAATAGGGCTCGTGGAGCCACATGGGTCGACAACTACGAAGGGCAAGCCAACCGGCAAGCCCGATCTGAAGTCAGGGCTCCCGGGCACGCCCGAGGAGCAGCGGCGGGGCCTTCGCGCAGCGATGAAGAAGCACGCCGAGACGCTCCGCCGCCTGGGCCAGTAAGCGCTGCGAGCGGCGTGGTTTACTACCTCGAGTTCGGCGATTACTGCCGCATTGCCGCTGAGATTCTCGGCCTCGAGCCGGGGAGGTCGCGGAGCTGCCCAATATTGGGCTTGCCGATTCAGCTCTGGCGGCCCCTCGCGCCGGATTCGGAGACTACGAGGCGTATCCGACTCTGATCGAGAAGGCCGCGGTCCTGGTGGAGCGGCTGGCACGCAACCACCCGCTGCCCGACGGAAACAAGCGGTCGGCTTTCCTGGCGCTGGAGCGCTTCCTCGCGGTCAACGGGCGTCCACTACTTGACGCAAATCCGGACATTGATGTGCCGATGGTGGAGAGGATCGCCGCAGGCGAGGCGCCGGCCACCGAGATTGCTCGATGGCTTGAAGATAGAACGGCCCCGGCAGGCGGCTGAGAGCCGACGCCGGACTTTGAACCGGGGACCACTTCATTAGTTTGGCGACGGCCCGGCGGAAAGCGCGATTCTGCTCGCGGGAGAGGTGCGTGAAGTCGCGGGCAAACACCGTGGACACCTCGGTAAGTGGGACATCCGGTGACCGAGTTGGCGATCTTGCCACCGACTCGATCGGGTGCTGAGCCGCTGCTCCCGGTGCGACCGATTACGGTGTTTCCTACATGGGAGCTCGATCTCCTGTGTCGGCGCCGGGGGACCAGCGTGCGCCGCCCGGGGCATTTTGCTTCCTGTCCGTCCCAGAGAACGAGAGCCGAAGTGCTCGCCCTCGGGAAAAGCGTGGATCAGCGCACCCCTTGCGCGAGCTCGTGAAGGCTCGTTCTCGTCAACCCAACTCAGCGAAACCGGATACCGAGTTCGGCGAGGGTCTCCGCGCCGTCGACGGTGCGTTCCGCCGCCGCGCTCCTGACCCGCTCCGCCGCGAGCGCCCCGACCTCGTCATCGGCGCGGCGTAGCTCCAATGCCTCAGACATCAAGTCCAATCGCGAGGCAATGTCGTCGCGCATCTTGTGCATCTGGTCTTCGAGCCGGCTCAACATCTCCAAAGCTCGACTGGATCTCGCCTTAGGCAGAAGAGGCATCGATTACACGATACCCCGCGCCGTACCGGATTCCGAGTGGCCCTTGCAGTCTCAGTTGGAGTCTGCGCCGGAGTCCTCGGCCTCCTCCTCGAAGCCTGGCCACTCGGGATCAATGCCCTCGCTGGCCAGCATCTCGGCATCGATGCGAAGGACGTCCTGCATGGTCTTCCCCTCGGGCAGGAGGTAACCGGGCGGCAATTTCACTGGACGTCATCCGGGGCTTTGAGTTGGGCGGCGGCCCAGCGACCCACCTTCTGGACCAGGGCAACGGTGGCCTCGCGGTCGAGCGGCTCGGCGTCGAGCAGTTCGTCGTAGCGGAGTGGAACCGCATACTCGGTCAGCGCGATCACGGCCGCGAAGTCAAATGGAAAGTCGCCGACTGCGGCTTTCGCCAACTCGATCAGGTGGCGAAGGTCGTGCGTGTACTCGAACTTGGCGCCCCGGCTTCCGATCACCGCCTTCAGCCACTTCTCGACCGCCTGCTGTGCGTGAAAACCGATGATCTCGTCGTCTATCTCCTGATCGTCGGCGAGCATGCGCATCGCGGCGGCGTCTCCTTGCGCCTTGCGCGCAAGGATCGCCGCTTCCTCCTTCGGCTCACGCTCCGGCAAGGACCCGGCCCTCGCGCAGCGCCTCGTTGACCATCGTGCCCTGCACCTGGCCCCATTCCTCGACGTGCTCGGCGCTGACCACGATCAGATCGACGGGGACCCCGATTGCGCCGAGCGCTTCTCGCAGGCGTACGAACTCGGCGCGGCGGCCTCTCAGCTGCGGCTCGATGACAAGCAGGTCCAGGTCGCTGCCCGGCTTTGCCTCGCCGCGGGCGCGGGACCCGAAGAGGATCACCCGCGCGTCAGGAGCGGCGTCGGCGAGGCGGCGTCCTGCCTCTACGATCAGGGACTCGTCGGTCATGGTCCCAAGGTAGCCAATAGGACCGACGCAAGCCAGGGAGATCGGGCGGTGGCGGGGTTCTGCTTGGCGAGCATGTTGGTCATCGCTCAGTCGGTGACCAACACGCGCAGGCAGGTGGAGGGTCCACCTCGCAGATCTGCGAGCCAGACCGAGACCGTCCACCCCACCCCGGCCTTGCCAGCTCTGCCCGTTGGACGCTTCTGCCGCCGACCCCGATCACCGAGCAGAGAGGCGCAGCGATCCGAGGCCGATCTGCAGGATCCTGCCGACATCGGCTAGCGTCGGGCAGACGACGCTTGATGCGTATCCGCTTCGACTAAAGGAAGGTCCCCGATGGCGATCCTGACGATGTTCGAGGTTCACGGCGACACCGATCGGCTGGTGGCGAGGATGAACGAGCTCTTCGATGCTGAGGCGGACAAGCTCGCGGCCGAGCACGGCGGAATCTCCAACACGGTCGTCCGCACCGAGGAGGGGGTCATGGTCGTCAACCGTTGGCAGTCCGAGGAGGGCATGGAGGCTTTCGCGGCGGTGATGCGCCCGAAAGCCGAAGCGGGCCAGATCGGCGAGCAGACCGGCTGGCGCAAGTTCGAGATCCTGATCGACCGGACGCCTAGCAAGTAACCCGGGCACCATGCCCCTCTTGGCAAGGGCCAAGGCCGGTGCCGGCGCGGAGCTGCATTCCTCGGCCACGATCAGCGAGGACCGGCAGAACCTGCTCTGCGCGTATCTGTCTGCGGGGTTGCTGGTCGGACTTGGCGCCAATGCCCTGCTCGGCTGGTGGTTGGCAGACCCCGTCACCGCGTTCACCATCGCCGGGGTCGCCCTGTATGAGGGCCGCGAAGCCTGGCGAGGGAATGCCCGTTGCGAGGCTTGCTGACCTAAGCGCCGGGGTGTCGCAGGTACCGGTAGCGATTCACGGCCACGCCCGCCCAGATCACCTCGACGACACCGAACGGCCACGCTCCGGCCAGAAAGCCGTAGACGCTGGAGAGCAGGCAGCCGGCAGCGAAGCCGAGGGTGTAGCGCGGATCGCGGCGCTCAAGCGCATACATAACCACCATGAAAGTCACGGCCAGCGCGCCGAAAGCGGTCAGCATGGCGCCAGTCTGACGGCCCCGCCGACGCTCACTCCACCTGCTGAGGGTTGGACCAGAGCGATGTCTGCGGCTTTCGTCACGGGGAGTAGCGTCTTCGACCGTGCCCACACCACCGCCGCCCAACGCCCCAGACCCGCCGACGGAAATGGCTTGGGTCCCAGCCGGGACGTTCCGTATGGGCTCGGAGGACTTCTACCCGGAGGAGGGTCCACTCCATGAGGTGAGCGTCGATGGGTTTTGGATGGACGAGCATCCCGTCACCGTGGCCGAGTTCCGCCGTTTCGCCAAATCGACGGGCTACGCCTCGGTGGCCGAGCGGGCTCCTGACCCACGTGAATACCCCGAAGCGGACCCCGCGATGCTGGTGCCCGGTTCGCTGGTCTTCAACAAGACGCCGGGTCCGGTTGACCTGGAGAACGTGGTCAACTGGTGGGCCTATGTCCCTGGTGCATACTGGCGGCGACCGGAGGGACCCAAGAGCAAGATAGGCGGCCGGGAGCGCCACCCGGTCGTCCACATCGCCTATGAGGATGCAGAGGCCTTCGCGACATGGGCCGGCAAGTCTCTGCCCACCGAGGCCGAGTGGGAGCGCGCGGCGCGCGGAGGGCTCGAAGGGAAGGTCTTCGCCTGGGGGGATGAGGAGGCGCCCAAAGACCACCCGATGGCAAACGTCTGGCAGGGCGAGTTCCCCTGGCAAAACGTCAAGCCAAAGAGGGAGCAACGAACCTCGCCCCTCGGGCGCTACCCGCCGAACGGCTTCGGTCTCTATGACATCACCGGCAATGTCTGGGAATGGACCTCCGACTACTTCGCACCGCACGACGCAGGCGGCTATAAAAACGCGTGCTGCGCTCCAAGTAATCCGCGCGTCGCCTCTCCCGAGCAGAGCTTCCGCACCGGCGAGCCCGGGGCACACATTCCGCGCCGGGTGATCAAGGGCGGCTCCCACCTCTGCGCGCCCAACTACTGCCTGCGCTATCGCCCAGCGGCCCGACAGGGTGTGACTGTCGAGACATCGACCGGCCACATCGGCTTTCGCTGTGTTCTTCGGCCTGTCCGGTAGCTTTCCTCAACTCGTCGGCCTCGCGATCTTCGCTCCGTTTCCTGAATATTGCTCTCTATTCTTGGAAGCTATGACAGGGAAGACGCTCGCCTACGAGCACCCCGGCGGCGACCGCCATCGCCACGGGAACGGGCTCAGCCATTCCCACCACCACGACGGTCCTCACACCCACAGCCTCTCGGTGGCCCGGACCTACTTCACGGCGTTCGGAACGTGGTGAGGCACGTCACCTAGACGGTACCCTCGACCACGACAGGGGTGCCGTGGCGGGGGACGAGCGTGATACCACGCATGACCACTGGCTCGGGCTCGGGCCGCGTCGGCTTGAGGTCGACGCGGGATACGACGGTGCGGATCACCTCCGCCATCTCGGCCTGGGCGAGGGCGGCGCCAATGCAGCGGCGAATGCCGCCGCCGAAGGGAAGCCAGGTATAGGACTCGGCCTGTCCGTCAAGGAAGCGCTCGGGGCGAAACTCGTTCGGCTCGGGGTAGAGATCCTCGCGGTGGTGGACGATCGCGATTGCGGGATAGACCCGAATCCCGGCCGGTAGCTCCCAGCCACCGATCGTGCGTGGCTTGGTCAAGGTGCGCTCGCTCGCGTCGATCACGGGACGCATCCGCAAGGTCTCGCTCACAACCGCGTCGAGGTAGGCGTCATCACCGCTCTTGAGCTCCTCGCGCAGGCGGGCGAGGACTCGCGGGTTTCGCGGCAGGAGGTCGAAGGCGAAGGCGAGGCCGGTGGCGGTCGTCTCATGGCCGGCGAGGAGCATCGTCATCAGCTCGTCGCGCAGCTCAACGTCGGTCATCGGCCGGTCGTCCTCACCGCGGGCGCGCAGCAACAGCGAGAACACATCGGTTCGATCTTGTAAGTCGGGCTCTGCGCGTCGGCGGGCGATTTCCTCATAGAGCAGCGCGTCGGCGGCTCGCAGGTGCCGTTGGAAGCGCCCCCACGGGCTCCAAGGTCCGCGGTCGCGACGCAGCGCGTTCGGCAGCACAGCCACCGGCCCCATGTTGAGCACCGCGACGAGCGCCCGGCGCAGGCGCTCGATGCGCTCGCGCTCAGTCACGCCGAAGACCGCGCGGACGATCACCTCGAAAGTCAATTCGCGCATCCGGTCGCGCATCGTGAAGCGCTCGCCAACCGACCAGTGCGACACCTCGGCCTCGGCGACTTCGCGGATCACGGTGCGAAAGCTCTGGATCGCCGAGCCCTGGAAGGGCGGCAGGAGGAGCTTGCGCTGGCGCAGGTGCTCGCGGCCGTCGAGGATCAGGACCGATTTGCTGCCGAGCACGGGCTCGAGCGGCGCGTTGGCCTCTCCGGCGTGAAGGTCGGACTGATCGCCGGTCAGCATCTCGCGGATCGCATCGGGGTCTGAGACATAGACGCCGGTTCCGAAGACAAGCAGCGGGACAGTGAACACGTCGCCGTAGCGCTCGCGCCAGCCGAGCAGCGACTGGAGTGGGCGCTGCACGAGTCGGGCCGTGTTCACCACCGCCGGGGCGCGTGGACCCGGCGGCAGCGGCGTTGACGCGGGACGCTTCAACCGCGATCCTCGATCGCGACCGGGGAAGAGCCGCACCGGATCGCTCGCACGCGCACCACCAGCGCCCCAATGAGCAGACTCAGAGCGATCAACCCAACCACCTCGAACACGCTGCTCGGTAGACAGCGACCATCATCGGAAGGGTATTGGCATTGGAGCCGATGTCGCGCTCGGCTGGGCAGTCCGTCTGCAAGCGCTTGCCTCACAATCGAGTTGATGCCTGACGAGAAGGCCGCCCACTGGCGACGGACCTATGCGGAGCGCAGCACCGAGGAGCTGAGCTGGACCGAGCCTGTGCCCGATGCCTCATTGGCGCTGATCGGAGAGGCCGGCCTGCCCTTGAACGCCGCGATACTTGACGTGGGTGGTGGCGCATCGCGACTGGCTGCCGAGTTGCTGGGGCGCGGGTATAGCGATGTGATGGTCGCCGACATATCCGCTGAGGCGCTGGAACGCGCGAAGGTCGATCTCGGCGAGGCGGCGGGCCGGGTGACATGGGTCGAGGCCGATGTGTGTACCCACGACTTCGGCCGTCATTTCGACCTCTGGCACGACCGCGCCGTCTTTCACTTCATGGTCGACGCGGCAGACCGGGACCACTATCTACTTCCCGCGGAAAAACCCCAAGACGTCGAAACGGCCGCGCTGACTGAGGGCGCGGCCGTTCCTGAAATGAGTGGGTTGTGCTCCGGTGGCTGGTGGAGCGATTCGCAGGCTCTCAGCCGGCCCGGATGGCGAGCGTGTCGGCGTCGTAGGCGAGGATCCCCCACTCAGTCCAGATCCGCTGGCCCTCCGCACCCTTCAGGCGGCTGCGGCCCA
>DATLSM010000015.1:0-13599 GCA_035534175.1 Solirubrobacterales bacterium | reverse complement strand
CATCGGGGCGGCACGGTGAACCATCTGCTCCGATCGCTTGCTCCGATTACGGACTCCGCCTGGGACCTACTCGACGAGGAGGCCCGCGAGCGCCTCACCGGCGCCCTCGCCGCGCGGCGGTTGGTCGACTTCTCCGGCCCCCACGGCTGGCAGCATTCTGCGGTCAACCTTGGGCGTGTCGCCGGGGTGAGAACCGCTCCCGCCAAAGGCGTCAGCGGCTGGCAAAGGCAGGTACTTCCGCTGGTCGAGTTGCGCGCCGGATTCTCCCTCGCCCGGGAGGAGCTCCGCGGCCACGATCGCGGAGCGGTCGATCTCGATCTCGCCGAGCTCGACGACGCAGCGCAGCGCATGGCGATCGCCGAGAACGTCGCCGTCTTCCACGGCTGGCCTAGCGCCGGCCTCTCTGGGATCGCCGAGGCCGCGCCGGGCAAGCCGATCGCCCTGGGGAAAAGCGCCGAGGCCTATCCCCGCTCGGTCGCCGGCGCGGTCGAGCGGTTGCTGCGTCGCGGGATCGGCGGCCCCTACGGCCTCGCACTCGGGCCCGACGAGTTCACCCGCGTGAGCGAGACCGCCGAGCACGGCGGCTACCCGCTGCTCGATCACCTGGGCAAGATCCTCTCCGGCCCGATCGTCTGGGCGCCGGGGGTCAGGGGCGCGGTCGTCCTCAGCATGCGCGGAGGGGATTTCCTCTTCGACTCAGGCCAGGACCTCGCGATCGGCTACGAGGGCCACGACGACGCGGTCGTGCGCCTCTACCTTGAGCAGAGCTTCGCCTTCGTCGTGGCCACTCCCGAGGCCGCGGTCTCACTCAGCTCCTGAGCGGCGCCGCGCCTGAGAGTCTTGGGCGATGACCCCTTGGAAGCTCCCTCTGCTCGTCGCCGCGATCGCTGTCCCGATCGTGCTCGCCTTCCTCCTGGGAGGGCCAGGGGTAGGGGTCGCGATCGGGGCCCTCGTCGCGGTGGGAATCGTCGTCGTCGCGGTCGCCCAGCGCCCTCGCGGCCCGATCGCCTCGGCACCGTCGCGGGACCACCGCCCCCACCTCCTGGTGGTCCTCAGCCGCCCGGTGGAGGAGGCCAAGGCCGTCCAGGCGATCGCCGCCGAGGCGATGGGGGAGGGCTCGGTCGCCGAGGCGGAGGTCCTCGTCCTCGCGCCCGCACACGTCGGCTTCCTCGACCGCTGGGCCTCGGACCTGGAGACCGCCCGCCGCGAGGCCCAGCGGAGCCTGGTGATCACCGTGGCCTCGCTGGCCAAGGCCGGCGTCGGCGCCGAGGCAAGGGTCGGCGATGAAGACATCGTGCAGGCGGTCGAGGATCAGCTGCAGAGCTTCCCCGCCACCGTTGTGGTCCTGGTGACCTGCAGCGGCGAGGAGGATCCGGCTGCCAGCGAGGCCGCACGCGAGCTGGAATCCCGGCTGGAGGCCGAGTTTCGCCACATCGTCGTTTGAACCGGCGGACTCAGGCCGCCCCCAGCCCTTCGAAGAAACCCTCGCCGGCGATTCCCAGAGGAAACCGTGTCCACCCTGGCGCCAGGGAAGGAGCGGTGGTGACTGGACCCCGCTCATCGGTCCACCCCGCATGAGAGTCCGGGGTTGGTCTGTGTTGAGTATCGCTCCTGCTCGCCGCCTCGCGTAGCGAACCCGGAGGGCGAGCGGAGTGAGGCGGCGAAGCGCTCGGGCGACATCATCCCGAGCGCCGAGTGTGGATGGTTGGCGTTGTAGTCGGTGCGCCAGTCGGCGGCCAGCACCTGGGCCTCCTCCAGGCAGGTGAAGACCTCGGTGTTCAGCAGCTCATCGCGAAGACGGGCGTTAAAGGACTCCACGTAGGGGTTCTGCCAGGGCGAGCCCGGCTCGATGTAGGCGGTGGCGGTGGCGCCCCGACGACACCATTCGCGCAGCACCGCGGCGGTCAGCTCGGGGCCGTTGTCGGCGCGGATGTTGGCGGGAGCGCCGCGCTCGCCGGCGAGGCGCCCCAGCACGGCCACCGTCTCCTCGGCGTCGATCGAGCGATCGACCTCGATCGCCAGGGCCTCGCGGGTGAACTCATCGACGACGTTTAGGAACTTCAGCTCGCGCCCGTCTGAGGTGGCGTCATGCTGGTAGTCAAGTGCCCAGACGTGGTTGGGGAACTCGGCCTTGAGCCGCTCTGCTGCAGTGGTGGACTCGCCCAGTCGCCGGCGCTTCTTGGCCTTGGCAGGCACGCGCAGGCCCTCGGAGCGCCAGATCCGCTGCGAGCGCTTGCGGTTCAGCGAGAGGCCTTCTGTGAGCAGCTGGGCGTGGGCGCGGCGGTAGCCCCAGCGGGGCCGGTCTTCGGAGATCTTGCGCAGGCGGGCTCGCAGAGCCTCCTCGTCGGGGGCCACCTGCGGGAAGTAGCGCTGCGTGGAGCGGTTCTGGCCGGTGATCCGGCACGCCCGACGCTCAGAGAGGCCGAGGCGGTCCACCAGCATGCGGACCGCCTGGCGCCTCCTGGCCGGGCTCAGAATTTTCCTTTGGCGATCTCCTTGTAGGCGCGGATGTCGAGCGTCTGGTCGGCGACGATCTGCTTCAGCTCGCGGTTCTCCTTCTCGAGCTCCTTTAACCGCTTGACGTCGGCGGCCTTCATCCCGCCGTACTGGTTGCGCCAGCGGTGCAGGGTCTGCTCGGAGACCTCCAGAGCCTTCGCCGCCTCCCCTACGGTCTTTCCCTCCGAGAGCATCTGCTCTGCGGTGCGCAACTTGCGGATGATCTGTTCTGGGGTGTGCTTTTGTCTCTTCACCTGCTTGCGTCCTCCTTTGCCAATTGTCGCGGGCGGAAAGGACTCTCAAACAGGGCGGACCGATTTCAAGGGGGCATGCCAGTGGAGTTACCGCGTCGACCCCCGCTCCCGAGGCCGCCGGCCAGCTCCTGGCTGCGTGGTCAGCTGTCCTCGCGCACGCCGCCCATCTCGGTGAAGACTGCGGTGGGGCCGCCGTCCTCGCGCTGCTCGTCAGCGATCACGTGGGAGACGGCGTTGATCAGCGCCAGGTGGGTGAAAGCCTGGGGAAAGTTGCCGAGGTGTCTGCCGCTCTCAGCGTCCAGCTCCTCGGCATAGAGGTCGAGCCCACCAGCTGCCTCCAGCAGCCGCTCGCAGAGGGCGCGCGCGCGCTGGGGCTGGCCGATCTCTGAGAGCGCCGAGACCAGCCAGAAGGAGCAGATGAGGAAGGTGCCCTCCTTGCCGCTCAGCCCGTCGTCGGTCTCGTGAACCTTGTAGCGGAGGACGAGGCCGTGCTCGGTGAGCTGGTCGGCGATCGCTTCTACCGTGGCGCAGATCCGCGGGTCATCGGGTGGGAGGAAGCGCAGCAGCGGGATCAGCAGCAGGGAGGCGTCGAGGGCATCGGTTTCGTAGTGCTGGCGGAAGATCCCGCCGCGCACGCCGCGCTCGAGGATCTCCTGGCGGAAGCGCTCCGCCGTCTTTTCCCATTCGGCCGCGATCTCCTCCAGGCCGACGCCGGCGGCGAGGCGGGCACCGCGGTTCACCGCCACCCAGATCATCAGCTTGGAGGAGACGTAGTGCTGGGGGGCGCCGCGTGACTCCCAGATTCCCTGGTCGGGCTGGGTCCAGGCGGCGATCGCGGCCTCCACCTGATAGCGGATCAGCTCGCGGTCGGCGGGAGTGCCCGAGCCGCGCTGCGCTTTCTCGTGCAGGTAGATCGAGTCGAGCAGGGCGCCCCAGACGTCGTTCTGGCGCTGGTCGAAGGCGCCGTTCCCGATGCGAACCGGCTTTGAGCCGAGGTAGCCGCTCAGGTGGTCGAGGGTCTTCTCGGTCAGCTTCTTCTCGCCGCCGATCCCATACATGATCTGCAGATCTGGATCCTTGCGACAGACGCCGACTATGAAGCGCATGAAGTCGCGCGCCTCCTGATCGAAGCCCAGCGTGTGCAGCGCCCAGAGGCTGAAGGTCGAGTCGCGTATCCAGCTGAAGCGGTAGTCCCAGTTACGCTCGCCGCCCGGCGTCTCCGGCAGCGACGTGGTGGGCGCCGCGACGATCGCCCCGGTTGGCGTGTAGGTCAGGCCCTTGAGGACCAGGGCCGAGCGCTGCAGGTGGATGCGCCAGGGATGGTCGGGGAAGTCGCCGTCGCGCAACCAGTCGCGCCAGAACTCTTTGGTCGACTCCAGCCGCTCGGCGGCCTCCGGTGCGCTGCGGGGCCCGCCCCGCTCACCCTCGCCCCAGGACACTGCGCAGAACCCATTTTCGCCCTCGCGCAGCCGCAGTCGGCCGCGGGCGCCGCCGTCATCCAGGGTGAGGTCCATGTCGCTGGTAAGGCTCAGCTCGATGCCATCGCCGAGGGCGCTCGCCTCCCCCAGCTTGCCGCCGGTCCAGGCGGCCTCTTCCAGCCCGTAGCCAAATTGGGGCAGGCACTCCATCTCCATCTCGACCTCCCCGTCAATGCAGGTGATCAGCCGCAGCAGCGAGTGATCGGAGTCGTGTGCGGTCTGGGGGCGGGAGCCCTTGCCGTCCTGTGTCGCCCACTCGGCGATGGTCAGCGCGTCGTGGACCATCACCCAGCCGGTTTCGGTAACCCAGGTCGTCTCCACGATCAGCGTGCCCGGCTCATAGCGGCGGCTGATCGGCACGATCACCCCGCGCGGCGCCAGCGCGAAGTGACCGGCGCCGCGGTCGAGGATCGCGGCGAAGGCGCTGGGAGAGTCAAAGCGGGGCAGGCAGAGCCACTCGACGGCGCCGGAGAAGGAGACCAGCGCGCTGGTGTGGCAGTCAGAGAGGAAGCCGTAGCTCCCGATCGTCGGGAAGCGGTGGTCGCGAACGCTCAAGGGCTGGCAAGCTACCAGCGCGTGTCACCGTTGGACAGGACAAGGGCCTGGCTGGTCACCGGCCCGCTCGGGCGGGGGATCTCCTTCGCGATCGACTTCGCGGCGGCGCTGCGCACGGGGCTCACGCGGCGACGGTAGCCCACCGCTGCGGTCCGTCTACTAGGGTCAGGCCAAGAGATGGAGACCTCCGTCACAGAGCTTCCAGACTCGCGCGCGCGGGTCGAGGTGGAGGTCCCCGCCGCCGACGTTGATCGCGCCATGCAGCGCGCCGCCCGTGCCCTGGCGCGGGAGATGCGGATGGCGGGCTTTCGCAAAGGCAAGGCGCCGCCCTCGCTCGTAATCCAACGACTCGGCTTCGGCTCGGTGCTGGAGGAGGCGATCCGCGAGGCGCTGCCCGAGTGGTATGAAAGGGCGCTGCTTGACTCCGGCCTCAGCTCGGTCGGCGATCCCAGCATTGAGATCGTCTCCACGCCCCAAGCCGAGGGCGATCCGCTGGAGTTCAAATTCGAGGTCGGGGTGCGCCCGGCCGCGACGCTCGGCGACTACCGGGGCCTGGAGGTGGGCCGGGCGGAGGCGGAGGTCCCTGATGACCTCCTCGAGCGCGAGATCGAGCGGATCCGCGAGAGCTTCGCCAGGCTCGAGCCGGTGGAGCGCGCGGCGGCGGAGGGTGACGCGCTCCTTCTCGACTTCGAGGGGACGATCGACGGCAAGGCCTTCAAAGGGGGTAAGGCAACGGACTACCTGATGGAGCTGGGCGCCGGGCAGATGATCGAGGGTTTCGAGCGCCAGCTCGCGGGGGCCAGGGCCGGCGAGGGGCGCAGGGTCGAGGTCAGCTTCCCCGCCGACTACCAGGCGGAGCATCTCGCCGGCCAGGGTGCCGTCTTTGCGGTCGAGGTCAAGGAGGTGCGGGAGAAGGTCATGCCCCACCTCGACGATGAGTTCGCCTCCGAGGCATCGGAGTTCGACACCCTGGAGGAGCTGCGCGAGGACATCCGAGCCAGGCTGGGCGAGGCGGTGGGAGAGCGAATCGAGCAGGACTTCCGCATCGCCGCGCTCGATGCGGCGCTGGCCAACGCCAGGGTGGAGCTGCCCGGCGAGCTGGCCCGCGCCCGCGCGACCGAGCGCTGGGAGCGGATCGAGCGCCAGCTCGCCGGTCGCGGCATGGACCCCGACACATTCCTGAAGATGGAGGGCAAGAGCCGGGAGGAGATGATCGAGGTATCCGAGCCCGACGCCGAGCTGGAGCTGAAGCGCGAGGCGGTGCTGGTGGCGATCGCCGAGGCCGAGGGGATCGAGGTCTCCGAGGAGGAGATGATCGAGGCCCTGGAGCACACCGCCGAGCACGAGCGAACGACGCCGGAGAAGCTGCTGGAGCGGCTGCGCGACAACGGCCGCGACGCGCTGGTGCGCGAGGACATCAGAACGCGCAAGGCGATCGACGTCCTCGCCGAGGCGGCGGTGCCGATCCCGATCGAGCAGGCGGAGGCGCGGGAGAAGATCTGGACTCCCGAGAAGGAGCGCGAGGCCGCCGGCAGCCTCTGGACCCCGGGCTCGGATTGAGCTCCCCCCGAGCACGCCGGACGCCTTCTATAGAGTGCCCGGCTGTGAGCGCTGCGGCGGCCAGGCGTGGATCTAGGAACCTTTGCCAGGGAGCGAAACGCGAGGTCCTGCGATGAGCCCCCTGGTGCCGATGGTTGTCGAGCAGACCTCGCGGGGGGAGCGCGCCTTCGACATCTATTCGCGCCTCCTGGGCGAGCGGATCGTCTTCCTCGGCACCCCGGTCACCGAGGACATCGCCAACCTGGTCGTCGCCCAGCTTCTTCACCTGGAGTCCGAGGATCCCGACAAGGACATCAGCCTCTACGTCAACTCGCCGGGCGGCTCGGTCTACGCCGGCCTGGCGATCTACGACACGATGCAGTTCATCAAGCCCGACGTGCAGACGATCTGCGTCGGCATCGCGATGAGCATGGGGGCGCTGCTGCTGGCGGGGGGCGCCGCGGGAAAGCGGATGTCACTTCCCAACTCGAAGATCCTCATCCACCAGGTGTCCTCCAGCTTTCAGGGTCAGGCGACCGATATCGAGATCCACGCCAAAGAGATCATCGACGTACGCCGCCGCCTGGATGAGATCCTGGCCAAGCACACCGGCCAGCCGTTCGAGAAAGTCGCGAAGGACACCGAGCGCGACTACTTCATGAGCGCGGAAGAGGCGAAGGAGTACAACCTCGTCGACCGCGTCATCGAACACCACTGAGGCGGCCTCAGAGGTCCAGATCGTAGGAGATCCAGTCCTCGCGCTGGGCGCCGGTCGAGTCATAGAGGCGCCGGGCGACGGTGTTGTCGGGGGCCGTGAACCACTCCAGATGGTGCGCCCCGCGCCCGCGGGCAACCTCGGCGGCGGCCTCGATCAGGGCGCGCCCGACGCCCTTCCCGCGCACCTCCTCGACGACGTAGAGGTCATTCAGCAACACGATCTCGGCTGGGATCAGCGAGCTGAAGGTCCAGTAGAGGCAGGCGTGGCCCAACGGCCGCTCGCCCTCCCAGGCGCCGAGCAGGATGCCCTCCTCGCTGGGGGCGAGGAAGCGTTCGAAGAAGATCCGGTTGCGCTCGGGGTCGATCTCCTCAACCTGGTAGAAGCGCTGGTAGGCGGCGATCAGCGGCAGCAGAGCCTCCAGCTGCTCCTGCCTGGCCGGCTCGATCCGCGGGGGGGTGGCCAAGATCAGCACGATAGGCACTCGGCTGGGAGTTCGCGCTCACGGGAAGGGACCGCGCCCGCGGCGAAGTAAACGACCCGATAGGCCCGGCTCGTCGTCACCTCTAAGCTGTGGGGGCGGCCGGGAAGCGAACGACCGCCCCGCAAGGAGGGGATTCCGCTGGCACGTCCCACAGACTCAAACGAGCAACTCCTGTGCAGTTTCTGCGGCAAGTCGCAGCGCCAGGTCAAGAAGCTGATCGCCGGCCCCGGCGTCTACATCTGCGATGAGTGCATCGACCTGTGCAACGAGATCATCGACGAGGAGCTGACCGCTCCGCCGACCTTCGAGTTGGAGAACCTGCCCAAGCCGCGTGAGATTCACGCCGTGCTGCAGGAGTACGTGGTCGGCCAGGAGGCAGCCAAGCGGGCGCTCTCGGTCGCCGTCTACAACCACTACAAGCGGGTCCAGATCGCCCAGTCCGAGGAGGCTGAGATCGAGCTGCAGAAGTCGAACATCATGCTCCTCGGTCCGACCGGCTGCGGCAAGACGCTGCTTGCCCAGACCCTCGCCCGGATCCTCAACGTCCCCTTTGCGATCGCCGATGCGACGGCGCTGACCGAGGCCGGCTACGTCGGTGAGGACGTGGAGAACATCCTGCTGAAGCTGATCCAGGCTGCCGACTTTGACGTGAAGAAGGCGGAGACGGGGATCATCTACATCGACGAGATCGACAAGATCGCGCGCAAGGCCGACAACCCATCGATCACCCGCGACGTCTCGGGCGAAGGCGTGCAGCAGGCGCTGTTGAAGATCCTCGAGGGGACCACCGCCTCGGTGCCACCACAGGGAGGGCGCAAGCATCCCCACCAGGAGTTCCTGACGATCGACACCACCAACATCCTCTTCATTTGCGGCGGCTCCTTTGCCGAACTGGACAAGGTGATCGAGAGGCGGGTGGGGGATCGGGGGATCGGCTTCGGCGCGGCGATCTCATCGCGGGAGAAGAAGGACGCCGGTGAGTGGTTCGAGCAGGTGCTGCCGGAGGACCTGATGGAATACGGGCTGATTCCGGAGTTCATCGGACGCCTGCCGGTGGTAGCGGCGATTCACCAGCTCAGCCGCGACGACCTGATCACGATCCTGACCGAGCCGCGCAACGCATTGACCCGGCAGTTTCAGCGCTTCTTTGAGTTCGACGACATCGAGCTGGTCTTTGCCGAGGACAGCCTCGAGGCGATCGCCGACAAGGCGCTGGAACGCGAGACCGGTGCTCGTGGGCTGCGCTCGATCCTGGAGGAGACGCTGCTCGATGTCCAGTTCGAGCTGCCCTCCCGCCGCGACGTCACCAAGTGCGTTGTCTCCAGGGAGACGATCGTCCAGGGTCGCCGCCCGACCCTGGTCACCGAGGCCACCCACCAAGACATCGGTGCGGCGGAGGAGGGGCTGAGCGAGGAATCCGCCTAGCGCGAAGGTGGGGGAGCCCGGCGCCAGCCGCCCCTGCCACCGGTCGCGACGGCATCTAGACTCGCCGCGTGGACGCGGCGCTGCGAGAGAAGCTGGAGCAGACCACACGCTATGACCCGGCGCAGGTCGAGCGACGGGTCTTTGCCGAATGGATCGAGGGCGGCTACTTCCACCCCTCCGCCGAGGGCAGGCCGGAGGAGAACTTCTCGGTCGCGATCCCGCCGCCCAACGTGACCGGGGCGCTGCACATGGGTCACGCGCTGAACGGCTCGATGCAGGACGCGTTGGTGCGGATGAACCGGATGCGCGGGCGCAACACGCTCTGGATCCTGGGCACCGATCACGCCGGAATCGCCACCCAGGCGGTGGTGGAAAAAGAGCTGCGAGCCGAGGGGAGGAGCCGCCAGGAGCTGGGCCGGGAGGAGTTTGTCGAGCGGGTCTGGGCCTGGAAAGAGGAGTACGGCTCGCGCATCGTCGAGCAGTACAAGCGGTTGGGCGCCTCCTGTGACTATGAGCGCGAGCGCTTCACCCTCGACGACGGCTACCCCCAGGCGGTGTACCGGGTCTTCAAACAGCTCTACGACAAGGGCTTCGTCTACCGCGACAACTACCTGGTCAACTGGGACCCCGGCTCGCGCTCGGCGATCTCCGACCTGGAGGTCGAGAACCGCGAGGTAAAGGACACGCTCTACTCGATCGACTATCCGCTCGAGGGCTCCGAGCGGGCGCTGACCGTGGCCACCGTAAGACCGGAGACGATGCTCGCCGACACCGCGGTCGCGGTGAACCCCGCCGATCAGCGCTACGCCGATCTGGTCGGGGGCCACTGCCTGCTGCCCCTGGTCGGCCGTCGCCTGCCGATCATCGCCGATGAGCACGTCGACCCGGAGTTCGGCACCGGGGCGCTGAAGATCACCCCCGGCCACGACCCCAACGACTTCGAGATCGGCCGCCGGCACGGGCTGGAGGAGATCGTCGCGATCGGTCCCGACGGGCGGATCACGGAGGCGGGGGGCCGCTTCGCCGGGCTGACGGTGCCCGAGGCCCAGAAAGCGGTGATCGCCGCGCTGGGCGAGGAGGGGCTGCTGCGCGCCGAGGAGCCCTACGTCCACTCGGTCCCCTTCTCCCACCGCTCCGGAGAGCGAATCGAGCCGCTGATCTCGTTGCAGTGGTTCTGCCGCATGGACCAGCTGGCGCGGCCGGCGATCGAGGCGGTCGAACGCGACGAGGTCCGGATCGTCCCGGCGCAGTGGAAGCGCGTCTACCTCGACTGGATGCGCGAGATCCGTCCCTGGTGCATCTCCCGCCAGCTGTGGTGGGGGCACCGGATCCCGGTCTGGTACTGCGATGCCTGCGAGGAGACCTTCGTCGGCGAGACGGCGCCCGAGCGCTGCGGCGCCTGCCAGGGCGAGCTGCGCCAGGAGGAGGACGTCCTGGACACCTGGTTCAGCTCCGCCCTGTGGCCCTTCGCGACCCTCGGCTGGCCGCAGGAGACGCCGGAGCTGCGGGCCTTCTACCCGACCAGCTTCCTCACCACCGCGCGGGAGATCCTCTTCCTCTGGGTGGCGCGGATGATCATGTTGGGGCTGGAGTTCCCCGGCGAGGTGCCCTTCCGCCAGGTCTACGTCCACGCGGTGATCCAGGCCCGCGACGGGCGGCGGATGTCGAAGAGCCTGGGTACCGGGATCGACCCCCTGGAGGAGATCGAGGTGCGCGGCGCCGACGCTCTGCGCTTCGGTCTGCTGGCGATGTCCTCCACGCAGGACGTTCGCTTCTCCGACAGCAAGCTCCAGCAGGGTCAGGAGTTCGCCAACAAGCTCTGGAATGCCAGCAGGTTGATCCTGCTGAACGCCGGGGCGATCGAATCGGCCCCGCGCCCCCTACGCGGCGAGGATCGCTGGATCCTCTCCCGCCTGGAGCGGACGATCGCCTCGGTCACCGGGCTGTTGGAGTCATATGACTTCGCCCACGCGGTGCAGGAGGTCTACTCCTTCTTTTGGTCAGAGCTCTGCGACTGGTATCTGGAGATCGTCAAGCCGCGGCTGTATGAGGGCGAGGCCGAGGTCTCGGCGACGCTGCTCTGGACCCTGGAGCGGGTGCTCGCCCTGCTGCACCCGGTTATGCCCTTCGTCACGGAGGAGATCTGGTCCCACCATCCATCCCGACGGGGCCACCTCGCGGTGCACCCGTTCCCGCTCTGCGATGAGTCGCTGCTGGACCCCGCCGCCGAGGCCGACATCGAGGGTGCGATCGAGCTGACCAAGCGGCTGCGCGCCTGGCGCGACCTGGTCGAGGTGCCGGCTGCAAGCGTGCTGGGGGCTCGCTTCGAAGGGGTCGAGCCGCAGGAGTTCATCGGCCGCCTCGCCCGCTTGGATTTCATCGGAGGTGGGGGCGAGGCGGTCGCCTCGGTCGGGCCGGTCAGGGTCCTCGCTTCGGCGGAGCTGGACCCAGAGACCGTCACCAGCCGTCTGCGCAGGCGGCGCGAGGAACTGCGAGCAGAGGTCGAGCGGGCCGAGGGCAGGCTTGGCAACCAGGGCTTTGTCGACAAGGCCCCCGCCGAGTTGATCGAGGAGGAGCGGGAAAAGCTCGAGCGCTACCGGGCTGAGCTCGAGGAGCTCGCCGAATAGACCCCGAGGCCTACCTCGACTCGCTTGAGCCGATCGGCTGGAAGCTCGGCCTGCAGCGGATGCACCGGCTGACGATGGCCCTGGGCATGCCCCAGCACCGGTTCGCCTCGATTCACGTGGTGGGCACCAACGGCAAGACCTCGGTGACGCGGATGACCGCCGCCCTGGTGGGGGCCCACGGGCTGAGCGTCGGCGCCTGCGTCTCCCCCCATGCGGCGCGGTGGTCCGAACGCGTGCTGATCGGCGGCGAGGAGATCGGCGCTGGGGAGTTCGCCGCCGCGGTCCAGCGTGTGGCGCAGGCGGCCGATGTCGTCAACAGGGTCAGCGGCCAGCCTGAGGGGAGCGGCGAGCGGCCCAATCCGGGTCCGGCGGAGGGGAATTCGGGCGAGGCCCTTGGTTCGGTGACCCAATTCGAGGCCGCAACCGCCGCCGCCTTCGTCGCCCTGGCCGCGGCCAGGGTGGGGGTGGGGGTGATCGAGGCGGGACTGGGGGGGAGGCTCGACGCGACCAACACGATCCCCTCGCAGGTCACCGTGCTCACCTCGATCGGCCTGGACCACACCGAGTGGCTGGGGGAGACCGAGAGGGAGATCGCGGCTGAGAAGCTGGCCGTGCTGGGTGACCACTCGACCCTTGTCCTGGGTGGGGTGAGCCCGGAGGTCTCCGAGCTGGCGCAGCGCTCCGCCGCCGCGCGGGGCGCGCGCCTGGTGCGCGCCGCCGAGGACCCCGGTCCCGAGCTTTGGCTGAGGGCACCGGGCGCATTTCAGCGGCGCAACTTCGCCCTCGCGCTGGCCGCGGCGGAGGCCTTTCTCGGCGAGCTTGAACCCGCCCGGGTCGCCGAGGTTGCGGCGACGATCACGGTTCCGGGGCGCCTGGAGCGGATCGCCGAGCGCCCGCCGACTCTGATCGACGCCGCCCACAACCCCGACGGCGCCGCCGCGCTCGCCGAGGCGCTTCCGGCGGTGGCGGCCGGGGGCCCGGTGATCGCCTGTCTGGCGATCCTCGCCGACAAGGACGCGGCGTCGATGGTCCGCGCGCTGGCGCCGGTGCTCGATCACGTCGTCTGCACCGAGCTGCCGAGCGCGGCGCTGGGGGCCCAGGGGCGACCGGGGGCCGCTTCCCATCCGGCGGCCGAGCTGGTGGCGCTCTGCCTGGAGGCCGGACTGGCGGCGGAGGCTTGGCCGGCCTTTGCCGATGCCCTGCACCGCGCCCGCGAGGTCGCCTCGGAGACCTCCGGCGCAACGCTTCTGGTCACCGGGTCCAACTACGTTCTGGCGCCCGCCCGCGCCGCGCTCGGCGAGCCGCGAGGGGTTTGAGAGCGCGGGCTGGGCTGGCGGGACTGTGCGAGGATTCGGCGGTGGATCGCAGCGCGGGGGCCGAACTGTTCTCGATGATGGCCCTGGTCGCCGGGGTGGTTGCCGTGGTGATCCTCCTCTTCTTCGGCATCGGCTATCTGTTCGGCAGTCTCTTCCTATGAGCGGCGCCTGACAGGGTTCGTGAGGCCTGTGGCGAAGTAGACTGCCGCTCTTCCTCCCCGGCGCCCCACCAGCCATGTCACTAGCGATCTTCGGCATCAGCAACAGCGGCCTCAACTTGGCCGTTTCCCTCCTGCTGCTGGTTTTCGTCGTCGTCTGGCTGGCCCTGATCGTCTACACCTACCTGGACGCCAGGCGTCGCCTCTCGGACCCATTCCTGGTCGCCTGCGCGACGATCGCCTCTTTCTTTCCCTACGTGGGCACCGCCGTTTACGCGATCGTCCGCCCGCCGGAGTTCCTCGAGGATGCGCGGGAGCGCGAGCTGGAGATCAGGGCCGCCGAGATGCGGGTGCGTCAGCTGACCGAGGCCTCCTGCCCCAAATGCGAGCACCCGATCGAGAGGAACTTCCTGCGCTGCCCCAACTGCCGGCACCGCCTCAAGGACCCCTGCCCCAGCTGCAGCAGACCGGTCGCCCCCAGCTGGAAGGTATGCCCGTACTGCGAGTCCACTCTCCAGGCGCGCGAGACGCGGCCGCGAAGAGGGGAGGAGC
>DATLSM010000014.1:0-148012 GCA_035534175.1 Solirubrobacterales bacterium | reverse complement strand
ACCCAGTAGTACCGCCCGGCGGCGAAAGTCGCCGGGCGTCTTTTCGCAAGGAAGGACTTCGAGGTCTCGCCTCGTTGCCCTTCCTCAAAAGAATCGCTGCCTCCAAAACTGGGGCACCGTTCTAGCCATCAAGAAGCCTAGCAACGATTTCGGCGCTACTTTTCCGTCCGACGACGCAAGCATAATGGTCAGTATGAACAGGCTGACCATCGAGAAACGCGCTCAGGTCATCGCCGCACTGGTCGAGGGGAACAGCATCCGCGCCACGGTCCGCATGACGGGCGCAGCCAAGAACACGATTACGAAACTGATCGTTGATCTCGGCAAGGGCTGCGAGGACTACCAAGACCGCGTTATGCGCGACCTCCCCTGCAAAGTCATCGAGGTTGATGAGCTGTGGGCCTTCTGTTATGCCAAGCAGAAAAATGTGCCCGAGCAGTTCAAGGGGATGCCCGGATACGGCGATGTCTGGACGTTCACGGCGATTGACGCCGATACCAAGCTGATCCCGGCGTGGCTGGTCGGCGAGCGCACCGCAGACGATGCAGACGTTTTCCTGCGCGATCTGGCGAGCCGCATGGCGAACCGAATCCAGCTAAGCACGGACGGCCACAGCATGTATGCATCAACCGTCGGCCCTGCCTTCAAACAGCAGATCGACTACGCGCAGATCCAGAAGACCTACAGCGTAGATCCCAACGCCGACCACAAATACAGTCCGCCGATCTGCACGGGAATCAAGGTCCGCCGCCTCAAGGGCAATCCGGCGCGCTCACGGGTCTCGACCTCCTACGTCGAGCGGCAGAACTTGACGATGCGGATGGGGATGCGCCGCTTCACGCGGCTGACAAACGGCTTCTCGCGCAAGGTCGAGAACTTGGCCTTCGCAACTTCCCTGCATTTCATGCACTACAACTTCGCCAGGCCGCACGAAACACTCAAGACCCCGTATCCCCGGACCCCTGCGATGGCGGCGGGTATCGCGGACCACATCTGGACGACCAAGGAGATTGCGGCGCTGCTGGACAACTAGCGCCATCCGCTCAGTTGAGAGCGTGAGCGCGGGGGCTACCGGCCCGAACTACTCGGGAATCTCGGGGATGGGTGGCCTGGGGAGTGGGAAGGGGGCCATTGAATTCAAATGATACAGACTATTCTGCCCTCAGTTGATTTCGCTCTCGGTAATACACCTGAGCGCTCTAAGCGATGTCGCAACGGTGGTTGTGGCGGTCGCCACGGTCGCGCTGGTGGTCGCCGCCATCGTAGGTGGCTTCTTAACAAGGACCCAGATCGATGAGCAGCGGAGAATCGCGCGCCGACGCAGAGCATACGACCATCTGACCACTTTTAACAGTCGGTCCTTCGCCGAGACTTCCATCGAGGCAGAGCGCGTCTTTCTAAGGTTCAAGGAGAAGGGAGCGGATGGCAATGCAATTTGGCATGGGGTATCCGACTCCGAGCGGGCCGCAGTCCAAACGGTCCTGAACTTTTACGAGGAGAGCGCGAATGAGTACAACGCTCAATTCCTCGACCCCAAGGCCGCCGAGCCGTTGGTTTTCGTGACGGTGCTCATGTGGCAAGAGGTACGGGACACGGTGACGTGGCTACGTAGGGGGAACCGCCAGTTCTGTGAGCAATGGCAGAAGCTCTACGCCGCCAAGGCCAAAGGAGTCCTCCGTGCCATCGACGAGCCCGCAGATGGCACTTGACCAGCGCTAGATGCCCTTGGTGGACCCCGCTGCCCGCTTAGCCCGCATCTTGGCCGCCTTGGCTTTGCGGGCGTCCAAGTTGGCTTTCAGGTCCCAGCGAGCGGCGGCAGCCGTTTTGGCGATCTCGGATCGCCGCTCGGGCGTCAGCTTCTGAGCACGCGCAGAGCCCCCCTTAGAGCCGCGTGAGCCGTCCTTGGGGAGCGTCCGGGGTATATCGGGATCGCTTGCTTCGCGGACTATGCGATGGGCGATCTGGTTGAAATCAGCCATGACGCTCCATTCTAGGGCCGGGCGCGGGGGCCTCAGCGGATTCTCTGAGCCGAAGGCTCTCTAGGAAACGGCTATGAGGCCGTCTGAGGCGATGATTCGCGCCTCGGGGTGGGTCGCCTTGATTTGCTCAAAGGCGGTGGTTAGCTGGCCGTCCGTGGCCTCCCCGAACTCAAGGGTAATCCGATATGCCCCAGGGTGGGTCCGCTCTAGGATCGGCGATCTATCCGCCTCAGCCAGGGCTTTATACATCGTTAGGGCTTGCTCAAGGGACATTGCATCGGGGTCCGGTAGGGAGCGCGGGGAGAATACTGGGCGAAGGCCCTCACGGGCGCCGTCAGCCTCAATTATGCGGGACAAATGCGCTCCTTTCAATCTTTAGATTCAAACTGACCCACTACCGCTGCAGGACCCCGCTATACTTTTTGAAGTATTGGGCGCTTGAGCGCCTGAACCTCGACACCCAGGAGAGCGATTCCAGTGACAGGCAAACTCCGCGACGTGACAGACGCCACCTTTAAGTCCCAGGTCCTAGAGGCCGAGGGCCCGGTCCTGGTCGATTTCTGGGCCCCCTGGTGCGGGCCCTGCCGGGTCGTCCACCCGGTCCTCGAGGAGATCGACGGCGAGCGGGAGGACCTCAACATCCTCAGCCTCAACGTCGATGAGAACCAGCAGAGCGCCGCCCAATACGAAGTGCTCTCAATCCCGACCATGATCCTCTTCAAGGACGGCGCGATCGCCAAGAAAGTCGTCGGGGCGATGCCCAAGCGACGCCTCGAGGCCGAGCTCGAGCCGGCACTCGCCTAGGGCGAGGCGGGCTCCCTGCAGCGATGCCGTTCGTCCACGTTCACTGGTTCGAGGGGCGAACCGACGAGCAGAAGGCGGAGATCGCCAAGCGCATCGAGGCGGCGCTGGTGGAGGTGGCCGGTGCGGCTCCCGAGCACTGCTGGGTGAAGTTCTCCGACTCGCCGAAGTCGGACTTCATCATCGGCGAGCCCTCCGATTAGCCCGGCGCCGTTTTGGCCAGGGATCGGGTCCCAGCGCGGGCCGTTTCGCCGCGGGCCCTCCGGCTCCATTCGGATGGTCGGTCCCGCGGCCAGCTGGGGGGAGGGAGCCCGATCAGGTGAGGGGCGGAGCTTTGATCCTTGGTTTCAGGCGCGGCTGAGGCCGATGCGCAGCTCGCGGCCCTCGATCGTGGCCGCCGCGCCCGCGTCGGCGTCGTAGGCAACCGAGGTGGCCAGAGCCTCGGCGGCGAGATAGGCCTCGTGGGCTCGAGCTGCCTCGATCAACTCCGGATCTCCGGCGAGGGACAGCTCGATCCGGTCGGTGATCTCCAGCCCGGCCGCTTTGCGGGCGTTCTGGACGGCGTGGAGGATCTCCCGGGCCAGGCCCTCGCGCCGCAGCTCGTCGTCGAGCTGGAGCGCCAAGGCGACCGCGTGACCGGCCTCGGCCTCGACCTCATAGCCATCGAGCGGCTGCAGGGCGAGGGTGATCTCCTCGGCGCCGAGGGTGTGCTCGTCGCCGTCGACGGATATGCCGATCTCCCCGCCGTCTGCCATCGCCCTGGCCACGTGGAGCGGATCGAGCGCCTCGACCGCAGCGGCCACCTGTGGCATCCGCTTGCCGAAGCGAGGCCCCAGGGCACGGTAGTTGGGCTTGACCGCGTAACTGAGGAGGTCGGCCTCCTCGGAGACGAAGTCGAGCTCCTTCACGTTCAGCTCGGCGGTGATGAGGCCGGCGCGCGCCTCGATCGCCGCGCGCTCGGCGCCGCTGGCGACGATCACCGCGCGGCGCAAGGGCTGGCGCACCTTAGCCTTGGCCTGGGCGCGGGCGGCGCGGCCCAGCTCGACGGTGCGGCGGACCGCCTCCATCGCGGTCTCCAGCTCGGGGTCGGCAAGCGCCGGATCGGGCAGGGGGAAGTCCCGAAGGTGAACCGAGTCGGGCATCTCGCCGGGCTCCTCCCCCTCTCCCCAGAGGAGGTTGAGGTGGATCTCCTCGGCGAGAAAGGGGGTGAAAGGGGCAAGCAGGGCGGCGGTCTGCAGAAGGCAGTGACGAAGGGTGGCGAAGGCGGCGCGGTCCCCCTCCCAGAAGCGTCGCCGCGATAGCCGCACGTACCAGTTGGAGAGCTCCTCCACGTATTCGGCGATCGCCCGCCCGGCGGCGGTGCAGTCGAAGGAGTCCATCCGCTCACGCACCGTGGATACGGTGTGCTGGAGGCGCGACAGCACCCAGCGATCCAGATCATTCCCGCCCTCCCCCGCAGGCGGCAGCGGCGGCGGATCCAAATCTGAGTCCCGCGGCCTCGCCGGGGCGGCGGTATATGTGTCGAAGTCCGAAGGGGCGAGCCTCTCGGCGTTTGCGTAGAGCACCCAGAAGGAGTAGGTGTTCCAGAGGGTGAGCATGAACTGACGCACCGATTCGCCCACCGTGTCGAGCGAGAAGCGGTATCCGGACCAGGGCTGCTGCGCGGTCAAGTAGTACCAGCGGAAGGCGTCGGCGCCGTGGGCCTCGATCACCTCCCAGGGCTCGACCACATTGCCGCGGCTCTTTGACATCTTCTGTCCCTCGGGGTCGAGGATCAGGCCGAGGCAGACGCAGTTGCGGTAGCTGGAGGTGTCGAAGAGCAGCGTCGACTCGGCCAGCAGGGTGTAGAACCAGCCGCGTGTCTGGTCGATCGCCTCGCAGATGAAGTCGGCCGGGAAGCGCTCCTCGAACTCCGCCTCGTTCTCGAACGGGTAGTGCAACTGGGCGAAGGGCATCGCGCCGCTGTCATACCAGGCGTCGATCACCGAGTCGACCCGGCGCATCTCGCCGCCGCAGCCCTGGCAATCGACGGTCACCTCGTCGATGTAGGGGCGGTGCAGGTCCGCGGGAGTCTCAGCGCCGGAGCGCTGGCGCAGTTCGGCGACCGAGCCGGCGCAGAACAGCTCGCCGCACCCCGGCTCGGCGCAACGCCAGACCGGCAGCGGCGTCCCCCAGTAGCGGTCGCGGGAAAGCGCCCAGTCGACGTTGCCCTCCAGCCATTTGCCGAAGCGGCCGTGCTTGATGTGGGCGGGGTGCCAGCCGATCGCCTCGTTGTTGGCGAGCAGGCGGTCCCTGACCTCGGAGGTGCGCACGTACCAGCTCGACGTCGCGTAGTAGATCAGCGGCGTCGCGCAGCGCCAACAGTGGGGATAGGAATGCTCGTAGGCCTGCTGGCGAAAGAGCAGGCCGCGCTCCTGCAGCGAGGTGATCAACTCGCGCGTGAGCTCGGGGTCCTTGACGAAGCGCCCCTCAAAGCCGGTGACGCGCTGGTCGAAGGTGCCATCAGGGCGCACCGGGTTGTAGAGGGACTGCGGCCCGTCGGCGGGGTTGTAGATGCCGCTGGCGATCGAGGCTTCGAAGTCCTCCTCGCCGAAGGCCGGGGCGATGTGGACCAGGCCGGTGCCGTCCTCGGTGGTGACGAAGTCGCCGGCGATCAGCGGATAGCCGCCGGGCTCACGGTCGCTGAGATCGAAGATCGGGCCCTCGTACTGCAGGCCGACGAGGTCCCGTCCGGGGAGGCGGCCGACGATCTGGACTCCCTCGCCCAGCACCTTCTCCACCAGCGCCTCGGCGAGGATCAGCGTCTCCTCTCCAACCCGCGCCTTGACATAGGTCACCTCCGGTGAGACCGCGACCGCGACGTTGCCGGGCAGGGTCCAGGGAGTGGTGGTCCAAATCAGCAGGTACTCGACTGACCCGCCCGGCGCCGGAGGCGAGACCGACGCCGGATCGATGGCTGATCCCTCCGGCCTCGCGGGCGCCGGGGCGCTGAGCGCGAGCTTGATGTAGATCGAGGGGTCCTCGACGTCTTTGTAGCCGAGGGCCACCTCATGCGAGGAGAGGGCCGTGCCGCAGCGCGGGCAGTAGGGGACGACCCGGTGGCCCTCATAGAGGCGGCCGTCCTCCCAGATCTTTCGCAGCGACCACCAGACGGACTCGATGTAGTCGTTGTCCAGGGTGACGTAGGGGTCCTCGAGGTCGATCCAGAAGGCGATCCGCTCGGTCAGTCGGTTCCACTCCTCGACGTACTCGAAGACCGATGCCCGGCAGCGCTCATTGAACCGGTCGATCCCGTACTCCTCGATCTCCTGCTTGGAGGTGATGCCGAGCTGCTTTTCGACCTCCAGCTCGACCGGCAGCCCATGGCAGTCCCAGCCCGCCTTGCGCGGAACCCGGTAGCCACACATCGTCCTGTAGCGGGGATAGACGTCCTTGAAGACCCGGGCGAGGACGTGATGGGAGCCGGGCCGTCCATTGGCCGTCGGCGGGCCCTCGTAGAAGCTCCAGACCTCGGCGTCCTCGCGCTTGGCGAGCGAACGGTGGAAGACGTCGGCCTCGCGCCAGCGCCCCAGCAACCCCTCCTCCAATTTGGGGAAGGACTGGCGTGGGTCTACGGGGCGAAAGCCGGGCATCAGCGGGAGCAGGTGATTCTAGGAGGGGGTAGTCTGCGCGCTGCGTGCCCCGCTACGACCTGAACGGAAAAGTTGCGCTGGTGACCGGCGCCGCACGCGGGATCGGCTTCGAGACGGCTCGGCTCCTGCACCTGCACGGGGCCTCCGTCGCGGTCCTCGACCTCGACCTCGATCAGGCGCAGGAGGCGGCCGAGCGGATCGGCCCGCGCGCCAGCGGGATCGCCGCCGACGTCACCGACCCCGCGGCGATGATGCGCGCGGTCGCCGAGGTCGCCGAGACGCGCGGCGGAGTCGACATCGCGATCGCCAACGCCGGGATCGCCCAGTCGCGGTTCGCCACCGCCCGCGCGATCTCCGGCGAGGAGTGGGAACGGGTTTTCGAGGTTGACCTGCTGGGGGTCTGGCGCACCGTGCGGGCGGCGCTGCCCCAGATCGTCGAGCGCCGCGGGCAGATGGTCGTCGTCTCCTCCGTCTACGCCTTCGCCAATGGCTTTGGCAACAGCCCCTACGCCGTCGCCAAGTCGGGAGTGGAGTCACTTGGCCGCGCCCTGCGGGTTGAGCTCGCCCCGCATGGGGCGAGCTCAACCACCGCCTACTTCGGCTGGGTCGACACCAAACTGGTCCAGGACGCCTTCGCCCAGCCCGACGGCGGCCGGGTCAGCGAACTGTCGCCGGACTTCCTGCTGAAGCGAATCACCCCGGCCGAGGCGGCCGCCGGCCTGGTCCGGGGCATCGAAGAGAGGGCACCCCGGGTCTTCGTTCCCCGCTGGTGGCGCTACGTCTCCGCCCTGCGAGGGGTGATCAACCCGCTGCTCGACCGCCGGATGGAAAACAACGCCAAGGCGGCGGCGCTGATTCGCGACCTCGACGCCAGAGCCCTCGACGGCGGTACCTCAGGCGCGACTTAGCCGCTCGAGCAGGAAGACGACGGACTCATAGGGCGCCCCGGTTGCTCGGCTGAGGCCGATCTCGCAGGTGCGGTTGCTGCAGAGGTGGGCGTCGAAACGGCGCCCCGCAAGCTCGGAGGCCTGATCGCGAGTCGCCGCCTCGCTCAGCTCGGGATGCGAGATACCGCGATCGCCGGCGAAACCGCAGCAGGTCGCCGAGGGCGGCACGTACACCTCCTCGGCGAGGGCGCCGGCGAGGGACCCGAGCCGGGCGGCGAGGCCCAGGCGGCGGGTCGCGCAGCTCGGGTGGACGGCGGCGGAGCCGACCTTGCGCTGAATCTCCAACCTGGGCAGCAGGCGCTCCTGCGCCCAGGTAACCGAGTCGAGGATCTCCAGCCCGGCGAGGTGGCGGGCATTGGCCTCGCTGAGAACGCCATCGCCGGGGTCGGCGACCGCGTGGGTGCAGGAGGAGGCGTCGATCAGGACCGCCAACTCTCCCCCGCCGCTCCAGCCCCAGAGCCTCTCGACCATCTCATTCGCCTTGTGTCGGTGGGCGAGGTCAAAGCCCTTCGAGCTCCACGGCAGCCCGCAGCAGCTGCCCGCCAGATCGGGGGGAATCCAGACCGGCAGTCCGGCCCGACGCGAGACCTCGACCAGCGCCTCCTGCAGGCTGCCCACGCCCGATGGCCCCCGGCCGAAGATCCGGTTGGTGCAGGAGGGGACGTAGAGCGCGGCGGCGCCCTCGCGCCCGGTCCCCGGCGGCTGCCCGGCGGCCGGCGGCGGCAGCCCGCGGCCGCGCCTGGTGCGACGGGCGAGCGGGGCGCCGAGTCGCAGGCCGGCGCGCGAGAGGGCCTCGATCGCGCCCCAGCGCCGGGCGGCGGCAAGCGCCAGCGCCTCGGAGCGCTCGGTGTGGCGCGCCTGGCGCAGCTCCCTGACCAGAGCGCCGGTGTCGATCCCCACCGGGCAGGCGAGCTGGCAGGAGCCGTCGGCGGCACAGGTGTCGAGCGCCTGGTAGGAAAACTCCTCCAGCAGGGCCCGTTGCAGCGGCGAGCCCGCCGCCTGGCGGGCCATCTCACGCCGCAGGACGATCCGCTGTCGCGGCGTCGTGGTCAGGTTACGACTGGGGCAGACCGGCTCGCAGAAGCCGCACTCCACGCAGCTGTTGGCGACCTCCTCGATCGGCGGCGTGGTTTTCAGGTTGCGCAGGTGAACGCCGGGGTCGCGATTCAGCACCACGCCGGGGGAGAGCACGCCCTGGGGATCGGCCAGGCGCTTCACCCGCCACATCAGCTCGGTCGCCTTCTCCCCCCACTCGCGCTCCACGTAGGGGGCCATGTTGATCCCGGTGCCGTGCTCGGCCTTCAGCGAGCCGTCGTAGCGGTCGACGATCAGCTCCACCAGCTTCGACATGAAGGTCTCGTAGCGCTCCAGGTCCTCGGCCTTGGCGAAGTCCGGAGTGAGCATGAAGTGGAGATTGCCGGCGGAGGCGTGGCCGGCGACGCCGGGGAGGAAACCGTGCTCGCCGAGCAGCGCCTGCAGGTCGCGGGCGCCCTCGGCAATCCGCTCGGGCGCCACGCAGACGTCCTCCACGATCAAGGCGGTGCTGGGCGGGCGCAGCCTGCCGACCAGGCCGTGCAACCCCTCGCGCACCCTCCAGGCCAGCTGGATCTCCTCCGCCTCGCGGCTAAATTCGATCGGCTGGATCGTCGGGTGGGAGGCCAGGACCTCGCCCGCCCGCTCGACGTAGCCCTCCAGCTCGGCGTCCGTCGCGGCGCCAAACTCGACCAGCAGCACGGCCGACTCCGGCGGCAGCTCCTTCCACTCCGGCGGAGCGCCGACCATGTTCCAGGCGGCGGTGATCAGCGCCGGGGCGACCATCAGCTCCACCGCGGTCGCGCCGGTCGCGACCAGCTCACGCACCGGGGCGATCGCCTCATCGACGCCGGGAAAGTGGACCCACGCGGTGGTCGTGCGGGCCGGAAGTGCGACGGTCTCAAAGACGACCTCGGCGATGAAGGCCAGGGTGCCCTCGGAGCCGACGATCAGTCGGCGGAAGATCTCCAGCGGCTCGTCGGCGTCGAGGAAGGCGCAGAGCCTGTAACCGGTCGTGTTCTTGATCTCGAACTTGCGGCGGATGCGATCGCTCAGCCCAGCGTCGTCGCGGATCTCGTCGCGGATCTCCGCCAGGCCCCCAGCCAGGTCTGGCTCCGCGGTGGCGAAGCGCTCGGCGGCGCCTGGAGCGGCGGTGTCGATCTTGGTCCCCGAGGGAAGGACGAAGGTCATCGAGCGCACGGTCGAGTAGGAATCGTGGACCACGCCGCAGCGCATCCCTCCCGAGTTGTTGGCCACCACGCCGCCGACGGTGGCGATCTCGGTGCTGGCCGGGTCGGGGCCGAGCTTGCGCCCGTGCGGGGCGAGGACCCGGTTGGCGTGGCCCAGAACCGTACCCGGCTTGACCCGGGCAATCGCGCCGCCGTCCTCCACCGCGACGGCGCCGAAATGGCGGCGCACGTCGACCAGGATTCCGTCGCTCTGGCCCTGGCCGTTGAGGCTGGTCCCGCCGGCGCGGAAGGTGACGGGGATGCCCGAGCGGCGACCGTAGGCCAGCACCTTGGCCACATCATCGGCGTCGTGTGCCATCACAACCGCCTGGGGGAAAAGGCGGTACGGGCTGGCGTCGGAGGCGTAGCGGACGATGTCGCTGGCCCGCCCGAGCACCCGCTCGGCACCGAGCAGGGCCTCCAGCTCAGCCCGCAGGGGCTGAGCCGCTCCGGCGGCGATCTCATCCGGAGCGCGGTCGGGAGCGGGCTCAGCCGCCGCCGGTGCGAGGGAGGAGACATTGCGCTGCAGGAGACCCATCCTCGGCTGCCTGCCTAAAACAGCGCCATCCCGGGCGCCACCGGGATTTCGACCAGCTCCGGAGCCGAGGAAGCGAGCGCCCTGGCCAACGCGTCACGGACCTCCTCGCGCCCCGCGACCCGCTGGGCGCTGACGCCGTAGCCCTCGGCAACCGCGGCGACGTCGAGGTCGGGCAGGTCCAGGCCGGGCGCCCCCTCCACCTGCTCCATTTCGGCGAACCACTTGAGGATCGCGTACTCGGCGTTGCGCAGGACGAGAAAGGTGACCGGCACGCGGTAGGCGACGGCGCTCCAGAAGGCGGTGATCGCATACTGGGCCGAGCCCTCGCCGAGGACGCAGACGACCGGGCGAGCGGGCTGGGCGAGCTGGACCCCGACCGAGGCGGCGAGGCCGAAGCCCAGGCCGCCGCCGGCGCTGAAGTAATAGCTCCCCGGCCGCGAGAGCCGCAGCTGGTTGCGCAGCGCGAGGGTGCTGGAGGGAGACTCGAGCACGACGATTCCGTCCTCAGGGAAGACCTCGGCGAGAGCGGAGAAGACGGTCGAGGGGTTGAGTGGATCGGCGGCGGGGATCTCCTGCGGCCCCTCGTTGGGCTCCGGCGCGGGCCGGCTTGACTGCGGCAGGGCCTCCAGCAGGGCCTCCAGGGTGAGCTTCACGTCGGCGACCAGCGCGTCGCCCATCGGGGCGCGCGCGGCCTCGTCGGGATCGCTCGTGATTGCCACCAGCCGCGCCCCCTCGGGCAGCAGTGGGCCGGGAATGTGGGGGTAGTAGGGGAAGATCGAGCTGCCGGCGACGAGGATCAGATCGTGGCCCTCAAGGGTCTGGGAGAGCGGGCCGATCGCCGGCGGCAGCACCCCGCGGAAGTTGGGATGGTCCTCGGGGAAGCCGAGGCGGAAGCCGCCGGTGGCGGGGGACGCCCAGACCGGCAGGCGCTGGCGCTCGGCCAGGGCGATCGCAACCGCCCAGGCGCCGCTGGCGTCGATGTCGGGGCCCGCGACAAGCACCGGGTTGCTTGCCGCCCCGAGCCGCTCGGCGAGCCGGCTGACCGCCTCCGCCTCGGCGGCGGCGCGGCCGGTCACCTTGCGCCCGATCGCCTCGCGGGCATCGGTCTCGTCGACCTCGGCGTACCAGTCGTCCATCGGCAGCGAGACGAAGACCGGGCCCTTCGGCGGCAGCGACGCAAGGTGGGCGCCGCGGGCCAGGGCGAGCGGCACGTCCTCGGCTCGCGGCGGCTCGTAGGCCCACTTGACCAGCGGATGCGGCATCCGGGTCGCGTCGCGGTTGGTCAGGTTCGCCTGCAGGGTGATCTGCGCCCGCGCCTGCTGGCCGGCGGTGATCAGCAGCGGCGAGTGGTTGGCCTGCGCGTTGAAGATCGCCCCCATCGCGTTGCCGACCCCCGGCGCGGTGTGGAGGTTGACCAGGCTGGTCTGCCCGGAAGCCTGGGCGAAGCCGTCGGCCATCCCCACCACGACCGCCTCCTGCAACCCGAGCACGTAGCGCAGGTCGGTGGGGAACTGGGCAAGCATCGGCAGCTCGGTGGATCCGGGGTTGCCGAACATCGTCGTCATCCCCTGCGCGCGGAACAGGTCGAAGCTGGCGTCGCGGACCGTGGGCATCGGCCAAACCCTATCCGGGGGGCCGATCGCAACCGCGGCCGAATACGCTGCAGGCACGACGAATTCGATGGAGGCGATCAATTGAGCGAGCAGCTGTGGGGTGGCGAGACCACCAAGGCGGTCGACAACTTCCCGGTCTCGGGCGAGCGGGTTCCGCTGCCGGTGATCCGCTGGCTCGGCCGGATCAAGGGCGCGGCGGCGGAGGCCAACGCCGAGCTGGGCATCCTCGATGCCGAGCTGGCGGAGCGGATCGCGGCGGCGGGAGTCACGGTAGCCGAGGGCGAGCACGACGATCAGTTCCCGATCGACGTCTTCCAGACCGGCTCGGGCACCTCCTCCAACACGAACGTCAACGAGGTGATCGCCAACCTGGCCGGGGGCGGGGCGCACCCCAACGACCACGTCAACATGGGCCAGTCCTCCAACGACGTCTTCCCCTCCGCCGTCCACCTGGCGGCGCTGGCTGAGGTGACCCACGACCTGCTGCCGGCGATGGGCGCCCTGGAGGCGGCGCTGGCGGAGAAGTCCAGGCGCTTCGCCGACGTGGTCAAGGCCGGCCGCACCCACCTGATGGACGCGGTGCCGGTAACCCTCGGCCAGGAGTTCGGCGGCTACGCGGCGCAGGTGCGGCTCGGCATCCAGCGGGTCGAGGCGACGCTGCGCCGGGTCGGCCAGATCCCGCTCGGCGGCACCGCGACCGGGACCGGGCTAAACACCGACCCCCAGTTCGCCGGCAAGGTGCGCGAGAAGCTTGCGGCCGGGAGCGGCCTGGCGATCTCCGCCCCGCTGGACCCCTTCGAGGCACAGGCCAACCGCGACGCCCTGGTCGAGCTCTCGGGCGCGCTCAAGGTCTACGCCGTCTCCCTCAACAAGATCGCCAACGATCTGGTGCTGATGGGCTCCGGCCCCCGCGCCGGCCTCGCCGAGCTGCGTCTGCCGGAGCTGCAGAAGGGCTCCTCGATCATGCCCGGCAAGGTCAACCCGGTGATCCCCGAGGTGGTGATCCAGGTCGCGGCCCAGGTGATCGGCAACGACACGGCGATCACCATGGCCGGCAGCCAGGGCCAGTTCGAGCTGAACGTGCGAGTGCCGCTGATCGCCCGCAACCTGCTCGACTCGATCAAGCTGCTGGCCTCCGCTTCGCGCCTGCTGAACGAGAAGTGTGTCGCCGGGATCGAGGCCAACGAGGAGATGACCGAGCGCCACGCCGAGGCCACCCTGGCGACGGCCACCGCCCTCAATCCCCACATCGGCTATGACCGCGCGGCCCAGATCGTCAAGGCGGCAGTCGAGTCGGGCCGCTCCCTGCGCGAGGTGGCGCTGGAGCAGGGCGTCGAGCCGGCCGTGCTCGAGGAGGCCCTCGACCAACGCAAGCTGGCCCGCCCGCACGGGTAGGGAGGGTCGGCTGCCCTTGGCCGGAATCCGTCGCCGGCTCAGCCCTGGAGGGTGATGAAGCGCTCCTCCGTCAGCTCCAGAACGGAGTAGGCGGGGCCCTCGCGCGTATTGCCCGAGTCCTTGACCCCTCCGTAGGGCTGCTGATCGGCGCGAAAGGTGGGGACCTCGTTGATCAGGACCCCGCCGAAATCGAGCTTGCGGGCAGCCTGGAGCCCGCGGCCGATGTCGCGGGTAAAGACCCCGGCCTGGAGCCCGAACTTGGAGTCATTCGCCATCTCCAGCGCCGCCTCGAAGTCCGAGAAGCGGTTGATCGTCGCCACCGGGCCGAAGATCTCCTCGCACCAGACCTTGGATTCCCTCGGCGGAGCGCCGAGCAGGGTGGGGGCCAGGCAGCGCCCGTCGTCGACCAGCTCGCCCCCGCTCAGCAGCTCGGCGCCCGAGTCGAGCGCCTCGTCGACCCAGGCCTTGACCCGGTCTCTGTCCTGGGGCGTGATCAGCGGGCCGACATCGGTCCTGGGATCGAGCGGATCGCCGACCCGCAGGGCCTCAGCCTTGGCGATCAGACGCTCGGTGAAGGCGTCGGCGACGTCGTCATGGACCAGCACCCGCTGGATCGAGATGCAGCTCTGGCCGGCGTGGGAGAAGGCGTGCAGCTTCGCCTTATCGGCCGCCAGCTCCCAATCGCCGTCGGCGTGGACGATCAGCGGCGCGTTTGAGCCCAGCTCCAGGTTGACCTTCTTGTGGGGGACTCGGCTGCGGATTCCCCAGCCGACCTGCGATGAGCCGGTGAAGGTGATCGCCCGGGTCAGCCGGTGCTCGACGATCGCCTCGCCGACCACCGAGCCGGGTCCCGGGACGACGCTGAGCCAGGCCTCCGGCAGGCCCGCCTCGAGCAGGATCGCCGCCAGCTTCAGCGCCGAGATCGGCGTCTGGCCGGCCGGCTTGAGGACGATCGCGTTGCCCGCGGCGATCGCCGGGCCGAGCTTGTGGGCCACGAGATTGAAGGGAAAGTTGAAGGGGCTGATCGCGCCGACCACCCCATAAGGGACCCGCAGCATCACCCCCAGCTTGCCGACACCGGCGGAGGAGGCCTCCATCGGCACCGTGCCACCGGTCAGCTTGCGCGCCTCCACCGCGGAGAAGGTGAGCGTGTCCACGCAGCGCTGCGCCTCCACCGTGGCGGCCTTCAGCGGCTTGCCCGCCTCGGCGGCGATGGTCAGCGCCAGCTCCTCCACCCGCTGAGCGGTCAGCTCGGCGGCGCGGTCGAGCACCGCCGCGCGCGCGTGCTGGGGGAAGTCGGCGGACTCGAAGGCCGCATGCGCAGCGAGGACGGCGCGCTCGACCGTCGACGCGTCGCCCTGCGCGACCCTCCCCACCACGCTCCCGTCGTAGGGGTTGCGCACCTCCTCCCATACGCCGGTCTCCACCCACTCACCGGCCACCAGCAGCTTGTGATCGACCGCTTCGAGCGTCTGCGTCGCCATCCGGATCTCCTCTCGCCTTGGCCTCCCCTCAGACTAGAGCAGGCCGCTCCTCTCCGATCCCGAATCCCTGACCAGAGATGCCCCTCGACCGGAGAAAACTCCTGCCGCTCTGCCTCTGCCTCACGGCTCTCGCCGCGGCGCCGAGCGCCGCCCGGGCCGCCGTCACCTGGATCATCCAGGGGCACGGCTTCGGTCACGGAGTGGGGATGAGCCAGTACGGCGCCTACGGCTACGCAAGACACGGCAGGGGCTACCGCTTCATTCTCGGCCACTACTACGGCGGAACGACGATCGGGACGCTCGGGTCGAGCCCGGTGGTCAGGGTGCTGCTCGAGCAGGCCCGCGGCGACATCGGCTTCAGCGGCGCCACCGCCGCCTGTGGCAAGGCCCTCAGCCCAACCCGGGACTACCAGGTACACCCGGTCGGCTCAACCCTCCAGCTGCGCACCTCCGGCGGGCGGGGGCTGGCCGACTGCGGCGGCGAGCTGCGGGCAGGAGGAACCGGCAGCGTCAGGGTCACCGGCCTGGGGGTCTACGCCGGCTCGCTGGTGATTTCGCCCAGCGACGGGGGCGGCGTGAACGTGGTCAACGCGGTCGGGGTCGATCAGTACGTGAAGGGAGTGATCGCCAACGAGTCCCCACCCTCATGGCCGATGGCCGAGCTTCGAGCCCAGGCCGTCGCCTCGCGCAGCTTCGCCCTCAGCGGCCAGGTGGGCGGCGCGGGCTTTGACCTCTACTCCGACACCCGCAGCCAGGTCTACAGGGGAGTCGAAAGTCAGACCGCCCGCACCGACCTGGCCGCCAATTCGACCAGGGGGCAGGTGGTCATCTACCGGGGGAGGATCGCCGAGACCTTCTTCTCGGCTTGCTCCGGCGGCCACACGGAGAGCGTCCAGAACGTCTTCGGCGGTCCACCGATCCCCTATCTGGTCGGCGTCCCCGATCCCTACGACTACTACTGCCCGCTGCAGAATTGGACGCTCCGATTCAGCGGCCCGGCGATCAGCGCAAAGCTGGGCGCCTACCTGAAGGGGTTGTTGAGGCGGGTCCTCGTCACCCAGCATGGCGTCTCGCCCCGGATCGTCTGGGCACGGCTCTACGGAACGGGGGGCGTCACGCGGGTCAGCGGTGAACAGCTGGAGATCGCGCTCGGCGCCTACAGCACCTGGATGAGCTTTCGCCGGGTCGGCTGAGCTCAGAGACGCTCCGGCCCTCTGCTCAACCGTCGGCGTAGGGCTGAAGCGGGATTCCGTGATCGGCCTCCCTCATGCCGAGCTCGTAGGCGGCGCCGGCGGGGAGGGAGAGCTGCTGGGGTGGCGCGTCGGGGCGCTCGATCGTCAGCTCGAGGTCGGCGACCGAGCAGTTGACCGTGTTGTGCTCAGGGCCCCTGGGGTCGGCGTAGACCCAACCGACGAAGTCCTTCTGCGGCGCGCTGACCCTGCCGCGGACGCGAATGTCCTTGCCTGGAAGGGTGAACTCGCAGGCAATCGGCGACTCCCTGATCGAGGTGGAGCGAATCTGGCGCAGGCCCCCCAGGCGGTGGGCCGTGCCCTCGAGCAGGAGCATCCCGGAGGGAATCCAGGGGCTCGTCCAGCGGCCGAGCCTGACCCTGGCGGCGCCGGCGTCGAAGTAGGTGCCGGGCGAGCCGGCGAAGCCGGTCCCCTCCAGCCAGAGCCAGCGCTCGGCGTGCTCGCTGCCCCAGTTGTGGCCGATCATCCCCGGCCAGCCGGCGATGTCGATCGTCTCGCCGGCGAGCTTGAGCTGGCCGTCGAAGCTGGCGCTCGGGTAGGGGGCGAGGAACTTGGTGCGGGGGATGGGCGCCTCGTAGAGCCAGTCGGCGGGCAGGTACTTGCAGGGCCTTGCCTCGCCGGAGAAGGCGAGGTCCCAGGAGGCGAGGAGCGCGTCGGTGCCGACCGAGCCCTGAGCCCTGCCGGGCCCGATCTGGGCCCCACCGACCCGGATCCAGGACCCCGGCGGCGCCGATAGCTCCGAGGCCCCCACCGTCGCCTTGGTCGCCCGCGGCGCGGATGCCTCCCGGTCAAAGAAGGTAAACCAGATCGAGGCGCTCGGTTCGGCGCCGGGGCGCCGGTGGACGGTGTGGCGGATCCAAATCCCCTGGCCACCCCCAGGCCGGCAGGCCTTGAGGTAGAAGCTCTCGTAGTGCGCGGCCTTCGCCCCAACACTTGGGAAGCGTGCCCCCTGGTCCATCCTCAGACCTTAATCGTGACCACGTCGCCGTCTTGGATCAGGTAGTCGCGGCCCTCTATGCGCAGCAGGCCGCGGTCGCGGGCACCGACATAGCCGCCGCACTCGACCAGCCGCTCCCAGCCCACCACCTCGGCTTTGATGAAGGCCTCCTGGATCTCGGTGTGGATCGTGCCCGCCGCGTCCCAGGCCGTGGCGCCGCGCGGCAGGGGACGGGCGACGGCCTCGTTGTCCTCACCGGCGGTGAAGAAGGTGATCAGCTCGAGCAGGTCATAGGAGGCGCGGACCAGACGGGCAAGCCCCGAACCCTCGCCTCCGAAGGACCTGCGCATCTCCTCCGCCTCGGCGGGATCCAGCTCGGCCAGCTCGGCCTCGATCCGGGCGCTGACCGCGACCACCCCCGCGCCGGCCTCCGCCGCATGGGCCCTGACGGCCGCCGGCGCCTCGGCGTCGCCCTCCTCGACGTTGGCGACGTAGAGAATCGGCTTGAAGGTCAGGGCCTGGAGCAGGCGCGGCGCTCTGGGCGCAGCCTCAGGGACGGGGACCGAGCGCGCCGGGCGGCCGGCGCCGAGCGCCTCGCGCACCGCCTCCAGCCAGTCCCGCTCGGCGAGCGCGGCGGCGTCTCCGCTCTTGGCCTGCTTGCCCACCCGCTCCAGGCGCCGCTCGACCTGCTCATAGTCGGCGAGCACCAGCTCGGTCTCGATCGTCTCGATGTCGGCGATCGGGTCGACCCGCCCGTCGGGATGCGGCACACCGGGGTCGCTGTGACAGCGCAGGACGTGGCAGATCGCGTCGGTCTCCCGGATCGAGGCGAGGAACCTGTTGCCCAGCCCCTCCCCCTCCGCGGCGCCTTTGACCAAGCCGGCGATGTCGTGGAAGGAGATCGCCGCCGGTACCAGCTTCGAGCTGCGCACCGTCTCCGCCACCCGCTCCAGCCGCTCATCGGGCACCTGGGCGATCGCCACGTTGGGCTCGATCGTGGTGAACGGATAGTCCCCGGTCTGCGCCCCGGCCTTGGTCAGCGCGTTGAACAGCGTGGACTTGCCGGCGTTGGGCAGCCCGACGATCCCCACCTTCATCGGCCGCGGCCTCCGCCGCTCATAGGGAAAGTGGGATCAGCAATCCGAGGGCGATGCCAAAAAGAGCGCCGGCCAGCACGTCGGATGGGTAGTGCATTCCCAGGTAGGGGCGCCCGAGCGAGATCGTCAGGGCAACCACCAGAGCGCCCGCGGTGGCCGGATCGACCCGGAACATCGCGATCGCCACGGCAAAGGAGGAGAGCGCATGGGCGGAGGGAAAGCTGAGCGAGCTGGGAGCGCCCCCAAGTGGAGGCAGCCCCTCCAGTGCCGGCCGCGGCCGCCTGATCAGGCGCTTGATCGCGTAGTTGAAGCAGATGGCGAGCGGGCCGAGCGCGGCGCAGATCAACCACGCCCCCCGGCGCGAGGGATCGATGACGGCAAGCACCAACCCGAGCACCACCCAGACGGCCGCATTGTTCCCCGCTCTCCCCAGCGCCTGCATCACTCCCTCCATCCCCGGCCCGTGCCCCCGAGTCCGCATCAAGCGCAGCAATCTGAGGTCCAGGTCTGCCATCGGCCGGGAGCAGGATACGCGGGCCCGGCCGGCCGCCGTCAAGATCCAGCCCCATGCCCTCGGTCCCCGGCTACCGGCACACCCCCGGCCTTCACTGCGGCTCCACCGCCCTGCGCAACCTCCTCGCCCACCACGGGGCTGAGATCAGCGAGGAGATGGCGTTCGGGCTGGGCGCCGGGGCCTGCTTCTACTACGTCGCCCTCGCAGAGGCCTCCCCAAGCCGCTGGTTCAATGGCCGCACCGCCCGGCTGGAGGAGGGCTTCCGCGACCTCACCGGCGCGGCGCTGGAGATGCGCACCTTCGCCCGGAGCGAGGGCGATGCCTGGGAGGCGGCCCGGGCGGAGGTCGACGCCGGCACGCCGGTCCTCCTGCTCACCGACCTCTACCACCTCGACCACTACGGCAACTCGGCCCACTTCCCGGGCCACGCGGTCGTCCTCACCGGATACGACGACGAGGTCGCCTACCTCGCAGATACCGGCTTCCAGGAGCCCCAGAGCACCCGACTAGAGAATCTCGCCCTGGCGCGCCACAGCGCCCACCCCGCCTACCCGCTCCAGGGCCATATGTTCACCATCGCCGGCGCCCTGGACCCCGATCGTCTTCGAGCCGCGATCCCCGCGGCGATCGAGCGGGCGGCGAAGGAGATGCTCGAACCGACCTTCGGCGAGTTCGCCGGCCTGGGGGCGGTTGAGCGCCTCGCCGCCGAGGCCGGCTCATGGCCCGAGGTGGCCGATGATTGGCAGTGGTGCGCCCGCTTCGGCTACCAGGTGATCGAGCGCCGCGGCACCGGTGGCGGTGCCTTCCGCCTGATCTATTCGCGCTTCCTCCAGCAGGCGGGCCGCCCCGAGGCTCCGCTCGCTGCGCGGGCCGCTGCGCGCTGGACCGACCTCGCTCTGGCCTTTCGAGCCGCGAGCGAGCGGGACGAGCCCGACCGCGCCCTTTGGCGGGAGATCGACCACGCCGCCCACCGCGCGGCGGAGGCCGAGCGCCAGCTCTGGACCGTTCTCGGCGGGAGCTGAGCGCCCTGGGGGGAAGCGGCGGGGCTCAGCGGCCGAACCAGCGGGCGCGCCTGCTGGCGCCGAAGCGCTCCTTCTCGGCCACCAGGGCGCTGGACGGAGGCCGGAAGGCGCCGGTCGGCTTGGGCCCGGAGAGGAAGTCGACGTCCACTCGGCCGACCTGACCGGCGCCGAACTCGACGTAGCAGGACCCGAGGCCGTCGTAGGGCTCAGGCCCTCCCCCTCCGCGCACCCGCGCGATCAGCTCCGCGGCGACGACCCGCGCCGCGCCCTCGGCGAAAACCCCCGCCTTCGGCACGCCGACGTTCGCCACGTCTCCGATCGCATAGACCCCGGGAAACCGCGTCTCCAGCGTTTTCGCATCGACCGGCACGTAGCCCTCGACCGTCATCCCACTCTCGATCACGACCTCAGGCGCGCGATGCCGGGGAACGCCGAGGAAGAGGTCGTAGGGCATCTCGCCGCCGTTGTCGAGCACCGCCACCCCCCGTCCCGGGTCCAGGGAGAGGATTCGAACCCCGGGCAGGAACTCGATCTCGCGTTCGGCGAAGGCGGCGAGCAGCGCCTGCGAGGTCTCCGGCGAGGGCGGCACGGGGCTCGGCAGTGGCAGGACGAAGGAGATCTCGCAATCGCGGCGAACGCCGCGCCCGACGAGATAGTCGTGCAGCAAGAGCGCCGCCTCGCTCGGTGCGGGCGGACACTTGAACGGCGCCCCGCAGACGCCGACGACGGCCCGCCCCCTGGTGAACGTGGGAAGCAGCTGCGCCAGCCGCTCGGCTCCGGCGACTGAGTAGAACTCGTTGCCGCCCTCGGCGAGCCCCGGCGTGGCGTCCATGTCGTAGTCGGCGCCGAGGGCGACGACCAGCGCATCGGCCTCGTATTCGCCCCGATCGGTGCTGACCCGTTGCCTCCGTGGGTCGATCGCCGCGACGGTCTCTCGCACCATCCGCACCCCCGGCTTGGCGAACTCGGCGTAGGGCAGCCGCACCGCCTCGGAGCTCGTCCGCCCGAACATCAGGTCCAGCTTGGAGAAGCCGAAGACGAACGAGTCCCCCCTGTCGATCAGCGTCACCTCAACCTCATCGCCCAGGGCCTCCGACAGGGAGGTGGCCAGCTCGAGGCCACCGAACCCGGCCCCGAGGACGAGGGCCCGCAGCATCAGTCGCTGCGGCTGAAGCCGACCCTGTGCTCGCCGGACTCGATGCGGATGAAGGAGACCTTTCCCAGATAGAGGGCGAGGACGCCGTCGTCGGTGTGGACGTCGTGCCAGCCGCCCTTCTCCAGCTGCTTGCGGAGATCCTTGAGGTCGTCGTCGGTGAGCCTGACGGAGACCACCTGGCCGCCCTCGAACCCGATCTCCACTCGCTGTGCGTCTGCCATCAGCGCCCTCCTCGGCGATCATTGACTTCAACGATCTCGGTCAGCACGCCGCCGGTCGAGCGCGGGTGGAGGAAGGCGACGCGGCTGTCGCGGATGCCGACGCGAGGCTCGGAGTCGATCGCCTCGATCCCCGCCGCGGCCACCCGCGCCAGCGTCGCGTCGATGTCCTCGACCGCATAGGCGACATGGTGCAAGCCGGCACCCTTGCGGGCCAGAAACCTGCCGACCGCCGTCTCCGGGCCGAGCGGCCTCAGCAGCTCGACGTGGCCGTCTCCAACCGCGAGAAGGACCGCCTCGACGCCCTGGGACTCGACCGTCTCGCGGTGGGTCAACTCCATCTCAAAGCCCTCCCGGTAGAGCGCGATCCCAGCCTCGATGTCCTCCACGGCGACGCCGATGTGGTCGATCCTGCCGAAAATCACAATTCCGCCCGCCCGCTCCGCTCTGGTTCGATCGCGCTCGTCTTCACCGGAAATCTCACCTGCTCACCTCCGCCTACCCCGCGAGCGGCCGCAGTCTAGTGGGCCTCGACGCGGAGGATCTCAGCCAGTGCCGCTACCCCCACCTCCAGCTGCTCGGCGGTCGGCTCCTTGGTCGCCAGCAGCCGCTGAATCTCGCGCCCCGGCGCGTGGAAGGCGCGCGCCGCCGCGCTGTCGTGGTGGCGGTCACTCCAGGCGAACATCTCGACGGCGAGCGAGGCGCCGCCCAGTCCCACCCCGGCGCGGGCGAGGGGGCCGGCGCTCTCGGACAGCCGCTCCAGCAGCACCGTGCCCCCCGCCGAGAGAAGCATCATCGGCGCGATCAGGTTTGAGCCGCAGCGGTCGTGCTCCTTGGGCACCCCGGCCGGGTCCTCCACACCCTGCTCGTAGGCGGCAATCGCCTTGTGCTCAACCCCGTGGTAGGCGGCGAGGTCACGGTCCATCAGGGCGACCACGGCGGGCACTACGCCGATCGCCTGCACGATCCCCTCGCGCAGCGCCGAGGAGGCCAGTCGCCTGCGCACCAGCGCCGTCGTCCCCAGGGTCGCGCCGACCGCCGCCACGACCCGCCAGTTCTCGAACGGCAGCCGCACCGCGGGCAAACGACGGCGCACCAGCGGCAGCACCGCCATCGCCTCGGCGAGTTTCAGCGGCCCCCTCACTCCCGGCATCCGCGCAGCGAGCTGCGGTGCCAGCTTCGGCTTCGGCGCCGAGGCGACCTGGACCTTCCCCTCGCGATCGCGCACGGCGGCCGCCCAATGGGTCGGCCCATGGATCAGCAGGCCGTTGCGCAGGGCCATCCCGCCGAGCCGGAGGGGTTGTGCGGAGCTCACCGCCCCACCCTAGACCCCGGCGGGGGGGGAAGACTTGGCGGCCGCACCCTTCCCGGCGCGGCCGCTGACACCCCTCCCTGTGAAGTGTCCGGCCGGAGGCCCCCAGTCCAGGCCCCCGGCCGGTGTGTCGGCTCTCCCTGGCTTAGCTTGGAAAGCCGCCTTTGAAACACCGACGCCTGGGGGAAGTTGCGCCGTAATTATGGCCGGCGAAATCTCTCCCGCAGGCGCTCGAGCCGGCGACCCAGCTCGAGCTCGAATCCGCGGTCGGTGGGGGCATAGAAAGAGCGCTCCGCCAGCCCCGGCGGTAGCAGCTGCTGATCGCCCACGCCGTCGGGTTCGTCGTGGGAGTAGCGGTAGCCGCCGCCGCGGCCGAGCTTCTGGGCGCCGGGGTAGTGAGCGTCGCGAAGGTAATCGGGCGGCGTCCTCGCCCCGTTCTCGCGCACCTCGGCCCGCGCGGCGGAGAGGCCCTTGTAGGAGGCGTTTGACTTCGGCGCCAGCGCCAGGTAGACGGCGGCCTGGGCCAGGTTCAGCGAGCACTCCGGCAGCCCCACCCGGTCGACCGCCCGCGCCGCCGCATCCGCGATCAGCAAGGCCTGAGGATCGGCGTTGCCGACGTCCTCGGAGGCGAGGATGACCATCCGGCGGGCGATAAAGCGCGGGTCCTCACCGCCCTCCAACATCACCGCCAGGTAGTAGAGGGAGGCGTCGACGTCGGAGCCCCGGGTGGCCTTGATCCAGGCCGAGATGCAGTCGTAGTGGCGGTCCCCCTCGCGGTCATAATCAAGTGCCTTGCGCTGAATCGCGTCCTCGATCGCAGCCACATCGATCGGGGCGCCACCGGACCTCCCCACCGCCCGCTCCAGGGCGGAGAGCGCGACCCGCGCGTCCCCTGCCGAGCGGCGCGCGAGCATCTCCAGCGCCGAGGCCTCCACCGGCGGCGGATCCGCGATGCCCCGCTCCGGATCCTCCAGGGCCCGCCGCAGAAGCGCTTCCACCCGCTCGGGCTCCAGGGGGCGCAGCTCATACACCTGGCAGCGGGAGAGCAGCGCCGAGTTGACCTCGAAGTAGGGGTTCTCGGTCGTCGCTCCGATCAGCGTCAGCAGCCCCTCCTCCACCGCCGGCAGCAGGGCGTCCTGCTGGGCCTTGTTGAAGCGGTGGATCTCGTCGAGGAAGAGCACGGTCGGTCGCCCGGTGGCCTGCCGCCGCTCGCGGGCCCGATCGATCGCGGCCCGGATCTCGGCCCGACCGGCGTTGACCGCCGACTCCTCCTCGAAGGCCCCCTCCGCGCCCGCCGCGGCGATCCGCGCCAGCGTCGTCTTCCCCGACCCCGGCGGCCCGTGCAGGATCGCGCTGTGCGGATGGCCGCTCTCGATCGCGGTCCGCAGCGCCGAACCGGGCCCAAGCACATGCTCCTGCCCGACCAGCTGATCGAGGCCACGCGGCCTCATGCGCACCGCCAGCGGAGCCTGGGCGACGGATTCCCGCGCCGGCCGAGCCGTCTCGGCGTCAAAGAGCCGGTCCACGTCCTGAGTATGGACGCCGGCGCGGCCGGGCATCCTGATCCGCGCTTCGCGGATTTCCCCTCCACCCCCTCAAACACCGTGGGCCTCAGACAACACGTTACGGGTGGGCGGGCTGCCTATCGAGTGCGAAAAGCGAGCGTGAGCGTAGAATCGCGCCATGGAGAGCGCAACGCAGAGCCCCCCCGCCCAGTCCACCCTCGAGTCGTTTAACCCTGCGACGGGGGAGCTCGTCGGCTCGGTGGCCACGATCACCCCCGATCAGGTCCAGGCGGTGGTCGACGACGTCGCCCGCATCCAGCCCGTCTGGGCCGAGCTGGGCTTGGCCGGCCGCGGCCGCTACATGCGCCGCAGCGCCGACGCCCTGCTCGACGAGATCGACGAGATCGCCGACCTGCTGGTCGCCGAGCAGGGTAAGCCGCGCACCGAGGCCTACACGATGGAGCTGCTGCCGACCGTCGATGCCCTGCACTGGTGCGCGAAGGCCGGCCCGAAGATCCTCGGCGAGGAGAAGGTGCGGATGACCCAGGCCTTCACCCTGAGCAAGAAAGGCCACTTCAGCTACGAGCCGATCGGGGTGGTCGGCGTGATCGCTCCCTGGAACTACCCCTGGTCAATCCCCTTCGGAGAGGTCGCGATCGCGCTGATGGCGGGCAACGGCGTCGTCCTCAAGCCCGCCAGCCTCACCCCGCTGCTGGGAGAGGCGATCCGCCGCGTCTTTGAGAAGGGTGGGGTGCCCGAGGGCCTGGTCCGGGTGATCCATGGCGGCGGTGCGGTCGGCGATGCGCTGGCAAAGTCCAGCGTCGGCAAGGTCTTCTTCACCGGTTCGGTCGAGGTCGGGCGCAAGGTCGGCGAGGTTTGCGCGCAGCGACTCAAGGGTTCGGTGCTCGAGTTGGGGGGCAAGGACCCGATGATCGTCTGCGCCGACGCCGATCTCGACAACGCGATCGCGGGCGCCGTTTGGGGCGGCTTCGCCAACGCCGGCCAGACCTGCTCGGGCATCGAGCGCGTCTATGTGCTGCGCGAGGTAGCCGAGCGCTTCGTCGAGGGCGTGACCCGCGATGCGCAGAGGCTGCGCCTCGGCAACCCCGCCGAGTGGGAGACGGAGATCGGCCCGATGACGGCCGACTCCCAGTACGCGGTCGTCGTCGAGTTGATCGAAGACGCCGTGGCCTCCGGCGCCACCAAGCTCTGCGGCGGGCCCACCGAGGTCGAGGGCCTGAGCGGAAGGTTCATCGCCCCCACGGTTCTCGTCGGCGTCACCCACCAGATGCGGATCATGCGCGAGGAGATCTTCGGTCCCGTGCTGCCGATCGTCATCGTCGATGGCGAGCAGGAGGCGATCGACCTGGCCAACGACTCCCAGTTCGGCCTCGGCGCCTCGGTCTGGACCAAGGACCGCCAGAAGGGCGAGCGCATCGCCCGCCGCATCCAGTCGGGCATGGTCTGGGTCAACGACCACTCCTTCAGTCACGGCGCCTGCCAGTGCTCCTGGGGCGGGGTCAAGGACTCCGGCGTTGGCCGCTCGCACTCCAAATTCGGCTTCTATGAATGCGTCAACATCAAGATGAACGCCTGGGAGCCGGGCCTCACCCGCGACTTTTGGTGGCACCCCTATGACCGCACCCTGGGCGAAGCGGTGCGCGCCTCGGCGAGGCTGCTCTACGGCAGGGGAGCGACCCGCACCCAGGCGCTGCGCGAGGGCGCCAGGCCGCTGCTCGAGGTGGGCGCCCGCACCCTGCGCAAGCGACGTTGAGCGAACCGGCCGTAGCGGTAGCGGCGCTGCGGAGGGACTACGGCGAGAGCACCGCGCTGGCCGGAGTCGAGTTCGAGTTGGGAAAGGCCGAGTCTCTGGCCGTACTCGGGCCCAACGGCGCGGGGAAGACGACGCTGCTTCGCATCCTTGCCACCCTGCTGCGCCCAACCTCAGGTGAGGCCAGCGTGCTGGGCTGCTCGCTGCCCGGGGAATCCTGGAAGCTGCGGGGAAAGGTCGGCTTCCTCGGACACGAGCCGCTGCTCTACCGCGACCTGAGCGGACGCGAGAACCTGCGCTTCCACGCCAGGCTGCACCGGATCGAGCGCCGTGGGGCCGAGGCGCGGATCGACGAGCTGCTGGAGGTCGCCGGCGTGGAGCGTCGCGCCGATGAGCGTGTCGCGACGCTCTCCGCCGGGATGCGCCAGCGGCTGGCGATCTGCCGCTGCGTGCTGCACGAGCCCGAGCTGCTGCTGCTCGACGAGCCTGATTCCAACCTCGACGCCGAGGGTCGCCTCTCCGTCCGGGCCCTGATCGGCCCCGGCAGCGGGCGGACCCGGGTCCTCGTCACCCACGACCCGGAGCGCTACCTGCCAGAGGCAGATCAGGTGCTGCACCTCGGCGCGAGGTGAAAATGCGCGCCGAGCGAGCAGGCTTCCAACCCCGGCCCCCCGCGCCACGCGCGGGGCGCGGTTGCTGATGTCTGCCTTCGCGGCGATCCTGGCCAAGGACCTGCGCTCGGAGCTGCGCACCCTGCAATCGGTTCCGGCGATGGCCCTCTTCTCCGTCACCACCTTCGTCATCTTCCGCTTCGGGCTCGACCGCACCGCTCTCTTCGGCAGCCTCGCCGCCGGCGTCCTCTGGGCGACGCTGCTCTTCGCCGCGGTGCTCGGCATCAACCGGCTCTTCGTCGCCGAGCGCGAGGAGGGGGGCTTTGACGCGATCCGCCTGGCCCCCATCGACCGCACCGCTCTCTTCGCCGCAAAGGCCGCGGCGCTGCTCGTTTACCTGATCGTCCTGGAGCTGATCGCCGTGCCGATCTTCGCCCTCTTCTTCCTTCGCTCCCCCGCGGCCCTGGTGCCGCTCGCCGCGGTCGCCCTCCTCGCCGACCTGGGCCTCGCCGCGACCGGCACCCTGATCTCCTCCATGGCGGTCAACTCGCGCGCCCGCGATCTGCTGGTCCCGCTCGTCCTCCTGCCCCTGGTGGTGCCGCTGATGATCGCCGCCACAGGCGCCACCGAGCCGCTGATGGCCGTCGGCGGCCCCGGCTACCACCGCTTCGGCACCTGGCTCGCGATCCTCGCGCTATACGATCTGATCTTCCTCCTGGTCGGATACGCGGTGTTCGACTTCCTCCTGGAGGACTGAGCAGGCGGCCGCCCACCCACCGCGAGAGACGCATGCACGGCAAAGGACAAGACCCACTGGAGCCTCGTCTCCACCCCACGGCGGGAATCGGCCGGTGACCTCGTTCGGCTTCGGCTTAAAGACCCTCTCCACCGCCACCGTGGTGACCCTCACCGCGGCGCTCTGCCTGGTCTTCTTCTACGCCCCGCTCGACGCCAACCAGGGCTTCATCCAGAAGATCTTCTACCTGCACGTGCCGCTTGCGATGACGGCGCTGACCGGCTATATCGTCGGCGGCCTCCTGGCGATCGCCCACCTGCGCACCGGCGAGCGCCGCTGGGACGCCTACTCCTACGTCTCGATCCACATATCCGTGATCTTCAGCGTCGCGGTGCTGATCACCGGCTCGATCTGGGCCAAGGCCTCCTGGGGACACTGGTGGGTTTGGGAAGAGCCGACCCTGGTCAGCTTCCTCATCGTCTTCCTCCTATACGCGACCTACTACCCCTTTCGCTACGCGATCGAGGACCCCGAGCGGCAAGCCCGCTACGCCTCCGTCTTCGCCGTCACCGCCGGCGCCTTCGTGCCGCTCAACTTCCTCGCGGTCCGGCTGACCCCGAGCCTCGTCCACCCGCGCGTCCTCGCCACCGCCAACGGGGGGCTACCCAACTCGATGCTGCTCACCTTTCTCGTCTGCCTGGCGGCGATCGTCCTGCTCTGGATTACGTTGGTCAAGTTCGAGCTGACCGCCAAGAGCGCCTCGGGACAGGTGAAGCGTCTGCGCCGAGCGCTCGACGCCCCCGCTCCCAACGGCCCCTCGCGGGTCGCGCCGGAGGTGGGCTGAGTGCCCGCGCTGCCCCTTGGCGAAGCCGGCCGCTACGTCGCCGCCGCCTACATCGTGTTCCTCGTCCTGATCGTCGTCTACGTCGCGATCATGGCGGCGAAACTGCAGCGGATCGAGCGGGAACTGCGCGAGCTGGCGGGGTTTGCGGAGACCAGGCAAAACCCCGTCCCAACCGGACGCCCGGCCGCGGGCGTGCGGGGCGTCGATCCCACCCAGCCCCAGACCGGCCCCGATCCCAATCTCGCTCCGCCGGAGGCGGTCGGGGGGCCCGGCGCCACGACTCGAGGCGCGCCCGATGTCTGAGCTGCTGACGCTCGGCGTTTCCCACAAGACCGCGCCTCTGGACCTGCGCGAGCGGCTCTCGCTGACCGAGGGGCGGGCCGTGGGGGCGCTGCGCGAGCTGACCGCCGCCGCCGGCATTCACGAGGCGGCCACGATCTCGACCTGCAACCGCACCGAGCTGTACCTGGTCGTTTCGGACCCGGTCGAGGCGGAGTCGACCGCGCTCGGCGTCCTCACCCGTCAGGCCGAGATCCGACCCACCGAGCTGCTCGGCCATCTCTACTCGCTTCGCTCGACCGATGCCGCGCGCCATCTCTTCCGCGTCACCTCGGGGCTCGACTCGATGATCATCGGCGAGGCCGAGGTGCAGGGGCAGGTCAAACGCGCCTACGAGCTGGCTCTGGTCGAGGGCGGCACGGGACCGATCCTCAACCGCCTCTTTCGCGGGGCCTTGGCCGCCGGCGGACGGGTGCGGGAGGAGACCGGGATCAGCGAGAGGGGCGTCTCGATCTCCTCGGTGGCTGTCGGGCTGGCCCAGCAAACGCTCAACGACCTCGCCGACAAGCGGGTCCTGGTGATCGGCGCAGGCGAGACCGCCGAGCTGGTCGCTCGAGCGCTTGTCGCCCGTGGCGTCACCACCGTCTTCGTCGCCAACCGCCGCTACGACCGGGCAATCGGGCTGGCCCAGCGCTTCGGCGGTGGCGCCGTGCGCTTCGATGAGCTGCCCGAACAGCTCGAGGCGGCCGACATCGTCGTCTCGGCGACCAACTCTCCCCACCACATCGTCGAGCGCGACGACATCGCCCAGGTGATGGCGACCCGCGGGGGCCGTCCGCTGCTGTTGGTCGATATCGCCGTGCCGCGCGATATCGAGCCGGCCTGCCGCGAGGTCGCCGGGGTCAGCCTCCACGACATCGATGACGTGCAGAAGATCGTCGAGCGTAACGCCAGCGGCCGCGAGGGCGAGGCGAAGCGCGCCGCGCGGATCATCGAGGCGGAGGTGGACCGCTTCGAACGCTGGCTCGCCGCGCTGGAGGTGGTGCCGACAATCGTCGCCCTGCGCGAGCGCGGCGAGGAGATCGTTCGCCGCGTGCTCTCCGAGAACGAGTCGCGCTGGGAGAGTCTGGGCGAGGCCGACCGCGAGCGCCTGGCGACGATGGCCAAGGCGATCGCCTCCCGCCTTTTGCACGAGCCCACCCTGCGGATGAAGCGCGCGGCGGGCAGCGACGACGCCTACCTCTACGTCAGCGCCCTGCGCGAGCTGTTCGGCCTCGGCGCGGAGACCAAGCCGGAAGTTGAGGCGCCGGGCGAGGTGACCGAGCTTCGCCGGGCCCATCCCCCCAGCGGCTCCACATAACTCTCCAGCCGCGCTGGTGGCCAGCGACAATGGCTAACCGCGAAGAGCCGCGGACGTTCCGCTCCCACCGGGATCGGTCCCCGGCCACACACGCCCTTTCTCAATGATTCGAATCGCCACCCGCAGCAGTCTGCTGGCCAGAGCACAGGCAAGCCAGGTCGCCGGGTGGTTGGGCGAGGCCACGCTGGTCGAGGTCTCCTCCGGGGGGGAACCGGGGGACAAGTCGCGCTTCGTGCGCGGGGTCGAGCGGGCGCTGATCGACGAACTGGCCGATATCGGCGTCCACTCGGCCAAGGACCTGCCCGCCGAGATGGCCGCGGGGCTGGCGATAGCCGCCGTCCCCAGGCGAGAGGACGCCCGCGACGTCTGGGTCGGCCCCGGCTCCTGCCTCGAGGACGTGCCCGAGGGGGCGCGGGTCGGGACCGCCAGCCTGCGACGCCGCGCTCAGCTGCTCGCCGCCCGACCCGACCTGCGAGTGGAGGACCTGCACGGCAATGTCGACACGCGCCTGGGCAAGCTGGCCAGCGGGGCGCTGGACGCGATAGTCCTCGCCGCCGCCGGGCTGGGGCGACTGGGGCGCGACTCCGAGGCCGCCTTCGCGATCCCGCCGGAGACGATGACCCCGGCGGCGGGACAGGGCGCCCTCGCCCTGCAGGCGAGCCCTGACAACGAGGAGGGCTGGCGCGCCGCGAGCCGCCTCGGCGATGATTCCTCGATGCGAGAGCTCCTCGCCGAGCGCGCCGCCGTCGCCGTGCTGGAGGCGACCTGCGCGACGCCGATCGGGGTTCATGCCCACCTCGAGGGGGAGGCGATCTACATCCAGGCCTTCGTCGGCCTCCCCGACGGCAGCGAGTGGATCCGCGACCACCTCGAGGGCGAGGCATCCAGCCCCGCCGAGGCCGGCGGGCTGCTCGCCGAGCGCCTCGGGGCCGCGGGTGCGCGCGAGATCCTGGCGAGGGCCGAGGAGACATGAGCCCCCGACCCGGGGTCGTCTACCTGGTCGGCGCCGGGCCCGGAGACCCCGGGCTGATGACCGCGCGGTCGCTGGAGCTGATCGGCTCCGCCGACGCGATCTTCCATGACCGGCTGATCCCCCCCGGCGCTCTGAACGGCGCTCGTCCCGACGCCGAGCTGGTCTACGTCGGCAAGCGTCCCGGCTCCCCTTCGCCATCCCAGGATGAGATCGGCGAGCGGTTGGTCGAGGCGGCGCTGGCGGGCAAGAGCGTGGTGCGGCTCAAGGGCGGAGACCCCTTTGTCTTCGGGCGGGGCGGCGAGGAGGGAGAAGCTCTGCGCGGTGCCGGAGTCGAGTTCGAGGTCGTCCCCGGGGTCACGGCCGGGGTTGCCGCCCCCGCCTATGCCGGGATCCCGGTGACCCACCGCGACGACGCCTCCGCGGTTGCCTTCCTCACCGGCCACGAGGACCCGAGCAAGGCAGGGACGGCGCTCGACTGGCAGGCGCTGGCCGCCTTTCCCGGGACCCTCGTCTTCTACATGGGGGTGGGGCGGCTGCAGGAGAACGCCCGAGCGCTGATCGAAGCCGGCCGCGATCCGGGCGAGCCCGCCGCGGCGATAGAGCGCGGCACGATGGCCGGGCAGCGCACCGTCGCCGCCACGCTGGCCACGATCGCGGCCACGGTCGAGCGCGAGGGTATCGGCGCCCCGGCGCTGATCGTCGTCGGCCTGGCGGTCAAGCGCCGCGCGGCGCTGGCCTGGCTGGAGCGCCGCCCGCTGCATGGCCGTCGCGTCCTCGTCACCCGCGCCCGAGCTCAGGCCGCTGGCCTGGCCGGGGCCCTGCGCGACCTCGGCGCCGAGGTCCTCGAGCTGCCGGCGATCCGGATCGAGCCGCGGATCGAAGCCGAGGCGGTGCGAAGCGCCGTGGGCTCGATCCGCGAGTACTCCCTGATCTGCCTGACCAGCCCCAACGCGGTGCGACTGCTGTTCCAGGCGCTCGACGCCGCGGGCCTCGACGCGCGGGCGCTGGCCGGCGCCACGGTCGCCGCAACCGGGCCCGCCACCGCGCGGGCCCTGGCCGAGCAGGGGATCGCAGCCGACGTCATCCCCAGGCGTTTCGTCGCCGAGTCCCTGGTCGAGTCCCTGGCCGCAGTGGAGCTCGAGGGGCGGCGGGTACTCGTGGCCCGCGCCGCCGAGGCCCGCGACGTGATCCCCGAGGCCCTGCGAGAGCGGGGAGCGGAGGTCGACGTCGTCGCTTTGTATGAAACGGTGCAGGAGGACCCTTCCCCCGAGCTGGTCGAGATGGCCGGGGCCGCGGACTACGTGACCTTCACCTCCTCCTCGACCGTCGGCAACCTCCTCGCCGCCCTCGGCGCCCGCTTCCCCGCCGCCGCCCGCGTCGTCTCCATCGGCCCGGTCACCAGCGAGGCCGCCCGTGCCGCCGGGCTGGAGGTCGCGGTCGAGGCCCAGCGCCACGATGTCGACGGCCTGCTCGCCGCCCTGCTCACCGACGCAGGCCAGAACCCCAAAGGTTGAACCCGCCCCGCCCCAGCCACGGTCCGATCTGGCCCCGGTATGGGTGGCGAAATGGGACCGCTCGGGGATGAGATGGAGTTCGGCACGCCACACAGGCACTTCGCCCGCACCGACTCGACCAACACGCGCGCCCGCGAGCTTGCCGCGGCAGGCGCTCCGCACGGCACCGTGGTCACCGCCGACGAGCAGACCGCGGGGCGCGGTCGCCAGGGCCGCACCTGGACCGCGCCCTGCCGCGGGTCACTCCTTTACTCGGCGATTCTCCGTCCCCTCGGCGAGCGCCCGCTGCTGCCCCTCGCCGCGGCGCTCGCTGTCTGCGAGGCAGCCGAGGGCCTGGCGCCGGGCCTCAGCTGCGGCGTCAAGTGGCCCAACGACGTCCAGCTCGACGGGCGCAAGCTGGCCGGCATCCTGATCGAGGCCCGTGTCCAGGAGGGATGGGCGGTGATCGGCGTGGGCCTAAACCTCTCGATCGAGCCGCACGAGTTCTCCCCCGAGCTTCGCCAAACCGCCGTCTCCCTCTTCACCTCTCACTCCCCGCGCCGCGGGCGAAGCGATCTGTCGCGATCCAAAGGACAGATCGATCCGTCCGCGGGGGCGAGGGCGGCAGGCGGATTGAGCGAGCGGCTGGCGCACTGGGTCGATGCCGATGCCGCCGCCATCCTCAGCGCCTGGCGCGAGCGCGACGCCCTGCATGGCCGCGAGGTCGCCTGGGGCGGGGGCTCAGGCGTCGCCGAGGGCGTCGACGACCTGGGCCGCCTGGTCGTAGCCGCTGCCGGAGGCAGACGTCTCGCCCTGGTCGCCGGCGAGGTCCATCTCCTCGCCACCTGAGTCCTCAAGCGCCTCGCTTCCCTCCACGCCGCCCGCCGCCACCTCGCCGTTCTCGCCGCCGCCTCGCTGCCGTTTGCTGGTGCGCTTGCGTCGCCGCTTACCGCCCTTGGGGAAGTTCCGCAGCAGCTCCCGCGCGATCGCCGACGGTTTCCGCGCCATCCGCATCCGCGCCCCACGCAGCACCTCCTCGCCCTCGGGCGTGTGGGAAACGGCGGCGGCCAACAGCGCGACCGCCAGCCGCCGGTCCTGTTTGCGCGCCGCGTGCACCAACCTCCGCGCGTTGCGGCCATGCGCGCGGCCGGAGGAGTTGACCAGCAGCCCGAGCAGCCGCTTGGTCTCCGGCCAGCGCTGCACCGCGTACTCTTCGTTCAGGTCCCTGGTGTAGGAAGCCAGGCGCCAGACCCAGGCCTGAGCCTGGTCGCGCCGCCCGATCCGCTTGTCGACCAGCGCCTGCAGCAACGTCTTGGTTCCCGCCCGCTTGTCGTCGCGGCTCCAGGTGCCGACGATATCGATCGCATCGTCGAAGGCCTCCGGGTCGCCCAGATCGGCGATCTCCCCCAGAGCTTTCAGCCGCAGCTGCGCGTTGCGGTTGCGCTGCACACAGGTCAGCAGGAAGCGTCGCCGCAGTTCCTTGGTCTGGTCGTTTTGAAGCATCGCCCGCGCCCGCCGCCAGCCCTGCGGGTTGACCCGAGCCCCGGCGAGCGCGGCCCAGGCGTGCTGCTCGGGGTAGTCGAGGTTCTCGACCGCGATCCGCCAGATCTCGCGCTCAAGCACCTCCATCCGCCGCTCCTCCCGGTCGGAGACGGGGACGATCCGGCGCTCGACCCGCAGCTGGCGCCCGCGCCCGCGCCGCACCGGCCCGACCACGATCGCTCCACCGCGGTAGACATCGCGGTCGAGCAGGCTGTGCAGGGTGACGATCGTCTCGTCATGGGTGGTGGCGGGGTGGACGAAATCGATCACCAGCCCGGCCTCCTTGCCCGGCGCCCGCCGCGTCACCCGCCCAACCCGCTGCTGATAGACACGCCGCGAGGCGGTCGGCGCCAGGTGCATGCAGATCGTCGCTCGCGGCGAATTCCACCCCTCAGCCAGGAGCATCGCGTTGCAGAGCACGTCGACCTCGCCGCGCTCGAAGGCGGCGAGGATCTCCGCCAGCTCGCGCTTCGGCGTTTCCCCGGAGACCGCCCGGGCCACGATCCCCGCGTCGCGGAAGGCCTTGGCCACATTCTTCGCATGCTGCACACCGGCCGTGTAGAGAACGCCGGGCACCTTGCGGAAACGCGATTTGTAGAGGTCGGCTATCGCCACGTTGAAGGGCTCCTGGTCGAGCAGCGCGGCAAGCTCGTCCTGGTCGAAGTCCTGGTCCACCTCGCCTTTGCGCAGCGGCACCTTGGCGATCGTCCGGACCCCCGGTCCGGGCGGGATCCGCAGGCAACGCAGGGGCGAGATCACCCCACGCCGTGCCGCCTGGGCCAGGTCGAAACGCGAGGTCTGGGTCGGGAAGAGGTCGGTGACATGGCGCGCGATCAGCGCCCCGGTGGCCGTCATGCCGATGTAGACCGGGCCGGTCCAGGCGCGGATGCAGGCGCTGGTTTTCTCCCCCAGCGCGGTATGCGCCTCGTCGCAGATTACGATCGAGTAGGCGTCGGAGACGCGCTTGTGGTTGCGGACGAACCACTGGTAGGTCTCGACCGTGACCGGCCCGTCGGGGTCGTCGCGGCCGTCCATCAACGGCGGTCGCAGCCGCTCCTTGTAGCCGCGGCTGGAAATCTCGCCAATGAACTGGTCGACCAGGTTGCGGCGGTGGGTAAGAATCAGCACGCCGCCGGTGCGGGAGGCATCGATGAAACCGACCGCGGCGACCGTCTTGCCGGCGCCGGTCGCGTGCTCGAACCAGAAACGACGATCAGCACCGGGGTCCTCCGGCGCCTCTTCGATTCTCTCCTCGTCCTCGGCCGCGGGCTCCTCCCAGTCCCGGGGCTCCTCGTCCGGGGCCAGATCCTCGTCCTCCTCTTCCTCCAGGGCGGCGTCTCCGTTCGGGCCCTCCCCGGCAGCACCGTCGGCCAGCGCCGCGGCAATGGCATCCCCGTTGCGCCGCACGTCGTCGGCCGCGGCCTCCTGCTGCTCGGTCATCAGCTCGGCCAGGGTCCCCGAGAGGGCGTCGACCTGGTGGGGGGACAGTTCGGCCCCGTCGCGCAGCTTCGGCGGCTCCTCGGAGAGCAGCCGCTCCAGCCCGAGCAGCAGGGAGAAGGCGCGGCGCCACTCGATCGAGGGCACCTCCGCGCCCTCAGCCAACTCTCCCAGCGCCGCGTCGAGCGCCCGGCGCCGCGCAGTCCCCGGCGCCAGCGCCTCGGGGCCCTCGCCGTCGAGCAGGAAGGGCTCGCGGGCGAATGCCGCCGCACGCTCGATATCGGCGCCTGAAGGAACTGCCGCCTGCGCGGCAACTTCGCTGGTCTTGGCCATCAAGGCTTCTGGGTCCGTCCCAACCGAGACGCGAGACGTGCGGTCGGGACCAGTGAGTGAGGGGGCCGGGTTTTGCTTCCCCCGACGATCTCAGCGGCCCGCATCCGAGCGAGCCGATCAAAACGTATTGTAACCACCCGATTGGAGGTTCCGGGACTAAACCCGCCGATTCACGCTCAGTTCGCCCCGCTCCGGCGGCTGGCACGGGGTCCGCTGGGCCGCGCCCGGCTGGCGGCGCTGGCGGCTCTCTGCGGGGCGCTGTTGGCAGGATGTGGCTCCTCAGCGAGCGAAGCTGGTGACTACGGCGGCTCCCATCCAGACTACGCCAGGGCCCTGACCGACTCCCCGGCCCCGCTCGCCGCCCTGCACTCCCAGCACGACCGCCTGCTCCCCGGCGGGGTCGGCGCCTTTCAGCAGCGGGTCGCCACGCTGCACGGCTACCCGGTGGTGGTCAACGTCTGGGCCTCCTGGTGCGGGCCCTGCCGCGCCGAGTTCCCGACCCTCCAGAGGCTCTCGGCCAGGTACGGCAGGCGCGTCGCCTTCCTTGGCGTCAACTCCGACGACTCCAACGCCGCCGCCTCCACCTTCCTCAGGGAGCGCCCCCTGCCCTACCCCAGCTACACCGATCCGGGAAAACAGATCGCCGCCTCCCTGCATATCGCCCTCGGCCTCCCCGACACCGCCTTCTACGATCGCCGGGGCAAGCTCGTCTACCTCAAGCAGGGCCCCTACGCGCATCCTCCCGAACTCGAAGCCGACCTCAAGCGCTACGCCCTCGGCTGACACAACCTCCATTCCCGCCGATCGACCCTGAACCTGACAGCCGCCCCCGCCGGAGGCCGATCGGCGGATAATGGGCAGATGAGCGTCGCCGTTGTACTCCTCTTGGCGCTGGCCATCGCCCTCCTCATCGCCGAGGCGCACATCCCCAGCGGCGTCCTCGGCGCGTTCGCAATCGGCTCCCTGATCCTCGCTGGGGTCCTCTACCGCGAAGAAGGCCACGACCTTCCGATCGTCGCGATCGTCGCCGTCGCCCTGGCGCTCGCCGCCTTCGTCTGGTTCGCCTCGCGCAAAGTCCTCGCCACCTACCGCAGCCAGCCGGTGCGCACCGGGTACGAGGAGCTAAACGGCGCCACCGCCGAGGTGCGCTCCCCCGTCGACCCCGAGGGCCAGGTTTTCGTGGGGGGATCGGTCTGGCGGGCCCGCCTGGCGCCCGGCGAGGCCGCGGCCCCCGTGGGGGGTAGAGTCACGATCGAGTCGGTCGAAGGGCTGACCCTGATCGTCCGGCAAGCGAACGGAAGCGAGAGAGGAGCAGGCGGGTAGATGGCAGCGGCGATTACGGTGGCGGTTTTCCTGGCGATAGTCATCGTCGTCGTCCTCGGCGCCTCGGTCCGCGTGCTGCGCGAGTACGAACGCGGCGTCGTCTTCCGCCTCGGCCGCCTGGTCGACCAAAAAGGGCCCGGCCTGATCCTGCTCATCCCCTTCATCGACCGCATGGTCCGGGTGGACCTTCGCACCGTCACGCTGAACATCCCACCGCAGGAGGTGATCACCCGCGACAATGTCCCCGCCGGCGTCAACGCGGTCGCCTACTTCCGCGTGATCGACGCGCGCAAAGCCGTGGTGGAGGTCGAAAACTTCCTCATGGCCACCTCGCAGATCTCGCAGACGGCGCTGCGCTCGGTGCTGGGCAAGGCCGAGTTCGACCAGCTCATCTCAGAGCGCGAGCGCCTGAACGAGGAGCTGCAGAAGATCATCGACGAGTCGACCGAGCCCTGGGGCGTGAAGGTGATCGCAGTCGAGATCAAGGACGTCGAAATCCCCGAGCAGATGCAACGAGCGATCGCCCGCCAGGCCGAGGCCGAGCGCGAGCGACGCGCCAAGATCATCAACTCCGAGGGTGAGTTCCAGGCCGCGCAAAAGCTCACCGACGCCGCCGACATCATCAGCACCAACCCCGCCTCGCTCCAGCTCCGCTACCTCCAGACTCTGCTCGAAATCGGCAGCAACCAGAACACCACCGTCGTCTTCCCCCTGCCGCTGGACATGCTGGAACCCTTCCTGGGCGGCAACGGCCCGAATCCGAGGCAGCCCAAACCACCCCCCGCCCCACCGGTCGAGCCCGACGTCGGCGACCTCCCACCCTCCCGCTCCTGAGCGCGCCCGAGATACGCATCGATCAACTGAGCGGGCTACGTACGATCCTCGCGCCCGGGCGGGCCGAGCGACCGGAGGGGTTCACCGTCGCCCGCAGCGAGCCGAAGGGGCCGGAGGGGTGCCCCTTCTGCGAGGGCCGGGAGCAGCGCACACCCCCCGAGGCCTACGCGGTGCGGCCGCTGGGCGGAGCGCCCGACGCCCCCGGCTGGAGCGCCCGCGTCGTCCCCAACCTCTATCCGGCGCTGGCTCCAGAGGGGCCTGCCGGCCCCTCTGGCGGCGTCACCGCCGAGGCCGGCGCCTTCGCCAGCGCCGGCGACCCGCTGCTGGCCTCGCGCCGCGCCGGCGAGCCCGACCTCTTCTCCTGGCGCCCGGCGATCGGCGCCCACGAGGTGATCGTCAACGCCCCCGAGCACATCACGGCGATGGCCGAGCTGAGCGATGAGCGCGTCGTCGGGGCGGTCGCCGTCTGGCGCGAGCGAATGCGCGCCCACGCCGCGGCCCCCTACGTCCAGCTGATCGTCAATGAGGGACGCGGCGCCGGAGCGTCACTCGAGCACACCCACGCCCAGCTCTACGCGCTGCCGTTTGTGCCGGCGGCGGTGGCACGGGAGCGTGAGCGCTTCGGCGCCTACCGCGAGCGCTCCGGGGGCGGCGGGCTGCTCAGCGACGTCCTGGTCGAGGAGGTGCGACGCCGCGAGCGCCTGGTCGCTATCGATGATGAGGCGGCGCTGATCTGCCCGTGGGCCTCGCGCTCTCCCTTCGAGATGCGAGTCATCCCCCGGCGGGAGAGCGCGAGCTTCGCCGACGACGAGGTCGGAGTTGCCATGCTCCGCACCGCGCTGCGCGCTCTGGCTGAGCGCTTTGGCAGCCCACCGGAGCTGAACCTCTGGGTCCGCACCTCCCCTCGCGGCACCGAGCGCTTCCACTGGCACATCGACATCGCGCCTCGCCTGACCGTGAAGGCCGGCTTCGAGCTGGGCACCGGCATCGACATCAATGTCTACCCGCCGGAGCGGGCCGCCGCGGACCTGCGCGAGGCGCTTGGCGAATAGGGTTCGACGGTGCCGCCGAACCAGCGCCCGATCCCTAGCTTCATCGCCGACTCGACGCAGGAGGGCATCCCCCATGGTCGCTTCGCCGAGCGGCTGACGGGGGCGTTTGCCAAGGCCTGCGCTGGGCTGGATGACCTGCCCACCGGGGTCGAGGTCCCCACCGAAGTCGACTGGTTCCCCGAGCGCGCCTGGGGCGGTCGCGTCTGGGTGCCCTTCTCAGCCCGGGCAGACAGCGCCGAGGGCACCCTGGAGCTGTTCGGCCATGTCTCCTACGTGCAGCTCCCCAGCGCGGACCCCGTCGACTTCCAGGCAAAGGCCGACTTCACCGACGTCCTCGCAGAGGACAACCCGGGCTGGAAGATCGACCTCAACGACGACGTGATCGGCCGCTGGCGCGGTGAGAGCGGACGGGCCGGCGCCGTGACCCTCGTCTGGGGTCGGCCGCTCGTCCGCGGCGCCGTCGCCGCCACCGTCGAGCTCGACGCCGAGACCGTAGACCAAGAGGCGATTTCGAAAGGGCGCTTCTCGCTGATCGCGCTCGACGCCCTCGAGGGCTATGGCGACGACATATTCATGACCGTCAAGCTGTGGAGTGGTCGGGCTCAGGAGCTGGCCTCGGAGAGCCTCTACGACGAGCCCCCACCGAGTCCCGATAGCCCAGCCGGATAGAGCGATCCCCCCAAAGATTCGCCCCGGTCTTCACAGACACAGCACAGCGCCCCGGGCCGGATTCGAACCGGCGACTTCCGACTTAGGAGGTCGGCGCTCTCTCCATGCTGAGCTACCGGGGCTGGCTGGTCGAGATTATCCAGCAGCGCTGGGCGGGTTGGGAGCGAACACGGGTAGGAACAAACCTGCCCTCCATTCTGGCTATTCCTCTCTTCGTGCCTCCGCAGAAAAGTGTCAGCGCTCGGCCCCAGGCTTCCGCCGGGCAGCCAAACTACTCAGAGACCAGAAAGGGAGCATGGACTCGGGCGGGAGATTTGTCAGTCGCGGTCGGGTCGATTCGGATACAGCTCATCGATCGTCACGAGGGCGCGGTAGGGGGCACCGGCGGAGGCTTCGATGGCGGCGCCGCCGCCGGCCAGGCGGTCGACGACACCGAGCACGGCGGCGACCTCCAGGCCCTCCTCCCGGATCCGCTCAATCGCGCTGGCGGTGGAGCCGCCGGTGGTGACCGTGTCCTCGACCACCAGGCAGCGGGCCCCGGGACCGACCGGACCCTCGACCCAGCGCTGGAGGCCGTGCTGCTTGCGCTCCTTGCGAACAAAGAAGGCGACGAGGTCCGCGCCGCCGGAGACCGCGATCGCCGCGCAGGCGAGGGGGATGGCCGCCATCACCGGGCCGCCGACCGCGGTGGCGCCGGCCTCGGTCGCGGCGGCGGCGATCAGCGCTCCGGCGGCGCGGAAGCCGGCGGGGCGCAACAGGGCGCGGCGGGCGTCGACGTAGTACTGGGCAACGGCGCCGCTGGAGAGCGTCACCTCGCCGAGGACCAGCGAGTGCGCGCGCAGCTCGGCGAGAAGGGTGCGCCCGGCAGCGTCGAGGTCGGTCACCGCGTCAGAAGACGAAGATGCTCTCGCCCTGGTGGAGCTGGAAGTAGATCCGGGGTTGGTCGGCGATGTAGGTGCGAACGCAGCCGTGGCTGGCGGGGTAGTTGGGGACTTCCGCGTAGCCATGGACAGCGTAGCCCCGGTACCAGTAGAAGGAGAAGTACATGCCCTCCGAGTTGTAGCCCGGGGAGCGCAGGTAGAAGTGGTAGTGGCCGGTGACGGTCGGGGTCGAGGGCTTGCCGGTGGAGACCGGGTAGATGGCGAATGGCCTGCTGCCCTTGGCGAGGACGAGGACCTGCTTGGCAAGAGACACCTCGGCGTGTTCGCCGGCCCCCGGATAGCGAACGCGGTAGCCGCCCCGACCCTCGAAGGCCTGCTGCACGAGCCGGGCCCCCGCCTGCTCGTCGCGGGCCATGCCGTTGACTTTGCGATAGGCCAGTACCTCGCGGGCGAGCCGCGCGTTGAAGCAGGAGCCCCCGCCCGAGACGTAGCCCATCCTCGCCAGCGCGCCCTTGAAACCGCCGACGACCCTCCCGCACTGCCCCGGATGCAGGGAGGGGAAGCGGACTTTCCAGATGGTGCGGGGGGTGGTGTCGCCTCCGAGGAGCGGGGTGGCGGAGTGGCTGGCGCTGACCGCGTACCTACCGTCCCTGCGGATGACGATGCTGGTGCCGAAGGCGCCGGTTTCTCCGCCTCCCCTGCTGACCGCGAGGGTCCTGGTCGCCAGTGGGCGGGAGTCGAGGTAGAAGGAGACCTTCACCTTCTGCCCGGGGACGTAGGGCGTGATCGAGCCGGTGACGGGGACCGTGCCGTAGATCGGCGCCTGGGCGCCGCGCACTCCCCCGACCCGGAGCTCCAGCCTGGCGGCGGGGGGAGCGGGGGTCGCTGCGGGTGCGGCCGAGGCGAGCGCCGGCACCGCCACCAGGACGGCGAGTGCCAGCGCAGGAGGGAGGCGACGCATCACGACTGGGGATTCTTGCGGATCGAGCGGCCGAGCAGGCGGGGAAGCTTGCGGCCCCTCGTTCCCGCCTACTGGCCCAGCAGGGCTATCGAGTTGTTGAGCATGTGCAGGAGGATGCCGGGGACGATCGAGCCGGTCTTCTCGTAGAGCAGGGCGAGGGCGAAACCGAAGACGATCAACGGGGGAATGGCGCTGACCCCGGTGGTGGCGTGGAGGCCGCCGAAGATGACGCCGCTGAGCAAAGCCGCCGCAAGGCGCGGCAGGCGATTGCGGAATCCACCGAACAGCATGCCGCGAAAACAGAACTCCTCACTGATCGGGGCGGCGATGACTATCAGCAGCACCTGGAAGGGCACCGGGCCAAATCCTTCGGCGATGTCCTTCTGGTGCGGCTGTCCAACCAGCACCGTGTAGACGAAGGTGCAGAAGAGGTAGAAGCCGATCGCCGCCGCCATCCACTTCATGGCCGAGGGGCGGAACCGCCGCACGCCGAGGCGAGAGATCGCCTCCCGGGCGGATGTGCCTCGCCGCATCGCGATGACCAGCGGCGCCGCCAGGAAGCTGATCGCCGTGATGAACTGGAGGACGATGTTCGCCGCGTCGCCGAATTCACCGTGGACTGGAGGGGAAACCAGCACGACCGGGATCGACATCAGGAGCTGGATGCCGAACGCCAGGGCGAGACCGAGGAGGGCTGCAAGCAGGCCCCAGTTGGCGTAGGGGAAGGCGCGCTTTGCAGGTAGGTTGACCTCCATGTCGCCGGCAGTCTCCCAGGTCTCGCGCTCCACAAGGACGCGTCTGCGGGTGCTCCGCCGCCTGCTCTTCGTGGCGATCGTCATGGTCCTGGCCGCGATCGCACTCAGCCAGTTCACCGAGCTGAAGCGGCTGGCCACCGGCATCCTCGCCTCGACCGCGGTGATCGGCCTGATCGTCGGATTCGCCGCCCAACACACGATCGCCAACATGGTCGCCGGGGTGCAGCTCGCGATCAACCAGCCGATCAGGATCGGAGACCGGATTGGCTTCGAAGAAATCGAAGGCCGGGTCACCGACATCACCCTCTCCTACACCTACGTCGACCCCGGCGACGGCACCGCCGTCGTCATCCCCAACCAGATGCTGGTCGACGGAATCGTGCACAACCACTCCACCGGGGACACGCAGGCCTGAGCGGGGGCAGCGGAAGTACGCTGTCCACGATGACCCAGCGCAGCCGACGCCACCGGCGCCGTGGCGGCGCCCGTGAGAAGCTGCTGGTCGCCGCAATGACCGTGGTCGTCGTGGTCGCGATCGCGGTCATCGCCGTCACCTCCTGGGTCCTCGACGTCGCCGCCAAGGCGCCCTCCCTGACCGCCTGCAGGCCGGCCGACAGGGTTGCCAACACGGTCCTCTATGCCGCAGATGGCAGCAAGCTCGGGCTGGTCGCCTCCGAATCGACCGCGGCGCCGGTCGCGATCCGACTGGTGCCACGGCTGCTCCAGGACGCGACGATCGCGATCGAGGACCAGCGCTTCTACCAGCACGGGGCGCTCGACCCAGAAGGGATACTGCGCGCCGCGCTCAAAGACCTGGAATCCGGCAGAGCGGTCGAGGGCGGCTCGACGATCACCCAGCAACTGGTCCGCAACCTCTGCATCCGGCGCCCGGCGCACAACCTCGAACGCAAGATCATGGAAGCAAAGTTGGCGATCGAGTACGCGCAACGGCACTCCAAGCGCGAAATCCTCGGCCAGTACCTGAACACCGCCTCCTACGGGACGATCGCCGGCAGCACCGCAATCGGCGTGGGGGCCGCGTCGCGGATCTACTTCTCCAGGCCGGTCTGGAGGCTGAGCCTGGAGCAGGAGGCGCTGCTTGCGGGGCTACCCCAGGCCCCCTCCCAGTACAACCCGATCCTCCACCCGGGCGCGGCGCGGGTGCGGCGCAACGAGGTGCTGGGGAAGATGGCGGCGCTCGGCTACCTGCCTTTAGCCGCGGCGACGCTCGCCCAGCGGACCGGCCTCGGGCTTGACCTCTCGCGCGGCTACTTCCAGCACCGCCAGCCCTATTTCTTCGACTACGTCGAAAACAGGCTGATCGAAAAGTACGGCGCGGCGACGGTGCGCAAGGGAGGGCTGAAGGTCTACACCACGATCGATCCCGCCCTCCAGCATGTCGGCCTCGGTGCGATGCGCTCGAACCTCCCCGACCCGTCCGATCCCTCCTCGGCGCTGGTCTCGATCGACCCGCAAAACGGGGAAATCAGGGCGATGGACTCCAGCTCCCCCTACAGCCGCAACCAGTTCAACCTCGCGGCGCAGGGGCACCGGCAGCCCGGCTCGACCTTCAAGGCCTTCGTCCTGACCGCGGCGATCAAGCAGGGAATCGACCCCTACACGACCTACTACGTGTCCAAACCGCTGGACCTCAACCTGCCCAGGTGGGGGCACTGGACGGTGCACACTGCCGACGAGGGCTACCAGGGCAGGATCAACCTGAAGCAGGCGACGGTGACCTCCGACAACACGGTCTTCGCCCAACTGGACCTCGGCGTGGGGCCGGCGAACGTGGCGGCGACGGCCAAGTCGATGGGGATCGAAGCGCACCTGGAAGACCTGCCGGCTGAGGGGATCGGCGGCCTGCGCTACGGGGTCTCGCCGCTGGAACTGGCGGATGCCTACTCGACGCTCGCCTCCGGCGGTATCCACCGAAACCCGGTCGCGATCCGGCGGGTGGTCTTCCCGGGAGGAGAGGTCGAGCATCCCGAAACCGCCGACCCGCGGCGGGTGATCAGCCGACAGGTCGCCTACCAGGTGACGCGGCTTCTGCGCGACAACATCACCGAAGGGACCGGGACCGCGGCCTACACCGGCTGCGCCGGACAGGCGGGTAAGACGGGGACCACGGACAACTACACCGACGCCTGGTTCTCCGGCTACCAGCCCAACCTGGAGACCGCGGTGTGGGTCGGTTACCCGCAGTCCAACAGCATCTCGATGACCGACGTGCAGGGGATCGTCGTCTTCGGCGGCACCTTTCCGGCGGATATCTGGCACTCGCTCTACTCCAACGGCGCGGTGCCGTGCGTCAACATCCAACAGCCCCCGGGACAACCGAGCTGGGCGCCGTTCTTCGGCAAGTACACGGCAACCGCGCCCGGTTTAAGGCGCGGGGCCGCCGCCGGGCGGAGCCGGGCCCCCGGCGGCGCTGCTCCGAAGGGAAGCGTCGCGGTGGGCGGCTACAACCCCGACGCCTACGCACCGGGGGTGGGGCAGAAGCCGGCGCCGCTGCCACCCCCCATTTCGCCGCAACCCAAGCCTCCCCCGGTGGGCGGGGGTGGCGGCGGCGGGGTCGGCAAGCACGCGTCCGGCGGCGGCGGGAACGGCTAGCTGAGCATCTCGCCAACCGTTGCCCATGCGCTGCTCGGGGCAGGCTTTGCCGCCTATCTCGCGGCGCTGTTCGCCGCGCCGGCGATCGGGCGCCGGGCCGTCTGGACGGGAATCGTGGTGCTGGTCGCCGGCTTCGCGCTGGTGCCGCCGCTGCTCTCCCATGACATCTACAGCTATGTCGACTATGCCCGGCTAGGGGCGCTTCACGGCATCGACCCCTACGTCCGTGGCCCAGCCGCGGCCCCGGCGGATCCCGCCTTCGCCCAGGTCACATGGCCCCACACTCCAAGCGCCTACGGAGCTCTGTTCACCTTGGCGACCTATCCGCTCGCCTGGCTGCCGGTCTCGGCGGCGGTCTGGGTGCTGAAGATCGTGGCCGGTGCCTCGGTCCTCGGCCTCGCCGCGATCTGTGCGCGGTTGGCGCCGCAGCGCGGCGTCGACCCCCTACGCGCCGCGGTCTTCGTCGCCCTCAACCCGCTGGTCCTCGTCCAGGTCGTCGGGGGAGGCCATAACGACGCCCTGGCGATGCTGCTCGCAATGCTTGGCGTCGCCGGCGTTCTGGGGGCGACGGAGGCCTCCGCGGGCGCCGCTCTGGTCGTGGCGGTGGCGATCAAGGCCTCGACCGCGTTCCTCGCCCCCTTCGCCCTGCTCGGCGCCGGCCGGCGGGGGCGGTTGATGCTCGGCGCGGCGCTCGCCCTGAGCGCGGCGCTCGCCATCTCCTACCTGGCCTTCGGCTGGCACTGGCTGCAGGCGATCGGGCTGGCGGGGGAGAACCAGTCAAAGACGAGCCACCTCAGCATCCCCTCCACCGCCGCCCGGCTCACCGGCCTCGGCAAGGAGCCCGTCAGAGCCGCCGCCCTCACCCTCTACGCCGCACTGTTCGCATATCTGCTGGCCTGGACCTGGCGCGGCGGCGACTGGCTGCGCGCCGCTGCCTGGGCCTCCTTCGGCCTGCTCCTCGCCACCTCGTGGCTCCTCCCCTGGTACCTGATCTGGACCCTTCCCCTGGCCGCACTCTCCCGCGACCGCAGGCTCCAGTTCCTGGTCCTCGCCCTGACCGCCTTCCAGCTCGGCGCCCGGCTTCCCTCTTAGGCCGTGCTGCTCACTTTCTCTCCTCTTCTCAGAGGATCTCGGGGCTGTGCGCGCCCGAGCTGGGGGCGGCCGCCTGCTCCTCCGGGGAGGCGTGCAGGACTCCCGTGGGAACGGTCCAGCCCTGGCGCCGTCCGATCGCGGTGACGGTGCCGACGTAGACCACCTCGACCACGGTCAGCACGGCGCGCACGGCGATCGCGATCAGCGATCCGACCGCGAAGCTGTTACCCGGGGTTGCCACCTTGACCGCCCAGGCGAAGGCGGCGTCGCGCACGCCGAGGCCGGCGGGAGCGATGAGCGTGATCAGCGCGGCGAAGTATCCGATCGCCTGCGCCGATCCGACGATCAGGACGTCGCTGAAGGGGATCGTGGTGACCGAACGGGCGACGCAGTAGATCCCAACCGCGACGACTCCCCAGTTGAGCGAGTAGAAGACGAGCAGGGCGAGCACCCCGCGCAGCGAGATTACCGCGGGCAGCGGCTCGCGCCCGAAGGCGCGCATCGCCCGATTGGCCAGCGGCCCGAAGACGCGCGGGTGCAGCAGCACGATCGCCAGTGGAATCAGGAGCAGCACCGCCCAGCGCAGCGGCTGGCCCTGAAGGTCAGGGTGATTGATGACGAAGTAGGCGGCGACGGCGATCGCCGAGGTGGCCGAGATCGCCTGCTCGTAGACGATGCTGGCAACCGTGATGCGTCGCGGCACCCCTGCCCGCTCGGAGAGCAGTACCCGACCCAAGACGTAGAGGACGCTGCCGGGGACGTAGCGGGCCAGCAGCGGTTGGCCCCAGGCGACCTGCGCCCGGCCGACCCCGATCCGGTAGCCGAGGAAGCGCAGGGTGAAGTCCCAGCCGAGCGCGCTCAGCCCGTAGAAGCAGGGCAAAACCACAAAGGCCGGGATCAGCCACAGGCCGTGGAAGTGGACCCCCTTGCTCTTGATTTCCGCCCACTGCTCGACCACGGTGAGGACGAGGAAGCCGAAGATGACCAGGGCCAGCCCGAGCTGGATCGCCAACCTCAGGCGGCGGCTGCGGGGCGGGCGGGACCCGAGCCGCGCTCCGGCCTCCCCGAGGCGGTGTAGAAGTGGCTGGCGTCCCTCCACGTTCGCCGCACCTTAGATGGGCCGGCCATCGAAGGGCGCTCGGCGAGCCGCTGCCACCAGCCGCAGGCCATCGTTTTGCGATAGTCGTCGGATGGGCGAGTTCGAGTTGCTGGCGCGGCTGCGGGAACGACTGCCGCCGGCCGGAGCGCGGGTCCGGCTGGGGATCGGAGACGACGCCGCGGTCACCCTGCCCGGCGGCGCCACAGCCACCTCGGTCGACGCGCTCGTCGAGGGGGTCCACTTCCGCCGCGGGCAGGCGAGCCTGGCGCAGATCGGGCACAAGGCTCTTGCCAGCGCCCTCTCCGACCTGGCGGCGATGGGCGCCGAGCCGGGGGAGGCCTACGTCGTCCTCGGCGTTCCCCGCGACCTGGACGAGGACGGCTGCATCGAGCTGATCGACGGACTCCTCGCCCTGGCCGCTGAGACCGGCACGACCCTGGCCGGGGGCGATGTCACACGCGCCCCGGCGCTGTTCGTGGCACTGACCGTCGTGGGCCACGCGCCGAGGCCGGAGCTGCTCATCGGGCGCGCCGGGGCGCGCCCCGGCGAGGCCCTGGTGCTGACCGGGGAGATCGGCGGCGCGGCGGCTGGGCTTCTATTGCTCGAGCGGCCGGAGCTGGGGGCGGCGCTCGCCGCTGACACCGCAGCAGGCCTGAGGTCCCGCCAGATCGTGCCCCGGGCCCGCCTCGGCCCAGGCCGCAGCCTGGCCGCCAACGGAGCGAGCGCGATGATCGACCTCAGCGACGGGCTGGGGGGCGATGCCCGGCGGCTGGCGGAGGCAAGCGGCGTGCAGCTGCGAATCGAGGTCGCCGCGCTGCCGATCGCCACTGGGGTCGCCGAGATCGCGGCGGCGGCGGGGCGCGACCCGATCGAGCTGGCCCTCTCCGGCGGCGAGGACTACGAGCTTTTGGTGACGCTGCCCGCCGAGCGGTTGGGCAAGGCCTCCTCGACCCTGAGCGAGACTGAGACAGTCTTGACCCAGATCGGCGAGGTCGCCCCCGGCGATGGGGTCGAGATCAGGCTGCCGGGTGGCCCGCTGCTGGAGACGGAGGGGTTCGACCACCTGCGCTGAACGAGATCCGGGGCCCACTCAGCAACTCCCGCACCCCTCGCCGCCGCAGCATCGCCTCCGCCACGAGAGACGGCTCGGGTCTGTAGCGGCCGGACTCGACAAGGCTCTTCAGCTGTCGCGGTTGCATCCTGCGCCTAATATCGACCTCCTACCGGCGATCCTTAGTTATGAGTACTCGCACATGCGTCCAAGGACCACTCCGCCCCACGCTCCTGGCGGCGAGGGTGCCGCCGAAATGAAAGCTGCACAAGCACAAAAACGCTGCGTGTCTGGGCCTATGCGGGAGCCGTGACGGAAGCGGCCACTACCCTTTCTCTATGCCAAACGGGTCGACCCGCATCCTCCTCGTCGACGACGAGCAGTCGATTCAAACCCTGCTCAGCTACCCGCTGCGCAAGGATGGCTACCACGTCACCTCCGCCCTCGACGGGCGTGAGGCATTGCAGCGGTTCGGGGAGGGGCGCTTCGACCTCGTCATCCTCGACCTGATGCTGCCCAAGCTGGACGGCATCGAGGTCTGCCGCCAGCTCCGCTCCCAGAGTCAGGTACCGATCATCATGCTGACCGCCAAGGGCAGCGAGACCGACAAGGTCGCCGGGCTGGAGCTGGGTGCCGATGACTACATCACCAAGCCCTTCTCGATGCGCGAGTTCCGCAGCCGGGTGAAGGCCGCGCTGCGGCGGGCGCGGATGATCGGCGAGCCGCCTGACGAGGAGGCGATCGAGAGCGGCGAGCTGACGATCGACTTCGGCCGCCGCATGGTGACGCTGCGCGGGGCGGAGGTCCGCGTCACCTACGTCGAGTTCGAGATCCTTGGCGCCCTCGCCCGCTCCCCCGGCCGGGTGCTCAGCCGCGAGACTCTGCTCGAACACGTCTGGGGGGACTCCGAGTACCGCGACCCGCGCACCGTCGACGTCCACATCCGCCATCTGCGGGAGAAGCTCGAGGGGGATCCCAAGCAGCCCGAGTTCCTGTTCACCGTGCGCGGGGTCGGCTACCGGTTCAGGGAGTAGATGCGCCGACCGCGCCTGACCAACCTCAGCAGCAGGATCACCGTCACCGCGGTCGGGATTTGCCTGGGCACGCTCGCCGTCATCTACATCTACGTGTTCGGGATCAGCCGAACACCCCACAGCATCTCCCAGGTAAGGGGGCAGATGCTCGCCGGCGGGCTGATCGCCCTGGCGCTGACGACCATCGTCGGCGTCTACTTCGCGCAGCGGGCGGCGGGCCAAATCTCACGTATCCAGGACGCCGCCCGCGAGGTCGCTGACGGCAACTTCGAGGCTCAGATACCGATCGCCGCCGCGGGTGAACTCGGGCAGCTCGCCCGCACCTTCAACGAGATGCAGCGCCGCCTCGCCGAGCTGGACAGCGCCCGCAAGCAGTTCATCGCCAATGCCTCGCATGAGCTGCGCACGCCGATCTTCAGCCTCGGCGGCTTCGTCGAGCTGCTGGAAGAGGAGGACCCGAGCCCCGAGGAGCGGGCCGAGTTCGTGCACACCATGCGCCAGCAGATCGACCGCCTGACAAAGCTGACCGCGGACCTGCTCGACCTCTCCCAGCTGGACGCCGGAGCCCTGGTGATGCAATCCCGCAGCGTCGACCTGGGCACGCTGGCGCGCGAGGTGGCGCGAGAGTTCGGCCCCCGCGCCGACCGGCGCGGCTCGCGCCTGGAGCTGCGCACGCCCGACCGCCCGGCGATCGCCCGTGCCGATCCGGACCGGGTGCGACAGATCATCCGTATCCTGCTGGACAACGCCCTGACCCACACACCCGAGGGCACCAAGGTCACCGTGACCACCTACTCCGCCAACCACCGCGCCGAGCTGACCGTCTCCGACGAGGGGCCGGGCATCCCCCATCGCGTTCAGGGACGGGTCTTCGAGCGCTTCTACACGGCCGACTCCGCCGGCGGCTCGGGCCTCGGACTGGCGATCGCCAGGGAGCTGGCGCAGCGGATGGAGGGACGGATCACGATCGCCGCCAGCAAGCGCTTCACCGCATTCACGCTCGACCTGCCGCCCGATCGCGAGCAACCGATGCCGCCGCGGATCTTCGCGCCGGTCGAGGCGCGCGCATGAAGCGGCCGACGGCCTGGGCCGCCGCGCTGACGGCGGTGCTGGCGCTCCTCGGCGGTTGCGGCGGCTCGAGCGGCTCCAACTCCACTCCTCAGGCCTCAGGCAACGCACAGGCCCTGCCCAAGGTGGTGGTGGAGACGGCGGAAAGCGGCTTCGACGCGGCCCGGGTCTTCCGCGAAGCCTCTCCCGGTGTGGTCACGATCCGCACGGTCTTCGGCGCCGCCGAAGGAAACGGCCCGAGCGCCGCCGAGGGCTCCGGCTTCCAGCTCAATGACAAGGGCGAAATCGTCACCAACGCCCACGTGGTCACCGTCGAAGCTGGCGGCAAACGCGTTCCGGCCAAGGCCGTCTTCGTCGAATTCACCGACCACAACGTCGTCCCGGCCAAGATCCTCGGTTTCGACCCCTTCGCCGACGTCGCCCTGCTCAAGGTCACCCCGCCCGCCGGGTTGCGCCTGCATCCTCTGGCGCTCGGCGATGACCACGATCTCGTCGTCGGCGAACCGGTGGCGGCGATCGGCAGCCCCTTCGGCGAGCAGCAGTCGCTCTCGGTCGGGATCGTCTCGGCCACCGACCGCTCGGTCAAATCGCTGACCCAGTTCCAGATCGAGGGAGCGATCCAGACCGACGCCTCGATCAACCCGGGCAACTCCGGCGGCCCGCTGCTCAACGGCAACGCCCAGGTGATTGGCATCAACCAGCAGATCGAGACCAATTCTGGCGCCAACGACGGGGTCGGCTTCGCGGTCCCGATCTCGGCGGTCAAACGCTCGGTGGCCCAGCTTCAGGCCAAGGGCATGGTCGAATACGCCTACCTCGGGGTGTCCAGCCAGGCGCTGTACCCACAGCTCGCCGCCAAGCTCCACCTGGACACCAAGTTCGGCGGGCTGATCGCCGACGTCGTTCCCGGCGGCCCTGCCGCCCAGGCCGGCCTGCGGGGGGGCGGCGGCAAGATCCAGTTTCAGGCGGGCGAGTACAAGACCGGCGGCGACGTGATCCTGGCCTTCAACGGCCGCCCGGTGATCACCCCCGAAGACCTAGCCCGCGATACGGCCTCCTACGCGCCGGGGCAGAGGGTGAAGCTGACGATCCTCCGCGGCAACCAGCGCAAGCAGCTCGAGGTGACGCTCGGCAAGCGTCCCGAAAGCGTCACCAGCGGCTGAGACGCAACACCCGCCCGCTGGTCGCCGCCGAGATAGGTAGAACTCCGCGAATGCTTCAGGAAGTTGCCCTCGGCCAGAAGTCGCTCGCCGACTACACCCACATCGCAGGCAAGGAGCTGGCCGAGCGGATCCGCGCCTTGGCCGAGCCGCTGCAGGGCCACCGGGTCCTGCACGTCAGCGCGACCGCCTTCGGCGGCGGCGTCTCGGAGATCCTATACACCCTGGTGCCGCTGATGCGCGACGCCGGGCTGGACGCTCACTGGCAGGTGATCTTCGGCAAGGAGGAGTTCTTCAACGCAACCAAGCTCCTGCACAACTCCCTCCAGGGGGCGGAGGAGACGCTGAGCGAGGAGCAGTGGGGGCTGTTCGATGAGATCAACCTGCTCAACGCCGAGGGCCTGCAGGGCGAATGGGACACGATCATCGTCCACGACCCGCAGCCGATCGGCCTGCGGCGCGGCGCGGCCGACAAGAGCCGCAACTGGGTATGGCGCTGCCACATCGACCTCTCCGAGCCAAACCCGGCGCCGATCGCCCGCCTGCTGCCCTTGATCGAGGAGTACGGGGCGACCGTCTGGCACCTGCCCGCCTACGTGCCGGCCGGGATCGATCGCGGCCGTGACGGGGTCAACATCATCCCCCCCGCCATCGACCCGCTCTCGCCCAAGAACATGGCCTTCTCCCCCGACGACGCCGCCTTTGTTTGCCGCCAGTTTGGGATCGACGTCGACCGCCCGCTGCTCACCCAGGTCTCCCGCTTCGATCCCTGGAAGGACCCCATGGGGGTGATCGATGCCTACCGCGACGTGACCAAGGAGATCCCGGAGGTGCAACTCGCCCTGGTCGGCTCGATGGCCACCGACGACCCCGAGGGCTGGAACTTCTTCCAGCAGACCTTCGAGTACGCCGACGGCGACCCCGACATCAAGATCCTCAACAACCTCAACAACGTGGGGGCGATAGAGGTCAACGCCTTCCAGTCGCAGTCCGACGTCTGCCTGCAGAAGTCGATCCGGGAGGGGTTCGGCCTGACCGTCACCGAGGCTCTGTGGAAGGGGCGGCCAACGGTTGCCGGCAATGTCGGCGGCATCCCGCTGCAGATCACCGACGGAGAGAGCGGCTTCCTCGTCAACTCGCCGGCCGAGTGCGCGCGGCGCTGCGTCGAGATCCTCGCCGACCCCGAGCTGGGCAAGCGGCTGGGGCGGGCGGGCAAGGAGCACGCTCGGCGTGAGTTCCTCTCCCCCCGTTTGCTGCGCGACTGGCTCGAGCTGTTAACGGGTCTGGAGAATTCACCGTAACCTTCACGGCGTGGACCGCTCATGGACCCTAGCCCGGCGGTGCATACGCTGGAGTTGGGGGCCATCCAAACCTGACTCTCGGGGCCACCTGGGAGCGAGGCAACGGTCGGCTGATGTCCTCTGATCCGCTGATCATCGTCTCCAATCGGGGGCCCGCCCAGTTCGAGCGCGACGAGAACGGGGAGCGGACCGTGCGCCGCGGGGGCGGGGGGCTGGTCACCGCGCTTTCGGGGCTGGTCTCCCACCGCGATGCGCTCTGGATCGCATCCGCGATTACCGACGAGGACGTCGTCGTCTCCGAGGAACGCGACGGGCCGGTCGAGCTCTCGATCGACGGAATCGATTACCGGATGCTGTTCGTCGACAGCGACGCGGAGGCCTTCGACCGCTTCTACAACGTGATCGCCAACCCGATCCTCTGGTTCATCCAGCACTACCTCTGGGACCTCTCCAACGCCCCCGACATCCGTCAGCAGGAGCTCGACGCCTGGGACTACGGCTACCAAACGGTAAACCGCGACATCGCCCGGGCGGTGCTGACCCAGATCGAGGGGCGGGAGCGGCCGCTGGTGATGCTCCACGACTACCACCTCTACACGGCCCCGGGAATGATCCGCGCCGAGCGGCCCGACGCCTTCCTGCACCACTTCGTCCACATCCCCTGGTCCCAGCCCGATAGCTGGCGGATCCTGCCGGGGCGGATCCGCGAGGCGATCTTCCAGGGCATGCTGGCCAACGACATAATCGGCTTCCACACCCACGCCTACTGCATCAACTTCCTGCGCTGCTGCGATGAGTTGCTGGAGGCACGCGTCGACTACGAGAGCGGCCGTGTGCGCCACGGCGGCGGCGAGACGCTCGCTCGCGCCTACCCTCTCTCGATCGACGCCGAGCGCCTGGCACGGGCGGCGGAGTCACCCGAGGTGGCGGCGGCCGAGCGGGAGGTATTGGAGCGTCGGCGCAAGCACCTGATCATCCGCGTCGACCGGGCCGACCTCTCCAAGAACGTGCTGCGCGGCTTCACCGCCTTCGACACCTTCCTCACCCAGCACCCCGAGTTCCGCGAAGAGGTCACCTTCATCGCCCACCTGCAGCCCTCGCGCCAGGACGTGCCCGAGTACGCCGAGTACCTGGAGCGAATCGAGGCGCTGGTCGCGGTCGTCAACCACCGCCACGGGACCACCGACTGGATGCCGATCGACCTGAAGATCTACGAGAACTTCCACGATGCGGTCGCCCGCTACAAGCACTTCGACCTGCTGATGGTCAACTCGCTCTTTGACGGGATGAACCTGGTCGCCAAGGAGGCGCCGGCTGTGAACACCAGGAACGGGGTGCTGATGCTCTCAGAGAACACCGGATCGCACGAGGAGCTGGCCGACTGCGCGCTCTCGGTCAACCCGTTCGACATTCAGGAGCAGGCCGACGCGATCTACCGGGCACTGACGATGGGCGCCGAGGAGCGCCGGGTCAGGGCCCAGCGGCTGAAGGAGATCATCTTCTCCCGCAATCCGGGGGATTGGGTGGACGAGCAGCTGGCGGATATCGCCCGGTTGCGCGAGGCCGTGGCCTAGAGGGGGCGGCCGCGGGCGCATTCGGGGCACGGCCCTCCCGCTGAGCGCGCCCGGGGGAAACGCGTGACCTCCGCCCGTCTTCGCCGCCACGGCCTGGCGCCGAAACCCAGCCGCCGCCCGACCCCGACCCGGGCTCCCGCCGACGGTGGGGAGATGGAGCGCGCCGCACCGCTGCCCACCGCCCAGAACCCCACCGCTATAGTCCCTCGCCGTTTTGGTCGCCCCGCGCGAATATGAGCTGGTTCTGATGCTCGACCCCAACCTCGGAGAGCCCGAGCGGGAGGGGCTTGCCCAGGAGGTTCGAGGCCAGATCGAGGCCGGCGGCGGGCCGAAGCAGGAGAACAACTGGGGCCTGCGCAAGATGGCCTACGAGATCGACGGCCGCAACGAGGCCGACTACCGCTGGTTTCGCTTCGAGGCTCCCACCGAGCTTCTGGGCCAGCTTGACCACAACCTGAAGATCGCCGACGGCGTCCTGCGCTTCCGCATCTTCAAAGTGGACCCCAGCGCGCCGGTGATCGTCCCGCCAGCCGTGGGCGCCGCCGCACCGCCGCGCGAGCGCGCCGCACACGGCGGCCGCGACGAGCGCGACGACGCCGACGAGTAGCCGGCGAGGGGCCAGATACGGGCTCGATGTCTGGCGAAATCTGCCCGATCGAGTCGAGGAACCGCCGCGAGTTGCGGGAATCGTGCTCCGCGCGGGGAAGTCGCGCCGCATCCCCTCTTAGACTGCAGTCCAGACAAGCGATTTCAGAGGAGTGAGAGCCGTGGCAGCTTCGAATGTGAACGTGGTGGTCATCACCGGGAACCTGACCCGCGATCCGGAGCTGCGCAGCACTCCCGGCGGCACCTCGATCTGCGAGCTGAGGGTGGCGGTCAACAGTCGTCGCAAGGACGGCCAGAGCGGCGAATGGGTCGACAAGCCCAACTACTTCGACGTGACGGTCTGGGGGGCCCAGGGTGAGAACTGCGCCAACTACCTGTCCAAGGGCCGCCCGGTGGCGGTCGAGGGAAGGCTCGACTGGCGCGAGTGGGAGGCCAAAGACGGCGGCAAGCGCCAGGCCGTGCAGATCATCGCCAACTCGGTCCAGTTCCTCGGCTCGCGCGATGGCGCCGGAGGGGGCAGTGGCAACGGCGGCTTCACACCCAGCAGCGATGTGCCAGCGGACACCTCGGACTTCGAGGGCGCCGCGGCCGGCGTCGGCGCCGCGGACGACGACATCCCGTTCTAGGTAAGCTTTCCGCTGCTTGGTTTTCGTCGCCCCGCCACGCCGGGCGACTTCCACGTAAGGGACCGACGAAGTGGCAAGAGCCAGAGAGACGACATCGACTCCGCGACGCGGGCGGCGCATGCCGGACCGCATGCGGCCGCGCAAGTACACGCGGGTCAACGCCGACACGGTCGACTACAAGGACCTCAACCTGCTCCGCCGCTTCCTCTCCGACAAGGGCAAGACCCGGGGGCGGCGCGTCACCGGCCTCTCCCGCAAGCACCAGCGCCAGCTTTCCGTGGCGGTGAAGCGCGCCCGCGAGATCGCGCTGCTGCCCTACGTCGGGGAGCGCTGATGGCGCAGGCGATCCTGCTCCACGACGTCGAGGACCTCGGCCACCGAGGCGATCCGGTCGACGTCGCGCCGGGCTATCTACGCAACTACCTCATTCCCCGCAAGCTCGCCCAACCGGCCACTCCGGGGGCATTGGAGGAGGCCCAGCGCCGCCGCACCGCAGCCGAGAAGGCCGAGCGGGTGCGGGCCGAGCGCGAAGCCGAAACCGTCGGCCTGCTCTCCAAGACCGTGCTGACGATCCACCAGCGGGCGGGTGAGGATGGCAAGCTGTTCGGCTCGGTCGGGCCCAAGGAGATCGCCGACGCGATTCGCGAGGCACGCGATCTGCGCATCGACCGCCGCAAGATCCGGCTCGAGGAGCCGATCCGCGAGATCGGCACATTCATGGTCGAGATCGAGCTCGCCGACGGCGCCACGGCGGCGGTCAAGACAATCGTCGCCGAAGAGAAGTAGCGCAATAGGCGGGATCCACACGGGCAGCCGACCTGTCCGTGTGGTTTCTTCTAACTGCGATGCCGCAGCCGCCGACAACCCACATCCCGCCCCAGAACATCGAGGCGGAGGAATCGGTTCTGGGGGCGATGCTGGTCGCAGAGTCAGCGCTGACCCGGGTGATCGACGAGGTGAAGCTGAATGCCGCCGACTTCTACCTCGACAAGCACGGGGCGATCTTTACCTGCGTCCACGACCTCTACGCAGACTCCAAGCCGGTCGACGAGCTGACCGTCACCGAGGCGCTGACCCAGCGCAACCAGATCGAGGCGGCGGGCGGCAAGCACTACGTCTCCGAGCTGGCCGCCAAGGTGCCCGCGGCGGGTAACGCCAAGCACTACGCGGAGATCGTCCAGCAAAACTCCCTGCTGCGCCGCCTGCTCGGCGCGGGGCAGCAGATCCAGGGGTGGGTCCACGAACGCGACGGCGAACCGCGCGAGCTGTCGGAGCGAGCCGAGAAGCTCCTCTTCGACGTCGCCCACAGGGAGCAGGCGAGCGACTTTCGTCTGCTCTCGGAGATCCTCCACGACGAGGTCGACCGCCTGGAGAAGCTCTCCACGGGAGAGTCCGAGCTGACCGGCACGCCTTCGGGCTTCAAGGACATCGACGCGCTCACCGGCGGCTTTCAGCCCGGCAACCTGATCATCGTCGCGGCGAGGCCGGCGATGGGGAAGTCGGCCCTGGTCGCCAACATCGCCGAGAACGTGGCGGTGAAGCGGGGCATGCCGGTGGCCTTCTTCTCGCTGGAGATGTCCGAGGTGGAGCTGGCGCAGCGCTTCATCGCCTGCCGGGCGCGGATCTCCGGCGACAAGCTGCGCAAGGGACAGGTGGCCCAGAAGGACTGGCCGAAGGTTGTGCGGGCGTGCAACGAGCTGGAGGAGGCACCCCTGTGGTTCGATGATTCCTCGGACCTCGGCATCCTCGATCTGCGGGCCAAGGCCCGGCGTCTGCACGCCCAGGAGCAGGACCGGGGCGGCCTGGGACTGGTGATCGTCGACTACCTGCAGTTGATGCGGGCCGACGACCACCGCGCCAACCGAGTCGAGCAGGTCGGCCAGATGAGCCGCGGGTTGAAGATCCTCGCGCGTGAGCTGGAGGTGCCGGTGCTGGCGATCTCCCAGCTCTCGCGGGCGCCGGAGCAGCGCACGCCGCCCAAGCCGCAGCTCTCGGACCTGCGCGAGTCCGGCCAGCTGGAGCAGGATGCCGACCTGGTCGCCTTCCTCTTTCGCGAGGACTACTACCGCGACCCCGAGGACGAGCCGGATGGCCTCGCCGATCTGATCGTGTCCAAGCATCGAAACGGACCGATCGGCACCCGCAAGCTGGTCTTTCTGGACCGCTTCCCGAAGTTCGCCGATTTCTCCGGCCACGAACGGCCGATCGAGCAGCCGGCCGGCGAGGGACCGCCGTTCGAGGACGCCACGGCCACCGCGGGGCCTGAGTTCTAGTGCGAGCGATCGCCCGCAGCGAGCCGTTCCGGGAGCAGGCCTGCCCGCTGGCAGTCTGCGACGGATCGGGCTGGATCCTCGGGCCCGAAGACGTGGCGAGACCGTGCGAGTGCCGTGAGCAGCGCCTGCGTAGGGGGCGGAGCCGCGGTGTCTCCTCGGTCATCCCGCCCCGCTACCGCGGTGTCTCCTTCGACCGTCCACCGGTGAGCGACATGGCCCGCGACCTGGAGTTGAAGTCGGCGGTGTCTTACGTCCGAGCGTTCGTCGACGAGATGGACGAGCGCCTGGAGAGCGGTCGGGGCCTGTGGCTTTTCGGCGATACCGGCACCGGCAAGACGACGCTGGCGATGCTGGTCTCCAAAGCGGTGCTGGAGGCCGGCCGCACCGTGGCCATCTACTCGCTGCCCAAGCTGCTGGCGCGGATCCGCAGAACCTATGACTCCGAGCCGGGCGGGGACTCCTATCTCTCCTTCTTCGAGCGCCTCACCTCGGTCGATCTTCTCCACATCGATGACCTCGGGGCGGAGAAACGCAGCGACTGGGTCCTGGAGCAGCTCTACGCGCTGATCAACGAGCGCTATGAGACGCGGCGGTCGGTGATCATCACGACCAACCTCCCCCACGGAGAGCTGGAGGAACAGATCGGGAGCCGCACGGTTTCGAGGCTGACCCAGATATGCGACGAGGTGGCCCTGTTCGGAGACGATCGACGCTTCGGGAAGGTCGCCTGAGCGCTCTGCTCGAGGTCGGCGCGGGCGGGGAGGGTTGTGCAGGAAGCACACTTCTCGGCGCCTGGCCTGGCGACCTGACCGAGGACGCCGAGATCTGATGCGCCAGATGGGCAGACCAGGCACAATCCCCCGCTGATGCCTGGCCTGGTGATAGTGGGCGCCCAGTGGGGCGACGAGGGGAAGGGCAAGGTCACCGACCTGCTCGCCGAGCGCGCGGACGTGATCGTGCGCTTCCAGGGCGGCAACAACGCCGGACACACGATCGTCCGTGATGGCGAGGAGTTCAAGTTCCACCTGATTCCGTCCGGCATCCTCCACCCACAGAAGACCAGTGTGATCGGCAACGGGGTGGTGCTTGACCCGAGCATCCTGCTGGGAGAGATCGACGGGCTGCGGCGGCGGGGGATCGACGTCGGCAACCTGCGGATCTCCGCCAACGCGCACCTGATCATGCCCTACCACGTGCTGCTGGACACGGCGGGGGAGACGAAGCTGGGAAAACTCTCAATCGGGACCACGCGGCGGGGGATCGGGCCCTGCTACGCCGACAAGGCACTGCGGCTCGGCATCCGGGTCCAGGACCTGCTCGACGAGAAGATCCTGCGGACCAAGATTCGCGCTGCGCTAGAGCCCAAGCAGCAGGCGCTGCGCGAACTCTCTGTGCAGCGTCGCAAACTGCGCAAGGAGGCGGGCGAGGGCAGCGAAAGGGATGCGGTCGGGGAGGCCCCCGATCCCCGTCTCGATCTGCACTCGATGACCGAGGAGCACGTCGCCTACGGGCACCGTCTGGAGCCCCACATCGCCGACACCGCGCGGCTCTGTTGGGACGCGCTGGAGGCCAATCGAACGGTGATCTTCGAGGGCGCCCAGGCGACGCTTCTCGATCTCGACCACGGCACCTACCCCTTCGTCACCTCCTCCAATCCGATCGCCGGCGCTGCGTGCGTCGGCGCGGGCGTCGGGCCAACCGACATCGACGAGGTCTGGGGAGTCGCCAAGGCTTACACGACCAGGGTCGGCGCCGGTCCGTTTCCGACCGAGTTGCACGACGAGGTGGGCGAGCGGATGCTGGAGAGGGGCTGCGAGTTCGGGACGACCACCGGGCGGCGCAGGCGGTGCGGTTGGATGGACCTGGTGGCGCTGCGCTACGCGGTCCGGCTCAACGCGATGAGCGCGCTGACGATCACCAAGCTCGACGTGCTGAGCGGAATCAACCCCCTCCGGGTCGCGGTGCGCTACCGCTCCAAGGAGGGAGCCATCCTTGACCGCTTTCCCTATCACCAGTCGATCCTGCACTCGGCCGAGCCCGAGTACGAGGAGCTGCCGGGGTTCGACGGCGACATCAGCGACGCCCGCAGCGAGGCGGACCTTCCCGTAGAGGCGCGCGATTACCTGCGCGTCATCTCCGATGCGGCCGGCGTCCCGATCCGCCTGGTGGGCGTGGGGCCCGATCGTGAACAGACCGTCTGGATCAACGGCTGAAGGCCGATTCACAGAGGCGCGGATAGACCGGCATCTCGTCAGCTTCGTGTGCGGGCGCGCCGGAGCGCACGGAGGACAGCCCGGCACGGAGGGTTTTCGAGGGCCGGGAAGACTGCATCTTGGCGCCTACGATGTGTGTCCGGGAAAGCTTCCGGGCGATACCGTCGGCGACACGAGGCAAGACTTCTCGGTGACACTGCCAGTTGTTGGGCCAAGGGAGCCGCGAGCCAGCGCGAGCGAACCCGGCTCTCGCTGTCGGAGCGCTGGCAATCGGCCTGCCGAGGGCGCTCTTTTCCTGCACGGGCGGGGTTATTTGTTACGAAGGTTGGTACTTTGGCTCTTGGAGAGATCCCCAAAGCTTTCAATCGGCCGTGACCCAAGCTGGCAGGCTGCAAAAGGAGAGACTTACCGATATGCGCAAACGTCTGACTCTGATCATCGCCCTGGGTGCCACGATCGCGGTTTCCGTGGCCTCGGTGGCACTCGCCGGCGGCGAAAAGCCGACCATCGTCGAAGCGGGCAACCTGGTGTTGACGCTGAACGGCGGAGTCACGCCGACGACGCTGCCGAAGAACAAGTTTGCGCCGATCACCCTGCACGTCAGCGGCGGCATCGCCACCAAAGACGGCTCCCAGCCCCCCGCCCTGCACGAAGTGATCATCGACACCGACAAAAACGGAACGATCAACCCCAAGGGCCTGGCGACCTGCACCGCCTCCAAGATCCTGGCAACCGACACCCAGAACGCGAAAAAGGCCTGCCCCAAGGCGATTATCGGCTCGGGTAAGACCTCGGTCCGCGTCGCCTTCCCCGAATCGACCCCGTTCGCCGCCACCGGCCCCCTGGTCGTCTTCAACGGCGGCGAAAAGGGCGGCACGACCACCCTCTACATCCACGCCTACGTCGCGGTCCCGGCCCCGACCGCGATCGTCACCACGGTGAAGATCAAAAAGGAGCACCGCGGGCGCTACGGGCTGCGCTCGATCGCCTCGATCCCAACGATCGCCGGTGGCTCGGGCTCGGTGACCAATTTCGAACTGACGATCGGGAAAACCTTCACCTACAAGGGCAAGAAGGAGAGCTACCTGGAGGCCAAATGCGCCACGGGCAGCTTCGCCGCCGAAGCCGATGCGATCTTCACCGGCGGGACCGAAGCCAAAGGCGAGGTGGTCCGCCCCTGCAAGGCGAAGGGCTGAGGGGCGCCCCACCGACCAAAGTTCACGCTCCGGTGGCGCGGGCTGAAGCCGCGCCACCGGACTCTTCATTCAGCACAGGCGGATCGGGTAGCGGCGGGGCTTATCCGGCGGTCCTGCATCCCGGGGAAACGGTGGTGGGGGGTCGTTGAATCCGGCAAGCCCAGCTCGCGCCAGTAGGCGCTCGGGAGGCCGCGGGTAAGGACCGCTGACCCCGGTCTCGCCGGTGCCCTCCGGCGGTCTCCCTGGATATGCACGCCGCCCTCTCCGCGCTGGTGCGTCTCATACCTGGGGAATTCCTGTGATCGGATGTGGGGAGCTTTGCGTGATCACGCGCACCACCCCGCCTCGCGCCGACGCAGTTGGTTCGGCTCGCGGTCTCTCTCCATCCTGATCCACAGGGTGGACTTGACCCCCGAGCTGGTGCCCATGCCGGGCCTGCCAACGGGAAAGGCGGCGGCCCGATGACCGCCCTTCTTCCTCCGCCGGGCTCTAGGGACCCTGCTGTTCGAAGGTGTGCTGGTAGGTGGTGGGCGAGCCGGGTTTACCGATCGGGTTAAACGGCGCCTGCTGGGTGCAGCCCGGAGCGGGGATTGTGGCCGAGTTGGTCTGCCCGGCGAAGGCGTATTTCTTCAGGCGTTCGAAGAATTCGGTGGCTTTTTTGACGTTGCCTTCGGTCCGCCCGTTGAAGGCGGGTTCGTTCGGGGTGTTGGGATTGAGCGAGGCAGTGATCCCCGAACTGCACTGACGGGTCTCGAAGCTGGGTAGGCCACCGACGACGCTGTTGGCCCAAAGCGGCGGGCTGTAGGCACTGGCGCGGTTGGTCGTGAGGCGGTGGCCGAAGGTAACTAGCGATTCTGGGTTGAGGGGCCCCATGGTTCTCAGGTAGTGCTGTTCGGCCACCCCGGATTCCAGCGGCAGGGTCGCATTGGACGCGGCCGCCAGATTTGCCATCACGCTCGTGATCTCGTGCTTGTAGAGACCGAGTCCGGTGAGGATCGGGTTGAGATTGCGCAGGAAGGGATCAACCGCCCGCAGCAGGGGCGGGAACTCGTCACGGAGGATCTTGCGCAGCGCGGGGAATCCGGTCGGGGCGAGGGAGATCACCGGGGCGAGGCCTTCGAAGAGGCCCTTGGCCTGCGGCGCCAGCCTGCCGAAGGCGACGATCGTCGGGGAGAGCTGTTCGGCGACGGGGACGAGCTGGCGCATCAGCGGGTCGGCGTTGAGCGAGAACGAGCGAAGCGTGGCCAGGGTGAGTTTTGACTGGTCGAGGAAGGTCGGGAAGGCACGGAAGAGTTCTTCGATCTCGGTGTCGCGCCGGGCGGTGGTCTGAAAGACGGCGTTTGAGTTGCGGATCAGGCCGGACAGCTGGCCCTGGCGGCCGCGCAGCGCCGCCAGGGCCACCGCGCCGTTGCTGAACAGCTGGCGGACCGCGAGGCGCTGGGTGTCGAGGATCCGGAAGAGGCGGTCGAATTCGGTGAAGGTCGGGTCGAATTCACCCAGCGCGGCAGATAGCGACGCGCCCTGGCCGCCGATCGCCACGGAGGCTTCCTGCATCCAGGTCTGGAAGGCGGCGCGGGTCCTCGGGTTGAAGGTGCGGAAAATCTCGTCGAGCTGGACCGACTGTTCGACCTGCGCGTTGGGCATGGTGCCGCCGTCCGCGAGCTTGGGGCCGTTGCGGCTGCCGGGGGTGAGTTCGACGTAGGTCTCGCCCAGCAGGGTCTTCGTGCGGAGCAGAGCGCGGGTGGAGAGGGGCAGCGGCGCGTACTTGTCTTCGATATAGATCGTCGCCAGCGACTGCCTGCGGTTGGGGGCCAGGGCGATGTTCTGCACTTTGCCGACGTCGACGCCGGAGATTCGCACGTCGGACTGTTCGGCGAGCTGGGTCGCCCCGTTGAAGGGAATTTTGACTTCATACGGTTTTGCCTTAAACGGGGTCGGACCGCCGAAGCTGATCCAGAGGAAGAGCATGATCCCAAAGCACGACAGGGCGAAGGCCGCGATCGCCACGAGCTGTTTTGTGCTTGGTGCCCGCTTGCTCATTTGCCTTTGCCCGCGTGAGGGCCGCAGCCTTCGATCGGTGAGGTGCCCTGAGGGATTTCAGGCAGTTCGACGGACTTGGGGACGTGGGCCGTTTCCAATAGCGTTTTGAGGAATGGCCTGGAATTTGCGACGCCACTCGCAAGAACGGTCGCGTTGCAGGAGAACAGCAACAGGCCGCGCTGCACCGGTCCCTGGGCGTCCTGGAGGTTGAAGTCGGCGTTGAGGTCGTGGTTCAGCCAGGGAACGTAGAAGAGATAGCTCTGTTTCGAGCCCTGCGGCTTGTAGGCCAGCTCGTTGAAGAAGGCGTTGAGCCCCCCGACCGCGTTGCCGAAACCGGTGACGGTCTTCTTCAGCGGACCGGAACCTTCGTTGGCGTGGGTCAGCACCGTGCGGATTTCCCGGGTGAAGGGGCGGATTCCGTCGCGGATCGGCGCCGCCGTTTGCTTGAAGAGGCGCTCGGTGGCCTTGAAGGCGGGGGTCAACGCCTGGGCCTGCGGGATCAGCCCGTAGAGCGCCGGGCGCGCCGCGGTGGAGAAGCGGTCCGAGCTGGCGAGCCCGGCCTTCGTCGCCTGCAGGGTCGCCGGGAATTCGCGCAGTGAGGCCTGGAGTGATTCCTGCTGGTTGGCGAAGTTGCCGAGCGCCGCGTCGGAGGAGGTGACGAAGCGCTGGATCTCGCTGTCGTGGCGGCCCAGTTCGGTGGCGAGCAAAGAGAAGTAGTGGATTGCGCCAGCCAGCGCCACATGGCGTTTGGCCACGGCGCCGTTTAGCTGCGCGATGTAGTGGGAGAAGGGCTGGAGCCGGCGCAGGGCGCCGGAGAGATCCCGACCGTGACCACCGACTCCCTGCGCGCCGCCGGCGAGCAGCAGCTGCAGGTACTGGCGAGTGTCGCCGTCGAGCGTGCCGAGGAACTGATCGAGGTTGACGTTGGCCTCGGTGCGAGAGAGGGGGATGTTGGCGCCGTTTTTGACCTGGCCGCGGCCGTGGCCAGGTTCGAGCTCGACGATCATGTCGTTGAGGTTGGTTTTGGGGCGCAACAGGGCGCTGGCATCGGGATGGATCAGCTGCATGTACTTGGGCTGAATCGACATCCCGACCACCGCGTGGCCGTCTTCGAGGTTGACCGAGCTGACCTTGCCGACCTGGATGCCGGCGATGTCGACCGCCTGGCCTTGGCCCGGGGTGACCGCCTGCGCGGTGGTGAAGTCCGCCGTGATGTGGTCAAAGCTTTCACCGACCAGGGGCAGCCAGGTGGGCAGCGACGCTTTTTGCTCGATCAAGATGCCGAGCACCATCGCGGTGCCCAGCGCGGCGAGGATCAGGATCGCGATCGTGTCTTTGCCGCGGCCGCGGGCCTGGCGCGCCGCCGCGGCGCGGAAGTGCTTGAAACGACTCATTTCACGGCTGCTCTCGCTCATGGGCTCGCCGCCTGGAGGCTTGACGGGCCAACCTGACCCAGCGGCCCGTTGACGTCGGGGACCGGGTTTTTGTCGCAGCTCACGCTGGGCTTCTTCGGCGGCTTCCCACCCAGCTGCGGCTGGTCTCCCAGCGGCACTTCGGCTGCGTTGCCGAAGTCTTCTTTCTCGGTTGGGAGTCGACCGTTCGGGTTGGATTGGCGCAGGAGCTGGCTCCCGCCGCCACCCTGCACCCGCAGGTAGGGACCGTTCCCATCGAAGTTCTGCGTCGATCCCGCGAAGTTGCTGAGTGCGTAGAAGAATTCGCGGTAGTTGGGCCCGCCGGTGCTGAAGCGGTCTTCGATCGTCTGGTTGCCCGTCGGCACCAGCACATTGGTCGTGCAGAGGCTGAGCTGGTTGAGCTGTGGCAGGGCGATCTCCTTGCCCGCCTGGGCGGCGCCCGCATAGCCCGGGGTCAGTTCGCGCAGCAACCTAGCGGTACCGCCCCCCTCCTTGGCTGAGAGCAGCGGCCGCGTCTGCTTCAGCCACGGTTTGGAGGCCGCGATCAGGCCCGGCAGCTGGGCCACCGCGGGGGTCAGCTCGATCGCGTATGAGCGCAACGGAGGCAGCGCACGATCGAGGCTGACCAGCGAGGCGTGGGCGGTGTGCAGGGTCGGGCCGAGGAGGTGAATGGTGGCGGAGAGGTTGGTCGACTGCGCCGCGAGGGCGCCGGTGAAGACGTCGAAGTTGTCGATCAGTCCCTGAAGGTCGCCCTCGCGGCTGGCGAAGGCGCCGAAGGTGCGCCCGGCGCCGGCGATGAGGCGGGAGAGGTCGCCCTCCTGCGTCCCGAGGAAGGCGTTGCTGACCTGGGCGGTGGAGCGACCCGCGGGGCCGCCGTAGCGAAAGGCTCCGTTCAATCCTTCGGCGCCATTCTTTCCCCGCACTTCGGGCAGCTGGGTGGCGTTTTCGGCGGCGGTCGGCTTGTGGGTGAGCGCTTCGCCGTAGCTTTCCAGCAGGTGGCTGAGATCGGCGCGGACCGGGGACTGCAGCGCGGTGAGGACTTCGTCGAGCTGAACGGCCGTCGAGGTGCGGCTGACCGGGATCGTCCCGCCGCTGCCGAGTTCCGGCGCACTGGGGCTGCCGGGGTCGAGTTCGACGAAGAAGTTGCCCTCGAGGAAGATCCGCGGGCGGATCTCGGCGTAGGCATCAGCGTGGATCGGCCGGCCGGCGCTTTCGACGGAGAAGGTGAGGTTGGTGTCGTCGCCTTCACGGCTGCTCGAGATCACTTCGCCGACTTCCACGCCGGCGATCCGCACCGGCGATTTGACCGCGATGTTCGCCGAGTTCGTGAAGGTCGCGTGCAGCTCGTAGCCGTAGCTGGTGAAGGGGACGTGCCCGGTGAAAGCCAGGTAGGGGCCGAGGGTGAAGACGATGATGAAGATGACGGCGATCATCGCGTTGCTGGGCCGCAACCTGAAGCGCCCGCCGGCGGTGATCGCCCGGATATCGCGCTCGGGGAGCCGGCTCACTTTGCTCCCCCCTGTTCCTTCAGCTGACCGGAGGTTTTCGTGCCGTGGCTGCCCGGCACGTTGCCGATCACGGTCTGGCCGGCCTGGTAGCGGACGTTGCCCGCTTCACAGCTAGCCGGCTGGCCCGGTGAGGCCGTGTTCGGGTACGGGTTGTAGTGGAGGTGGTTTTTGACTTCGGGGCCGTTGGCCGGCGCGGATGAGGGAGAGCCCTCGCTGTTGGGCCCTTCCGGTGGGGTGAAGGAGATGAAGTCCAGCCAGTTGCCGAGGCCGTTGGTTTCGTTGGTCGCGCTGGCGATGTTCTTGAGGGCAATGGTGAGGTAGTTGCAGGTGGTCTGTGCCGGGGCGATGAATTCGATCGCCGGGCCGAGGATCTTGTTTGTGTCGATCAGCAGGTCGAGTCCGTTGAAGACCCCCGGCGCGCTCTGGAGCGCGAGCAGCGCTTCGGCGGTCGGCACCAGCTGAGCGTTCAGGCTGGGCAGGGAGTTGAGGACCGGGACGCCGGCGCGCTCGGCGGCGGCGATCGTCGGCGAGTTCTTGGCCAGCGCCGCAGCGCCCGGCTGGAACGCGGCGAAGAAGCGCTGCGAATCGTGCAGGAATGGCCGCAGCACCGGAAGGTCGGCGTTTGCGGCGTCCAGCGTGGAGGGGCTCTTGGAGATCGTTTCCTGGATGTAGGGGCGGGCGACGCGGGCGAAGGCACCGAAGGTCTGGTCGAGGGCGACGAAGAGGCTGGCCTGCGTCTCGGCCACCGGAGCCACGGTCGCCGAGAGTTCCTCCAGCGAGTGCCAGAAGCCGCCGAAATTCGTCTGCGGGGCGACCAGATTGCCCAGCGCCGGCTCAGCGCTGTAGACCAGTTCGCGCAGGGCTCCGAACGCTTCGTTTAGGCCGGCGCCGCGGCCGGCGAGGGCGTTGCCAAAGCCCGCCTCGTTGACCCGGATCGCGGCCCGCGTCTTGGCGTTGAACATGTCGAAGAACTGGTCGATGTCGACCGGTTCAGGCCGAGCCGCCCGGAGGGGGATCGTTTCGCCCGCGGCGAAGCCCTTGGAGGATGTGCCCGGGACTATCTGCAGGTACTTGAGGCCGAGGGGCGACTTCGGCCGGACGATCATCGTCGAGTCGACCGGCAGCGGTTCGACGCTCTTGTCGAGGCTGAGCGAGAGCTTGGCGGCAAAGCGGCCGTTGGCCAGCGCCACCGGCGCGACCGACTTGACCCGCCCGACCAGGACGCCGCCGATCCGGACGTCGTTGCCTTTGACCAGAGCGTCGGCATTGGGCAGCTCGGCGCTGAGGTTGTAGGTGGAGACGAAGGGAAGCCCGTTGTTGGCGTTATAGGCGAGGAAGACGGCGACGATCACGACCAGCACGGTGACCGCGCCAACCAGGACCGGGCTGCTGGCGATGCCGGAGAGTCCGCTGCGGTTCCTCATGGCCCCAGCAGGTAGTTGAGGAGCGGCGAAGTGCCGCCGGTCTTTGCTTCAGAGCCGGTCCTTGCTTCAGAGCCGGCCTTGGGCGACGACGGGGCAACGGAGGCCGGGGAGGAGGAGGCCTTCTGACCCGCAAGTTCGCGCTGGAGGCGACGGTAGAGGTCGACGCTACTGCTCGTCGCCTGAGTACGGGCGCCCGGGCCGGTGAAATTGGCGGATTGGCCGCATGTCGGGGGCGTGGTAATTTCGTAATCAAAACACTGGGTGAGGGTGAGCAGGGTGCGGCCGAAGTGGCCATATTTGTCGAATCCGTTGAGCGTCGCGGTCGTGTTGTAGATCAGTTCGACCAGCCCGTTCCAGCCGCCGGTTTCCTTGGTGTTGACGAAGAATTTGGCCAGGTTGGCGGTGGGCTTGACGCCACTGCGGGCGAGTTCGGACGCCTTGCTGACGATCGGGTCGGCTTCGGCCAGCAGCGGGCCGGCGACCTTGCCGGTGGCCCCCAGACTCTTCAGCGCCACGGTCGAGGCGGCTGAGAACGGCGTCAGCTCCCGCGTCGCCGCGGTCAGCGAGGGCGCCGCCGCCCCGAGGTCGGAGAAGACGGGGGTGGCGGCGTTGGAGAAGCCCTCCAGGCTGCGCATCGTGAGGCGGAACTCACTCAGGAAGCGGGGAAACTTTCGCAGCGAGGCTTCCAGCGCGGCGCCGCGTTCGGAGCTGGCCTGGGCGGCGGCGCCGGAGTTGGCGAGGAAGCCGGCCACCTGGGCACGCTGGCGGGAAAGCGGGCCGAGGATCGTGGCGGAGTCGCTCGCCAGCTGAGCGAGACGATCGCGCTGGTCTTTGAGGATTCCCAGCAGCTGATCGACCTCGCTCAGCACGGGGTTGGCGCGGAGGATGACTTCTTCCAGGTCCTTGCCGCGCCCGGCGAACCCGGCGCCGAGTTCGTTGAGGATCAGGCGGAAGCGCTGCGCGTAGGGGAGCGTCTGGATGTTGTTGATCAGGTCCGGGTCCACGCTCGTGCTGTTGTTCTCCACCGGCAGCACGTACTGTCCTGCGCCGGGCTGCCCGGCGGGCACCTGCTTCAGTGGCGGCGGTGGCGCTGTGCCGGGGGCGCGCGGCAGGGTGGGATTGCAGTCGACGAACTTCTCCCCGATCAGCGACTGCGGGCGGATCAGGCAGCCCGCGTCGCTGCGGAAGTCCTGAAACCCAGGGCTGGAGATTTCCATCACGATGATCGCTTTGCCGGGGATCGACTCCGGCTTGCCGTTGCGGTAGGCATCCACTTCGCCCGGCATCGAGACTCCGACCGATTGGATCGAGCCGACGTTCGCGCCGGCGACGCGGACCAGCTCGCCGGGGACCATGAACGAACCGTTGTCAAAGTAGGCGCGGACCAGGTAGCCACCGCTCCCTCCCGAGGAGGAGATCAGCGCGATGAGCACCACCGCGGCGGCGACCACCAGCGCTGCGCTTATCAGTACCTTCTTCACGGACCCGGCGGTTCGTCGGAGGGTTTGCACTGGGACGGGGTGACGCTGGCACCGGCCCACGGCGGGTCGACAAAGGGGTTGGATTTATCCGGCGCTGACTGGGTGACCCCGCCCGGGCAGCGTCGGTGGATGCCCGCCGAGGCGCCGAAGGCTTCGAACTGCTGTTTCGGCGTGATCGGTTCCAGCTGGCTGCTGCCGCTGTTGTAGTGGAACAGGTTCTGGTCCGCCAACGAGGCGCGCACGTAGTTGCCGTTGGCGTCGTAGTAGCCGGAGGCGACGCCGAGCTTGCCGAAGCCGCTGAATAGGTCCGGGGTGTATGGACGCGCGAAGTCGAGCGTGGGCTGGAACGCGGTGATCGCCCCTTCGGCGTGGGGGAAGGCCTTCGCCGCGCCCTTCTGGACGGCGGGAAGCGTGGCGAGCAGTTCTTTCGCGTCGTTGGCCTTGCCGGGCTTGCTCACCGTGAGGCGAAGGTTTTTGAACACCGGCAGCGCCTCGTTCACGACCGGGCGGAGTTCGGCGAGGAAGGACGCCAGGTTCTTGGTCGCCGGCTTGGCGGTGTTGACCAGCGGTTCGAGGTCGCCGATCGCGGCGCGGAGGTTGACGAAGGTGGTGTTGCTCTGGCGCAGGACGGCGGGGAATTCCTGCAGGGCCTGGTCAAGGGAGGCGTTCTGGCCGGCGATCGCGCCGAACGCGGTGCTGGCGTTGGAGATCGCGCCGGAGAGCTGGCTGCTGCGAGCCGACACCGCGGTGGCGAGCTTGCCGGAGCTGACGATGAACCTGGTGAAGAGGCCCTGGTCGGCGTTCAGGGCGCGCACGAAGGCGTCGGTGCGATTGAGCGCCGGCCCGAAGTACTTGTAGGCCTGGTTGGCCTGATGGCCGACCCCGGCGTAGATCGAGGCGTTGCCGCGGACGAACTCGCCAAGCCCTTTGCGAACGCTGGGCGGGAAGGTATTGAAGAGCTGGTCGATGTCGACCGGCGTCGTGGTGGAGGCCAGGCCGAGCGTCGCGCCTTCGGCCAGCGGTGGGTTGCTGTTGGGGCCAGGGCTGAGGGAGACGTAGTGGTTGGCGATGCCCGACAGGGAGGTGGCGCGGATCACCGCGGTGGTGCCCTGGTGCAGCTGCTGGCTGACGCTGACCTTGATGCTGGCGAGGTTGTTTTCGGTCAGTTCGATGCTTTCCACGCTGCCGACCGGCGAGCCTCCGATCATGACCTGGTTTTCCGGAACGAGCTGGCCCGCGTTCTGGAAGACCAGGTCGTACTGGTACCCGCCACCGCCGCCGAAAAGCACCACGCCAAGGGCGATCACCACCACCGCGAGGGCGGCGATCACAGCGATTCGGGCGGCGGAGAACCCCCGGCTGGGCGCCGGACTTTTCTCCTCGCCTAAGGCATTGGCAGCCACGGATCGTCGCTTGCGGTTCCCCGGCCTCCAACCCGGAAGAACGGCGACGGAATCGTATCCGAGCCATCCCCGGACAAGAGGATGCCACGCAGGGACTTAACTGGAATTCAACGCGCTACTTTGGGGCTGCCTCGCGATTGGCGGGCATTCAGACGTCGAGCCGCGGCAGGACGCGCTCCAGTGGGCACGGCAGCCACCAGATCCGCTCCCCGATCAGCAGCATCAGGGCCGGGAGCAAAATGATCCGCACCACCGTGGCATCGAGCAGCACAGCGACGGTCAGGCCGATTCCGAGCTGGCTGACCGTTGCGATCGGCGCCCCGGCGAAGGCGATGAAGACGGCCATCATGATCGCCGCGGCGCCGGTGATCACCCGGGCGGTCCTCTGGAGACCAAACTCCACCGCGGCGGCGTGGTCGCCGTCACGGTCGTAGCGTTCCTTCATCCGAATCAGGAGGAAGACCGCGTAGTCGATCGAGAGCCCGAAGACGATGCCGAAGATCATCGTCGCCCCTACGGCGTCGACGTATTTATGCCCGCTCAGCGGCCAGCCCGCCGGTGCGTCGGAGAGGAGGGTTAGAACGCCAAAGGCGACGCCAACGGTGACCAGGTTGAGTCCGACCGCTATCGCCGCCAGCGGCAGCGCCCGCAGGACGAGGATCAGGACGAGGAAGGTGGCGAGGGTGATCGCCGCGACGACGTAGGGGATGCGCGCCCTGCTCACTCGGCTGTAGTCGTTGAGCTGCGCGGCGCCGCCGGCGACCCCGGCCGTGATCCCAACGCCGCGGCCCATTTCGGTGGCGATGCCGTTGAGGCGGCGGTTGAGCGCGATTGAGCCAGACGTGTTGAAGCTGTAGCTGGATATGACGAGCATCGTCGTCGCCTGCCCACCGTGGCGCAGGTCGATCGCTTCAGCGGCCGACCGGCGCTGGGGCGGCGGCGAGCCGTCGAGCGCGGAGAGGACGAAGTAGCCCGAGTCGAAGAGTCCCGGGGTCCCGCGACGGACCCTGGCCAGGCGGCGCTGGATGGTGTGGTTGCCAGCGGTCACCCTGACGGTCGCGCGGTTCAAACCGGACTGGAGAGGGGTCGCTTCGCGGTCTCCCTTGGCCAAATTTTCTTCCAGAGCCCTGGCCCCACCGCCCAAGCGCGAGATACCCGCGGCGAGCGCGGTGGAACCGGTCAGCAGACGAGCGAGGCCGCTATCAAGAGACGAGGCGGCGCGCGCCAGGCGCGCCGAGCCGAGTGCCAGGTTTTCGCCGCCCTTTTCCAGCTGGACGAGACCTTCGTGCAGCTTCGCTGCGCCCGCCGAGAACTGTTTCAGGTGGTTGATCGTGCTTTCCAGCCAGAAGACGACTTCCCTGGTTTCTCCGTAGTCGACGACGAGGCGCTTTTGCAGTTCTGTCAGTTCGGCGGGCAGGCCGGTGTAGCCCGGGGCGAAGGGTTGACCGCTGATCGGGTTGGTGCCGCTGACCGCGGCCGATGCCTTGCTCACCGCTTCCAGCGCCGGTCCGTAGTGTGAGTCGGCTCGACCTACGGTCATCTCCTGGAGCGCTTGGACGGCGGCCTTCAGCTGTTCGTCGGCGACCTTGGCCGGGGCGATCAGTTCGGGGAGTTTGTGATTTGCGTCCTGCTCGAGGGACGATTCGGCCCTGCGCGCGCGGCGCAGAGCGTTGACCCGCAGATTGGGGATTTCGTCGCGCAGGCCGAGCCTTAGCTGCAGCGCGCCGAGTGCGGCCTTCTGTTGGGCTGCGACCAGGCGGCGGGTTCCCACTGCAAAAGTGTTGAGAGCGCTCACCGCTCGCCGGCTGCCGGCTGTGGCGACGGCCAGGCCGCGCGAGATCCCAAGCGCCCCGGAGGCGGCCTTCCCCGAGCCCTGGGCGAGCAACCCGGCACCGGTGCTGGCTTGGGAGAGGCCGGTGCGCAGTTCGGCGACGCCCCCGGCGGCGATCACCAGCTTGCGACCCAGTTGGCCGAGCAGACCGAAGGGGCCCGATGCGCCTTCGGAGGCCAGCAGAGCGTTGCCTGTTTCGCGCAGTGGCGCGACCCGGCGGGAGATCTGCCCGGGCCCGATCACCGCCTGCACCCCGGGCAAGGCGGCGATACGCCGCTGCCACCGCGCCAGATTTGCAAGCCGGGTTGGTTCGGTAATCGGCCCGTTGTCGGTGGTGGCAATGATCTGGAAGGGCGCGTCCCAGCCGGGGCCGATCGCATGGTCGATCAGTTCGGCGTCGCGGCGGGCCGGGTTGCTGGTCGAAAGCTGTTCGGGGCTGGGCGGGCCGGTTTTCAGGGCCAGCGCTGGAGCGGCGAGCAGGAGGACCACGGCGCCGATCAGGGCTGCCACCGGAGCCGGACGGCGCAACGCGGCGTGGACGAATCCCATCAGCCGCGACTTCCCGTTCGGGGCTGCGCCGATTCGCCAGCGATCGACGTTGGGGCCGATCAGCACCAGCAGCGCCGGGCCGACCGCCGTGGCGACGAGGACACTGAGCACGACGACCATCGCGACCGTGCCGGCGAGCGAGGCGAGCAGCGAGCCGGGGACGATGAAAAGGGCGACGATCATCGAGATCAGCAGCGTGCTGCCGGCGAACACGGTCGTGCGGCCGGCCGTGCGGCGGGTCGCCCACGCAGCGTCAATCGGCGTGACGCCAGCGGCTAGCTCCTCGCGGAAGCGGGAGACCATCAGCAGCGAGTAGTCGACTCCCAGCGCCAGTCCCATCATCGTGCAGACGGTGAGGGCGAAGGCATCTATGCCGAGCCACGAGGTCGCCAGGTAGAGGATTCCGCGCGAGGCGAACACGGTGAGAGCCCCGAAGCCGAGCGGGATGGCGGCGGCGATCGGCGATCGGAAGACGAGCAGCAGGACGAGCAGCAGGACCGGGATCGCGATCAGCTCACCGTGCTCACTGGCGGAGATCGACTCGTCCTGGAGCGCCCGGGAGATGCTGGCGAAGCCCGACTGGGTGGCCCGCACCGGAGGGCGGATCTCTTCGGTGAGTATGCGGTTGAGCTTGGGAACGGTTTCGTTCACGGCCTGGTCGAGGCCGACGTGAAAGTCGACCAGGATCAGGGCTCGGCCGGGGCTGGGGCGCAGGCGGGCCACCGAGCCCCGGTCCCAGGGCGAAAGCGTCGTGACCGTCGGGTCGCGCCGCAACGCACGGATCAGCGCCGGGCCCTGGCGATCGATGGCCGCGGCCGGGCCGCGAAGCAGTATCGCGAACGGGGCCGAGTTGCCGAAGCTCCCGCGCAGCATTTCGCCGGCCTGCGCCGACGGCGTCCCGGGGATGTTGAGCGAGGTCGGCTGCAGCTTGGATTCGACCCCGGTTCCGACGACTCCGAGCACGATCAGGACGAGAGAGGCAACCGCGAGCACCCGCCATGGGTGACGCAGGAGCGCCGGTGGACGCGGCTCCACGCCCGCTGACGTTGCGCCGGCCCGGATGCTCCTCCTCCTCCTCATAGGCACGCGAGGTAGTTTGGCGGGCAGGGGAGGAGGAGGGGCGAACGTATGCGGAAGGCTCTGTTAAGGGCCGGCGGAGCCGGGGGAAAGCTCGAGCCAAGGCCGGCTCTAGATTTGAAGACGGAACTTTCCTCGGGGGGCTCGTGTTGAAGCTCTGTACGGTCAAGGGGCAAACTGTTAGCGCCCGGAGATCGGACGCGTCGTAGGGACTGGATGATTTGAGGAGACGCCTGACAATCGCCGTGTTCGCAGTGGCCTGCCTGCTCATCGCCAGCGGAGCGAGCGCTGCGGTGGTCAAAGTGGGCGACCTGGTACTGCGGGCCAATGGGGGATTCGAGCCTCAGGCCCTGCCGCACAAGGCATACGCGCCGATCGAGTTCCAGGGGTACTTCGACGTCGCCTCAAGGAGTGGGGGCATCCCCGCTGCGCTGCAGGAGACGGTGCTCGAATTCGATCGCCAAGGCCGGCTGACCACGCGCGGATTGCCCACCTGCTCCGTCGGGCAGATCGGCGAAGCCACCCCCCAGGAAGCACGCAAGACCTGCAACGGCTCGATCGTGGGCACCGGGCACATCGCGGCAACGGTCGCCCTGCCCGGGCATCCGCCGGTCGCCGCCACCTCACCGCTGACCCTGTTCAACGGAGTGCCGCAGAACGGCAACCCGACGATCGTCGTGCAAGCGCTGATGACCGTGCCGGCAACCCAGAGCCTGGCGGTCGTCGTGCCGATCGAACGGCTGTCAGGGGGGCCCTTCGGCTACCGGGCGACGATCGACCTGCCGCCGATCGCCGGGGGTTACGGAGCCCTTACCCATGTCGACGTAAAGATCGGCAGGCGCTACAACTTTGGCGGGCGGCGGCTCAGCTACATCTCCGCCCGCTGTGGCAGCGGGGTCTTCCAGACCCATGGCAGCTTCATCTTCGCCGGAGGCACCACAATCAGCGGCAGCGTCTTTGAGCCCTGCACCGCCCGGTAGCAGGAACGGGTTCCTATAATTCCCCGCCCCGGGCCGTTAGCTCAACCGGTAGAGCAGGAGACTCTTAATCTCAAGGTTCCGGGTTCGATTCCCGGGCGGCCCATCACCCGAAAGCCCAGCGACAGGCTGGGTTTTCGGCTTTCTAAGAGCCTTCCACGCCCCATACAACGCAGCGGGTTTCTCCACTCGATTCATGCCAGTTCTTCCGGGCTGACTGGATGTTGGTTCCGTCTATCACCGAGGCCGGTCGAAAAGTGGACCGCCTCCCATCCCTGCGAGCGGTTGAAGGTCAGCGGTCCCGCCTATCCGTGGTTCCTCTCCAGGGGTTGGAAGGACTGCCACCAGCCGCGATCGAGCGCCGCAGGATTGACGCGCTCGATCAGGCAGCCGTCCTCGTCGTGTAACTCGTAGCTGACCACCGCGGGATCGCTACGCTCGTTGACTTCGACGACCTGGGCGAGCGGTTGGTCTTCTCACCCGAGGCGCCAAACCGGATCGAGCTCGGTGAAAGCCGCCGGGGTTCGGGCGTCGCCGTCGTCGCTTCGTCTACCCGGTTTCCCCCTGGCCGAACCCGCGTAGCAACCGGACGCGGCTCACAGGATCAGGAAGCTGCCACCTCAGGCCTGATTGCAAGGATCACCATGTCGTCGCGGAGACTCCCTCCGCTGCGATCAAGAGCGTCCGCCTGCAGATGCTCGGTCAGTTCTCCCAGCTCAAGACCGGAGAGCGTACGCGCCATCTCCACCAGGTCCTCAGGCGGGCGATGATCCTCGACTGTGCCTGCCTCAAGCCAGCCGTCGGTGTAGAGAATCAGCGTGTCGCCAAAGGCGAGTGTCGTCTGGTGGCTCTGGACGGAGGCATCCCGCCAGGCCCCAAGCACCGACCCACCCCCGAGCCGAACGGATCTCCCTTGCTTCATGTGGACGGCGGGGGGATGGCCTGCGGCGGCCATGGTAAGGCTCCAGCCGCTCTCGCCGGAGCGCATCCGGATCAGCAGCGCAGTCGCGAAATCGTTCAAGCTGGACCCCTCCAACAGCAGCTCATTGACCATCCGCAGGACCTCCACCGGCTCGTCGACCTCTCGGGTGAGGCCTCGCACCGAGTGACGCATCGCGACAGAGACGCCGGCGGCGGCGCTCCCCTTGCCCGCGACGTCGCCGATCAGAACCCAGCAACCATCCTCCGTCGGCAGCACGTCATAGAGGTCCCCCCCGATCTCGATCCCATCTCCTGCGGCGTCGAACACGACTGAGATCTTGAGCCCCGGTACCGCGGGCGGTTGGGGAGGGCGCAGGCCGCGCTGCAGGTCGCCAGCGATCAGATCGCGCTCGCGGTAGAGGCGTGCGTTGTCCAGGGCCATGGCCGCTCGATCGGCCAGCTCGCAGAGAAAATCGAGGTCGGAAGGGTCATATCTGAGGTCTTTGTGAGCGTGAAGAAAAGAGAGGGCTCCAAGCGTGCGACCGCGGGCGACCAGCGCAACGACCGCCGCCGAGTTGTAACCGGCGTCGTCCATCAGGCGCCGGTGCACGTCGCTCTGAGCGACCTGGTCGACCACCTCGGGAGCCCTCAGGTCTCGCCATACCATCGGACGACCCTCGCGCAATACCTGGGCGACCGGGTGCTCCCCGTCGGGGTCCAGCGGCGATCGCCTGCGGATCTCCTCCAACCTCCGCGCCATCTCGGGATCAGCCCCAGCGACCACGCTGTCACCGAGCCAACCGTCCTTACGCATGAAGTCGACCACGCACAGCTCGGCGAGCTCGGGCACCGCCGTGCCGACGATGGTCCGGGCGGTCTCGAACGGATCGAGAGACGAGTCAAGGTCCCGGCTTGCCGCGACGAGGAACTCCTGCGCCCGGCGCCGTCGTTTTTCCGACGTGATGTCGCGGGCTATGACCGAGGCCCCCACGATCCCCAACTCGGGGTATTCGATGGGCGAGACGGTCAGCGAAACGTCGATGCGCGCCCCATCCTTGCGGATCCGCTCCGTCTCGTAGGTATCGAGCCGCTCTCCACGGCGAAGACGGTCGAGGACCTCCTGCTCCTCGTTCTTGTGATCGGGCGGGATCAAGAAGGAGAGGTGGCGCCCGACTGCCTCCTCATGGCTGTAGCCGTAGAGGCCTTCCGCCGCTGGGTTCCACGAGGTCACGGTGCCGTTCAGGTCCTTGCTCATGACGGCATCCTGGGTCCCCTGCACGACCTCGGCGAGGTAATGGGGGGCTCGCTCGGCGTCCTTTACCTGCCGATCGCCGTCGGTCTCAACCTCCGCCCTCCCGCCGCCGATCAGCGTCGCGAGCTCCCGCAGCCAACTCACCTCTTCAGCTTAGTTTGCCTCCATGGGAGCCGTCCGGCCATTGATCTGGCGAGGGGGGTGCCTGCGCTCATCCCTACGCACAGGCGATCGCCTGCTGGAGCCGTTGGGTGCTCATCTTCCACCGGCCCTCGATCTGCGGATTGCGGGCCTCGCTGTAGTGCTGGTCCCCGGTTCGCTCCTTGGCGCGGTTGGTGCGCGAGCGCCGGCCTCCGCGATGACCCGAGGAGACGTCCCTGGTGGACGTGCTGGAGGCGCTGTTCAACTCGCCCGAGCGCGTTCGCTCCTTGTTCGCGCTGCGCGCAGCGATCTCCTCGGCTCAGCTCCGCAAGCGGGACTTTCGCTACGAAGGTGGGGTTTCGGCCTTGAAGACCGGGGTAGCAGACCAGCGCAGGGCGAGCGGCGATAGCGTCACGCAGCGAGGTTGGCATGGCCACAGAGCGGCGAGACCAAGCGCAAGCAAAGACGCCCGAATCGGGGTCGCCGGGACCGGCTGAGAAGCTGGCCAGCGAGGAGCGCCTTTGGGCGCGCTTCGCCGAGCGCCGCGACCCGGCGATCAGGGAGGAGCTGGTCCGTCGCTACCTCCCCTTTGCCAGGAGCTTGACCCAGCGCTACCGGGGGGTGAACGAGTCCTTCGACGACCTCCTGCAGGTCGCGAGCCTGGCGCTGGTTAAAGCGGTCGACCGTTTCGACCCCGCTCGCGGCACGCCGTTCACCGCCTTCGCGTCGCCCACCATCCTCGGCGAGCTCAAGCGTCACTTCCGCGATCGGGTCTGGACGATTCGGGTGCCGCGCGGACTGCACGACCGGATGGGGGAAGTCGAGACCGCGATCGGCGAGCTGACCGAGAAGATGCAGCGCTCACCCTCGGTCGGCGAGATCGCCGAGCGGCTCGAGATCGAGCAGACCGACGTCCTCGAAGCGATGGAAGCGAGCCACAACCGTCGCCCTCTCTCGCTCGATCGCCCGGCCGGCGAAGGCGAGGACGAGGCGCCGGCCTCGGAATTGGTCGGCGCGGAGGACCCGGGATTCGAGCTGGTCGATCGCAAGGCCGCGCTCGAGGGGGCGATCCCCCAGCTGGACGCGCGCCAGCTCCTCGTGCTGCGGCTGCGCTTCGTCGAGGACCTGACCCAGTCGCAGATCGCCGAGCGGATCGGCAATTCCCAGATGCACGTGTCGCGGATCCTGCGCCGCGCCCTGCAGCAAATCCGTGAGCAGGTCGAGCAGGCGGAGGAAGCCGAAGCGAAAGGCTAGAGCTGCTGCTCAAAAGCGGCGAACCGAACCAGCAGGTACTCGCCCCTCTCGTTCTTCTCCACCCGGACCTGATCCACCAGTGACTCCAGCGAGCCGCCGACCGCAGGAATAGCGAGCCCTTCGCGCAGCGCCGTTCCACCACCCGGAGGGACAGGTCCAACCCGCAGATCGATCCCCGCCTCGTCGTCGGTGACGCTGAAGCAGGTCTGCCCGTCGGGAAACGCGTCGGCTGCCTCCGCCGCGAGGGCGTCGGTGATCAGGTAGGCGTCGCTGAGCCGGTCAACGGCGATCCGGTGGCGCGCAGCAAGCGCCCCCACGGTCCGGGCGAGGACCGGAGCGATCAGCTCACGGCCTGCGATCTTCAGGTCGGCGGCCCCGGATACGTCCCCGCCGGCTTCGACGGGTGGCTTTCCGTCGCCATTCGCGGCCAGCGGCAAGCGCATCGTGATCCTCGTCCCCCGATCCAGGCCGCCGGAGATCTCGAAACTGCTGGAGAGGGCGGCGATCAGGGTCAACCCGATTCGCAGACTCGGCCTGTCCAAATCGGGGTGAGGGCGGATCCCGCCGCCGAAGTCGCGGACCACAACTGTCAGCTCCCGTCCGTCGGGAAAGGCCTCGACCTCAAGCGGGCCGGCGTCCTCGTCGTAGGCGTGGACGACGACGTTCATACAGGCCTCGGTGACGATCGTCTTCAGATCGCCGATCCCGGGTTCCTCCATGCCCAGCTGCTCCGCCAGCCCGGCGACGGCGTGGCGCACGACCGCCACGTTCTTCGGGCGCGCGGGGATGGTTATCGAGAGGCCAGCGTGATCGTCACTCATGGGCTCCGCTCATCGTCACCCACCTGCGGCACAGGCGGAATCGCGCGGTAGTAAGTATTTCCGCCCGGATGCATTCCGTTACCCCGGCCAGGCAGTCCCGAAACCTCCCCTGATGCAAATTGAGTGAGGATTGCCTCGCTCCCAAACTCCGAAGAACGCAGCGGCTGCCGCGCGTCCTTCGGTTCACCGTTTACCTGAGTACGGCTCAGCCGCGCAGGTCGGTTATCGCCTCCTGGCGGGAGCCGTGCAGTGGGATCGAGGAGTCCAGGCCGGTGACGTCAAAGAGGCGGCGCACCTGGTCATTGATGCAGCAGAGAGCGAAACGGCCCCCGTTCTCGCCGGTGTTCATCCGTTGCGCCGTCCGCACGATTACGGCGATTCCGGTTGAGTCGATGAACTCGCACTCCGAGAGGTCAAGGACGAGGGCTGCCCCGTCGGTTTCGACCGCCTCCTGGGGGAGCAGCTCATCGAGCTGCCGGGCTGTGTCGAGATCGAGCTCCCCGCGCACGACGATCAGCCGCACTCCATCCAGGTTCTCGCTCTGCACCTCGAATGGCACGGGTCTCATCCTGGCGCCCCCACCCGGCCCGACCTGGTTCTCCCGTACCCGCTAATCAGGCGATGCTATCCCAAGTTGACCGGCGCCCCCCAGCTGCCGAGCTCACTCCGACTACACGCGTGAGCCACCCGCGCGTCTGGCGCGGAACACTGGCCAGAGCAGCAGCACGAGCCCGATCACGATGCAAACAATCCCCAGCCCGTAATTCACCAGAATGGCCAGAACGATCCCGATCACGATGAGAAGTAGCGATAGTGGCATGGCTGACCATTACCCCCGTCAGCCTTTCCTTAAACGCCACTCCACCGCCTGCTCACCGCGTGTCGTCTCACTTTTCGCCCGCCACCGCCGATCCACCCAGCTGGAGCCTGTTTATTTACGCCAAGAGATTCCCAACCCGATCTCGGACACTCACAGCCTGCGTCTACCAGGCTGCCGATACAGATAACAGCGCGCCAAAGACCCCGCTGAGCATCATCACACCGTGGTGCGGGAGCGGTCTCCTCGGCAGGGCTTCGCTGCGGCGCGACAGTGAGGCGTGCTGCGGTGCTGCATCCGGGTCCCCTCTGAGCTCGTCAACTTCGAACGCCCCCGACCGCTCGGCCCTATCTCATTGCTGCGCAAGGTGGCGAGGCAGGTCCGCTACCGGAGCGTGGAACCTTCCCCGGAAAGCCCCCCCAGCGGGTTTTTCAGCGTTTCTTTTCCTTTGCCCTTCGATTCTTTCGCCTCCGCCTTCACCTGTTTCTGGAAGGCTTTAGCTCGGGTGCTGACCTGCTTCAGCGCGGTTTCGAGCTGGGTCCTCTGCGCCTTGGAGTTCGCCAGGGATCGCGCCTGCGCGGCGGCCTTTTTCGCCCCGGCGAAGTCGAAGGCAAAGTATCTGAACTCCGCCAGCGTGCTGACCGAGCCGAGGGTGGGCTGGGTTTCGGCGACGATCTGCTGAGCCCGGGCCGCGGACTTCAGATTCGCCGCCGCTTCGGCACCGGAGGTTGAGGATTCGGCAAGCCTGAACAGGGCACCGGCTGCGAGCTGGGCGGTGGATGCATTGGGTTCCTTCCCGGCTAGCTTCAGATACCGGCTCCAGGCTTCGCTGGATTTTTCCAGTTGAACCCGAGCGGCGGGGGTGGCGGTTGGCTGCCCGGTTTTGGCATTGATTTCTGACAGGGCGTTGCCGGCGCTGATCCGGGCGCGGGTGAGGGAAAGCAGAAGGCTCGCGTCTTGCGGGCTCTTCCTCAGCTTCCTTTCCAGCGTCGTCGCCTGTTCTTCATACAAACCGGCGGCGCTGCTGGTCGCGGTGTTGGTGCCGAGCAGGCTGCCGATGCTGACCGGGCCGACCACGAGGAAGAGGCTGGTCCCCATGAGCACAGCGAGGATCGCGTAGACGAACCGGACGACGTGCTTGCGCCGCCCGCGGATGTCGAAGACCATTCTCCGCTCACCGCTTGATGCCATCGACCGACTACCGCTCCTGAGTTGAGGGCTCTGCAATGCCCCCGGCCCCGCCCGGCCGGCCGAAGGCCCGTGCGAGCAAGATACTCAACTCGTAGAGGACGAGGAGCGGCACCATCTCGATCAGCATCGAAATGGGGTCCACCCCCGGCAGGGCGGCGGCGATGATCGAGATCACCAGGTAGGCGTAGCGGCGGTTGGAGCGCAGCTGCTCGACCTTGACGATTCCGAGACGGGTGACGGCGACGATGGCCAGCGGCAACTCGAAAACGAGGCCGCAGGCCAGCATGGTCATGGAGAAGAAGCTGTAGTAGTCGCTGGCCCGGACCTGGACGTTGAACTGGCTGTTGTTGAATCCGAGCAGGAAGTGGACGGCGGCGGGCATCACGACGAAGTAGGCAAAGGCGACGCCGAGGAGGAAGAGGAGCGGGGCGAGGAAGAGGATCGGCAAGATCAGCCGCCGCTCGGTCCGGCTGAAGGCCGGCAGGACGTAGGCGTAGAGCTCGTAGAGGACGAAGGGCAGGGAGAGGACGATCGCCCCATAGGCGGCGACGGTTAGGGTCGTCATGAACGGCTCCGTGACGCCGAAGGTGAGCAGCTTCTTGTGATTGGAGGGAAGCGGCCCCGCGGCGAGCTGGAGCAAGAGGTGGTTCTGCCAAAAACAGAGCGCCAGGGCAACGCCGAAGATCGCCAGGGAGACGATCAGGCGGCCGCGCAACTCGTCGAGGTGCTCGGCGAGCGTCAGCCGATCCTCGTGGGAGACCGCCCTGACGCGGCGGGGCATCCCGTCGACCCTCAGGCCCGTTTGTCGGAGACGACCTCGCGCTCGGGCCGTTCCTCGCCGGCGCTCGCCGAGGTCTTCGAGCTCTCCAGCCGCTTTTCCTCGCCGGGCTCCTCACCGCTGACGGCGTGGCGAAACTCGCGCAGGGCGCGAGCGAGGCCCTCACCCAGCTCCGGCAGACGCTTCGGGGCGAAGACGATCACGGCGACGATCAGGATGACGAGAATCTCGAGTGGGCCGAACACCGGACCATGGTAACGCCGCGAAGAGGCGATCCGATCAGCGTTAGCGGAGCCCTTGCCTACCCGGTAATTGGGTTTTATCGCAAAGCCACCGAATAGTGCGGATCAAGCGGCCTGCTGTGGGGTTCGATGGTGCAGGTATGAGAGACGCGAGCCACAGCCAGACGACGACAGCGATCGGCCTCCACGTCTGCCCGCGGTGCGGCTCGGTGCTGGTGCAGCCAACCTGCTGGGAGCAGACCGACGACCGCTTCCACTGGCGGGTATGGCGGCGCTGCCCCGATTGCGAGTGGAGCTGCGACGCGGTCCACGCTGAGCGCGAGATAGACGCCTTCGACGAGCAGCTCGACCTCGGCACTCAGGCGCTGGCCGAGGAGCTGCGAGCCCTGGAGCACGAGAACATGTCCCAGATGGCGGCGGCCTTTGTCACCGCCCTCCAAGCCGATCTGCTCACGGCCGACGACTTTCAGCTGTAGCGCTCGACCAGGCCATCGGCGACTAGTTCCAGCAGACGGCGCTGTTCGGGTTCAAAGGGCGGCGACTCGAGCCCCCGCTTGGCGGCGGCGACCATCCTCAGCGCTCTAGCCCGGACCTGAGCGAGAGCGCCGGTGGCGACGATGCGGTCACAGAGTGCCTCCGCCTGATCGGCATCCAGCTCGCGCAGCTCAATCACACCGATCCCCGGGTCGATCGCCGCGGCGGCGATCAGAGGCAGCGTGACCGTGCCGTCGAGCAGGTCGGTGCCGCGAGCCTTGCCGGTTCGCTCCGGCGGGCCGGCCAGGTCGAGGACGTCGTCGAGCAGCTGAAAGGCGAGCCCGATCTCCGCGCCGAAGGCGGCCAGTGGCTCCTCATCCCAACCCATCAAGCAGGCGCTGGAGAACAGCTTCCCGGTCTTCAACCGGCAGCGCGCCAGGTAGCGCTCCTCGGAGATGGCGGTGTCGAAGGCGTCCTGGCGCTGGGCCAGCTCGCCGCGGGCCAGGGCGACCGCGGCCTCGCTCAGGAGTTCGATCGCGCGCGAATCTCCCGCCGCCGAGAGCAGCGCGAAGGCGCGAGAGAAGAGCAGGTCGCCGGTGGCGACGGCGCGGGGGCGGCCGGAGGTCGCCGCGACGGTCGGCTGACCGCGGCGCAGTGGCGCGTTGTCGAGGATGTCGTCGTGGACCAAAGTCGCCATGTGGACCAGCTCGACCGCCGCGGCGGCGCGGACCGCCGCCTCCCCCCCCGTCGCCCCGGCGCAGAGCAGCACGAGAAGCGGGCGCAGGCGCTTGCCCCCCGCGGCGAGCGTCGCGCTGGCATCCTCGCCCAGCGGTTTGCCGCCCTCGGCGCCCGCCTGCCGCAGCACCCCCTCCACCTCCTCCAGCTGGGCGGGCAGCCAACGGCTGGAGGCGTCGAGTACCGCCGTCACCGGCGGCGGGACCGAGGAGGGGCGCGTCACTCGCGGACGCCGCTGTGGATCGCGATGATCCCACCGGCGAGGACCGTGCAGTGGACGCGCTCCAGTCCCGCGCTGTCCAACTTGGCCGCCAGGGCGAGCGGATCGGGGAAGCTGCGCACGGATTCAGGCAGGTAGGCGTAGGCATCGGGCTCGCCGGAAAGGCCGCCGAGGGCGGGGACGAAGCGGTCGAACCAGAGCGAGTAGAAGGTCGAGAGCGGTGGACGGCGCGGTTGGGTGATCTCCAGGATGACCAGTTTTCCCCCCGGGCGAAGGACGCGGGCCATCTCCCGCAGTCCGCGGTCGAGGTCGGCGAGGTTGCGGGCGCCGAAGCCAACCGTCACCGCGTCGAAACGGCCGGCGTCGTAGGGAAGCTGAAGCGCGTCGGCCCACTCGAATCGAGCCCCCTCCTCGCCCAGCGCAGCGGCCTTCTCACGCGCCAGGTCGAGCATCGGCTCGGAGAAGTCGCAGCCGACCACCCGGCCCGTTGGGGCGACGCGGCGAGCCAGCTCCAGGGTCAGGTCGCCGGTGCCGCAGCAGATGTCGAGAGCGCTGTCTCCTGGCGCCAGCACGGCCCGCTCAGCCGCCCGCTCGCGCCAGCGATGATGGAGCCCCGCCGTCATCACCGAGTTCAGCACGTCATAGCGAGCCGCGACCCGATCGAACATGCGGTTGACCTGCTCCGCAAACTGGGCGGAGTCTCGCGAGGGTTTAATTGAGTGAGGAGAGGAAGTCAGCTAGCTCGTTGAGCTTTTTCGGCGGCAAATCGCGGAAGGAGGGCATGATACCCGGCCCGATTTCGATCGAGCGGATGATCGCCGCGCGCGGGATCCGGGCGCCGATGTGGGTCAGCTCGGGACCGGGTCCGTGGTTGCCATTTTCGCCGAGTTTGTGGCAGGCGAGGCACCCGTAGCCAGCCACGATCTCCTTGCCCGCCGTGTATTGAGGCGCGACCTTCAGGTTGATTTCTGTCGGCGGCCCGGCCACCGCGCCGGAGTAGGTGAGATAGGCCATGGCGAGGATCGTCATCAGGCCGGCGGAGAGGGCGATCGGGCGGCGCTCCGGGCGGCGCTCCGGACCCCGATCGTAGAACGGCAGCAGGAGCAGGAGGACCATACAGATGGTCGGGATGCCGATCGTCGCGATGGGCACGAGTTCCGGCGGTTTGATCACCCGCAGCACCTCGAAGAGGAAGAAGAAGTACCACTCCGGGCGGGGCACGTAGGTGGTGGTGGTGGGGTTGGCCTTCGGTCCCTGTTCGGCGCCGAGGATCAGCGACATGGCGATGATCACGGCGACGACGATCAGGGCCATCGTCGAGTCCTTCAAGACCGCGTAGGGGAAGAAGGGCTTGCCCTTCTTCTTCAGCAGCTCGTACTCCTCCAGGTATGCCTGCTTGTCCCGGGGCTTCATGGCTTCAGCTCGGCGAGGCCCCGTTGCCCTCGACCCCCGCGTCGAGCTGAGCAGCCCGAGCCGCGGCCTTCGGCTTCTCGGCCCGCACCCAGGGCGGTGCGGTGGTGCCCAGCTTGACCACGAGGTAGAGGTGGGCGCCGATCAGGGCGATGATCGCGCCGGGGAGGAGAAGCATGTGGATCGAGTAGAAGCGGGCCAGGGTCGTGGCCCCGAACTCCGGGCCGGCGCGGAGGAAGTCACTGAGATAAGGGCCGAGGATCGGCGCGGTGCCGTTGATGTTGATGCCCACGATCGAAGCCCAGTAGGAACGCTGGTCGAAGGGCAGCAGGTAGCCGGTGAAGGCCATCGTCATGGTCAGGATCAGCAGCACCACGCCGATCACCCAGTTCAACTCGCGCGGGTACTTGTAGGCGCCGAAGAAGAAGGTGCGGCCCATGTGGAGGAAGACGAGGATGACCATCACGCTGGCCCCCCACTTGTGCATCCCGTGTACGAACTGGCCGAGGAAGACGTCGTTGTTGATGTGCGAGATTGAGGAGTAGGCCTGGGTCGCCGAGGGGGTGTAGAACATCGCCAGGAAAACCCCTGTGATCGCCTGGACGACGAAGGCGAAGAGGGTGGCGGAGCCCAGCGTGTAGTACCAGTTGGTGCCCTTCGGGACCTTTCGGTAAAGCATCCCGGTGATGAAGCCGGTGGCGCCCGTGCGCTGGTCGACCCAGGCGAGCACCTCCGCCGGAACCTCCTTCGCCTGGCCGGCCGCACGCTCTCCGTCGGAGGGCCGTTTGGGCGGTGCGGTCTTGAGGTCGGCGGGTGCCTGGCCCTTGCCGTTGCCGCCCTGACCCGGCTTGGCCGGCTTGCGAAGCGGGGCGGGGACGATCGCGTCGGGGATCTTCATCGTGCCCGGGGCTTAGCTGGAGGGCGGTGGGAAAGTGGACGGACGGGGCGGGTAGAGATATTCCCAGATACCGCCAGTGAACTCCCCGGGGTCGCGCGCGCGCACCGGTTCGAGCTGGTTGGTGACGCTGTAGCGCGGGCCGAGCTCGACCTGGCCTTTGCGTATTCGGGCCTGGAAGTGATCGAGCGGGCGCACCGGCGGGCCCCCGATCCGCTTGCCCTGGAAGTCGTAGACGCCGCCGTGACAGGGGCAGATGAAGTTGCCGGCCGCTTCGACGAAACGGACCGGACAACCGAGGTGGGCACAGCGGCTGGAGAGGGCGATGATTTCCTTCGGGTTCTCACCGAGTTCGGCGGAGCCCTTGCGCACGTAGGAGGTGGCCTTGCCGATCTCGCCGATTCCTGCCGTCTCGGTGAAGACGACCTGCCGGTAGTTGCCCTCGACGAAGTTGCTGACCGGGCCGACCGCCTCCCAGCGCTCCCGGCCACGGTGAAAGATCGGGGCGATGGCGAAGCCGACCGCGGGTAGCACCACCGCGAGCCCCGCAACCCCGCCGACGCCCTGGGCGGCGATCGTGAGCGCTCGACGGCGGGTCATCGACTCGCCCTCAAAGTAGCCGGGAGGGTCGGGCTGTGCCCGCCCCAGCGTGGGAGCCTCCTCGGTCCCGTTCCTCTTGTCCGCCTGGTCAGCCACAGCGCTTCCGGAGCCGCGCAGTCTATTCACTCCGGCAGCGATGCGGTTGGCCTGACCGGAGCGCCAGCTTCGCCGCATCGTGCTCATCGCTCGGGCCGCTTCCCACGACCGTCGCGGCGGCGGTCCAAAGCGCCGGTACGGCGGCCTCTCGGCCCTCGCTGTGAAGTTGGGCGCAGAGGCTGATCAGGTCGGCCAGCTCGCGCACGGCGTCATCGTCGCCAAGGGCCGCGAGGCGCTCGAGGCCAAGCGCGTAGAGGTAGTCGCCGGCCAGCAGGGCTAGATCGGGGTCCTGCCCGTCCAGCAGCCGCGGCTGGCCATAGTGGAGGAGGTAACCCTCGCGCACCGCCTCCACGACGAGGGCGTACTGCGCGGGGGCCGCGGCCGCGGCGGAGCCGGCGGCCGCCAGTAGGCCGAGGTCTGGCTCCGCCCTGGGTTCCACGACATGAGGAGAGATCGGGGTGCCCTCGTCGCGAAGCTGCGCGGCAAGAAGGCGCAGCGCATCCGCGGCGCCACTCATCGAAGCGCCTCCTGGAGTGAGGAGGCCGCGGCCTCGAGGGTGCGATCGAGGGCCTCCCCGTCGTGGGCCAGGGAGATGAACCAGGCCTCGAACTGGGAGGGCGGCAGGAACACCCCGCGGTCGAGCATCGCGCGGCAAAAGCGGGCGTGGGCTTCGGTGTCACAGGCGCGGGCCGCGGCGAAGTCACCGATCGGCGCCGGGCTGAAGAACAGGGTCAGCAGGCCGGGTGCCGAGGCGACCTGCAGAGGACGGTCCCGCGCCAGCTCGGCCAGACCGGCGCTGAGGCGGACGGTCAGCTCGGCGAGGCGCTGATACGCGGCGGCGTCCAGCTCGCGCAGGGTCGCCAGGCCGGCCGCCACCGCCAGCGGGTTGCCGGAGAGCGTCCCGGCCTGATAGACGTCGCCGGCCGGAGCGACCAGCTCCAGCAACTCGCGTGGACCGGCGAAGGCGGCGGCCGGGAGGCCGCCGCCGAGGACCTTGCCGAGGACAGTGAGGTCTGGCTGCACGCCATAGAGCTCCTGGGCGCCGCCGCGCGCGACCCGGAAGCCGGTGATCACCTCGTCGAAGACCAGCAGCGCCCCGTCACCCCTGGTGGCGGCGCGGAGGAACTGGAGAAAACCGTCGGCGGGCGGAACGACGCCCATGTTGGCGGCGACCGGCTCGGCGAGGATCGCGGCGACGGAGTGCTCGGCGAGGGCCCGCTCGACCGCGAGGCGATCGTTCCAGGCGACGACAACGGTCGAGGCCGCCTGGGCGGCCGTGACCCCCGGGCTGGCCGGGATGCCCAGCGTCGCCAGGCCCGAACCGGCGTCGGCGAGCAGGCCATCGGAGTGGCCGTGGTAGGCGCCGGCGAACTTGACGATCACCTCACGGCCGGTCGCCGCGCGGGCCAGGCGGACGGCGCTCATCGCCGCCTCGGTGCCGGAGCTGGTCATGCGCATCATCTCGACCGAGGGGACGCGCGCCACCACCTCTTCGGCCAGTTCGACCTCGGCCCGAGTCGCGGCGCCGTAGCTGGTTCCGCGGCGGGCGGCGTCAACCACGGCCCGCACGACCGGCGGGCTGGCATGGCCGAGGATCAGCGGGCCCCAGGAACCGACCCAGTCGAGGTAGCGGTTGCCGTCCACGTCGATCAGCTCGCAACCCTCCCCGCGCTCGACGAAGATCGGCTCGCGGCCGATCTGACCCATCGCTCGCACCGGACTGTTCACCCCGCCGGGGAGAACCTCCAGCGCTCGCCGGTAAAGCTCCGACGACACCTGGACGCTAGGCGCCGAACGGGGTATGGGCGAAACCTCTCGTGCTTTTCCCGCGCTGAAGGGCGGGCAACTTGGCGCGGCCAAAGCTGGGTGGAGCCCCTGGCGGAATGGTCACCCGGAGTGCTCGGCTTCCCACCTGGCGCAGTCGCCGGTGAAGTAGTGGAGGCGGATCTTCTTGTACTCGGTCGAGGAGTAGAGGGTGGCGCGGTCCTCGGGGCCCATCCCGCACGCCTCGGCGATCGAATCGAGGACCGCGTCGCACTCCTCCTTGGAGCGGCCGTGGGCCATGGTGAAGACGCTGTAGGGCCAGTCCTCGTAGGTGGGGCGCTGGTAGCAGTGGGAGATGCCGCGAAAGGAGGCCATCCGGCCGCCGATCTCCATGATCTCCTCCGCGGGCACCTTCCATACGCCCATTCCATTGGCCGAGAAGCCGGCGCGCCGGTGGTAGAGGATCGCCGCGACGCGACGCAGGATCTTGCGCTCGACCATGCCGCCCAGGCGCTCGAGCAATTCCTCGGTGGAGACGCCGAGCTCGGCGGCGGCTTCGTCGTAGGGACGATCGACGGCGGCCATCGGCCCCTGCAGGGCGCGGATCGTGGCGATGTCGGTCTGGTCATAGGGCTGGCGGTCCAACTCGCGCGGGGGGGAAGCATCGACCGGCGTCGCCAGCGCCTTGGTCCCCTTCTCCATCTCCAGGTTCATGTTGATCTTGAACAGGGTGAGGGTGGGAAGCTGGCGCATCGAGGTCGCGCCGGTCTCGCGCATCAGCAGCTCCAGCGTCCCCTCCAGGCCCAGCTCGGAGTCGGGAGGGGTGGCGATCGTGAACCAGAGGTTGAAGTCGTGGGTGCGGAGGTAGTTGTGGGAGACGCCGGGGTGGGAGTTGACGATCCTCGCCGCGCGCTGGGGGTGCTCGGAGTCGACTTTGGCGGCGACCAGCATCGACTCGTAACCGAGCGCCCGGGTGTCGAAGATCGGCGTGATCTCGCGGATGATGCGCTCCTCGAGTAGGCGCCTGGTGCGAGCGAGAACGTCGTCCAGCTCCAGCTCCGCCTCTGAGGCCAGCAGGGCGAACGGCTCGGGGTCCAGCGGGAAGCTCGACTGGAGCAGGTTCATCAGCCGCTTGTCGGTCTCATCAAGCGGGATCGCGGCGCCGCCCTTGCGCGAGCGGGCCTTGGATTGAGGAGTCTTCACTGAAGCCACCCGGCGGCCTCCTTCGCGTAGTAGGTGACGATCGCGTCGGCGCCGGCGCGGCGGATCGAGGTCAGGGTCTCCAGCACGGCGGCGCGCTCGTCGATCCAGCCGCGCTCGGCCGCCGCCTTCAGCATCGAATACTCGCCGGAGACATGATAGGCGGCGAGCGGGGCATTGGTCTCGTCTTTGACCCGGCGGACGACGTCGAGGTAGGGGGTGGCGGGCTTGACCATCAGCATGTCCGCACCCTCCTGCAGATCGAGCTGGGCCTCGCGTACGGCCTCGGCGGCGTTGGCGGGGTCCATCTGGTAGCCGCGGCGGTCACCGAACTCCGGGGTCGAATCGGCCGCCTCACGGAAGGGGCCGTAGAAGGCCGAGGCGTACTTCGCGCTGTAGGAGATGATCGGCACCCCGGAGTGCCCCTCCTCGTCGAGCTGGAAGCGAATCGTGCCGACCCGCCCGTCCATCATGTCGCTCGGCGCCACCGCGTCGGCGCCTGCCCCAGCGTGCGAGATCGCTGTCTTGGCCAGCAGCTCGACCGTGATGTCGTTGTCGACCTCGCCGTCCCGGACGAAGCCGCAGTGGCCGTGCGAGGTGTACTCGCACAGGCAGACGTCGGTGATCACGACCAGGTCGGGGTGGGCCTCCTTCAGCGCCCGGACCGCCATTTGGACGATGCCCTCGTCGTCGTAGGCGCCGGACCCGGACTCGTCCTTGATCGAGGGCAGGCCGAAGAGGAGGATCGCGCCGACCCCCGCGGCGGCCAGCTCGGTCGCCTCGGCGATCAGCTCGGAGATCGAGAAGCGCTCGATGCCCGGCATCGAGCCGATTTCCTCGCGCACGCCCTCCCGCGCGACGACGAAAACAGGCTGGATCAGGTTCGACGGGGAGAGCGACGTCTCGCGCACCAGCCCGCGTAGGGTCTCGTTGCGACGCAGCCGGCGCATGCGTGTTGCCGGATATGACACGCCGCCGATTCTAGGCCGGGTAGCGTTCCGGCGATGGCCACGGGGACCGAAACTGCAGCTCTGGAGGTGCGGGGGCTGGCCAAGAGCTACGGGGAGCAGACCGCCCTGCGGGGCATCGACTTCGAGGCGGGGGCCGGCGAACTGCTGGCCGTGATCGGTCCCAACGGCGCGGGGAAGACGACGCTGCTATCGATCCTCGCTGGGATCGTCAGGGCTGACGCGGGGGAGGTCCGGCTGCCCTCCGGCGGAGTCGGGTGGGTGCCCCAGCAGGCCGCTCTGTACCGGCGGTTGACGGTGGAGGAGAACCTGATGCTGTTTGCCCGGCTTGAGGGCCAGGTCGACCCCCGCGCCTCGGTTGAGGAGATGCTCGAGCTCTCCGGCCTGGCGCAGCGGCGAGGGGAGATCGTCGCTCGGCTCTCGGGGGGCAACCAGCAGCGGGTCAACATCGCGATCGGACTTCTGTCGCGGCCCGTCGTGCTGCTGCTCGATGAGCCGAGCGTCGGCCTAGACCCCCGTCAGCGAGCGCGGTTGTGGGAGTTCGTCTCCGCCCTGGCCGGCCGCGGGACGACGGTGATCTTCTCCACCCACGACATCCAGGAGGCGGAGCGCTACGGCAAACGACTGCTCCTCCTCGCCGATGGGGAGGCACTGTTCGATGGATCCGCGGAGGTGCTGCGCGAGGCGGTGCGGCGCGACACCCCGGACGCCGCCGATCGGGACTTCGAGACCGCCTTCGTCGCCTATCTGCATCACATGGGGCATTAGCGGGTGCGGGGGTGGGGAAGATCCATTTCTGGTTCCCGACCGCCGCGGCGCAGATCGGGCGCGAGGCGGGCCGCCTTGTTCCTCTTGCTCAAGGACCTGCAGATCCTGCGCCGGTCGCCGCTGCAGGCGGTGCTGCTGATCGTCTACCCGATGCTGATCGCGATCCTGGTTGGCTTCGCGATCTCCCGCGGCCCGGAAAAGCCCCGTGTCGCCTTCCTCGACGAAGTCCCGCCCGGGGCACGGGTCAGCCTCGGCGGGCAGCAGCTGCCGGCGGCCGGGGTCGGCAATCGCATCTGCGCCAGGGTCGAGTGCGTCCATGTCAACAGTCGGGAAGAAGCCGCGAGCGAGGTCGGCTCGGGCGACGTGCTGGCGGCGCTGATCCTCCCCGCCAACCTGGTCGACCAGATCGACTCGCTCTCCACCCTCACCCCGGGCACACCGCAGGTCGAAGTGCTGGTCAACGACGATGACCCGGTCAAGGCGCAGCTGGTGGACGAACGGATCTCGACCCTGCTGGCCCAGGCGAACCTGGCGATCGCCCGCCGCATCGCCGGCGAAGGTGGCCACTACCTCCACCTGCTGATCGACGGCGGGGGCCTCGACGTCCTCGGTCAGAGAATCCCCATCCTGGGCCTCCGCGCGAGCGCCCGGATCCTGACCGCTGTTGGTCCAGAGGTTCCGCCCGGGCCACTGCGCAACTCGCTCGCCCTGGTGATTGCCTTCGCCAACCAGGCTCGCGAAAACCTCGACGTCGCCGGGCCGCTGATCGATCGCCTGGCGCAGCCGATCGAGGTGAAGAAGGAAGCGGTCGCCGGATCAGCCCCGCCGCTCGAAGACTTCGCGATCGCCGTCGCTGCGACTCTGAACCTGACCTTCGTCACGGTGCTCCTGGTCGCCGGCTCGCTCGCCCTGGAGCGAGAGGAGAACGCCTTCTCCCGTCTCACCCGCGGACTCGTCTCGCCCTCGGCGCTGGTCGGTGAGAAGGTCGCCCTGGGCATCGGCGTGGGGCTGGCGGTGACACTTGTGATGCTCGCCGGGTTGGAGATCTTCGTTCCCCTCCAATGGGGCCGCTTCGGGCTGTGGCTGGCGGCAATCCTCTTCGGCGGCGCGGCGCTGGCCGCGGCCGGGGCGGCGCTCGGGGCGCTGGCGCGTGAGGTCCGCGCCGTCTCCCTGCTGGCCTTCATGGCCACCCTGCCGATCGCCTTCCTCTCCCTGATCCCCGCGGGAATCGTCGGTCAGGGGCTGTACGGCGCGATCAAGCTGCTCACCGCGCTCTTCCCCTTCAAGCCGGCGCTGCAGGCGATGACCGCGGCGCTCGACTCCAGCGGCGGGGGAATCGGCTGGCCGCTGCTGCACCTGGCCGTCCTGGCCGCTGCCTACGGCCTGCTGGCGCGCGTGGCTCTGCGGCGATTCGCCTCGGTCTGAGCGCGGCGCCGGCTGGGAGTGGAATCGACCATCTAGGCTGAGACGATGCGGGTGTTGTTCATCGGAGATGTGGTCGGCGGGCCGGGTCGTCGTGGCCTGCGACAAACGATGCCCTCGCTGAGTGAGCGCTATTCGCCGGATCTCACGATCGTCAACGGTGAGAACTCTGCCGGCGGCATGGGGATCACCGAGAAGACGGCCCGCGACCTCTTCGCCGGGGGGGCGAACGTGATCACCAGCGGCAACCACGTCTACCGCCACCGGGAGGCCTACGACTTCCTCGACCGAGAGGAGCGCGTGCTCAGACCCGCGAACTACCCCCACGCCAACCCCGGTCGGGGGCACACCGTGGTCGAGGTTGGCGAGCGGCGGGTCGGGGTGATCAACCTGAGCGGCGCGGAGGGGCTGAAGGTGGCCCGCTCCCCCTTTCACGAGGTGGACAGCATCCTCGAGAGGATCGAGGCTGACTGCGTCATCGTTGACTTTCACGCTGAGATGACAAGCGAGAAGGTGGCAATGGGCTGGCACCTCGACGGCCGGGTCGCCGCGGTCCTCGGGACCCATACCCATGTGCCCACCGCGGACGCCAGGGTGCTCCCACAGGGAACCGCCTACATCTCCGACGTGGGAATGACCGGGGCCCGGACGAGCGTCCTCGGGGTCAAGCCGGAGCAGGTGCTGGAGCGCTTCATCACTCAGATGCCGGTGAAGTTCGAAACCGCGGATGACGACGTGTGGGTAATGGGGGCCCTGGTCACCGTCAACGACGATGGATTTGCCGATTCGATCGAGCAAGTGATGGTCCCTTCTGATCCTTAGCCGGTCGGCGCTCGGCAACTACCTCCCTCACGCCTGACCGCCGCCTGCGGCGGGGGTCAGGAACTGGCCCTCCGGCTCCCGAATCGCTCCGCGCTGGGGGGAGGCGGCCGGAGGGGAGTCGCTGCCGAGCGCCACCAGGGCGACGAGGAGCAGGGGGTAGAACCACACTATGTAGAGGTAGAACCAGTGGTGCATGGTGATTTGGAGCGCCAGCAGGAGCGCCGCGCCCAGCGCGGCCACCTGGATCAGGGTCTTCCGCCGGGGTCGGAATGCGAGGAACAGGGAAAGGGCTGCCGTTACCCCGAGGAGGGCGATTCGCAGCGGTTCCAGAGACGGGACCTGGCCCCAGATGCTGAAGGGGGAGTCTCTGCCCGCCTGGTAGGCGATGGTCCGCTCGTAGAAGGTGCGCAGGCCCGGGTCGATCGCGGGCCAGAGCAACACCAGCAGCGAAACCGCGAGAAAGGCCAGGGCAAATCGAGCCGCGCCGCGCACCGCGGCGCCTCTGCCCGCCCGCCGCTCACGCTGAGCCGCAGGCCTGTACGTCAGGAGCATCGGCGCCAGCACAACCGGTGCGAACTTGGTCAGGGTTGCAAGAGCGGCCACCGCGCCTCGAGCCGCCGGTCGGGCCAACACCAGGAGCATCGCCACCAGGAGCATCGCCACCAGCGAGTCGTTGGAGTTGGACTCCAAGACGTAGGCGGTGTAGGGAAAGGCGGCCCAGCCGAAGGCCAGGGTTGCGGCGAGCCTTCGGCCCTCCGGGCCGGGGCGAATGCGAATGCCGAGGAGAATCAGGAAACCAAAGGTGAGGAGGTCGAAGGCGACCGCGGCGGCGTGGGCGGCCGGGAGGTCGTTCCAGGTTCCCGACCAGGGCCAGATCCGCTCGAAGGGGACGTAGGCCAGGTAGTTGACCGGGCCGTAGGTGTCGCCCTGGGCGATGTTCTGGGGGAAATTGCCGTAGATCGGCTGGCCGTGTGCGATGCGATCGGCGCCGACGACGCCCGCGTAGCCGACGTCGATCACGCCGGATTCGGCGACGTTTAGCCCGATCCGGAAGCCGATCAGAAAGAGGGATGCGATCAGCAGCCAGGCGGCGGGCCAGGCCGGCCGGATCCCCTCCCCCCGCCCGCGCAGCCCGACCCACAGGGCCCTACCGAGGAGGTAGAGGAGCGGCGGGTACTGGAGCGGCACGGAGACGCCGATCTCGCCCCGGTTGAAGAAGGCGAACGAGACGCCGAAGCCGATCAGGACGAGCAGGTCGAGGTTGGCGATCCGCCACCGGCGCCGCCAGTCGATCAGCCCGAGCAGGAAGAGGGCACAGAGTGGGATGAAGACGTAGGGGGCGTCGAGCTTGTGGCCAAAGGCCCCGGGATAGCCCCGGGCCATCTTCCAGGCCACCTGGTATCCGGTCCAGGCTTCGCGCACAGCGCCGGTGGCGGGGTCGACGATCACCAGCGCCACCTCCCTATTACCGGCGAAATAGCCGACTTCCCAGTTGCCACCGTTCATCGTCGGGCTCGGCGTCAGGTGGCGGTTGTTGCGCCGCTCTTCGATCGCCTTCGGGTCGCGGTTGGCGATTCTCGTCGCCTGGGTCGCCGTGATCTGGGCCGCGCCCGCCCGGCTCGGGGACAACAGCGCGCTCAGCAGCAGGAGCGCGAGAACCAGGCGCCTCACTCCGAAGCGCCAATCCCGAAGTGCTCCAGCACAACCGGCGCGATGTCGCGCAACGTCCACTGCTCGCGCTCGGAGGGATCCCGGGGTCCGCAACCGACAAAGAGCAGCGGCCCGAGCGAGTCGCCGGCGTGCAGCGCGCCATGGCTGCCGCCCCCCACATGGGTCACGCCCCCCCAGTCGAGCGCCTCGAAGCCGGGGGACAGTGAAATGACGAAGTCGCCGGCGCTGGGGGCTGTGAGCGCCGACCAAACGCGGGCCAGGGCGTCCGGATATGCGTCGCTCCTCAGGCGCCCGTCCTCGATCCTCGCGTCCAGGGTAGATAGATCTCCGTCGACCTCCCACCGCCCCCCGCGCAGGTCGCCGACGGGTCCCCCGGGCCGGAAGCGGACCCTTTCACCGACTCGTTCGACCGCCGCCCTCACCCCGTCCCCGGCAGTGGGGATTCTCGGATCGGCGCGGTCCAGTGGCACACCGCGCGGCCCCTCCAGGCGACAGACGAGGTCAACCCCCTCGATCTCGGCCAGGGCCCGAGCCACCGCCTGAGGATCGGCTCGCTCGGAATCGCCGGGAAGCAGGTAGACATGGGCCGCGCGGCCAGTTGGGCTGACCGCCAGCTGGGCGCGCTCCGGGCGGTCCTCGGAGGGCTGCAGCACCGCCCACTCCCGGCCGAGCAACTCGGCCAGTGGCAGACCGCGGTTGACCGGCGTCTGGGCGTGGTCGGCGGCCAGGATCAGGGCGTGATCGCGGAGAAAGGCGTCGAGGTCGCCGGCCGCCTCGATCAGCTTGGCGAAACTGCGGTCGGCCTTGGAGATCGACTCGACGCTGGCCTGGGGCCCATGCCGATGGGAGTAATTGTCGTTGTCCGGCAGGGAGAGGAGGAGGAAGTCAAAGAGGTCCTCCTCGACCAGCTCGGCGGCGCAGCAGGCCGAGTAGCCGTCGCGGGCGCCGGGTATCGAAGAGGGTTTGCAGGGAACATCGCGGCTGGCGTAGAGGTCGCCGTAGAAGAGATCGCCCGGGCCCCATGTGTGGTGGCGGAACTTGAGCCGGGTCGCCTCGACGGCGCGACGCAGCAGGCCATCGAGGGAGACCTGGTGGCGGTGGCGCCCACGGTAAATCAGATAGGACGTGCAGGCGGTGCGGGCGCCGGCGTCGTCGAGGCGCTCGAAGAGTGTCGCGGCCTCGGGGTTGAGGTGCGCCAGGTTCATGTTGTAGACAAGGTCGTACAGGGTGCGGAACACGCCGAAGGCGCGACTGGCCTCCAGCGAGGAGCCGTACTCCACGTAGCGGTGCTCCAGGCGGTGATACCAGTTCATGCCGCTGATCCAGTGGCGGTCGGCTCCCACCCCGGTGACCATCTCCGCGCAGGCGACCGGCGTCACCGAGGGGAAGCTGGAGACGCAGTCCGGGACGAGGACGCCGCGCTCGATCAGTGCCGCGAAGGTCGGCGCACGCCCCTCGGCGACGGCTCGTTCCAGCATGTCGGTGCGCAACGAGTCGACATAGACGAGGACCAGCTTCTTCCCGATCTCCATGGCCTCCAATGATGCTCGACCGCGGTGGCGGCTAGCGCAGGACGCGCAGACCCGCGTGCTTGCGGCGCGCGCGGCGGGAGCGAGCTACGGCCAGCCAGGCCAAAGCAGCGGTGACCGGAAGGGCGGCGAGAGGAAGCAGGACCGAAACCCCGACGAGGACGAGGGCGGCAAGGGCGATCAGGAAGCCGATCGCACCGGTGCCAACGCCCTTGCGCTTTCGCGCCGAGGCGACCAGATCGCTGACCACGACACAGGCGAAGGCGGCGCCGGCGAGGCAGAAGAGCGCCCCGATCGGGCCGCTGAGGTTGGCGGCGCCGGCGAGGCCGACCCCGACCACCAGGCCGATCACCGCGGCGAGAAGGGTCATCCTGCCGCGCGCCGACCCGTGGGTGCCGGTGGTCCCAGCGAGCATCCCGACGGCGATGCCGATACCGAGCTCGAGACTGATGCCGGAGAGGAAGCTCATGCTGGGAAAACCTAGCCCCCCTGGCGCTTTGGCGTGGATTCGCCACACTGGAGGGATGAGCGAGCCGCCCAGCCCGCCGCAGCGACGGCGGGCCCACACCCGGACTCGAGACCTGGAGCGCTACGCGGGGCTCTTCGCTGAGCGCACCGGGGCGATGCGCTCCTCGGCGATGCGCGACCTGATGGCCGTTACCGCCAGGCCGGAGGTCATCTCGCTGGCCGGGGGCCTGCCCGACACCTCGACCTTCCCGCCGAAGAGCTTCGCCGCGCAGATGACCCGGATCGCCCAACAGTCGGCGGCGGAGGCGCTCCAGTATGGCCCGACCGAGGGCTTCGAGGAGACCAAGGACTGCATCTTGCAGGTGATGGGGGCGGAGGGGATGCTGCCCGACTCAGAGGACGTGATCGTCACCACCGGCGGCCAGCAGGCGATCGACCTGGTCTGCAAGACGCTGATAGATCCCGGCGACGTGGTGATCTGCGAGGCGCCGACCTACCCCGGTGCGGTGCCGGTCTTCTGCAGCTACCAGGCGGACGTGCTGCAGATCGAGTGCGACTCCGACGGGTTGCGCGTCGATGCCTTGGAGCGGGCGCTGGAGCGGCTGGCCGCCGAGGGGCGACGGCCGAAATTCGTCTACTCGGTTCCCAACTTCCAGAACCCTGCCGGGGTGACGATGTCCCTGGAGCGTCGGCGACGGCTGGTCGAGCTGGCGCGCCTGCACGAGCTGCTGGTCGTCGAGGACAACCCCTACGGGCTGCTGCGCTACAGCGGCGAGCCGCTGCCGCCCCTCTACCAGCTCGACGGCGGCGATTACGTGGTCTACATCGGCACCTTCTCCAAGATCCTCTCGCCCGGCATTCGCCTCGGCTGGGCGGTTGCCCCGCCGCCGGTGATGGAGAAGATCGTGCTCGGCAAGCAGGCGTCGGACCTCTGCACCTCGACCCTGACCCAGTACTTCGTGCGCGAGTATTTCGCCGAAGCGCGGTGGCGACAGTACGTCGAGGAGCTGGTCGAGATCTACCGCGGGCGGCGCGACGTGATGCTGGCGGCGCTGCGCGAGCACTTCCCGGCGCAGGCGAGGTGGACCGAACCCGAGGGGGGTCTTTTCATCTGGGCGACCCTGCCCGACTACATCGACACCAGCGACCTGCTGGCCAAGGCGCTGGGAGACGACGTCGCCTTCGTGCCAGGCCAAGCCGCATACCTCGACGGGCGCGGTCGGAGCTCGATGCGGCTCAACTTCTCCGGCGTCGGCGACAGCGAGATCCGCGAGGGGATCAGAAGGATTGGCAGGGTCATCGATGAGCAGGTCGCTCTTTACAGCGCCTTGGTGGACACCAGCCCAGGTGCGGCGGGGGACGAAACCCGAAACCCTGGTCAGAATTTGTTCAAAAGCCGGCCCTCAGATGCGACAGGTGCAGACGGGGAGCGCACGCCCCGAGGCGGAGACGTGCTTCCGTTCCGTACCTCGGGCGGGGCGGGCGGATGAAGGTCGCGGTCCTCAAGGGAGGCCGCTCGCTGGAGCGCGGCGTCTCGCTGCGCTCCGCCGCGAGGGTGGAAGACGCCCTGGAGAGACTCGGGCATCAGGTGCTGGCACTCGACGTCGGCGGCGATTTGGCCGAACGGTTGATCGGCGAAAGTCCCGATGTCGCCTTCGTCGCCATGCATGGGCCGGGGGGCGAGGACGGCACCGCGCAGGAGCTGCTGGAGATCCTGGGCATCCCGTTCACGGGACCCGGCGTGGCGGCCTGCGCACGCTGCATGGACAAGGCGCTGGCCAAGCACGCCCTGCGCGAGGCCGGCCTGCCAACCCCGGCCTGGTTCTCCTTCAACGAGACGGCCTTTCGCGAGCTGGGCGCCGCCGACGCCCTTGGCCTGCTCGCGGCGCGGATCGGCTTCCCGCTCGTGATCAAGCCAAGCCGCGGCGGCTCAGCGCTTGGCGTGAGGTTCGCCGCGAGCGAGCGAGAGGTGCCCGAGGCTCTGGTTTCGGCCTTCAGCTACGACAGCCAGGTGCTGGTGGAGCGCTACGTCGAGGGTCGGGAGCTGGCGGTGAGCGTGCTCGGCGATCAGCCCCTGCCGGTGGTCGAGGCGATTCCCGCCGACGGCGACCGCTACGACTTCGAGGCGCGCTATGAGATCGGCCGGACCACCTTCGCCTGTCCCGCTGAGCTGACCGAGGCTGAGGCGGAGGCGGTGACCGAGGCCGCGCTGGGCGCCTATCGCGTGCTGGGCTGCGGCGGCTTCGCCCGGGTCGATCTGATGCTGGGGCCCGACGGCCCAGGGGTACTGGAGGTCAACGCAACCCCCGGGCTCACCGACACCAGCCTCCTTCCCCAGGCCGCCGAGGCGGCGGGAATGGTCTTCGAGCAGCTGGTCGAGCGGATCCTGACTCTGGCCCTCGAGCCCGTCTCTGTCTAGGGCTCCTCCCCCTGTGCGAAGTCCTCGGGCGATACCTCGTCGAGGAACTCCTTGAACTTGTCGACGACTTCCTCGGTGTCCTCGACCTCGTGTTCGAACTCGATCGCGGACTCCTCAATCACCTCCTCGGCGGCAAAGATCGGCGCCGAGACGCGGACCGCGAGAGCCAGGGCGTCGGAGGGACGGGAGTCGATCTCCAACTCCGAGCCGTTGACCGAGACCGTGATCGAAGCGTAGAAGGTGTTGTCGCGCAGCTCGGTGACTGAGACCCGCTCGCACTTGGCCTCCAGCTGGTCGAGCACGTCGGAGAGCAGGTCGTGGGTCATGGGTCGAGGGGTCGCCGCGCCCTGCAACTTCATCAGTATCGCCGCCGCCTCCGGGTGGCCGATCCAGATCGGAAGGAACTTGTTCCCCTCGACAGTCTTCAGCAAGACGATCGGCTGCTTGCCGACCATGTCGAAGCTGACGCCGTAGATCTGCATCTGCTGCACGAGTGGGCGATCCTGGATTCGAACCAGGGACCTCGTCCTTATCAGAGACGCGCTCTAACCAACTGAGCTAATCGCCCTTTTGGCTCTGCAATGCGTATCTCTCAGCGGTATTCGGTTTAGCTCACTACGCTCAATGGCACAGCGAGCTCGAAATGTAGCTGGGAAATACGCGCTGCATCGCCGCGCCATCGTATCGACCTAGCGCCGCTACACCGGCCATGCGATCACAAGTTGCCGAACCGAGAGAAGTGCGCTGCTCGCACGCTTGGGGGCTTCGTCTGAACCGCTCCCTCGATCTCTAGGAGGCCCCTACCTACGGTGCCTTGCTGCCCAGCGGCTACGGTTCGATGATCCAGGCGAGCAGCCCGGTGGGCACAGCCCAGATGTGGTCGCTGAGGTCGAGGATGTCGCGTGTAGCAATAATGCCGCGACCGTAGTGCTCGTCAAGCGCCTTGCGTTCCTTGCGCCACTTTTGGCTGACGTATTTGGACTCGATTGGCGTCTGCAACAGCGGGCCTGCGAAGTCGATCTCCGAGCCCGTGTTGGGATTGCGCTGCACGAGAACGCTTGTCTCATCGAGAACAGCGAGATCATCGGCGCGTGCGATGTTGCGGAGAAGACAGACCCCAAGTTGCTGCTCGGATAGATAGGTGACGTCAGGGACGGCGAGGGAACCGTCGCGCAGAGATGGCAACCTGGCGATCAGTGGGTCGGTGAAGTAGAGCTTGCTCTGTGCTGCATGTGCGACATTCGTGCCGTCGTGCGTCGTAGCGGCCCGCCACGCGTAGAAGGCGGCGCAGAGTCTGTCGATGCGACTGTCCACGGTATTGGGCGCACCGATGTTCAGCGATGTTGCGACGTGCGCAACGTTCAGCGGTGAGCCGATGCCGACCACCAAGCGCTGAAGGAGCGCCTTGATGTCTCGGTCGCTCATCGAGCCGACGTGAAGCACATCGCCGGCAAGGACATTCCACAGGCCGTTGGCGGTGCCGGGTTTGACATCGACTTGCCCAAGTGCGTCGGCTACGGCGCGAGGGAAGCCACCGATGCTCAGGTAGCGCTCCCACGCCAGCGCGATGTCATCCAGGTGAACCCCGAGCGGCTCAAGCTGACGGCGTGTTGCCTCCGACTGGAGGTCGTCGAGCGCGACATGTCCGCCCGGAAGGTTCATAACGAGAGCGGGGTAGAGCTCGCGCGCGAAGGAGCGGAAGCCCATCGGAAAGAGCAGGCGCACGCCGCCAACCTCGCCCTCGCGACCAGCCAGGTCCCCTTGAGCCTCTCGCAGCTTTGCCCCGGACGATCCCGTGGCAACGACGCAGCCGCTGCGTAGCGACGTCTGGTCCCGAAGCTGCTTCAGCGCAGCCGCCCAGCCGCTGACATAGGTGATCTCGTCGAAAAACCAGTAGCGCATCTCGGGCGCTATTCCCGGCGTCAAATCCTCCGCGAGCTTGACGATGCGGCGGAGATCTTGGACGCTCAATCCCTCGCAGGGACAGAACACGACGCGCCGTGGATCAAAGTCGCGATCCTCGCGCAACCGCTCGATTGCACGCTTCATGGCCACGCTCTTACCGGCCCTGCGGGGTCCCATGAGGAGGTACAGAGAGCCCGGCTGAATGTCGGCCAGCGGACGAGGATCGTAGGACGTCAGTGCGTTCAGTCTGGCCTCGCGCAGATCGAGGTCGCGCTGCTGCCAGCCGTCGGCTTCCCGCCACCACGGGTTGCGGTCGAGGAGATGCTGGCGACGCTCGAAGTCCCTCACAATTGCGAACACATTAGCCGATAGGCAGAGATAGCTGCACAGATCCTGGGCAAAATCAGGTTATCGCCGGAACAGAACAAGGGCAAAATTGCCAATGGATCTGCACAGAACAAGGGCAACGGCCAGGGCTGGAGCTACATCGCAATCACGCCGGCTGCGCGAACTGAGTCAATGCCGACGTCAAAAGTAGGGCGTCAGCGAACGGTCACCAGTCGGGACTGTGGAAGATGGTGGCGGCGAGGTTCGCGCCCTCTGCGCCGACGGGCGGGCTCTCAAAGAGTTCCGCCATGGGTTTGTCCAGTTCCTTGCGCTCCAGCTCCCATACAGCGTCGCGGGCTCGTCAGATCTGCGCGGGAGCGGGTAACACCGGCTCGCCGACCAAGTCGTCAATCACGTTGGCCTGGTGATTGAGCATCACCTGCGGCGAGCGCCCCTCAGCCGCGCTTGCGGGCGAGCTTCTGGGCCAAGGCGAGGGCTTCGTCGAGGTTCTCGAAGCGGATCTCGACCGCGATCTCCTCCCCCCGCGCCCGTACCTTGACCTCGTGGCCAAAGGCCGACTCAAGTCGGTCGGCGGTCTCGGCGAGCGCCGCCGACCGCTCGGGATCCAGCTTGCGTTGAGAACCACTCTTGGATTTTGGTTGGCCAGCCAGCCTGACCCTTTTCTCCGTTTCGCGCACCGACCATTCGCCGCGGGCGGCGTCGCGGGCCAGGCGTCGGCGGACGTCATTGCCTTCTGCGCCAAGGAGCGCGCGGCCGTGGCCCTCGCTCAGCTCTCCGGACTCCAACAGGGCGAGCGCGTCGTCGGGGAGGTCCAGCAGGCGGATCAGGTTGGAGACAGCGGGACGGCTGCGACCAACGCGACGCGCTAGCTCCTCCCGCGAGAGGCCGAGCTCCTCGACCAGGGAGGCGCAGGCCCGGGCCTCATCGACCGGATTGAGGTCCTCGCGGACCATGTTCTCAATCAGAGCCGCCTGCAATCGCTCCGCCTCCGCCTGATCGCGGACCACAGCCGGCACCTTTTCCAGCCCCGCCTGTTGCGCCGCTCGCCAGCGCCGCTCGCCAGCGACCAGCTCATAGCTACCGTCGTGGAGAGGGCGAACGAGCAACGCCTGGACTACACCGCTGGCTTCAATGGAGGCGGCCAGGGCGGCCAGGGTCTGGGGATCAAACTTAGTCCGTGGCTGCCGCGGATTTGGCTTAATCAAGCGGATTGGAAGCTCCAACAACTCCCCGGCCCCATCCGTGGCGGTCTCCGGGAGAATCGCCGCGAGGCCCCGTCCAATCCCCCGCCTGGTGCCGCTAGCCACGTCCCCTGAGCTCCCTTGCCAGCGCGCGGTAGGCGTCCGCCCCGCGCGAGTGAGGAGAGTGCTCGGTCACGGGCAGACCATAACTGGGGGCCTCGGCTAAACGGACGCTGCGGGGTATCACCGTCTCGAAGACCATTCCAGGGAAGTGCAGGCGCAGTTCGCGCTCGACGTCCTGAGCGAGGCGCGTGCGCTCGTCGTGCATGGTGACCAACAGCCCCGACACCTCCAGTGCCGGGTTCAGCTCGCGCCGGATCAGGTTTAGGGTCTCGAGGAACTGGACCAGGCCCTCCAGGGCCAGATACTCGGCCTGGACCGGCACGATCACACGGTCGGCTGCGACCAGGGCGTTGATGCTGACCGGGCCCAGCGACGGCGGGCAGTCGAGCAGAGTCACCGCGAAGCGCTCGCGGATCGGCCCCAGACGTTCACGCAGGCGTGTCTCAGAGCCCTCGATCCGCGGCAGCTCAACCGCAGCGCCCGCCAGGTCGCGGTTGGCCCCCACCAACCAGAGGTTGTCGGGGCCCGCCGGGCGCGCCGCCTCTGCCAGCGAGATGTCTGCGGTCAGGCAATCGTATGAAGACGGGTGGCGGTCGCGGTCGTGACCCAGGGCAACGGTGGCATTGCACTGGGGATCCAGGTCGACCAGCAAGGTCTGTGACCCTGCGCCGGCCAGGCAGGCTGCGAGGTTGACCGAGGTGGTCGTCTTGCCAACACCGCCCTTCTGGTTCGCGACTGCGTAGACGAGGCCCATGGCGCCAGACTATTTGGGGGCGGGGCGGGGCGGTTCTTCAGCCGCGGGGGCGCTTCTTCGCCATGCCCGGCCGGCGGGGAAGGTCGGCGGGGGTATCGCCCCGCTTGCGGATCAGGTGGAGATGGCGGTGCCTGCTGCCCGCATAGGGTCCCACCGAGAGGACCCCCTCGGGGTGCATTCCGAGCTGCGGGGCGGCGCGGGCGAGCTGGGCCTCCTCCTCCTCGTCGCGCCTTCCCTTCCATGCCACCAGCACTCCATCCTCGCTCAGGAGCGGCGATGCAAGCTCGGCGAGGGTGGAGAGGCGGCCCACGGCTCGGGCGGTCACAGCCTCGTATGCCTCCCGCCCCTCGCCGCGCGCCCATTCCTCTGAGCGCGCGTTGATCACCCGGGCGTTGGAGATCGCCCCAGCATCAACCGCGCCTTGAATGAACTCGCACTTGCGGCCGACGGCCTCGATCAGGTCGACCCGGCCTTGAGGCAGGGCAACGGCCAGGATCAGGCCCGGGAACCCAGCCCCAGAGCCAACGTCAGCAATTCTGGCTGCATCGCGAAGCTGGGTGAACTCGAGGCCGGTGAGGCTGTCGGCTACATGGACCTTCCAGGCCCGGTCATCGGTCACCGAGCTGACCGAAGCTCTCTCCCGCGCCAGCAGCCTGAGTATCAGCTCGAACGTCTGCCGCTGGGCTGGGCTGAGGCAGGGTCCCGCTGGGGATCGATCGTCTCGTGCTTTTTCGCCGCCGGACATAGTTCTCCAACCACCGACCTAACTCGAATAGAGCCGGGTGGAATCCCTACCGTGACGCTCCCTCACTCAGACACAAGCGGAGCCACGACGACCCGCCGCTGCGGCTCGTCGCCTTCGCTGAAGGTCTCGATGCCGGAGCGCTCTTTGAGGTGCTCGTGGACGACGCGGCGTTCCTGCGCGCTCATCGGGTCCATCTCCACCGAGCCGTTGGCGCTGAGGGCCTGTTCGGCGGCCCGGTCAGCGCGGGTGACCAGCGCCTCCCGCCGCCGCTCGCGGTAGCCCGCGGCGTCCACGACCACTCTTTTGCGCTCTCGAATTCCGCGGAAGGCGGCCTGATAGCAGAGCAACTGAAGCGCGTCGATCGTCTGCCCCCGTTTGCCGATCAGCAGCCCGTAGTCGTCATCTCCGACGACTACCGCCGCGATCCGCTCCTCCTCCTCGCTGACCTCGACCTCACCGTCGAGATCGAGCTCATCGAGAACCCCCTCAACCAGCTCTCTGACCCGCTCAGCGGGCTCCTGTGGCCAATCGTTTGCGCTCACAGCACCTACCGCCTCTTCTTCTTTTTTTTCGGTGGAGGGGGCGGAGGTTTCGCGGCCGCGATCTCCGCCGCCGTGGGCACCGGCGGGGCGGGGATGATCTTCTGGATCGTGTACTGCTGGCCGATGGTCCAAATATTGGTCGTAATCCAGTAGAGGATCAGGCCGGCCGGGAGTTTGATGATGAAGAAGACGAAGATCAGCGGTAGCGCGAAGATCATCATCCGCTGGCTTTTGTCGGCGGTAACCGACATCATCAGGCCGGACACCAGCTGCGTGCTGACGTAGAGAACTATCAACACCACCAGCACCACGCCGGTCGCCTTGGCCGTCAGGTCGGGGATGAAGAGGAAGGAGGCTTCGCTGCCGCATTCCCCTGCCTTACAGCCGATGTCCGCCGGCAGCTCGGTGCGCAGAACCTGATAGAGGGTGAAAAAAACCGGTAACTGCGCCACGAGGGGGATACAGGAGGCGAAGGGGTTGACTTTGTTCACTTTGTAGAAATTCATCATCTCTTGCTGCATGCGCTGCTTGTCGTTTTTGAATTTCGCCTGGATTTCTTTGAGCTGCGGTTGGAGGGCCTGCAGCGCGCGCATGCTTTTCAGCTGTCTGTAGGTCAGGGGGATGAGCACCGCCCGGGTGCAGACGGTGAGCGCGATGATCGCTCCACCCCAGCTCAACCCGGCGTTGTCGTGGAAGAACTGCAGGACGCTGTTGACGATTTCGACCAGGAACTGGGGGGCGAGTTGGATCGCCGCCAGCATCAGACCCGAGCCTCCCCGTGGTACTTCTCCGGCTCGACCGGGCCGACCCGGAGAGTGAAGCGGGCGGGAACTGGGTCAAACCCCCCGTGGCTGAGCGGATTGCAGCGCGCCAGGCGCCAGGCGGCGAGGAGGAGGCCGCGTGGGGTCCCGAAGCGCTCGATCGCCTCCAGGGCGTAAGCCGAGCAGGTCGGCTCGTACCGGCATCGGCGTGGCCTGGCCGAGGAGATCCAGCGACCGTAGGCGCGGATCAGAGCCTGGGCGACGCGTTTCACGTGGAACGCCCACCCGCCGCGGCTTGCAGCGCCTCTTCGATGCTCTCGCGAACGCCCTGCGTGCCCTCGCGCTCAATCAGCCCGCCGATTTCGGTGCGGGCGACGAGGACGAAGTCGTGCGCCGGGGGGAGACGCTCAGAAAGGCCCCAGAACGCCTCGCGCAGAGCTCGCTTGACCCGATTGCGCTCCACAGCTCCCCCGATCTTGCGGCTCGCGGACACGCCGAGCCTCACCGCTCGCTCGTCGTCGTCGCGGCGAGGGAACCGGTAGAGCACGAGGTAGCGGGTCGCATGGGATGAGCCGTCGCGATAGACGCGGTCGAACTCGCCGCTGCGGGAGAGGCGGCGTCGCCGCTGTGCCGCCATCTAGGGAGTGAGGCGCTTCCGCCCTTTGCGCCGGCGTCGGTTGAGGATCGCGCGACCACCGCGGGTACTCATCCGCGCCCGGAACCCGTGCGTCTTTGCCCGCTTTCGCTTCTTCGGCTGGTAGGTCCGCTTCATCCGGGCCGCAGTATAGGCACCCATCCGCAAGAGGCGAGCCCGGCGGCCGCCTCGATCGGGGGTTTGGCGGATGCAGAACCTCGACCGTCGCAAACCGATTCCGCCGCCGGCCCAGCCGGCCAAATTCGGCCGGGATTTGCGGAAGCCCCCCCTCTGGCCTGGCGCGCCGACGCTATGGTCGGCCACCGGTGCCCGGTGACCCCGACCTACGCGAGCTCGACGCCCTCTGGCGAGAAGTCCAGGCGCGGCTGCGAGCCTCCGTTCCAGACTCGACCTACAGGCTCTGGCTGGAGCCCGTGCAAACCGCGGGCACCCAGGGAAGCACCCTCTACCTCACCGCTCCGGAGGGGATTCGGACCTGGGTGGAGCGTCGCTACGCCTCGCTGATCCGCGAAGCGCTGGCCGCCGCCGGGACGTCGCTTTGCGACATCGCCTTCATCGCCGCCCGAATCGTGGAGAAAGAGGGATGCGCGGCCCGCGATATCGAGCTCAACCCCAGCTACACCTTCGGGCGCTTCGTGATTGGGGCCGGAAACCGGCTGGCCCACGCCGCGGCGCTGGCGGTCGCCGAGGCGCCCTCCGAGGCCTACAACCCCCTCTTCCTTCACGGGCCGCCGGGGCTGGGGAAGACCCATCTGCTCGTCGCGATCGCCAACTACCTGGCGGCCAACGCGCCGGGCCTCATGGTCCGCTACACGACCGCCGAGTCGTTCACCAACGAGTTCGTTGGCGCGTTGCGCTCGACCGGCGCGGAGGGGTTCAAGAGCGGTTACCGCGACATCGACGTGCTGCTGATCGACGACGTGCAGTTCCTCGAGGGCAAGCAGCACACCGAGGAGGAGTTCTTCCATACCTTCAACGCGCTCTATGAGGCCGGCAGCCAGCTCGTGCTCTCCGCCGACCGCATTCCCAGCGAGCTGTCGGACCTCGCCGCTCGCCTTCGCGATCGCTTCGAGTGGGGATTGACCGTGGAGGTCGAGCCGCCGAACCAGGCAACCCGCCTCACGGTCCTGCGCCGCCTGGTGCGAGAGGCGGGTGTTGAGATCGCCGACCACGGGGCCCTGGAAGAGCTTGCGCGGCGAATCGACGCCAATGTGCGGCAGCTGCACGGGGCGCTGACCCGGGTGATCGCCCACGCCTCACTGACGGCCAGGCCGCTCAGCTCGGAGCTGATCGCCGAGGTGATCCCGCTGGCGGCGCGGTCCAAGGGGCCCGCACCGGTGGAGCGAATCCAGCAGCGGGTGGCAGCCGACTTCGGCATCTCCCGGGCGGAGCTCGTCGGCTCAACCCGGGCGGCCACCCCGGTCCGAGCACGGCAGGTGGCGATCTACCTGACCCGCGAGCTGACCGACCTCTCCCTGCCACAGATCGGCCGGCTCTACGGAGGCCGGGACCACTCGACCATCCTCAACTCGGTTCGCCGAATCGAGGCCGGCGTAGCCGAGGACCAGACCCTTGCCGAGCGTGTCGCCGGACTGCGGACCGCAATCCACAGGCCGGCAGATGGTGGAGCCTGACCGCCGACGTCGCTGCAAGAATCGGAGCGCTCCACAGACAAACCCACAACCTGCAAACCCCATTCCGAGGCCAAATCCACCGCGGCCACGGCGGTCTCCACAACCACTACTCCAACTCAAGAAGGCAGCAACCAATTGAAGCTCCGCGCCGAACGAGAAGAACTCGTCTCCAAGCTCGCCGTCGTCTCACGAGCGGTCTCCAACCGCGCCGCGACCCAAGCGCTCTCGGGGATTCTGATCTCCGCCGGCGCAGAGGGCGCGAACCTCGCCGCCACCGACCTTGAGATGGGGCTGCGAACGAGCTTTCGGGCCGAGGTCTCAGCTGAGGGCTCGGTCCTGTTGCCGGGCCGTCTTTTAGCCGAAGTCTCCCGCTCCCTCACCGACTCAAGCGTGGAGATCGAGTCGCGCCAGGCCGAGCGCGACGTGGAGATCCGCAGCGGCAGCTCGAGCTTTCACCTCCGGGTGCTGCCGGCCGAGGACTTTCCCAAGTTCCCCGAGCCGGGGCCCGAGTCGCTGTCCATTCCCGCCCCCGCTCTGGCCTCCTCGATCGAGCTGGTGGCCGCCGCCGCCTCGCGTGATGACATGCGCCCGGTGCTGACCGGCATCCTGGTCAGCGCTGCGGACAAGGAGATCACGATGGTCGCCACCGACTCCTATCGCCTGGCGGTGAAGCGGACCGAGCTGGAGAGCGGGATCGGAGGAGATATGGAGGCCAACGTTCCGGCCCGCGCCCTGCGCGAGCTGAGCAGGATCCTGGCCGCCGAGGAGGCGGATCGGGTCTCGGTCAGCCTGCTTCCCAACCAAGCGATCTTCACGACGGGGACGATTGTCCTCAACACCAGGCTGCTCGACGGGCAGTTCCCCAACTTTCGCCAGCTCCTGCCGGAGTCCTACGAGCATGACGTGCGGCTGCTCCGCTCCGAGTTCCTCGAGGTCACCCGCCGGGTCAGCCAACTCGCCCAGCGCAACACCCCGCTGCAGCTGTCATTCGAGCCGGGCAAGCTGACGGTCAGCGCGGAGACTCCAGACGTGGGCGATGCCGAGGAGACGATGCCGGCGGCCTTTGAGGGGGAGCCGCTGGAGATCGGGTTCAACCCCGAGTTCCTGAAGGAAGGCATCGAGAGCGTCGTCGGGGAGGAGGTCGTGCTGCGCCTGATCTCACCGCTTCGCCCGGGTCTGCTGCAACCGGTCGACAACGATGACTTCCGCTATCTGGTGATGCCCATCCGCCTCAACGCGTGAGGCGGATGGGGTGCTCGTCACCGCCGTCGAAGCGCGGCCGCTGCGGAGCCTCGACGGGGTGCGGGTCGAGCTGAGCGCGGGAATCGTTTGCCTGGTCGGGCCCAACGGCGCGGGCAAGACCAACCTCATCGAGGCGCTCTATTTCGGCCTCACCGGGCGTTCCTTTCGCACCGCTGACCGGCGCGATCTGATCCCCTTCGGCGGCTCGCTGGCGCGGGCCGAGGTCGCGATCCGCGATGTTGATCAGATCGAACGAGTTCTGCTCGCCTCGGTGAGCAGGACGGAGGGGCGCCGCCATCTGCTCGACGGCAGCCCGGCCAGCCCGGCCAGCCTGAGCCGCGCCCGACCGCCCGTCGCCGTCTTTTCCCCCGACCGCCTCAGCCTGATCAAGGGCCCGCCCTCGGAGCGCCGCGCCCACCTGGACGGCTTCCTCGCCGCTCGCTGGCCAGCGCGGGCGGAACTGCGCAAGCGCTATGGCCAGGTGCTGGCGCAGCGCAACGCGCTGCTGGCCCGATTGGCCGGTGGCCGAGCGGCGAGCGGCGATCTGGGCATCTGGGACGCGGCGCTGGCCGAGGCGGCCGAGCCGTTGATCTCGGCTCGGGAGGAGGCCGTCGGGGCGCTCGCCCGGTCCTTCGCACAGACGGCGGACGACCTGGGACTGGAGGGGCCAGCGACCATCGAGTACGTCCCCAGGGCGAGCGGGACCGCGGCGGAGATACGCGAGGGGTTGGCGCAGCGACGCGAGCAGGAGCTGCGGCTGGGCCGCAGCTCCTGGGGCCCACACCTCGACGAGCTGAAGCTCTCCACCTCGGGCCGCTCGCTGCGGCGCTACGGCTCCCAGGGCCAGCAGCGGGTTGCCCTCCTCTCCCTGCTCTTCGCCGAGCGCGACGCGCTGCTTGATACCCGCCGGGTGACGCCCCTGCTGCTTCTCGATGACGTTATGAGCGAGCTTGACCCGAGTCGACGCCAGCGCCTGGTCGAGCGACTCGAGCTGGGTGGCCAGGCGCTGATCACGGCCGCCGACGAGGAGTCGGTCCCCAGCGCGGCGATGGCCAAGGTGGTGCGGATGCCCCCGCCCGCCTCCGCCGAGGCCCTGGCCGCGTGACCCGGCGCTCGAGCCCCCGGCCAGCCGCCGAGGCCCTGCGGATCGCGCGCGAACGAGCGGCGCCAAAGACACGGCTCGCGGCGGTCCAGTCAGCCTGGGACAGGGCGGTCGGCGAGCAGCTCGCGGCGCGGGCGAGACCGGTCGCCGAGCGGGCCGGAACGGTGACCATCGAGTGCGCTGACTCGGTCTGGGCGCAGGAGCTCGATCTGATCCAGGAAAGGCTCTTGCAGCGCCTTCGAGACCAGCTGGGAGAGATGGCGCCGGAGGCTTTGCGCTTCCGCGTCGGCGGCGCCTGACCTCAGTCCCACGCTTTCCATGATTTGCAGGACTTTTTATCTTTCAACACAGCCCTTCCGGAGTCCCGGGCTGGTATCCTTATGTCAACTCGTGTTTGCGCCCCGACCGGGTGGAGCAGGTCTCCAGGCGGTCGGGGTTTTCTCTGATCACCGGAAGGGACTAATTGCCTGAGAAGATGACCAACGCCGACAAATCGACCGACTCCTACGGGGCCAAGGACATCACCGTCCTCGAGGGGCTGGAGGCGGTTCGCAAGCGGCCGGGCATGTATATCGGCTCGACCGGCCCGCGCGGGCTCCACCACCTGGTCTATGAGGTGGTGGACAACTCCGTCGACGAGGCGCTGGCCGGGCACTGCGACAGCGTCCGCGTTTTCCTCCACCCCGACAACAGCTGTACGGTGGAGGACAACGGCCGCGGCATTCCGGTGGGGACGATGGAGAAGGAGCAGCGGCCCGCGGCCGAGGTGGTGCTCACCGTTCTGCACGCCGGCGGCAAGTTCGGCGACGGCGGCGGCTACAAGGTCTCCGGTGGCCTGCACGGCGTCGGGGTCTCGGTCGTCAACGCCCTCTCCGAGCGGCTTCACCTGGAGATCAGCCGCGAGGGATATGTCTGGTCCCAGGACTACGAGCGGGGCGGGCCGCTGACCCAGCTGGCCCAGGGTGCGGCGACCATGGACCACGGCACCAAGATCACCTTCCTCCCCGACCTGGAGATCTTCGAAGAGATTGAGTTCGACTTCGAGACTCTGGTCGAGCGCCTGCGGGAGACCGCGTTTCTCACCCGTGGCCTGAAGATCGAGCTGATCGACGAGCGAGGGGCGACCAACAGCGTCACCTTCCAATACGAGGGCGGCATCGAGGACTTCGTGCGCTACCTGAATGAGAACCGGGACGAGCTCCACCGCCGGGTGATCTTCTTCCAGAGCTCCGAGGAGGAGGGGGAAGTCGAAGTGGCGATGCAGTGGAACACCTCCTACCAGGAGTCGATCTTCAGCTTCGCCAACAACATCAACACCCATGAGGGCGGCACCCACCTCTCCGGCTTCCGCGCCGCTTTGACCAGGACGCTGAACGCCTACGCGCGGGGCAAAGGGCTGCTGAAGGAGAAAGACGACAACCTCGCCGGGGAGGACGTTCGCGAGGGGCTGACCGCGGTGATCTCGGTCAAGCTGCATGACCCTCAGTTCGAGGGCCAGACGAAGACCAAACTCGGCAACCCGCCGATCAAAGGCCTGGTCGAGGAGACGGTGAACCGCAAGCTGGGCGAGTTCTTCGAGGAGAACCCGGGCGACGCGCGCAGGGTCATCAGCAAGGCGATCGACGCCTCTCGCGCGCGCGACGCGGCGCGAAAGGCCCGCGACCTGACCCGGCGCAAGTCGGCGCTGGAGAACTCGACCCTGCCCGGCAAGCTCGCCGATTGCACGGTCAAGGACCCCAGCCTGGCCGAGATCTTCGTCGTCGAGGGAGATTCGGCCGGCGGCTCGGCCAAGCAGGCTCGCGACCGCAATACCCAGGCGGTGCTGCCGCTGCGAGGCAAGATCATCAACGTCGAGAAGAGCCGCATCGACAAAGTCCTGGCCAACAACGAGATCCAGGCGCTGATCACGGCGATTGGAACCGGCGTCCACGACGAGTTCACGCTGGAGGACGCCCGCTACCACAAGATCGTGATGGCGACCGACGCCGACGTCGACGGCGCCCACATCCGCACCCTGGTCCTCACCTTCCTCTACCGGCAGATGCCGGAGCTGATCGACGCCGGCTACGTCTACATCGCCAAACCCCCGCTCTACCGGGTGAAACAGGGCAACCAGGAGACCTATCTCGAGCGCGAGTCCGAACTCGAGGAGCTGCTGTTGCGCGACAAACTCGAGCAGTTCGAGCTGACCGATGGCGGCGGCAGGAAGACCAGACTGACCGCCGCCCGGTGGCAGGCCTACGTGCGACGGGCGAAAGAGTACGAGGGCTGGAGTTCCTCGCTGCAGGCCGAGTTCGGCCATGAGCCGGTGCGTTTTCTCGAGGAGTCGGCGCTGCTCGATGAGGGAGTCGCGTCGGTCGCCGCGGCGACCAAACTTCTGCGGCAGAAGGCCCCGGCCCAGGCCCCCTTCGATACCGAGGTGCTGGAGAGCACAGAGGACCTGCTGGTGGTCAAGGCGATCGAACGCAAGAGCGGCCTGGCGAGGACCCATCGTTTCCCGGCGCAGCTCTTCTCACACCACGACTACCGCCGGTTCGTCGAGGTGCACGAGGCTTTGCTCAAACAGGTCGGCCGCCCGCCCTTTGAGGTCTCCTTCGATGATCGCCGCACCGTCGCCCTCTCCTTCCAGGCTCTGAGAGGGGCGGTCCTCGAGCTCGCCCGGCGCGGGGTGCGGCTGACCCGATTCAAGGGCCTCGGCGAGATGAACGCCGAACAGCTGCGAGAGACGACGATGGACCCCGCCAGTCGCACCCTGGCGCGGGTGACGCTGGAAGACGCGACCGCGGCCGATCAGATCTTCTCCATGCTGATGGGCGACCAGGTCGAGCCGCGTCGCAACTTCATCGAGTCCCACGCCAAGGAGGTCAGGTTCCTCGATGTCTGAACACAGGCCCCAAGCCGGCGGATCTCGGGGTCCTCGGTCGGCCCCGCCGGGTCACAGGCCGAGGTGCTCGCCGCCCCTCCCCGCGACCCGCGACCCGCTTGGTTTTGACCTCGGCCGCGGTGAGGGGAGAGCGAGCTGATGGCGCTCGAAGCGCTGACCGGGAGGATCGAGGAGCGTGAGCTGGAGAAGGAGATGCGCTCCTCCTACCTCGACTACGCGATGAGCGTGATCGTCGGGCGGGCGCTGCCAGACGTGCGCGACGGGCTCAAGCCGGTGCACCGCCGGGTGCTCTATGCGATGCACGACGTCGGCCTTCAGCCCAACCGGCCGTATCGCAAGTGCGCATTCGTCGTCGGTGAGGTGATGGGCACCTACCACCCCCACGGGGACTCGGCGATCTACGACACCCTGGTGCGGATGGCGCAGGACTTCTCCCTGCGCTACCTGCTGATCGACGGCCAGGGCAACTTCGGCTCGATCGACGACGACCCGGCCGCGGCGATGAGATACACCGAGGCGCGGCTCGGACGGCTGGCCACCGAGCTCCTGCGCGACATCGACGCCGACACCGTTGACTTCGGTCCCAACTACGACGAAGAAGCGCGGGAACCGCTGGTCCTTCCCGCCCGCTTCCCCAACCTGCTGGTCAACGGCAGCTCCGGGATCGCGGTGGGGATGGCGACCAACATCCCACCTCACAACCTGCGCGAGGTCGCCGCCGCGGTTGTCGCCTACATCGACGATCCGACGATCGACCTTGACGGGCTGATGCAGCACGTCAAGGGCCCGGACTTCCCCGGCGGGGGGATCATGAGCAGGGAGGGGATCCGCGACGCCTACGCCTCGGGGCGGGGCAGCATCCGGGTCCGCGCCCGGGCCCACGTCGAGCCGCTGAAGGGTGGCAAGGAGGCGATCGTCGTCACCGAGCTGCCGTTCATGGTGAAGAAGGGCGGCGAAGGCGGCCTGATCACGAAGATCGCCGACCTCGTCCGCGACAAGAAGCTGGAGGGCATCTCCGACCTGCGCGACGAGACCGACCGCTCGGGGATGAGATTGGTGATCGAGCTCAAGCGGGGCGGCCCGCCGGCCAAAGTCGTACTCAACAACCTCTACAAGAAAACCGCGATGCAGTCGACCTTCGGCGCCAACATGGTGGCCCTGGTCGACGGCGTGCCGCGCACCCTGAGCCTGCGCGAGATGATCCATCACTACGTCGAGCACCAGCGCAACGTGGTCACCCGCCGGACCCAGTACGAACTGCGCCGGGCCGAGGCTCGGGCCCACATTCTGGAGGGCCTGCTGGTTGCCCTCGACAACCTCGATGCGGTGATCAAATTGATCCGCGCCTCGAGCGATCCCGACGTCGCCCGCGCCGGGCTGATGGACAAATTCGACCTCACGCATGAGCAGGCGCAGGCGATCCTCGACATGCGCCTGCAGCGCCTGACCGCGCTGGAGGCCGACAAGGTCCGCTCCGAGCACGCCGAGCTGATGGAGCGGATCGGCGAGCTGCGGGCGATTCTCGGCGACGAGGAAAGGGTGATGGGGCTGGTCAAGGACGAGCTGGCCGAAATAGTCGAGTCCTACGGCGACGAGCGCCGCACCGAGCTGGCCCACTTCGAGGGCGACGTGGGGATCGAGGACATGATCGCCGACCAGCAGATGGTGATCTCCCTCACCGCATCGGGCTATGTCAAGCGGCTGCCGCTGGCGACCTACCGCCAGCAGCATCGCGGCGGCATCGGCGTGATGGGGATGAACCTGAAAGAGGATGACTACATCGCCCACCTGCGCATCTGCTCGACCCACGACTTCCTCCTCTTCTTCACCAACCGCGGCAAGATTTACCGGCTCAAGGTCTACGAGCTGCCGGAGGGATCGCGGACCTCGAAAGGCAGCTCGCTGCGCAACCTGTTGCCGCTGCGCGAGGGCGAGACGGTGATGGCGGTGATCCCGACTCGCGATTTCAAAGAGGAGCGCTACCTGGTCTTCGCCACCGCCGACGGATTGATCAAGAAGACCGAGTTCCTCGCCTACAACACCCCGATCCGCGCCGACGGGATCATCGCGATCAAGGTCCGAGACGGCGATGAGTTGGTCCAGGTGCGCCTGACCTCGGGTGAGGACGACATCCTGATGGTCTCCCACTCCGGCCACGCGGCTCGCTTCTCCGAGGGGCTGGTGCGGTCGATGGGCCGAGACACCAGCGGGATCAAGGGGATGAACGTCTCGGGCAAGGACAACCGCGTGCTGGCGATGGACATCGCCCGCGATGACACCGAACTCTTCGTCGTCACCGAGAACGGTTACGGCAAGCGCACGCCGGTCGCCGAGTACCCGGTGAAGGGGCGCGGGACGAAGGGAGTCCTGACCGCCAAGCTGACCGAGAAAAAGGGCGGCCTCGCCGGGGCGCTGATCGTCCGCGAACATCAGGAGCTGCTTTTCATCTCCCAGAACGGGATGGTGCAAAGGACCTCGGTGGGCGGGATCTCCAAGATGGGCCGCGCCACGCAGGGGGTCAAAGTGATGAACATCAAGGACGACGACCGGGTCAGCGCCGTCGCCCTGGTCGTGGAGTCCGACAGTGAGACCCCCGAGCCGCAGCCGCAGACCCCCGAGGCCACCTGAGCAGGCAGATCCCGGGGCGCAGGTACTCGCGGGCGCCCGAGGACGCCGACCTGCCCCGAGCGGATGGGTTCAGGCGGCGGCCGGGAGGTACTGCTGCCAGGCGGGGGGAATGGATGGGCTCGCCACCTGGATGAAGACGGTCGGGCCGGGCGCCTTGGGGCTGATCCTGGGGTGCATCTGGATCTCCCGCGGCAGGCGGTTGCCCTTGCGCCGGTTGCAGCTGGCGCAGGCGGCGACGATGTTCTCCCAGACCGATTTGCCGCCCCGGCTGCGGGGTATCACGTGGTCGACGGTGAGGCCGCTCTTCTTCGCGCCGCAGTACTGACAGGTCCAGGCGTCCCTGGCCAGCACCGCCCGCCGGGTGATCTTGCGGCGATGGGCCTCGCGCGGGATCCGCACGTAGCTGATGAGACGGATCACGTCGGGGCGCTCCAGCGTCATGTGCTCGGAGTGCAGCGCTCCGTCCTGATGCTCGAGCAGCTCGGCCTTTTCCTTCAGCAGCAGCACGGCGGCGCGACGCAACGTGCAGACGTTGATCGGCTCGTAGGTCGCATTCAGGACCAGAACCCGTGCCATGGTGCAGGCGATTGTAGGGGGGTCAACCGGTCGGGTAGGAGCCGAGCAGCCGAACCGACTCCGCCTTGGCGCGGAGAGCCTCGATCGCCTCGGCGACCGGCGCAGCGTCGATGCTTCCATCCAGATCGCAGAAGAACATGTAGCGCCCCAGCCCCCGGCGCAGCGGCCGGGACTCGATCCTACTCAGGTTGACGCCGCGGCTGGAGAACTCATGCAGGGCCTCGACCAGGGCGCCGGGGTGGTCCTCTCCCAACTCGGAGAAGACGAGGGAGGTCTTCCAGGCGATGCCCTCAGCGACCCGGGTTCCCTCCGGCGCGATCCAGACGAAGCGGGTCACGTTGTCCGCCTCGTCCTCGATCCCTTCGCGCAGGACCGTGCAGCCGTAGAGCGCCGCCGCCGAGCGTGCCCCAATCGCCGCCCAGGGACGCTCGGACTCGCCGACCATGCGGACCGCCGCCGCGCTGCTGCTGACGCTGCGCCTTTCCACCCCGGGGAGCCGCTCGCGCAGAAAGCGGGCGCACTGGGCGAGCGGTTGGGGATGGGAGAGCACCGCCTCAATCGCCCCCAATTCGACTCCCTCCCGCGCAATCAGATGGGCGTGGACCGCGAAGTCGTGCTCGCCGACGATCGTCACCGCCCGGGTGTCGAAGGCCAGCGCGTCGAGGGTGCTGCGCACCGCGCCCTCGATCGAATTCTCAAACGGCACCAATGCCCGGTCGGCCTCGCCCCGCTCCACGGCGAGGATCGCCTCGTGGATGGTCGCGGTCCGCAGAGGCTCGAACTCCTCCTCGCCGAGCGCCTGGTGCAGGGCGTCCTCGGTGAAGGTTCCCGCCGGCCCGAGATAGGCGATCCGCACCCGCTCCGCCTATTCGAAGTCGACCGAGTAGCTGGCTTTGTTGTTCGAGATGACCTTCTCGCCGGGCACCGGATGGGCTTCGACTTCGAGGCTGACCTGACCCCTTGGAGCCGGGGTCAGGGGGATCGTCACCGACTGCGTTTCGCGGACCCCGATGCTGCTGATCGTCCCCTGCAGGGTGTGGCCGCCGTTCACCTTGACCGAGACGATGACCCCGTTCTCAGTCGATTCTCCCTGGTTTTGAACCTTGACTTCGACTTCGGGAGAGGTCCCGGCGGCGATCGTCGCGGTGGAGCCGGCGGCGAGTTCGGTCCCCTTGATGCTGGCTCCTTCCAGTCCCAGTCCGTGGATTCCCGGTGTCGCCGTCGCGGTCGACCCGTTGACCGAGCCCAGCGCCGCGCTGACCTTCGCCTGGTCGAGCCACTTGGTCCCATCGAGCAGGAAGACGCTTCTCGGCACGTTGGCACCTTCGATCCCGTTGGTTTCCAGCACGCTGTCGATTTCCGGTCGGACCACGGCCGCGTAGAGGGCATCGCTGGCGAGCAGGTCCTGCGTCTGTTTGGCGATCAGCGCGGTGGCCCTGGCCGCGCCGACGTTGCCCAGCGCGATGCCCATCTTTTCGGCGATCTCGTTCATCGCGCTGCCGCGCAGCTCATAGACCATTTCCAGCGCGCTCTGGGCCCTGCCCATTCCTCCCGGTGGGCTGAGGCTGTCGACCCGGGTCACGTAGTTGTCCATCGCGCTGCGGTCGGCGTTGACCTCGTTGACGAACTCGGTGACCTTCAGGCTGCCCGGGTTGGCCAGCCTGCCGAAGAAGGATTTGCTCGTCTGTTGGGTCTCTTCGGCGATCTGGCTGACCTTGTTCGCGTAGCCGCTCAGTTCGCTGCGCGCCTTGGCATCCAGGCAGCCCTTGACCCCGAGCACGACCAGGACCAGGACGACCAGAGCCGCGACCAGCGCCAGCCCGCGCCGCAGCATGATCTGCTGGTGTTCGGGACGGCGGGACGGCCGCTGGCGACGTTGCGGCCGGGGTGCAGACAATTGCTCCAAGGACACCTCTCCAGGCTCGGTGGGTGGCCGGAGAGTATGAACTCTCCCCCGGCAATGGCGCCAAGAGCCGCAGCAAAGGCTTGCGTTTTTGGCTCGCATCCCAGAGGAGAGCTTTGCCGGGCGTCGAAGGTGTGGGGGCTTTGGTCGGCTCCCTGGTGCTCAACCGCTTCCTGATCGAGCGCCGCATCGGCAGCGGCGGGTTCGGTGTCGTCTATGAGGCCTGGGACGGCCGCCTGGAGCGCCCCGTCGCGGTCAAGGCGATCGAGTCGGGGGGCGCCAACCTGAGCAAGCGGGTGCTGCGCGAGGCGCAGGCCGCGGCGCGCCTCAACCATCCCGGCATCGTGACCTTCTATGAGATGGGGGAAGAGGACGGCAACGCGCTGCTGGTCACCGAGCTGGTCGATGGTTCGACCCTCGCCCGCCTCGCCCTGAAGGGAGAGCTGAGCGACCGCGAGATCGGCGAGATCGGCGTCGACCTCTGCGAGGCGCTCGACCACGCCCACTCTCGCGGCGTCGTCCACCGCGACATCAAGCCCCAGAATGTCCAGGTCACCAAGGGGGAGCCGCGGGCCAAGTTGATGGACTTCGGCATCGCCCGGCTGGCCGACGGCGTTTCCCTGACCGCTCCGGGCGACGTCGTCGGCACCCTCGCCTACATGTCACCGGAGCAGGCCGAGGGTCGCCCGGCCGGGCCCGAGGCCGATGTCTACTCGCTCGCCCTCACCCTCTATGAGTGCTGGAGCGGGGAGAACCCGCACCGCCACTCCACCCCGGCGGCGACGGCACGGTCGATCGGTACTCGCACCCGCCCCCTGCGCCGCCTGCGCCACGACCTGCCACGCGAGCTGACCGAGGCGATCGACGCCTGCCTCAACCCCCGAGCGTCGAGTCGGCCGCCGCTGGAGGAGCTGGGGACGGCGATCGAGAGCTCGCTCGACGGGCTCGCCGAGGATCCGCGACACGCGCCCCGCGCGGTCGGAATGCGCCTCGGGGTCGCCGCCGCGGCCGCCCTGATCGGGGCCTGGCTGGCCGTCGGCCATGGGGTCGCTCTGCCGTAGGATTTCGGCTGGCACCCCCGCCTCGGGGTCGCCGCCGCCGCGCGCCAAGGAGCCATCCGATCAGCGTCCTACGCAACCTCGAGTCCCGCATCGAAGGCCTCGTCGAGGGGATCTTCAGCCGCGCCTTCAGCTCCGAGGTGCAGCCGGTAGAACTGGCCCGCAAACTGGCCAAGGAAATGGACGCGCACAAGACCGCCTCGATCGAGCGTGTCTATGTGCCCAACGAGTACACCGTCTACCTCTCAAAGCAGGACCGCTCCAAGCTGGAAGGGTATGAGCGCTCGCTCGAGCAGGAGCTGTCTGGGTATCTGCTGGAGCACGCGCGGCGGCGGGGATATGACCTGCTGACCCGCCCGGCGGTCGAGTTCAGCACCGACGAGCGGCTGCGCCTCGGTGAGTTCGGGATCCAAGCGCGGTTGGTCAAGCCGCCGGCCCACGAGGGCGAGCGTCCGAGCCAGGGCGAGGAGGGTCACACGATGGTCTACTCGGCGGTGCGCGAGCGCGGCCCAGACCGGCCGAAGGGGCCCGAGGAGGCGGTCGATCCGCTCGTCTCCACCCGCGCCGTGGTCTCGCTCGACGATCGCCGCTACGTACTCGAGGGCCCGCGGGCGACTATCGGGCGCTCCAAGTCCGCCGAGTGCGTGCTGGGTGACCCAAACGTCTCCCGGCGCCACGCGGAACTGCGCCGCTCCGAGACCGGCGATTGGCAGATCGTCGACCTCGGCTCGACCAACGGGGTCAAGGTCAACGGCCGGCGGGTGCCCGCGACCAGGCTCAGCCCAGGGGACGAGGTGACCCTGGGAACCACGACCTTCATTTTCGACATCGAGCAGTAGCGGGCGCTGTCCGTAGTGTTCGGAGCGCGTGGCCTACGACCCTGTATCCGTGGCTCTCAAGTTCGGCTTTCTGGCCGTCCTGTTCCTGTTCGTCCTCTTCATCGCCCGCAGCTCGATGAAGGACCTGCGCCGGACGGTGACGCCGGCCCCCGACGCGACCGGATTCCATTCGGCTCCGGCCTTCGGCGGGGAAAGGGCACGGGGGGTGGAGGCCTGGTTGGTGGCCGAGCGCGGCGGAGGCCTGGCGGCTGGCGAGCGCTTCGATCTGATCGGGGGTCTCTCCATCGGCCGCTCCAAGGAATCCGACGTGCAGATCGAGGATCGTTACGCCTCGGGCGTTCACGCCAGGATCTTCTCCCGCGACGGCAGCTACCTAGTCGAAGACATGGACTCGACCAACGGCACCCTCCTAAACGACGCCACCCTGAAGGGGGAGGCCGAGTTGGTCGACGGCGACGTGGTCCGGATCGGCGACACCGAGTTCCGCTTCGAGGCGCATGCCTAGACGCCGTCTGCAGCAGAGGGTGGACCGATGCTTCGGGTGAGCGAGCAGGCGTCTCGCAGCGACACCGGGCGCCAGCGCAACGCCAACGAGGACTCGTTCTTCGTCCGCCCGCCGGTCTTCGTTGTCGCCGACGGAATGGGGGGTGCGCAGGCCGGCGAGGTCGCCTCGAAGGCGGCCGCCGAGGCCTTCGACCGTGAGCTGCCCGCGGCCCCGCCGGAGCGGGTGCTGAAGGAGACGATCGAGGCCGCCAACCGGGAGATCCATGAGCACGCCCGTGCCGACCCCTCCCTGGCCGGGATGGGGACGACGATTACCGCGGCGATCGTCGACGCCGATGGCGAGGAGGTGGGCATCGGCCACGTCGGCGACAGCCGCGCCTACCGGCTGCGGGGCGGTCGGCTCGAACGTCTGACCCGCGACCACTCCCTGGTTGAGGAGATGCGTCGCAAGGGGCAGCTGACCGACGCCCAGGCGGAGGACCACCCGCAGCGCTCGATCATCACCCGGGCGCTCGGCCCCGAGCCCGAGGTGGAGGTCGATGTGCAGACGGTTCCCGCCCAGCCGGGCGACGTGTTCCTGCTCTGCTCTGACGGGCTGACGACGATGCTCGACGACGAGCACATCGCCCGTATCCTGGCCGGCGCCACCTCTCTCGACGCCGCCGCGCGAGCGCTGATCGATGAAGCCAACCGGGCCGGAGGGCGCGACAACATCACCGCCCTCGCCTTTCGTCTGCAGGGATCGGCCGCTCCGGCGAGTGCGCCGGAGGGCGCGACCCTGGTCGGCGCCTCAGCGGCCGAGGCCGGGCTGACCGCCACCGAGGTGCGCCGCCGCGCGGCTGGGGCGGCGGCCAGGGAGCGTCGCGAAGCGCTCGAAGCGAAACCGAAGCGCCGCCGTCTGCGGACCACGGTCAAGGTGGTGGCCGTGCTCGTGCTCCTCGGTGCCCTCGCCTTCGGCGCCTGGTATGGCAACCGCCAGATCTGGTTCCTCGGCACCGATCAGGGTGGCCGCGTCGCCCTCTACCGGGGACTCCCCTACGAACTCCCCTTCGGGGTCGACCTCTACGAAGAGCGCTACGCCAGTCCGGTCCAGACCGCTTCGCTGCCGCCCCGCCGCAAAGCCGCAGTCCTCGGACAGAGCCTGCGCTCCCACTCCGGGGCCGCCACCCTGCTGGAGGAAATCCAGGCCACCCGCGGCTATCGGCCCGCTGCGGTTGCGCAAACGAGAAGGCGGGGCTCCCCCTGACCCGCCCCGCGCCCTCCCGGCAGCACAGCGCGGCGGCGGTCGCATGAGATCCGCGCGGAACCGGGAGCTGGTCGCCCTGGTCCCGGTCGCGCTGCTCCTCACCGCCGGCTTCGCCGCGGTCTTCGCCCAGGAGAACGCCCGGATGGGCGGCCTCAGCCTGATCTACGGTGCCTACTTCCTGGCGGTCTGCCTCGCCACCCACATCTATCTGCGCATCCGCCTCCCCCAGGCCGACCCCTACCTCTTTCCGCTCGCCGCGCTGCTGACCGCCTTCGGCCTGGTGATGATCTACCGGATCGACGCCACCCTCGCCCGCGACCAGGCCAACTGGTTCGTCTTCGGCCTCGTTCTCTTCGCCCTGACCATCCACTTCCTGCGCGACTACGACGTGCTCGAGCGCTATCGGTACACGATCGCCGCGGTCGGCCTGCTCCTGCTCCTGTCGCCGCGCCTGCCGGGAATAGGGCAGCAGGTCAATGGCGCCTATCTGGGGGTCAAGGTCGGCCCGCTGCAGTTCCAGCCGACCGAGTTCTCCAAGATCTGCATCGTCATCTTCCTCGCCAGCTACCTGCGCGAGCACCGCGAGGTGCTGATCGTCGGCGCGCGGCGGGTTCTGGGCGTGACGCTGCCGCCGCTGAAGCACCTCGGCCCGATGCTCGTCGTCTGGGGGGCCTCGATGTTCATGCTCGTCTTCATCCGCGACCTCGGCAGCTCGCTGATGTTCTTTGCCGCCTTCCTCGCCCTGTTGTACGTGGCGACCGGGCGGTTCTCCTTCGTCGTGATCGGGATGGTGATGTTCCTGTTCGGCGCCTGGTTTTTCGCCTCGACCGTGCCCCACGTCGAGGCGCGGGTGGACATCTGGCTCAATCCGTACAAGGAAGCGCAGGGCAACGGGTACCAGATCCTCCAGTCGATCTTCGCCCAGGCCGAAGGCGGCCTCTTCGGCAGGGGCTTCGGCCAGGCGTTGATCACGGCCCCCGGCGAACCTCACACGGCGCTGCTGCCGGCGGCCGAAACGGACACGATCTACTCCCTGATCGTCGACGAGCTCGGCCTCTTCGGCGCCACCGGCGTGATCCTCCTCTACCTGCTGATCGCCGCGCGCGGATTCAAGATCGCCCTGCTGGCCAGCGACGGCTTCTCCAAGCTGCTGGCCACCGGGCTGACCGCCGTCTTCGCGATCCAGGCCTTCGTAATCATCGGCGGGGTGAGCAGGGTGATCCCGCTCACCGGCGTCACCCTGCCCTTCATCAGCTACGGCGGCAGCTCGATCGTCGCCAACTTCGTGCTGCTGGCGCTCCTGCTGCTGATTTCCGACCGCAGTCGCAGCGAGGAAGCGGTCACCGCGAGGCGGACCGCTCTGGCGATGGAGGGCAGGTGAACCGCCAGATTGTCCAGTTGTTTGCCCTCCTCTCCCTGCTCTTCGCCGTGCTGATCGGCTTCACCTCTTACTGGTCAGTGTTCGATGCCAAGGCGCTGAAGGACAACAGCGCGAACAATCGGCCGCTGCTGCAGGAGCAGCAGCTCAAGCGGGGGAGGATCCTCGCCGCCGACGGCAGCGTGATCGCCCGCTCGGTGGCCCTGGGCCACGGTTCGAACCTGCGCTACATTCGCCGCTACCCCGAAGGGGCGCTGTTCGGGCACCCGATCGGCTACAGCTTCATCGAGCAGGGGCAGAGCGAGTTCGAGCAGTCCCACAACGAAGAACTGGTCGGCACAAGCTCCGAATTCGGCTCGATCCTCGACCAGCTGACCGGCGCCAACCAGGAAGGTGACGACGTCGTCACCAATCTCGATCCCGCCGCGCAGCGGGCGGCGCTCGGTGGCCTCCAGGCGGCGGGCTTCGGGGCGGTGGTGGCGATCCAACCGCGCAGCGGGCGGGTACTGGCGATGGCCTCAAACCCCCCCTTTGACCCAAACCGCGTCCCCTCTCATCTCGAACAGCTCGACACCAACCCCGACTCGCCGCTGCTGAACCGCGCCACCCAGAGCCCCTACCCACCCGGCTCGACCTTCAAGGTGGTGACCGCCGCGGCGGGGCTGAACAGCGGCACGATCACCCCGGAAACGACGATCAACGCGCCGGGGTCGCTGGAAGTCCAGGGCCAGCCGCTGCAAAACGACTACCTCCAGAACTTCGGGCCGATCTCCTTGGACACCGCGCTGACGAATTCGGTCAACACCTGGTTCGGTCAGCTCGGTCAGAGGGTCGGCGAGAGCACGCTGTTCAACTACATGGACCGCTTCGGCTTCAACGCGACGCCGCCGATCGACCTTTCCGCAAGCGAAGTCGGAAAGAGCGGGATCTTCGAAGGAGAAAACCTGCTCGGACCGGGCGCAGGGATCGACCTCGCGCGGGTGGCGATCGGGCAGGAGCGCTTGGGGGTGACGCCGCTGCAGATGGCCGAGGTCGCGGCGGCGGTCGCCAACCGCGGCAGGCTGATGAAGCCCCAGATCTGGAGCCGGGTGGTCGAACCGGACGGACACGTCGTCAAGCGCCTCAAGCCCGCCGAATACAGCCGGCCGATGAGTGAGAAGACCGCGGCGGAGCTGACCACGGCGATGGAAGGAGTCGTGCGGGAAGGAACGGGCACAAACGCCGCGATCCCGGGCGTCGCCGTCGCCGGCAAGACCGGCACCGCCGAAACCCCCGGCAACGCGACCTGCGGCGGGGGGGCGGCGGAGAATCAGGGTTGGTTCATCGGCTTCGCCCCGGCCCAGAAGCCAAAGGTCGCGATCGCCGCCACGGTCGAATGCACGACGCAGTTCGGCAATGACGTGGCGGCGCCGATCTTTCGTAGCGTGGCGGAAACGATCCTGAGTGGGAAATGACGAGATGAGAGAAGGGGGCGGGAAGCGTGCCTGAGGTGAGCCAGGGCAGCGTCGTCGACGGCCGCTACCGGGTGCTGGAGCGGCTCGGCACGGGAGGGATGGCGGACGTCTGGCTGGCCGAGGACACGCATCTTCAGCGCCGGGTCGCGCTGAAGGTCCTGCACCACCGCTTCTCCCAGGACCGCGAGTTCGTCGAACGCTTCCGCCGGGAGGCCGAAGCCGCCGCGGGCCTCGGTCACCCCAATGTCGTCGCCGTCTATGACCGCGGCGAGTTCGAGGGCTCCTACTACATCGCGATGCGCTACGTCGAGGGGCGCACCCTGAAGCAGCTGATCGACGCCGGGCTCACTCCCGAGCAGGCGGTGGGGATGATCCGCCAGGTGCTGGAGGCGGCGCGCTTCGCCCACCGCCACGGCATCGTCCACCGCGACCTAAAGCCGCAGAACGTGATCGTCGACGCCGAGGGCAAGGCGCTCGTCACCGACTTTGGAATCGCCCGGGCCGGAGTCTCGGAGATCACCCAGGCCGGCTCGGTGATGGGGACTCCGCATTACCTCTCCCCCGAGCAGGCGCAGGGGATGGAGGTAACCGCGGTCTCCGACCTCTATTCGATCGGCGTGATGCTCTACGAGGCGCTCACCCGCCGTGTCCCGTTCGAGGGGGAAAGCGCCGTCGCGGTGGCGATGAAGCAAGTCAACCAAATGCCACAGAGGCCCAGCTCGATCAACCCGCGGGTCTCCCCCGCCCTGGACGCGGTGGTGATGAGGGCGCTGGAGAAGGACCCCGGGCAGCGCTTCCAGAGCGCCGACGCCTTCATCGCCGCCCTCGACGCCGCGCTTGAGGATCCCGCCCAGGCGGGCAAGGGCACCGCCGCCTTCGCGCCACTGCCCCCCGTCGTCGCGACTCCGACGCCCGCCGAGGCGGAGGGGGAGGAGGAGCGGCGGAAGAAGCGCCGCCGTCGCTGGATCCTGGCTGGGATCGCCGTTCTGATCGGCGCCCTGGTCGGCTTCGCGCTGACCCGCGACTCGATGACCTCAGTGCCCAACGTGACCGGAAACCAGGTCAACGTCGCGATCTCCTTGCTCCAGCAGGACGGCTTCCCGATCCGCGAAGTGCGGCGGGTGGAAAACACGGCGCCGAAGAACGAAGTCCTCGAGCAGGACCCCCTGGCATCGCCGCCGGCGGACAAGGCGTCACTCGACTGCGCATTCCTCAGCTTTGCCTGCTCCAAGCCGGCGGTGACGCTGACCGTCAGCTCGGGCCCAGGTAGGGCCAAGGTCCCGCCGACCGCGGGGCTTACCCGGGCGGCGGCTGAAGCGAAGTTGAAGAAGGCCGGATTCGGCATCCAGGTGCAAGACGTCCACTCGAGCAGCGTCGCGCCGGGGGTCGTCATCCATTCCACCCCCTCTTCGGGGACCACCGCGACGCGGGGCTCGGACGTCGTCCTCTCCCTCTCCACCGGCCCGAAGTTGGCCAAGGTGCCGGTGTTGGTCGGCACCCAGCGCTCGGTGGCGGTGCAGCAGATCCGCTCACGCGGGCTGATCGCCGCTGTATCGGAAGAAACGAGCAGCGCCCCCGTCGGCCAGGTGATCCGTCAATCGCCGAGCGCCGGCGGGGAAGTCGAACCGGGCTCCTCCGTCTCGATCGTCGTCTCCAAGGGACAGCAGAAGGTCAGGGTGCCGAACGTTGTCGGCGAGCTTCGCTCCGAAGCGGTGTCGACGCTGCGCGAAGCGGGCCTGAAGCCGGTGGTGCAGGAACAGGAAACTGAAAACGAATCGAAGGTCGGCCAGGTGATCGATCAGTTCCCCTCGGCCGGGATGAAGGTCGAAAAGGGAGCCGAAGTGACGGTCGCGGTGGGCAAGGCGGCCGAACCGACGGAAACCGGCGAACCGGGCAAACCGTGAAGGCAACCAGGGCCACAGGGCGAGGTGGGGGATGAAGGTCGTCGTGCTCTGCGGCGGGCGCTCCTCCGAGCACGACGTCTCCCTGCGCTCGGGCGAGTCGGTGGCCCGCGGCCTCCTCGCCGCCGGTCACCAGCCGGTAACGGTGACGATCGCCCGCGACGGGCGCTGGAGCTGCGCCGGCGAGGGGGTCGAGCTGGTTCCAGCCGCTGGGTTGATGGGGGCCGGCGCCGTCTTCCCCGCTCTGCACGGGCCCTTCGGCGAGGACGGCAGCGTTCAGGGACTGCTGGAGTGGCTCGACGTCCCCTACGTGGGCTCCGACGTGCTCGCCTCGGCCACCTGCATGGACAAGCTGACCCTGAAGCGCCTCTTCGCCCAGCGCGGGGTGCCGCAGGTCGAGTTCGCCCAGGTCGGCGAGGGTGGCTGGCGCGAGCGTTGCGCGGCGATGGGCCTGCCGCTCTGGGTGAAGCCCTCGCGTCTGGGCTCCAGCGTCGGGATCAGCAGGGTCGAGCGACTGGAGGATCTCCAGGGCGCGGTCGATCTCGCCCGCCGCCATGACCCCCGGGTCATCGTCGAGGCCGCCGCCGCCGGCCGCGAGATCGAGTGCTCGGTGCTGGGCAACGACCGGCCCGAGATCTCGCCCCCGGGGGAGGTCGTCGCCGACTCCGAGTGGTATGACTTCGAGGCGAAGTACGGCGAGGGGGGAATGGAGCTGACGGTCCCGGCACCGATTCCCGACCGACAGGCATCCCGGGTGCGTCAGCTGGCGGCGCAGGCCTTCGTCCTGGCCGGCTGCTCCGGCCTCGCCCGCTGCGACTTCTTCGCCCAGCCCGACGGCGAGGTCCTGGTGAATGAGATAAACACGATGCCCGGTTTCACCGAGACCAGTGTCTACGCGAAGCTGCTCGAGGCGGCGGGAGTTTCCTACCCCGATCTCTGCGACCGCCTGGTTACCCTTGCCCTCGAGCGCCACGCTAGGGCCGGCGCCTACGAGTACTAGCCGCCTTCAGTTCAGCAGCTTGATGTCGCTGATTTCGACCAGGTAGCCCCCGGTCTGGTCGGGGGCTAGCACGGCCTTCTTCAGCCAGATCAGGAAGTGGCGTGCCGGGTGGCGCAATTTGAGGTCGATCTCCTGCACGCTCGCCGCGCCGTTCACCTCTCCCACCGGCTGCCCCCAGTCACTGATCCCGGCCGGCGGTTCGCCCGCGGTGGCGAAGACCTGCGCGTCCCAGCCGGGCGTCGGCGTGCGCACCACCATCTTCGATGGCGTCGCCGGTGCGCTGGTCGACACATAGAGGCCGGTGCCCGTGTTGGGCCCGGTCTTCGTCCCGGCGAAGGTCGGGGATTCGTAGTGCTCAGTGCTCCAAGGCGCCCCGGCCGGTCCCCCTTCGATCACGAAGCCGACGGCTTCGGGATTTTCTTCGCCGGTGCCCTCGGGGTTGTAGCCCGTGGCGGACGAGATCGGGATCGGCTTGCCGGCGCTCTTCGCACCCCCCCCGCCGAAACTCCCGTTGCCGATGAAGTGCGTTGCTGCAAGCACGGCTCCCCCGACCCCGATCACAGCGGCGATCGTCGCCCAGGACCAGCGGGCACGGCTGGAGAGCCGCCGCCGCGGCGGCGTCAGCGTGTCAAGAACGCTGGTCGCCTCGCCGGTGGTCGACCCGGCCCGCGCCGCCTCCACCTCCAGGGCGGTGGAGAGGTCATCGATCAGCTCCCCGATCTGCTGGTAGCGCTCGTCCGGGTCCTTCGCCGTTGCGCGCTCCACCACCAGAGCCGCGGCCGCCGACACCTCCGGCCGGCGGCGCTGCACGTCGGGCAGCTCCTCGTTCACGTGTTTCATCGCCACCCCGACCTGGCTGTCGGCGTGGAAGGGGACCTGCCCGACCAGCATCTCGTAGAGGACGACCCCCAGGGAGTAGATGTCGGAGCGTCGGTCGGCGCCCTTGCCCAGCGCCTGCTCCGGGGCGACGTAGTCGGTCGTGCCGAGCACCCGCCCCGTCGCGGTCATCCCGTCCTGCTCGAGCTGGCGAGAGATGCCGAAGTCGGTCAGCTTGGCCCGCCCCTCGGCGTCGATCAGGATGTTCTGCGGCTTGATGTCGCGGTGAACCATGTTGCGGGCGTGCGCGACGGTGAGCCCGCGGGCGGTCTCGATCGCGTAGGCGATCGCCTCCTGCGTGTCCAGCGGCCCGACGCGGGCGATTCGCTGCTTCAGCGTCTCCCCCTGCACGTACTCGAAGACGATGTAGGGGTAGCCGCCGTCCTCGCCCGCATCGATCACCGAGACGACATTGGGGTGGGAGAGCTTGGCCACCGCCCGCGCCTCCTGGCGGAAGCGCTCGAGCTGCTCGGGCTGCTCGGACATCTCCCGGTGCATGACCTTGACCGCCACCGCGCGGTCGAGCGTCTCGTCCCGGGCCAGGTACACGGTCGACATCCCGCCGCTGCCCAGTTTCGCCTCCAGGCGGTAGCGGCCGGAGAACACCGTCCCGATCATCGATCTCGAGGAGCGAGCCTCCATCTACACCGCTCGGCCGATTCGCTTCGCCTCGGGGTAGTGGCGACGCAGCAGGTCGATCGCCGCGTCCTCTCCCCCCGCCGCGACGACGACGCAGAAGCCGCAGCCCAGGTTGAAGACCTCGCGCATCTCCTCGTCTCCAACCGCGCCGCGCTCCTGGATCAGCTCGAAGATCGCGGGGACCGCAAGCGGGTCGTCGATCTCATAGCCGACGTCGGCGGCCAGGCGGTTCAGATTGCCAAGTCCGCCGGAGGTGATGTGGGCGAGGCCGCGGACCTCGACCGCCGAGCGCAGCACCTCCAGCACCGGGCGGACGTAGATCTCGGTCGGCTCCAGCAGCACCGCGCCGAGCGGCCGGCCCAGTCGGTCGTCCTCGAGCGGGATCCCCTCCAGCGCCGCGCGGGCCAGCGTGTAGCCGTTGGAGTGGAGTCCGGAGGAGGGCAGGCCGATCACCGGGTCGCCGCGCTGCACGGCCGAGCCGTCGACGATCGCCTCGAGCTCGACCGTGCCAAAGCAGGCCCCGGCCAGGTCAAAGCCGTGCACCAGCCCCCCGAGCTGGGCCAGCTCCCCGCCGGGGATCTCAATCCCGGCCAGCTCGGCACCGCGGGCAAGACCGATCCCGATCTGTCCGCACAACTCGGCATCGGCGCGCTCGATCGCGATGTAGTCGAGCATCGCCAGCGGCTCGGCACCGACGCAGATCACGTCGTTGACGTTCATCGCCACGCAGTCGATCCCGATCGTGTCGAAGCGGCCAAGCTGCTCGGCGAGCAGCAGCTTCGTGCCGATCCCGTCGGTGGAGAGGGCGATCCCGGTTCGTTCGTCGAGCCGGATCACGCTCGCGTAGTGTCCGGCCAGGGGCACCTGGCGGCTGGGCCGGTCGAGCCGGATCGCTCCCAGCGCCGCGACGATCGCGGCGACAGCGGAGTCCGCCGCGGTCTGGTCGACTCCGGCCTTGGCGTAGGCGTCCGTCATCTATCGCCACCCCCGGCCGAGCACGCCAAACCCCCGGGACTCGAATCACCGGAGATCACCGCGTCGACTGGCGCGCGCATCGATGCAGCTTTGCAAGGACCGCGGCCGCCAGGGCGACTCGGTAGGCGGCGTAGGGCCAGAGGGCTCGGTCGCGCTCTACCAAGCGGATCAGGCGCTGGGAGGCGAGGGTCGAGGCGAACGAGGCGCCGACCCCGATCGCCATCGAGCGGCGCAGTTGCGGCGAGGTGCCACGGCGCCCCAGGCGGACGCCCTTCAGAGCGGTGGCGCCGACGATGATCGGCAGGGCCACGGTGCGGGAGAGCAGGTTGGCCTGCTCGCGCGAAAATCGCCGCCCGCGGGCGGCGGTCAGCGTGGCGCCATTGCGGGAGACCCCTGGCGCCAGCGCTGCTGCCTGGGCCACTCCCAGCGCCAGGCCATCGCGCCATTCGACCTCGCCCCGGCCGCGGTTCTGTGGCCGCCGGTCGGCGGCGGCCATCGCCACGGCGCCGCCGAGCAGCCCGGCCGCGGTCGCCCGCGGGCCGCCGAGCCGCCGCTCGATCGGCCGCTCGAGCGTATAGCCGGCGGTCGCGGCGGGGGCGAAGGAGAGCACCAACACCACCGCCCGCCGCAGGTCAAAGAGCCGCAGCTCCTCGGCGATCACCCGTCGCTGGCCGATCAGCAGCGCCGCGGCTGCGCCGGCGTGAAGCGCCACCTCAAAGCTCTTGCGCACCTCCGGGTCGATTGTCTCCCAGCCCCAACCGGCCAGCCAGGGGACCAGCACGATGTGGGCCGAACTGGAAACGGGTAGCAGCTCGGCCGGCCCCTGGATCAGGCCCAGCGCCGCGCCGCGCCGCGCCGGAATCCGCCCCTCGACGGTTTCGCTCAACCGGCGCCCGCGGGCTCGGACGCCTTGCCCTCCCCGGGCCCGCCTCCCCGGCGCCGCTTGACGATCGCATAGACGATCGCCAAGACGATCGCCACCACGACCAGGTAGTCGAGGACCTGGAGATGGTGGCGCCATTGTTCCCAGTGGTCGCCCACCGCCCTACCGATCAGCGCGAAGCCAATGACCCAGGGCAGGGAGCCGAGGGCCGTCAGCCAGGTGAAGCGCCAGAACGGCATTTTCGCCACGCCGGCGGGCAGTGAGATGAAGGCGCGGACAAGCGGCACCAGCCGGGCGAGAAAGACGGTTGCATCGCCGTGGCGTTTGAACCAGCGATCGACCCAGTCCAGACGCGCCGGGCTGAAGTGGATCAGCTTGTTGCGCTCCAGCAGGTCGATCCGCCCGTAGTAGCCGATCGCATAGGTGAGCCAGGACCCGGCCATGTTCCCCGCCAGCCCCGCCACCGTCACCCCGATCAGTGTCTGGCTGCCGTTGGAGACATCGAAGCCGGCGAAAAGCATCACCGCCTCGCTGGGGATCGGGATGCAGGCGCTTCCCGCCGCCATCAGCAGGAACACTCCTGCCAGGCCGGCGCTTTTGACCGTTTCGACGCAGAATTCGACGATCGGGCCGGTGATGTCGGCTAAGAGCAGGGCGTTCGGCATGGGAAGGCCCGTGATCCTAAGACCTCAGCCTCTAAACTCGTCCCTTCTCCCAGTCAGCGCGGAGCGGCCCAGCGCCCAGGTCTGGTCCACTGCGCCGGGAGCGGAACCCAAAACTGTGCCATGAGCCGGCTGAACCACCCCGTCTACCGCAACCGGGTCCTCCAGGTCGCCGCCGACGCTGTCCTGGTTGCGCTCGCCTTCCTCCTCGCCTTCCAGCTCCGCTTCCTCGACGATCCGCACGGGCTGCCGCCCCGCTACCAGCTGCTCTTCGCCCAGGCGGTGGGCATCGTTGTCGTCACCAAGCTGGCGATCTTCGGCGCCTTCGGCCTCTACCAGAAGTGGTGGCGCTACGTCAGCGGTCGCGACTTCCTCCTGATCCTCCGCGCGGTTGCCTTCGCCACCGTGATCCTCGTCGTCTTCTTCTCCGTGGTCCAGCCGTTCAAGCACACCCTGCCGCGCTCGGTGGTTGTGATGGACCTGATCCTGACCATGCTGCTGGTCGCCGGCGCCCGCCTCGCCGTGCGACTTATCGTCGAGCGTCCCTCGCGCGGCTCGCGCCCTCCCAAGCATGAGGTGCTGGTCATCGGCGCCGGGTCAGGTGGCCAGATGGTGGTCCGCGAGTTGCAGCTAAACCCCAACCTCGGCTCGACCGCGATCGGTTTCGTCGACGACGATCCGCGCAAACGGGGGATGCGGATGCTGGGGTTGAGGGTGCTCGGCTCGACCGCGAGGATCACCGAGATCCTCGATCAGACCGACCCCGACGAGGTTGTGATCGCGATCCCCTCGGCGCCGGGGACCCTGCGCGCCAAGGTGGTCGCCGCCTGCCGCGAGCGGGAAATCCGAGTCCGCACCCTGCCCACCGTTTTCGAGCTCCTGCGCGGTGGGGTGCAGCTGAACAAGCAGTTGCGCGAGGTCCAGGTCGAGGATGTGCTCGGCCGCGACCCGGTCGTCTTCGAACTCGACCGGGTGGGCGCCTACCTGCGCGACCGGATCGTCCTGGTCACGGGGGCGGGCGGCTCGATCGGCTCCGAGCTCTGCCGCCAGATTGCCCGGGTTGGCCCGCGGCTGCTGGTGCTGCTCGACCACGCCGAGGACAACCTCTTCGAGATCGACCGCGAGATGGTCGAGGAGCGCCACTTCACCAACGTCGAGTCGGTGCTGGCCGACTGCAAGGAGGCGCACCGGATGCTGGAGACGATGCAGCGCTTCAAGCCCTCCGTCGTCTTCCACGCCGCCGCCTACAAGCACGTGCCGCTGATGGAGGCCAACCCACTGGAGGCTGTCCGCAACAACGCGATCGCGACACGGGTCACGGCGGAGACCGCGGCCGCCTCGAAGGTCGAGCGCTTCGTGCTGATCTCCACCGACAAGGCGGTCAACCCGCAGACGGTGATGGGCGCCTCGAAGGCGATGGCCGAGTGGATCGTCGAGTCGGCCGGCTACAAACACCCGGGCACCCGCTTTGCAAGTGTTCGTTTTGGCAACGTGCTCGCCTCCTCCGGCAGCGTGGTGCCGATCTTTCGCAGCCAGATCGAGCGCGGCGGGCCGGTCACGGTCACCCACCGGGAGATGACCCGCTACTTCATGACGATCCCCGAGGCGGTCCAACTCGTGATCCGCGCCGGTGACATCGGTGCCGGTAAGGGCGAGGTCTTCGTCCTCGACATGGGCGAGCCGGTGAAGATCGTCGATCTGGCGCACAACATGATCCGGCTCGCCGGGTATGAGCCCGAACGCGACATCGCGGTCGAGTTCACCAAGCCGCGCCCCGGCGAGAAGCTGCAGGAGCAACTCTTCGGGCTGGGGGAGAGCGAGCAGCCAACCGCATCGAAGCGGATACGCCGGGCGGTGCGCCAGGCGCCTCTGGACGCGGAGTGGGTGGAGTCGACCCTGAACTCGCTCGAGCACCTGGTGCTGGCCGGCGACGAGGCCAATCTGGCTGAACGGGTTGTGGAGATGATCACCACCCCCGGAGGCGACGCGGCGAGGCTCGTCTACGACGAGTAGCCTCTCGCAGCCATCACGTGGAAGTGATCAAGGAAATCGGCGCCTTCGCCGGCCTGGCCGCGTTCTTCGGCCTCGCCCTGCTCGCCCTGCTCTCCTTCACTCAGGGGCGCGACATCCGCCGATTGCGCGAGTGGGCCGGTTCGGCCCCCGAGCGCGACGCCGAGCGCAAGGAGTCGACCTCGGCCGCGGCCTCGGTGCGCGCCGAGGAGCTGCGCCGACTGGAGGAGGCGCGCACCGCCGAACAGGAGGCGATCGCACTGCGCGAGGAGCGCCGCCAGCGCCGCGAGGCGGGCCTGCCGGAAACGACTCGAGCGGAGCGGACCAGACGGTCGCTCTCACAGCTGGGCGAGCGCATCGCCGAGCCCCGCTACCTGGCGGCGGTCTTCGTCGTTGTGCTCCTGGTCGGCGGTGGCATCGCCTACGTCGCGCTGCACGCCTCCGGCGAAGCCGGCGCCGTGGCGGGCAAGCACGGCGGGAGCGCCGCGGCCCGCACGAAGCCGAGCGAAGTCGAGGTCGCGGTGCTCAACGGGACCGCCGTCCCGGGGCTCGCCGGGCGCTACGGCGAAAAGATCCAGCACAGGGGCTTCAAGCTGGGGACGGTCACCAATAGCAACTCCAGCTACGCCCAGGGCACCGTCATGTACCGCAACGGCCATGCTCCCGAAGCACGGGTCGTGTCCAGGGAGCTGGGGATCGGAAAGGTGCAGGCGATGACCTCCGAAGTTGACTCTGTCTCCCAAGGGGCTCCCGTCTCGGTGATCGTCGGCGAAAACGATGCCTCCACGTCGGGCTAGCGCGGCCGGCCTGGTCTTTGCGCTGCTGGTCCTCTCCACGGTCGCGGCCTTCGCCTGGTCCCAGCGGCTGAAGCGCGACCCCCTGCTCCTCGATCAGGTCAAATTCGGCGTCCACGGACTCCCCTTCGAGCCGAGCGGGTCCTGCGGAGCCCGCCGCGAGCGGATCGAATTCCGGATTACCACCACCGATCACGCGACCGTGCAGGTGATCCGGCCCGGAGGAGCGCTCGTCCTCACCCTCGCCCGGGACCGCTACCTGCCTCGCTACAACTACTACACCTTCTACTGGGACGGCCGCGATCGAGCCGGCGCCCTGGCCCCCGCCGGCCGCTACAAGCTGCGGGTCAGGCTGCTCGGCCAGGAACGCATCCTCGTCCCGCCCGGGACGATCCGCCTACTGGCGCCCACGATCGCCTGCCCGCGGGTGATGAAGGGCTCGGCTTGAGCCACATCCTCTCCGCCGCGGGGGTCCTGCTCGCCGTGGCAGCTGCCGGGGCGGCGATCCTCGCCCCCCCGGGGCGGCTGCGCTCCGCCGCGATGCTGGTTGCCATCGCCCTGGTGCCGGTCCTGATTCTCGGTGACCAGTGGCACTCCCACCGCATCGTCGACCTGCGCGCGCACCCCGCGCGGCTGATCGCCCTCGGGGTCGTTGGCCTGGCTCTCGCCGCGGCTCTCGCCGCGGTTTTTCGTCGTTGGCCGGCGGCCTTACCCCTGGCGGTCATCGCCGCCCTCCCGTTTCGCATCCCGCTCGAATCGGGCGGTGAAACGGCCAACCTCCTGGTCCCGCTCTACCTGGTGATCGCGGCGGGCGTTGTGGCGGCGGCGACCCGGGGGTCGAGAGTTCCTCGCGTCGGTGGTGGGGGTGATCGGGTGCTCGCCGACGATTCCGCTCCCCCACCCAACCCGATGGGAGTCCCCGGCCGAAGGCCGGCGAACGGCGGGCACCTGGCCTGGCTCCCACGGATCCTGGCGGCAGTCGTCGTCCTCTACGGGCTGCAGGTGATGTACTCGGCCGACTTCTCCAAAGGGCTGCAGGACGTGTGTTTCTTCTACCTGCCGTTCGCCGTGGCCTACGGGTTGTTGAGCGAATTCAGCTGGGATCGGAAGCTGCTGACCCGGGTGCTGTGGGTCGTCGCGATCGAGGCGGTGCTGTTCGTCGTCGTGGGCTCGGTCGAGTACCTGACCAGGGGGCTGTTCTGGAACCACCAGGTGATCCGCTCAAACGAATTCCACACCTACTTCCGGGTCAACTCGGTGTTCTGGGACCCCAATATCTACGGCCGCTACCTGGCCCTGGCCATCGTCGTGGCCATGGCGACCCTGCTCTGGGTGCGGGAGCGGCGGAGTTTCCTGCTGCTAACGGGGCTCCTCGCGGCGCTCTGGATTGGGCTGGCGCCGACCTTTTCGCAATCGAGCTTCGCCGCCCTGCTGGTGGGCCTGGCGGTGCTGGCGGCACTGCGCTGGAGCCTGAAGTGGACCGCGGCCGTGGTCGGCCTCGGCGCCCTCGGCGCGGTTCTCGTCGTGCTGCTGGTCGGTGGGGGGGGAAAGATCAACGTCAACCGGCTGAACATCGACACCAGCGGCCGCGCCCATCTCGTCTCCGGCGGCATCCGCCTCTTCGAGCAGCGCCCGCTCTACGGCTATGGCTCGGGCTCCTTCTCCACCGCCTACCGAGATCACGCCGTGAAGCACAGGGTTCCGGTCTCCGTCTCCCACACCGAGCCGGTGACGATCGCCGCCGAGCAGGGCGCAATAGGTCTGGTGCTCTACGCCGCCCTGCTGATCACGGCCCTGTGGACCATGACCACAGGCCTGCGTCCCTCGCTGGCCAAGCTATCGGTCCCCAGCCTGGGCGACGGTGGCCAGGCGAGGATCGAGGAGTCCCCCGAGGGCGGCGCTCCCCACCCACCCCCGAAACCGGCGCTGCGCCAACTGGCGATAGGCCGCGCGGCGATCCTCGCTGCCTTCACCGCCCTGATCATCCACACCATGGCCTACGCCGGCTTCTACGAGGACCCGATCACCTGGGTCCTCCTCGCAGTGGGCGCCTCGCTTGCGGCGAGCGCCCGGGTCCGCTCGGCATCGTAGGCTCGGCCCGATGAGCGCGGAGCGAGCGAAGCGCGAAGCCGCGTGATGTCGGGCTACCTCCGTCGCCTGGCGACGACCGGCTCCGCCTACACCGCGGCGAGCGTCCTCTCCAAGCTCATCGCGGTCGCCCTGCTGCCGCTCTATACCCGCCACCTGACCCTGGCCGACTACGGCGCCGCGGAGCTGATGTTCGCCGCGGTTGTCTCGGCCAGCATCGTCGTTCGTCTCGGCATGATCGAGGCCCTGTTGCGTTTCTACTACCGTGACTCCGAGGAGCCGGATCGGGTCGTCGCGACCTCCTTTGCGGCGCTGTTCTGGGTGACCAGCGCCACGGCCCTGCTGGCGCTCCCCTTCGCCCGCCAGATCTCCGAAGCGCTGCTCGCCCATCCCTCGCCTGAACTTGCCCGGATCTCGATCGGCGGCCTCTGGGCGCTGACGATGTTCGAATACCTGCTGACGCTGTTTCGCCTGGAGGAGCGGGCCCGCGCCTTCTTCCTGACCACGATCCTCAACGTCGTGGTGACCATCGGGCTGACCGTGGTGCTGGTGGTCGGGGAGGGGGAGGGGGCGCGCGGCCTGCTGCTAGGTAGCTACGCCAGTGGCGCGGCTTTCGTGCTGGTGCTGATCGTCGTCCACTGGCGCCGCCTATCGCTTCGGATCGAGCCCCCGCTGCTGGGGCGGCTGATGCGCTTTGGCCTGCCGACCATGCCGGCGGAGCTCTCCCTCTACCTGCTCAACTTCGTCGATCGGCTGATCATCGTCCGCCTCGCCGGCCTGCCGACCGCGGGGCTCTACTCGCTGGCCGTCAAGTTCGCCCAGGGAGTCAACGTCATCGTCCGCGGCTTCCAGCTCGCCTGGCCGCCGCTCGCCTATTCGATCCGCGACGACGACGAGGCGCGCGGGGCCTATGCGGCGATCGTCACCTGGTTCGTCGCCGGATGCGCCTTCGTCGTCACCGGCATGTGGCTGCTCTCGCGCTGGATCGTGCGCTTCCTCGCCGCCCCCCATTTCTTCGATTCCTACAAGGCAATCGGCCTGCTCTCCACGGCGGTCACCCTCTACGCCCTCTACCTGGTGCTGGTGGTGATCCTCGGCAGGACCGGTCGCACCGGCTTCAACTTCCCGGCGACAATCGCCGCCCTGATCGTCAACATCGTCCTCAACCTGGCCCTCGTCCCGCCGCTGGGCATCGTCGGCGCCGGGCTCGCCCTGGTCGCCTCCTACCTGGTCGTTTTGGCCCTGATGTATGGGTTCACCCAGCGTCTCTTCCCCGTCCCCTACGAATGGGGGCGCCTGGCCCGGGTGGTGCTCGTCTCCGCCGGGCTGGTCGGGTTGGGAGCGGTCCTCCTGCCGACCAGCGGCGCCCCGGGCTTCCTCGGCAACGCGATCCTCTGGCTCGCCTACCCGGCGTTGCTGTTGGCGACGGGCTTCTTCACCCCGCCCGAGCGTCGCTGGCTCGCCGGCCTTCGCCACCCGGGCGTGGCTCTGCGCCGTCTCAGCGCCCTGCGCCACGAGCCGACCGCGGTCGAGGGCACCGTCCCCGAGGTCTATGAGGCAGAGCTCAGAGACGAGGACGCCTGGACCTGATCGACCCCCTCTCTTAATCCTCGCCCCCGATGGGGGAGGAGCGCCTGGCGGGCATGGGCCCAGTAGACGCGGGCGGGCTGGCCCGGAATCAGGAGCGCCGCCATGGCCCGCAGGGCGTAGGCCCAGGCGGTGAGGCAGCGCACCGCAAGCGCGGCGGGCGCGGAGTGGTGCTTGCGCATGAAGAGGTCGCGGTTGCGGTGGAACTCGACGATGCGGGGGAGGCCCGCGGCCAGGTCGGTCGAGAGCTGGTCCTGGTGCACGGCCTCCGCGGCGGGGACGAAGAGGGAGTGCCAGCCAGCGTCCTCAAGGCGCTTGCAGAGGTCGCACTCGTCGTAGTAGACAAAGAAGGACGGGTCGAGGAAGCCGACCTCCGCCGCCGCCTCGCGCCGCACCAGCAGTGCGCTCGACTGTGCCCAATCGACCCGGTGGGTCGCGGTGCCCTTGCTCTGCACCGTGAATCGGCGGTGCAGGAAGACCGCGCCGGCCAGCGCTGTGCCGACCCCGGGGAAGCGCCAGGCACAGGGAACCGGCCTGCCGGCGGAGTCGAGAAGCTGAGGCCCCGCCGCCGCCGCCCTGGGGTCGGCCTCGATTGCCCTGATCAACTCCGCCGCCGCTCGCGGGCGCAGCTCGGAATCCTCGTTCAGCAGCAGGCAGTAGCGTCCCCGCGCTTTCTTCAGCAGGGTCGAGTCGTTCTCCGCCTTGCCGGCTCGCCGCCCGAGCGCGATCAGCCGGATTTCGCCCTCGAGCGCCCGCACCGCGTCGGCGGAGCCGTCACGGGAAGCGTTGTCGAGCACCAGCACCTCTCGCTCGACGCCGGCGGGATGGGTGCGCTCGATCGCCTCAAGGCAGGCGAGCAGCAGCTCGCGACCGTCGGTGTTGACGACGCAGTAGGAAATTGTGGGCTCCACGCTGGCCACGATAATCGTAGGCGCATGAGCCCCCAGACCCCCACATCTGGATGAGCCAGGTGGCACTGCGCCCCGCAGCCCCCCGCATCCCCGATCTGCCTGGCCAAGCCTGATGCGGGTCCAGCTCGTCGATCCCTCGGCCTTCACGCCGCCCTACGATCGTGCTCTGGCGGCCGGGTTGACCCGCCATGGAGCGGAGGTGGAGCTGCTGACCAGCCGTTTCCTCTACGGCCAGGTTCCCGCCGCCGAGGGCTACCGGGCGGAGGAGTTCTTCTACCGTCGCACCGCCGCCCGCGGCCTCGGCGCTCCCGCCCGCCGCGCCGTCAAGGCGGCCGAGCACGTCCCCGACATGCTGCGCCTGCGCCGCCGCGCCGGGGCCGATGTCGTCCACTACCAGTGGCTCACGGTCCCGGCCCTCGACGCGCTTCTTTTGCCTCCCAGGCGCCCCCGCCTGATGACCGCCCACTACATCCTGCCGCCGCGCCCCAGCCGCCTCCAGCTCGATCTCGCCCGTCGCCTATTCGGCCGCATGGACGCGGTCATCGCCCATTCCGAGCACGGCGCCGAGCGCCTGCGCGGCGAGGTCGGGCTCGATCCCGCCCGGGTCCGGGTCATCCCCCACGGGGCCTTCGATTATCTCGCTCGGCTACCGCAGGAGCGGCCGTTGCCCGCCGAGCTGGAGGGGGCCGAGGCGCCGGTGATCCTCTTCTTCGGTCTGCTGCGCCCCTACAAGGGCCTGGACACCCTGCTCCAGGCCTTCCGCCGCCTCGACGGGCCCGAGCTCTGGATCGTCGGCAACCCCCGCATGGATCTCGAGCCCCTACGCCGCCTGGCCGATGCGGCCCCGGGCCGCGTCCGCTTCATCACCCGTTTCGTCGCCGACGCCGAGATTCCGGCGATCTTCCGCCGGGCAGACCTCGTCGTCCTCCCCTATCGAGACGCCGAGCACTCCGGTGTCCTCTACACCGCCCTGGCCTTCGCCAAGCCGCTCCTGCTGAGCGCGGTCGGCGGCTTCCCCGAGTTGGCCGCCGCCGGCGCGGCGCGGATCGTCCCAGCTGAGGATCCGGCCGAGCTGGCGATGGCGCTGGAGGAGCTGAGCGCCGACGGGAGCGCCCGGGAGGAGCTGGGCGAGGCGGCGCGCAGGGCGGCGGCGGAGACCTATTCCTGGGACCAGGCGGCCCGCCGCACCCTGGCCCTCTATGAGGAGCTGCTGGAGGCCCGCCGGTGATCGCCGTCGCGATCCTCTTCTGGCTCTGCGCCTTCTCGATCGTCTACACCCACGCCGGCTACCCGCTGGCGCTCCGAGCCCTGGTCGCCATGCGCCGCCGTCCGACCCTGCGGCCGGGCGCCTGGGAGGAGCCGCCGCGCGTCTCGCTGATCGTCGCCGCCCACGAGGAGGAGGAGGTGATAGCCGCCAAGGTTGCCAACTCCCTCGCCCTCGATTGGCCGCGCCAGCGCCTGGAGGTGATCGTTGCCTCCGACGGCTCCTCCGACGCGACCGTCGAGCGGGCCGCCGCGGCGGGCGCAGACCTCGTCCTCGACCTTCCCCGCGGCGGCAAGATCGTCGCTCAGAACGCCGCCGCCGCCCGCGCCTCGGGGGAGATCCTGGCCTTCTCCGACGCAAACAGCACCTGGGCCCCGGATGCCCTCCGCCACCTGGTCGAGACCTTCGCCGATCCCGCGGTCGGCTACGCCTGCGGCCAGGTCAACTTCACCGGCGCTGGCGGCGGCAATCTGGAGGGCGCCTACTGGCGCTACGAGATGCGGGTGCGGGAAAGGGAGTCGGCGCTGGCCGGGGTCACCGCCGGCAACGGCGCGATCTACGCCGTGCGAGCCGACGCCTACATCGCTCTGCCGCCAGCCGCAAGCCACGACCTCTCATTCCCCTTCGAGCTGGCCAAGCGCGGTTCGCGCTCTCTCTATGTTCCCTGGGCCCGCGCCGAGGAGAAGATGGTTCCCACTCTGGAGGGAGAGTTCGCCCGCAAACGGCGAATGATGGTCGGGCTCTGGGACATCCTCGTCGGGGAGGGGATGCTGGCGCCAGGCGGCTACCCGCCGCTCTATGCCTTCGAGCTGGCCTCGCACCGGCTGCTGCGCTACATGACGCCGCTCCTGCATCTCCTCGCCTTGGCGGCGAACCTCGCTCTGCTCGGCGATGGCTGGGTCTACGCCGTCACCCTCACCCTCCAGGCCACGGTCATCGCCGCCGCGATCCTCGGCCGCTGGCTGCCGCTGGCTCCGCTGCGGATCGCGCGCTACTACGTGATGACGACCGCCTCGATTGCCGCCGGCCTCTGGGACCGCGCCCGCAACGGCCCCCCAGGGGCCTGGGAGAAGGCCGACGGAACCAGATGACGCAGCTGTTGGGAGGTAAACGTTGACTCGGACTTTCGACCTGGTGATCGCCGCCCTCGCCCTCGCCCTGTTCTCGCCGCTGCTGGTGATCGCAGCGTTGGCGATCAGGCTTGGCAGCCGCGGCCCGGTCCTCTACCGCCAGCGCCGGGTCGGTAAGGACGGAGATCAGTTCAAGATGCTGAAGCTGCGCACGATGATCAGCGGCTCGGACCCCGTCGGGGTCGGAACCGTCGTTTCCCGAGAAGACCCTCGCGTCACCGCCGCCGGTCGCCTCCTGCGCCGCACCTCCCTCGACGAGGTGCCCAACCTGGTCAACGTCCTGCGCGGCGAGATGGCGATCGTCGGCCCGCGCCCCACCATTCCTGCCCAGGTAGCGGACTACACCCCGCGCCAGAATCGCCGCCACGAGGTGCTGCCGGGGATCACCGGCTGGGCCCAGGTTCAGGGCCGAGCGGGCATTCCCTGGGAGGAGCGGATCGAGCTGGACATCTGGTACGTCGACCACCGCTCCCCCAGTCTTGACGCCCGCATCCTGCTGAAGACAGGCTGGCTGGTCTTGACCGGCCGGGGCCTGGCCCCCGACTGAACATCCGCGCGGGCGAAAACGGCGGGCCCGGATCCGTCGGTGGGGGCTTGGCCCTGGTTTAGGGTTTCCGCGTGACAGAGAAGCCCAAGGTGAGCCTGCGACGCTTCGATCCCGCCGACGCTCAAGCCGTCCACCGCTGGTTCAACAACCCCGAGGCGACCAAGACCCTGATGGAGAGCCGCGAGGCCTTCTCCCCCGAGCAAGCGGAAGCCTGGACGCGGCGGGCCATGGACGACTCCGGCGAGGACCGAAAGTACGCGATCCTGGTCGAGGGCTACGACGAGCCGGTCGGCTTCACCGCCCTCTATGGGCTCCGCCGCCAGACGGCCCCGGAGTTGGGGGCACTGATCGGCGACGACGTGCGCGGTATGGGGGTCGGCCGCCGCGCCGAGGCTCTGACCATCGCCAGAGCCTTTGACGAGTTCGGCGCTCACCGGGTCTACGGTCGCATCCCGTCCCGCAACGAGGTGGCGAAGAAGACCGTCGCGAGCCTCGGCTGGAAGCACGAGGGGACGATGCGGTCCCACCTGCTGCGCGACGGCGCCCCCCCCGACGATTGCGAGATATGGGGAGTCCTCCCGGAGGAGTTCCGAGCGGCCGCCGCGGACATACTCGGGTGAGCCCACCGGCCCCAAGCGCCGAGCTGATCCCCGACCGTGGCCAAGCGGCGGCGAGCGAGGAGTTCTTCCGCTCGCGCCCCTTCCTCGACGCCGAGGAGGTGACCCACACGCTTCGCATCATCAACGGCGAGTCGGAGCTTTTGGCACCGCTGATTGTCCGTCCGATCGACGGCGGCCCCCGGGTCGATGCGATCTCCCCCTACGGTTACCCCGGCCTCATCCTTCGAGGCGCTACCGCCTCCCCGCATGCGGGGATGAGCGCGAAATCGCCCGGCGGGCCGGCGATCGATCCCGACTCGGTTGACTTCTCCGCCACCGGGCTGGTCTCCCTCTTCATCCGGCACGCCCTCGGCGAGTCGCCGCTGACCGGTGCGAGGGAGCGAAAGGTCGTCCAGATCGCCGACCCCGCCCTGCCGAGCAAGAGCCGAATGAGCGACCGCCAGCAGATCCGCCGAAACATCCGTCGCGGCTACCAGGTCGAGGTCGTGGCGGGCCCGCAGGCCTCGGCGGATCAGCGGGCCGGCTTCCTGGCCGCCTACGAGCAGACGATGCGCCGGACCGACGCCGCCGAGCGCTATTTCTTCGGCCCGGCCTACTTCGACCGGGCGCTCGAATCGGATCGAAGCTGGCTCGTCCTGGCGCTTGCTCCGGGGGGGGAGGCTGCGGCGGCCTCGATCGCCGCACGTAGCGACGAGGTCCTTCACTACTACCTGAGCGGCAGCGCCGACGCCAATCTCCGCGACTCGCCGATGAAGAACGTCGTCGCCACCCTGGTCGAGCTTGCCGCCGACCTCGGCATCCCGTTCAACCTCGGCGGCGGCATTGCCCGCGGCGACGCCCTGGAGGAATTCAAGCGCGGCTTTGCCAACCGGGAGCAGCCGTGGCTCACCTCGGAGATCGTCTGCGACGCCATCGCCTACGAGCGCATCTCAGCCCACCGCGACGCCGCCGGTTTCTTCCCCGCCTACAGGGCGTAGTCGCGGTCCCATGGCCGCGCCGCGCGCAGCGCTCCGAGCACGGCCCGGGTCGCGGGCGCTCGGTTCAGCGCGTAGAAATGGATGCCCGGCGCTCCCCTCATCAGCAGCTCTGCGCACTGCTGGGACGCGTAGGCCACGCCCAGCTCGAACTCCCGCTCGGGGTCTCCCTCAGCGGCGTGAAAGGCCGTCTCCAGCGATGCCGGGATGCTCGCGTCGCACAGTTCGCAGATCCGCCTGGTCTGAGCGAAGCCGGCGACCGGAATCACCCCGGCGAGGATCGGCACCCCGATGCCGCGCTGCCGCGCCGCCTCGACGAAGTCGAAGTAGACCCGGTTGTCGAAGAAGAGCTGGGTGATGAGGAAGCTCGCCCCCGCCTCCACCTTGGTCGTCAGGTAGGAGAGGTCGGTCTCCAGATCGGGGGCCTCCGGGTGTACCTCGGGGAAGCACGCCCCGCCGATCGTGAAGTCCCACCCCTGCGCGATGAATGCCGCCAGCTCCGCCGCGCTGCCCAGGCCTCCCTCCGGTTGCTCGAAACCCTCGCGCCCACGCGGCGGGTCTCCCCGCAGGGCGAATACGTTCTCGATTCCAGCCGCCTGGATCCGATCCAGGGTGCTCGCCAGGCCGGCCGTCGTCTCGCCGACGCAGCTCAGGTGGGCCATCGTCTCGTAGCCCAGCTGGTCCTTCAGCGCCTTGGTGATCTCGACGGTTCCATCCCGGGTCGATCCGCCCGCCCCGTAGGTCACCGAGACGAAGTCGGGCTCCAGAGGGCGAAGCTCCCGCGCGGTGGCGAACAGCTGCTCGCTCGCCTCGGCCGTCTTCGGCGGGAAGAACTCGACCGAGAAGACCGGCCGCCTCGAGTCGAGGATCTCGTCGATGCGCATGCTGCCAGCCTAACCAGCCCCACCTGGTCGCGGCAGCAGAGGGGCCCTATGTATCGGTATCGGCGCGGGCCTGAAAGATCGCCTGGATGTCAGCAGGGTGCTTGCCCTGGGTCTCGGGGACAAACTTCCAGCAGAACCACCGGGTGGAGGGCCCCATCGCGGCATGGGTCCAGTAGGCGCCGCCGCGAGCTGAAAAGCAGCCCCCGAGGCCGGCGATCGCCGCCGTGAGCACGACATTGTGCCGCCCTCTCCTGGGTGACGCTTCGAGGGGTCGAGTCATCCCCCGCGGTCCGTATCCGCACCGAAGGTCGCCAAGCCAACGGTCCCCCGCCTCCTTTTCTCCGGATTTTGCGGGATCGCCGCTGGCCCACCCCTGGCGCCCGGCGATGTGAGGCGCTAGGTTGATCCTGCGACTGGGAGAGAGAGGAATCCTGCGGAAGCCAAGCGGGAGACTGAACTCGACAGGTGGCGCGACGAGCTTCTATGCGCGAAGGCTACGTGCAAGGCAGGCGACGAGCGGTGCCCCCGGTCGTTTTTTTGTGCCCGCCGGCCCGTCCGACGCCGTCCCTAACGTTGCCGGTGGCTTGGGGGACCTGCCCTCCCCGGCCCGCGACCGGGGCGCCGTTTGGGAGCCGGGCGTTGCTGGCGAACCCCGTGAGACGCCGGTGACTAGCCCGCCCGCTCCCGTTCACTCCAGCCAGACCGAAGCGGTCTCGCCCCGCGACGCGGGGTTCACCCGCTTCTCGCTCGGCACCTCACCGTGGGCGCGCGGGGAGCATGGAGCAACCTCCTATGCATCGATCGGAAGGGGTAGGTGTGCGGCGGCTCGGCAACCTCGGGGCCGCCCAGGGCAGGCTCAGCCCCGGCGAAATCTCACGGCACCTTCATCTCGCGGTCGATGGCCTCGGGGTCCTACCACCCGGCGATGCCCCCGCGGGCCCTTCGTCTGACAAGAACTCGCGCCGGCGCCCACCGCCCGGCCGTCGTCAGAGATCGCCCCCAGCCTGGCGCACAATTCGGACTAAAGCTCCTGTGCGAGGATGGCCGCGATGAGCGGACCGGAGGTCCGATACGAGCGGATCGGGGCCGCCGCGGTGCTGACAATCGATCGCCCCGAGCGACGCAACGCGGTCGACGGCGCAACGGCGGAGCTGTTGCGCCGCGGTTTCGAGGACTTCGAGGCCGACGACGGAGCCCGCGTTCTCGTCCTCACGGGCACCGGCGAGGAGGCCTTCTGTGCCGGTGCCGACCTGAAGGCGCTCGACCTCGACGTCGACCACCCAGACGGGCCGATGGGACCGACCCGTCTCACCCCCTCCAAGCCGGCGATAGCCGCGATCGATGGTTGGTGCCTCGCCGGCGGCGTTGAGCTGGCCCTCTGGTGCGACCTGCGGATTGCAACCCCCGACTCCGTCTTCGGCCTTTTCGAGCGGCGCTGGGGAGTTCCGCTGGTCGACGGCGGGACCCAGCGTCTGCCCCGCGCCGTCGGCATGGGCAGGGCGTTGGAGCTGATCCTCACCGGCCGGCCGGTGCAGGCGGAGGAGGCTCACCGGATCGGCCTGATCAACGAGATCGCCCCCCCCGGAGGGCACCTCGATCGAGCCCTGGAGCTGGCCGAGAGGATCTCCGGCTTCCCCCAGGAGACGATGCTGGCGGACCGGCGGGCAGCCCTCGAGGGCTTCGGCCTCCCTCTCACGGATGGCATCGCCCTGGAGCATCGCCTCGGCCGCGAGGTCCTGGAGATCGCCGCTCGCGGCGCCGCCCGTTTCGCCGCCGGCGAGGGCCGCCACGGCGACGGCGTGTAGGCATTTCCGGCGCGTCGCGCAGCTACGCCTGGCCGACACGGCCATCTCCCCCTTGGCTGCCTCTGGCGCCGGTGGGTCAAGCGCCCTGGATTCGATGCCGATCGCGAGCCCACGCTTTTCGGTGAGGTACGGGAGCTGCGGCCTGTCCATCCCCTGGCGCGGCCTAGACTGCGCTGGATGAAGATCGGGATCGTCGGGCTCGGCTACGTCGGGTTGCCGCTGGCCGTCGCCTTTGCCGACGCCGGGCACGAGGTGACCGGCGTCGACGTGGACCGCCGCAGGATCGAGGCGCTGGCCGAGGGCCACAGCTACATCGAGGACGTCCCCGACGCTTCCCTGGCGCCCCTGCGCGACCTCCTCCAGCCGAGCACCGACTACGGTGACCTCGCCGCCTGCGAGGCGGTCATCGTCTGTGTACCGACACCGCTGGGCGGTGCGCGCGAGCCCGACCTCACCTATCTGGTCGAGTCCGGCACCGCTCTATCCCAGGTGCTGCGCTCCGGGCAGCTGGTGGTCCTCGAGTCGACCAGCTATCCGGGGACGACCCGCGAGCGGCTGCTGCCGATTCTCGAGCAGTCCGGGCTGATCGTCGGTCGCGACTTCCACCTTGCCTTCTCCCCCGAGCGGATCGACCCGGGGCGCACCGACTTCACCGTGCGCACCACGCCGAAGCTGGTCGGTGGCGTCACCGAGGGCTGCGCGGAGCGCGCGCGCGGCCTATACGCCGAGATCTGCGACGAGGTGGTCGTCCTCTCCACCCCCGAGGCGGCAGAGCTCGCCAAGCTGCTGGAGAACATCTTCCGCTCGGTCAACATCGCCCTGGTCAACGAGCTCTCCCAACTCTGCGACCGGCTCGGGATCGACGTCTGGGAGGTTGTCGAGGCCGCTTCCACCAAGCCCTTCGGCTTCATGCGCTTCGACCCGGGTCCCGGGATGGGCGGTCACTGCCTCCCCGTCGACCCCTTCTACCTCGCCTTCAAGGCGCGCGAGCACGACTTCTACCCCGAGTTCATCGAGCTGGCTGGGAAGGTCAACCAGGCTCAGCCGGCCTTCTGCGTCGAGCGAATCGAGCGGATCCTCAACGAGGCCGGAAAGCCCGTCAAAGGCTCGAGAGTCCTCGTGCTCGGCGCCAGCTACAAGGCCGGCATAGGCGATACCCGCGAATCGCCCGCCCTGAAGATCCTTCGCCACCTGGCGGACCTGGGGGCCGATCTCTCCTATCACGACCCCCACGTTCCCGCGCTGCCCGAGCTGGGCCTGAGCTCTGTCGACCTGGAGGAGGGCCTGAGCGCCGCCGAGATCGTCGCGATCGTCACCGCCCACCCGCAGATCGACTATGAGGAGGTGGTCGCCGCCGCCCCCCTGGTGATCGATTTCAGAGGCGTCACGCGCGAGATCGTGGCGAAGAATCTGGTCAGGCTCTGATCTGGAGCAAAGCGTCAAGGGGGCAACAAACCCGGCGGGGTGAGGTGCTCCGCGACGCCTAGCGGCAGCTGGTCGCCACCAGCGACGGCCTGCCTCTGCCGCCGGCGTATCCTCGGGAGCCGTGCGGCGCGCCATCGTTCCCGCCCTGGTGGTGCTCGCGCTGGTCGGCTTGATCGCGGTCGAGGCGCTAACCAGCGGTCCCCGCGTCGCCACCAGGCCGGCGCCGCCGCTGCCCACCGCCGTCCTCCAGCCCCCGCGGAGGACGCTGGCGATGCTGCGCGGCAAGGCGGCGGTTGTCGTTTTCTGGGCCAGCTGGTGTGAGCCGTGCCGCAAGGAGGCGCCAGAACTGGAGCGCTTCGATCGCTCCCTACACGGCGTCGCTCGCTTGGTCGGGGTCGATTACTCCGATGGCGAAGCCCCGGCGCGCTCCTACCTGCGCCGTTTCGGATGGACCTTCCCGGTTCTCAGCGATCCCGACGGCGTCTATGGCACCCGCTACGGGATCGACGGGCTTCCGAACGCATTCCTGCTCGACTCGCGCGGCCGCATCGTCGGGGTTCTGCGCGGTCCGCAG
>DATLSM010000013.1:0-56260 GCA_035534175.1 Solirubrobacterales bacterium | reverse complement strand
GCTCCCTCCGAGCGAGCGCACGGTCCAACCCTCCGGCTCGTCGACGAGCTTCAGCAGCAAAAGGACGTCCTGACCCTTGATCATCGGGTTCAGGATAGCTGGTTGTTTCATGTTTCGCAACATGAAACAACAATCGGGGCGCCCGGATTTGAACCGGGGACCTCACCGACCCGAACGGTGCGCGCTACCAGGCTGCGCCACGCCCCGAGAGTCGGCGATTATCCCAGACCGCGCCGGAACTACTGCACTGACTTGATCGCCGCCTCGATCTGGGACAAGGTTGGACCTTCCAGAAGGGTGTGGCTGCCGCGCGGGCCGGTGACAACCATCGCCTGCCCTTCGACCTGGATACCTTCTTCGCCGGCCTGGATTTCTCGCGGCGTGCGAACTTCGAGATCGGTGGCGAGCTTTTCGGAGGCGGCGAGTTTCCTGGCGATCGCCCCGTTTGGTCCCCTGTTCTTTTCCAGGTAGCTTTTCCATTCCGGCACGTTCATTTCTTCGACCGAGTTGGCGATCGAATCGAGGAAGCCCTGGGTGACACCCTGCCGTTTCGCTTCTTCCTGGTTGCGGAAGAAGAGATAGGTGTACTGCCACCCATCCCCCTGCTGAGCTGCCGCTTCTGCCCCGTAGAAGCCAACCTCGGTCGGGTTTTCGGCAACCGAGTAGTGGCGGTAGAGGAGCTTGACCTGGCCAGACCGGACGTAGGGTTCGACCAGACCGGGAATCGTGGTCAGAAACGCCTTGCGGCAAGTCGCGCACTGGAGGTCGTTGAAGACCTGGATCGTGACCGGCGCGCTGGCCGAGCCGAGCCGATCCCCCGCCTGTTCGACGCCACCGAAGATCTCCTGCGTTTCGTTGATGCCCGCGATCCTGACCACCGGCTTGCCGCCCTTCTGGGTCGCGATACCGACCAAGGCGTAGCCGAGCCCGAAGAGCCCGAAGAGAAGGAGGGCGAGAACCCACAACCGGCCACGGCGGGGGAGCGGATGGGCGGCGACCTCGGACATCGCCGCGGATTATCCCGGTTTGAAAGCGTGCCGATTGACGCAATATGCGGCTACCCGATTGACACGTCCGCCGCCACCGGTAAATAATCCCCCTACTCACTTTCAACTACATTGGAGGTCCGCCGTGGCCAATCACCTGACGCCCACCGAGCTTGCCGAGGAACTGCACATGCAGCGGCAGGAAGTGATCGGCAAGTGCATGCAGATGGGCGTTCCGATCCTCCATGGCCGCATCGACCGCAGCCTCTTCCTCACCTCGCTGCGCCAACCGGCACCCGAGGCAAAGGCCCCTCAGGCCTCGACCGCGCTTCACTGAATTAGACTTCCCCGCAATGGGGCGGGGAACAAAATCAAAGACGCTCGCTGACCTGCTGCCGCTCGCCGCGCGGCTCTACGGCGACGCTCCCGCGGTCCGCTACATGCAGGACGGCAGCTGGGTCGACCGCAGCTTCGACGAGGTCACCGAGACGGTGCGAGCGCTGTCGCTCGGCCTGATCGACCTCGGCGTGGGCAAGGGCGACAAGGTCTCAATCCTCGCCAATACCCGTCCTGAGTGGACCTACTTCGACTTCGCGGCGCTTTCGGCCGGCGCGGTCGTCGTCCCGATCTATCAGACCAACTCGCCTGACGAGTGCCGGTACGTGCTGGAGAACTCCGACGCCAAGGTGGTCGTGGTCGAGGACGACGAGCAGATGGAGAAGATCCGCGCCGTCCGCGACCGCTTGCCGAAGCTCGAGCAGGTTGTACGGATGACCGGCTCCAGCGAGGACGCGATCTCGATGGGAGACCTGCAGGCCCGCGGCGAAGGGCGCGACCCCGGGGATTGGGAGGCGCGCTGGAGCTCGGTCGCCCCGGAGGACATCTGCACCTTCATCTACACCTCCGGCACCACCGGCCCGCCGAAGGGCTGCATCATCAGCCACGGCAACTACCGGGCAATGCTCGACATGGTCAACGAGACCAGCGTGGTCGAGCCCGATGACGTCTCCTACCTCTACCTCCCCCTGGCCCACTCCTTCGCCCTATTGATCCAGCTCGGCAGCTTCGACCTCGGCGCCACCCTCGCCTTCTGGGAGCGCGACCCGCTGAAGATCCTGCCCAACCTGGCCGAGCTGAAGCCGACCTACTTCCCCTCCGTGCCACGCATCTTCGAGAAGATCTACACGGCCGCGACCAGTGGCATGGAAAAGGAGGGCGGCCTGAAGAAGGCGGTCTTTGACTGGTCGATTGGGGTCGGCAAGAGGATGCGCGCGGCGGAGCGAGGCGGAGCGAGGCCGGGGTTCCTCCTGCGCAAGCAATACGAGTTCGCCGACCGGCGTGTGCTCTCCAAAATCCGCGGGTTGTTTGGCGGGCAGCTGCGACTGGCGGTCTCCGGCGCGGCGCCGATCAACCCCGAGATCCTGCGCTTCTTCGACGCCGCGGGGGTCCTGGTGCTCGAGGGTTGGGGGATGACCGAGACCTCGACCGCGGCGACGATCTCAACCCCAGACGATTTCAAGGTCGGCACGATCGGCAAACCGTTCCCCGGCTGCGAGGTGAGGATCGCCGAGGACGGCGAGATCCTGGTCAAGGGCCCCAATGTCTTCCAGGGCTACTACAAGAACGAGGAGGCGACGGAGGAGACGATCGTCGACGGCTGGCTGCACACCGGCGACATCGGCGAGATCGACTCCGACGGCTTCATCAAGATCACCGGCCGCAAAAAGGACATCATCATCACCGCCGGGGGCAAGAACATCACCCCCGCCAACCTCGAGGCGGAGATCAAGCAGCACCCCCTGGTATCCCAATGCGTGGTGGTCGGCGACCGACGGCCCTATCTGGTGGCGCTGGTCACCCTCGACCCCGACGAGGTCCTCGCCTACGCCAGGGAGCACGGCCTGCCGCAGGACCCCGCCCAGCTCGCCGCGAACGCGGAGATCAAGGCGGCAATCGATGCCCACGTGGAGAAGATCAACCAGCGCTTCGCCCGGGTCGAGCAGATCAAGAAGGTGGCGATCCTCCCCGCCGACCTCTCGCAGGAGAGCGGTGAGCTGACGCCGACGCTGAAGGTGAAGCGGGCGGTCGTCGCCGCCAAGCACGAGCCGGAGATCGAAGCCCTCTACGCGGCGTAGACCTAGGCTTCGCCGGACTGACGGAGCAGGACCGACGTGGTCTGCTCGAGGACCCGTCGCCAGGCGGAGATCTGCTCCGGCTCCTCCTCCGCGGCGCGCTCCACCACCCGGCGAACGCGGCGCTCGGAGATCTCCAGACCGTGGCGCTCAGCGATCTCCCTGTAGCGGTCGTAGTCCTGGGCGAGGGTGGCGGTGACCGATTCGAAGCCATGTCGGGCGATCTTCAGCCGCCGCGAGTAATCCATGATCGGCGTGCCGAACATCAACTCGTCGTTCGGTTCGGGCTCGATCAGGATGATGTCCACCCCGGGGTACTTCTCCTGCCAAATCTCGACCGACTGGTGCAGGCGGGCGTGGGCGATCAGCCGGAAGGTCTGGTTGGCGATCGCCGGCAGACCCATGTCGGAGACCCGCCGCACGCGGCTGCCGAAGACGGTCGGGATAGTCTTCTCGAAGTCGTTGACGTAGGGCACCAGAGGGTTCACGACGACGATGAACTTGGCGCCCTTCTCCACCGCGATGTCGACGTTGGTGGTGGAGCGGATGCCGCCATCGACCATCTGGCGGCCCTTCAGCTCGACCGGCTTGTAGACGACCGGCAGCGCGGTCGAGCACTCGATCGCTTTGGAGATCGGCACATCGGACCAGCCCTTCTCACCGAAGACGATCCGCTCGCAGGTATCGAGGTCGGTCGCCGTCAGGTAGAGCTCGGGGTCCAGCAGGCGGAAGTCGTTGGTCCGGCCGCCCTCGCCGAGCACCCCGGCGACGTAGCCGTCAATCCCGGAGCCCGAATACAGGCCGCTGGGCAGGGCCTCGGCGAGTCCTACCCCGATGTCGATCGCCGAGAGCTCGCCGATCCGCGCCAGGGCGCGTAGGAGCTCCAAAGAGCGCAGCGGTAGCGAGGCGGCCTTGCGCAGGAAGCCGAGGTAGTTGGGCCGCAGCACCTTGTCCAGGTGAAGATCCTCCAGCTCGGAGGAGACCCGCTCGTTCAGCACCTGCATCATTTCGTCAGGGGTGATGCCGTTGGCCAGCATCCCGGCGACGAAGGAGCCGGCGCTGGTGCCGACGTAGATGTCAAAGCTGTTTACGGTGCTGTTGACCGCGAGCAGGTCGAGGGCGCGCAGGGCGCCGATCTCATAGACCCCGCCCGTGAAGCCGCCGCCGCCCAGGACCAGAGCGGTCTTGGAGGGACGCTTGCGGGATCGGCGTCGCCGAGGTTGGGACTCGATGTCCACAACTTTTCCCATAAACGTGATTATCTCAGGGAATGAGGCGGCGCCTCGCACCACTCCTCGCGGCCCTCCTCCTCGCCACGCCACCGGCGGGCGCAGGGGCCGCATCCGGGCAGTCCTGCCAGGCACTGAAAGGAGACCTCGTGCGCGGAGGCGGCATTGCCAGCGGCCTGATGGTGGTCGAAGTCGGCAGCGGCAAGGTGCTCTGCCAGCGGGCGGCCCAGACGCAGCGGCCGCTGGCCTCGAACATGAAGCTGTTCACCACCTCGACCGCGCTGAGCCGGCTAGGACCTGACTACCGCATCCCGACCAGGGTCTTCAGCGACGGCAGCCTGGAATCGAACGGCGTCCTGCGCGGCAGCCTCTACCTGAGGGGCGGCGGCGACCCGACGCTCGGGGTGCCCGCCTTCTACGATCGCTTCACCAATGGGCTGGGCACCAACCTGCTCGCCCTCGCGCCGCAGATCCGCGCCGCCGGGATCCACTCGGTGACCGGCAGGCTCTACGCCGACGACACGATCTTTGACCGGCGGCGAGGGGTGGCCTCCTCCGGCTATGCGACCAGCCCCTACATCGGCCCCCTCTCCGGCCTCTCCTTCGACTCCGGCTACAGCAGCCCGGGGGCCACAGGCTTTGCCGGCGAACCGGCGAAGCTTGCCGCTTCGACCCTGGCCCGGTCGCTGCGCGCGGCGGCGGTCACGATCTCCCCTCAGGTGGCGCTGCGGGGAACCCCAGCGGGGGCCAAGCAGGTCGCCGTGGTCCGCTCGCCGGCCCTGAACCGGATCATCAACTTCACCGACGTCTACTCTGACAACTTCTTCGCCGAGACCCTGATCAAGCTGCTCGGGGCGCGTTTTGGCGGCGCCGGCACGACCGCGGCGGGCGCCGCGGTCGTCGCCCGTTTCGCCCGCCAGCAGAAATCCGGCGTCCACGCTGTCGACGGCTCCGGCCTCAGCCCCTCGGGTCGCGCTTCACCAAGCGAGGTGGTCGACCTGCTGGAATCGATGCGAACCGCCCCGGTCGGCGAAGACTTCATCCGCGACCTCCCCCTGGCGGGGCACCAGGGCACGGTCGCCTCGCGCATGCTGGGGACCCCGGCGGATGGCCGCTGCCGGACCAAGACCGGCACCCTGACCGGGGTCAGCAACCTCTCCGGCTACTGCTTCAACCGCGACGGGAAGACGATGATCTTCTCCATCCTGATGAGCGGGGTGGGTGACCTCGAACTCGCACACCTCGAGCAGGACAGGATCGCCGCAGCGATCGCCGGCTACTGAATCAGGGCCCGCAGCCCCTCCTCGTCGATCACCTCGACGCCCAGCTCCTCCGCCGTGGCGAGCTTGGAGCCGGGGCTCTCGCCGGCGATCACCCAGTCGGTCTTCTTCGAGACCGAGTTGACAATCCTGCCGCCGGCCGCCTTGATCAGCGCCGCCGCCTCCTCCCGGGTGAGGCTTGGCAGGGTTCCGGTGAGGACCAGTGTCCGGCCCTCCAGGGACCCGCCGGAGGGGCGGCGTTCGGAGGGGTCCTGCGCCAGCCGCAGGCCCTTCGCCCGCAGCTTCTCGATCAACTCCCAGGTGCGCTCGTCGGCCAGCGACTCGGCGATCTGCAGGGCCATGATCGGCCCCACCCCCTCAACCCCCTCGATCCGCTCGGGGTCGGCCGCGCGCAGTGCATCGATCGAGCCGAAATGGTCGGCAAGTGCCTCCGCCGTGACCTGGCCGACGCCGGGCAGGCCGAGCGCGTAGAGGACGCGCTTGAAGGGGCGGGAGCGGGAGGCATTGATCGCCGCCGCCAGGTTGCGAGCGGAAACCTCGCCGAACCCCTCGAGCTCAACCAGCCGTTCCTCGCTCAGCTCGTAGATCTCGGCGACATCCTCGATCAGGCCCAGCTCGAGCAGGCGCAGCGCCTGCTTCTCACCCAGCCCGTCGATGTCCATTGCCCCTTTGCTGACGAAGTGCTTGACGTGCTGGAATGACTGACCGGGGCAGCCGGCGCGGTTGGGGCAGACCGTGAAGACGGCACCCTCGGGCTTGACGGTCTGAGTACCGCAGGCGGGGCAGCGCTTCGGCGGGCTGGGTTTGCGGGCGCGCTTGTTCTGGCGCGGCAGCTTGGGCGAGACGACCTGGGGGATCACATCACCGGCGCGCATCACGACCACCTCGTCCCCCACCCGCACGTCCTTGCGCGCCAGGTCCTCCTCGTTGTGGAGGGTCGCGGTGCTGATCGTGACGCCGCCGACGTGGACCGGCTCGAGCATCGCAAAGGGAACCAGGTGGCCGGTGCGGCCGACGTTCCAGACGACGTCGTGGATCCTCGTCGTCGCCGTTGTCGGGGCGAACTTCCAGGCGATCGCCCAGCGCGGCTCGCGGCCGACCACTCCAAGCTCCCGCCACAGCGCCCGCTCGTCGATCTTGACCACGACGCCATCGATCTCGTAGTCGAGCGAGTCGCGGCGCTCCTCCCACCAGCGGCAACGCTCGACCACGGAGTCGATGCCGGAGTGGTGAGCGGTGTCGGGGTTGACCTGGAAGCCGCGCTCGGCCAGCCAGGCGATCTCCTCGCTGTGGGTAGGGAGATCGAGCTCGCCGCTGGCACCCAGGCCATAGCACCAAATCGAGAGCGGGCGTTCGGCGGCCAGGGCCGGATCGAGCTGGCGGATCGAGCCGGCGGCAGAGTTGCGCGGGTTGGCGAAGGTCGCCTCGCCGGCCGCCGCACGGCGTTCGTTCAGCGCCCTGAAGTCGGCGATCGGCAGGTAGACCTCGCCCCGCACTTCGACCAGCGCCGGCCCGTCCTCAATCCTCACTGGGATCGCCGCGATCGTGCGCAGATTCTGGCTGACGTCCTCGCCCACCCGGCCGTCGCCGCGGGTGGCACCGCGGGCCAGCGCCCCGTTCTCGTAGGTGAGCGCGATCGCCAGGCCGTCGATCTTTGGCTCGGTCGTGTAGCTGAACTCCGCGGCGCTGATATCGAGCCGCCTCAGGTGGTTGCGCACTCGCGTCTCCCAGGCCCGCAGCTCCTCCTCGTTGCGGGCGTTGGCCAAGGACAGCATCGGCTCGGCGTGCTCAACCCGCTCAAAGCGCTCCAGCGGCGCGGCGCCGACTCGCTGGGTGGGCGATCGGGCGCTGCGCAGGTCCGGGCGCTGGGCCTCGATCGAACGCAGCTCGTCGAGCAGCGCGTCGTACTCCTCGTCGCCGATCTGGGGGTCATCGAGGACGTAGTAGCGGTGGTTGTGGTGCTCCAGCAGCCCCCGCACCTCGGCGGCGCGCGAGTCAAGGTCCAGCCGCGTGCTGCGCTCGCTCGGGCTCATTCCAGCAGCCCTCTGCTTCGCTCAGGGCCGCGGCCCAGGGCCGCATCCGCGGCCTGGCCTGCCCTCACACGCACGAGGACAGCATCGCCTCGAGGTCCCATCCTCGCAACCGCTCCAGGCCGCCGCGGTCGGTGAGGTCGAAGTGGATTGGGGTGACCGAGATCCTCCCCTGCGAAACCGCCAGAAGGTCGGTGCCCTCCTCGTCCTCGAACCCAGGCTGCCAACCGTAGATCTCGTAATGGCGGCGGGTCCCCGACTCGCCGACCAGCTTCAGCTCGTCGTTGTAGATCCGCTTCCCCAGTCTCGTCACCTCGACTCCCGCGGGGTCGCTGGCCGGACAGTTGACGTTGATCAGGGTCGATGCCGGCATCGACTCGGTCGCCAGGCGCCTGGCCAGCTGGGCCAGGAAGGACGCGGCGAGGCCGAACTCGAACCGCCCGCTGACGTATCCCATGCCGCCGCCGGAGGACTGCTGGGAGATCGCCAGAGCCGGGATGCCGAGCACGATCCCCTCAAAGGCCGCGGCTACGGTACCCGAGTAGGTGATGTCGTCTCCCAGGTTGGCGCCATGGTTGATGCCGGAGACGATCAGGTCCGGGGGAGCACCGAGCAGCCCCAGCGCGGCGAAGCGAACGCAGTCGACCGGAGTGCCATCGGTGGCGTAGCCACGGTCCCCATCGCCGAACTCGACCTCCTCGACCGCCAGGGGAGAGCGGGTGGTGATGCTGCGCGCGGTGGCGCTGCGATTGGAGTCCGGCGCGATCACGTCCAGCTCCAACCCGTCCAGGTCCCGCAGCGCCCGCCGCGCCGCCTGCAGACCCGGAGCGGTGATCCCGTCGTCGTTGGTCAGGAGTACGCGCACCCGATCGATTCTAGGTGTAGGAGACGGACTCCAGATAAAGGCCATGAGCTGGAGCGGTATCGCCCGCCTCGCTGCGCCGGGCTCCGTCGAGCAGGCGGCGGAAGTCATCGACGGCGCGGCGACCGGCGGCGACCTCGAGCATGGTGCCGACCAGCACGCGGACCATGTTGTGCATGAAGGCGTCGGCGCTGACGCGAAAGCTGAGCAGATCGCCCTCGCCGTTCCACTCGGCATGCAGGATGTCGCGCTGGAAGCGGACATGGTCGGTCTGAGTCGGGGTAAAGGCGGTGAAGTCGAGGAGGCCCCGCAGGGCGGCGGCGCACTCGCCGAGGGCATCGCGGTCAACGCGGTGGGGCCACCACAGGGCGCGTCCCAGCTCGAAGGGGCTCGGCGCCGAGCGGGCGAGCACCCGGTAGAGGTAGGTGCGCGACCCGGCGTCACGCCGGGCGTCGAAGCCCTCCTCGATAACGCTGACGGCGGTGACCGTGACCTCGTCGGGCCCGATCCCGTTCAGCCTCCGCCCCAGGCCCGGCGCGATGGCCGCCCCGAGCTCGAAGCTGGCCACCTGCCCCAGGGCATGGACCCCCGCGTCGGTGCGCCCGGCGACCGTCAGCCGCACCGGCTCCCTCAGTACAGCCTCGAGGGCGGCCTCCAGCTCCCCCTGCACGGTTCGCTGGCCGGGCTGAGCCGCCCAACCGGAGAACCCCGACCCGTCGTATTCAATATCCAGGCGGACGGAGCCGGGGCTCAAACCAGCTCGAGGTAGACCATCTCGGTCGAATCCGAGCGCCGTGGCCCGAGCTTGACGATGCGCGTGTAGCCCCCCGGACGCTCCGTGTAGCGCGGCGCGACCTCTTCAAAGAGCTTGTGAACGATGAACTTGTCGTTGTGCAGCGTCGCCAGTGCCTGGCGCCGGGCATGCAGGTCGCCCCGCTTGGCGAGGGTGATCAGCTGCTCGACCTCTGGCTTGACCGCCTTGGCCTTCGCCTGGCTGGTCTTGATCCGCTCGTGCTCGATCAACTGCTTGGAGAGGTTGGCGAGAAGAGCCTCGCGGTGTGCGGCATCGCGACTCAGCTTGTTGCGCTTCTTGCGGTGACGCACGGCTCTCCTCCTCCCAGAACTTGCTCAGTCGCCCTGCAGGTCAAGCCCGCGGGAGTGAAGGGTCTCGATCACTTCCTCGATCGACTTCTGGCCGAAGTTGGGGATCGCGTTCAGCTCCGAGCGGGACTTGCGCACCAGGTCGCCCACCGTCTGCACCCCGGCGCGCTTGAGGCAGTTGTAGGAGCGCACGCCCAGTTCCAGCTCCTCGATCAGGATCTCGTCCAGGCCGTTGGCGCCGGCGGCGCCGTCGCCGTTGGGGCCGGCGAGCGGGTCGCTCGGCAGCGCCGCGATCTGGTCGCGCGCGGTCAGTTCCTCGACCCGCTCGGCGTCGGTGAAGATCGCCAGGCTCTTGATCAGGATCTCAGAGGCCTCGCGCAGCGCCGCCGCAGGCTCGATCGAGCCGTCGGTCTCAAGGTCGAGGGTGAGTTTGTCGAAGTCGGTCCGCTGCCCCACCCGGGCCGTCGCGACCGCATAGGAGGCGCGCCGGATGGGGGAGAAGATCGAGTCGATCGGAATCACGCCGATCGGCTGCTCGTCGGACTTGTTCTCCTCCGCCGGCGAGTAACCGCGGCCACGGCCGATCGTCAGGTAGACCTCGAGCTTGGTTTTCTTCTCCAGCGTCGCGATCGGCGCCTCGGGGTTGAGGATCTCGACCCCGGAGGGCAGGTCGATGTCCTTGGCCTTGACCTCACCGGGGCCGGTGGCGACCAACGGCGCCTCGACCTCGTCGGCGTCGGTGTGCATGCGGACGACGAGGTCCTTGAGGTTGAGGATGATGTCGGTGACGTCCTCCTTGACGCCGGGTACGGTCGAGAACTCGTGCGCCACGCCCTCGATGCGGACGCTGGTGATCGCTGCGCCGCCAAGGGAGGAGAGCAGCACCCGGCGCAGACCGTTGCCGAAGGTGTAGCCGAAGCCCTTGTCCAGCGGCTCGATCGTGAACGTGCCGCGGCGGTCGTCCGCCTTCTCGGCGGTGATGCGTGGGACCTGAAAGTCAGTGGTCATGGGTTCCTTGCGTATGCGTGTGCAGAAAACTGGCGGTCGCTACTTGGAATACAGCTCGACGATCAGCTGCTCCTGGACCGGGGCCGATATCTCGGAGCGCTCCGGATAGCGCAGGACCTTGGCGGTGAGCGAGTCGTGATCGGCCTGCAACCAGGCCGGCACGGTAGAGACGAGCTCCGTCGCCTGCCGCACGGTGTCGTTGGCGGCCGAGCTCGATTTGATCGAGATGATGTCCTCCGGACGCACCTGGTAGGAGGGTATGTCGACCCGACGGCCGTTCACCATCCAGTGCCCGTGGCGAACGAGCTGACGGGACTGGCGCCGCGAGGCGGCGAAGCCAAGACGCACCAGCACGTTGTCCAGGCGCGACTCCAGCAGGCGCAGGAGGTTCTCGCCCGTGACGCCGTCCTGGCGCGAGGCCTTGTCGTAATAAGCGCGGAACTGCTTCTCGAGCACCTGGTAGTAACGCCGCGTCTTCTGCTTCTCGCGCAGCTGCACCCGGTACTCGGACTGACGCATCCGGCCGCGCCCGTGCTCGCCCGGCGGGTAGGAGCGGCGCTCGACCCCGCACTTGTCGGTGAAGCAACGCTCGCCCTTGAGGAAGAGCTTCTGCCCCTCGCGGCGGCACTGCTTGCACTGGGGGGAGGTGTCGCGGGCCATCAGCGCACCCCCGCCTCGGGTGCCATCAGCTGGCAAAAGAGCCGCCCATCAGTGCTCGATCCGCGGGCCCTCACACGCGCCTGCGCTTCTTCGGTCGACAACCGTTGTGGGCCTGGGGGGAGACGTCCTTGACGGTGGTGACGTCGAGACCGGCCGCCTGCAGCGAGCGGATCGCCGTCTCGCGGCCGGAGCCGGCGCCCTTGGCGAACACCTCGACCTTCTCCAGGCCGTTTTCCATGCCCTTCTTGGCCGCCGAGTCGGCGGTCACCTGAGCGGCGAAGGGGGTCGACTTGCGGGAGCCTTTGAACCCGGCCGAACCGGCGGACTCCCAGGCAATCACATTGCCGTCGGTGTCGGTGAGAGTGACGATCGTGTTGTTGAAGGATGTCTTGATGTGTGCCTGACCGTAGGTGACGTTCTTCTTCACCCGGCGGCGCGCGCGGCCCTTGGCGGGTTTTTTCTCGGCCATCCGCTCCCCTACCTGGTCGGCTTGCGCTTGCCGGCGACGCTCATCCGGCGCGGGCCCTTGCGGCCGCGCGCGTTGGTCTTGGTCCGTTGGCCCCGGACCGGCAGGCCGCGGCGGTGGCGCAGCCCTCGGTAGGAGCCGACCTCCATCAGCCGTTTTACGTCCTGTGAGCGCTCGCGCCGCAGGTCGCCCTCGACCTCGCGCTGCTCGACCGCTTCGCGCAGCCGCACGACCTCGTCCTCGGTCAGGTTCTTCACCAGCGTGTCCGGGTCGATCTTGGTTTCGGCCAGAATCTCCCCCGCGGTCGAGCGACCGATCCCGAAGATGTAGCTGAGCCCGATTTCGACCCGTTTCCCGACTGGGATGTTTACCCCTGCGATCCGCGCCATCAGATCTCTACCCCTGCCGCTGCTTGTGGCGGGGGTTCTGACAGATCACGAGAACCGCGCCGTTGCGGCGGATGATCTTGCACTTCTCGCACATCGGTTTTACGGAAGCTCGAACCTTCATCGCTCCGGTCTCGTATCGAAAACAGGACTCCCGCACGCCTCAGGAGTTAGGCGGCAGGCACAAACACTGGCCCTCTGGGCCGACCGGGAAAGATAGCAGGAGCGGGTGGCCGGGCGATCCGGCGCTCAGCCCTCGACCAGAACGATGGTGAAGCCGTCATAGCCCTTGGCGCCGACGGTCTGGATCGTGGTGGCGCTGACCCGGGGCTCGGCGGCCAGCATCTGGTGAAAGCGGCGCTGGGCTTTGGTGGCTGGGTCCTCGCTCTCAGCTTCGATCAGGGTCCCGTCGCGCACCACGTTGTCGGCGACGATCAGGGCTCCGGGGCGCGAGTGCTCCAGCGCCCATGCGAAGTAGGCGGGCGTGTTGACCTTGTCGGCATCGATGAAGGTCAGGTCAAATGGCCCGGCGCCCTCCGCGTCCAGCACCGGCAGGGCCTCGAGCGCCGGTCCGACCCTCAGCTCGACGACCCGATCCAGCCCCGCGCGCGAGATGCTCCTGCCAGCCACCTCGGCGTGCTCAGGACTCGCCTCCAGCGTGATCAGACGCCCGTCGGCCGGCAGGGCTCGCCCCAGCCAGATCGTGCTGTAGCCGCCGAGGGTCCCGAACTCCAGCGCCGTGCGGGCCCCGATCGTCCGCGCCAGCAGGTAGAGCAACTTCCCCTGCGGTGAGGGGACCTGGATCGCCGGCAGCCCCGCCGCGTCGCTATCCCGAAGCGCCGCATCCAGCGCCTCGTCGTGCGGTGCCAAAAGCCCGCCGGTGTACTCATCGACCGCCGTCCATTGCTCCCGGCTCATGCGCTGAGGTCTCCCGGATCCTGATGCCAGGGGGTGAGGATGCGCGGCCCCTCAGCGCCCACCGCGACGGTGAACTCGAAATGGGCGGCCAGCGATCCATCCTGAGAGTAGACGGCCCAGCCGTCATCCCCCATCCGCACCAGCGGCCCGCCGGCGTTGACCATCGGCTCGATCGCCAAGACCGTGCCCTCCTCCAGCAGCGGCCCCCTGCCGGACTCGCCGAAGTTGGGGACCTGCGGATCCTCGTGCATTTCGCGGCCGATCCCATGGCCGACCAGGGTGCGGATGATCGAGAGGCCCTCGATCTCGACCGCGCGCTGGATCGCCGCAGATACGTCGCCGAGGTGGTTGCCCGGTCGCATCCGCTCGACCCCGGCGAACAGCGCGGCCCTGGTCACGTCGAGAAGATCGCGGGCCTTGGCGTCGATCGATCCGATCGGCACCGTGATCGCAGCATCGGCCACCCAGCCGTCCTTGACCACGCCCACGTCGAGGGAGAGCACGTCGCCCCGCTTCAGCTCATAGGGCCCCGGAATGCCGTGGACGACCATCGAGTTGGGCGAAGCGCAGATCGAGCGGGGGAAGCCACGGTAGCCCTTGAAGGCGGGCTCGGCGCCCTGGGAGCGGATGAATCTCTCGGCCGCCTCGTCGAGCTCCCCGGTGGTCACACCGCTGCGCGCCTTGGCCTCCAGGATCCTCAGACAGCGGACCAAGACGTCGCCCGCCGCAGCCATCTTCTCGACCTGCTCGGGCGTCTTGGGGATGATCATCCGGTACACGCTATTGGTCCCGCCTAGATGCCCTCGTCGGCCTGGAGTTTCAATGTCGCCAGGGTGCGGCGCACCTCCTCCTCGACCTCGTCGGGGGGCGCAGCGCCGTCGATCCGGCGCAGCAGGCTCTGGCGGTCGTAGTACTCGACCAGCGGCTCGGTCTTTGTGTGGTAGGTCTCCAACCGCCTGGCGATCACCTCGGGCTCGTCGTCGTCGCGGACGAGGAGCGGGCTGGCGTCGATGTCGCACACCCCCTCCCGCTCGGGTGGGTTGAACTCGAGGTGAAAGACGTGGCCGTTCTCGGCACAGGTGCGCCGGCCGCCCAGCCGCTGCATCACCTCCTCATCGGAGACGTCGATAAGCAGCACGCCGGAGACCGACCGGCCAAGCTCCCTCAGCCTGCCGTCCAGCGCCTCGGCCTGCGGTGCGGTGCGGGGGAAGCCGTCGAGGATGAACCCATCGGCCGCCTCCTGGGAGTCGATCCGCTCGGCGATCACGCCGACGATCACCTCATCCGGGACCAGGTCGCCGCGGTCCATGTAGTCCTTCGCGCTGCGTCCGAGCTCGGTCTCCTCGCGCACCGCCCCCCGCAGGATGTCCCCGGTCGCGTAGTAGGGAAGCTGCAGATCCTCCTGCAGCCGCTCTCCCTGGGTGCCCTTTCCCGAGCCGGGAGGGCCCAAAAGGACGAGATTGAGTTCAGCCATGACTTGGAATCCGAAATTCAGGTCTCGCGCGGAGGGATATCCAGCATTTCGTGGGACGCGGCGAGGTGGGTGAGGGAAGCGCACCTGCTCGTGCATCGCCCGATCCAACCGACCGAGGACCGCGGTATGCGCCGGTTTGCGGCGGCCACGCCTGAAGTTATTTCAAAAACCCCTCGTAGTTGCGCATCATCAGCTGAGCCTCGAGTTGCTTAACGGTTTCCAGCGCCACGCCGATGACGATCAGGATCGATGTCCCGCCGAAATAGAAGTTGGCCGAGGTCTGGTTGATCAGGATCGTCGGCATGGCCGCCACCGCGCCCAGGTAGAGGGCCCCGGGGAACGTGAGACGGGAGAGGATGCGATCGAGGTACTCGGCGGTCGGCCTGCCGGGCCTCACTCCGGGGATGAAGCCGCCGTATTTCTTCAGGTTGTCGGCCTGGTCGACCGGGTTGAAGGTGACCGCCGTGTAGAAGTAGGTGAAGATGATGATGAAGAGCACCTCGCCGACCACGTAGGCCCAGCCGCTGGGGCTGAAAAAGGCGGCAAATTCCAGCGCGGTCGGGGTGTTCAGCAGCTGGCCGATGGTGGGCGGGAAGGCCATGATCGAGGCGGCGAAGATCACCGGGATGACGCCGGCCATGTTGACTCGCAGCGGCAGGTAGGTGGAGCCGCCTGAGGTCATTTTGCGGCCCACCATCCGTTTCGCGTACTGGACCGGGATTCTCCGCTGCCCCTCCTGCACGAAGACGATCGCGACGATCACCGCCAGCGCGATGAAGGGCATCATCACCACGAAGATCTGGTCCGGGTTGGTCCACCATTTGGTGATGCCCTCCGGTATGCGCGAGGCGATGGAGGCGAAGATCAGCAGGGAGATGCCGTTACCCACCCCGCGCTGGGTGATCAGCTCCCCCAGCCACATCAAAAGCGTGCAGCCGGCGGTGAGGCAGACCACGATGAGGAAGACCTTGGTGAAGGTCAGCTTGCCGATCACGCTGGTGCCCGACTGGCTCCCCAGCGAGCGGAACAAGAAGACGTAGCCCAGCGACTGGCCTAAGGCCAGGCCGACGGTGAGGTAGCGGGTGTACTGGGTGATCTTCTGCTGGCCGACTTCTCCTTCTTTGGAGAGTCGCTCCAGCGAGGGCACCACCACGGTGAGCAGCTGGAGCATGATCGAGGCGGTGATGTAGGGCATGATCCCCAGCGCGAAGAGGCTGAGGCGCGAGAGGCTGCCGCCAGAGAAGAGGTTGAGGAAGGGGAGGATCCCGGTGCCGCCGAAGCTACTGGAGAGGCCCTTGACGGCGTTGACATTGACCCCAGGCGCCGGGATGTAGGCGCCGAGCCTGTAGAGCAGCAGCATCGCCGCGGTGAAGGCGAGCTTCTTGCGGATGTCGGCGACACTGAAGGCGTTCGCGATCGTCCGGAGCATTAGGGCTCCAGAGTCTCGCAGGTGCCGCCGGCCGCCTCGATCTTCTCCTTGGCGGCGGCGCTGAAGGCCTGCGCACGGACCGTCAACTTCTTCGAGATATCGCCGCGGGCAAGGATCTTGACCGGGTCCGAGCGCTTGGCCAGACCCTTCGCCTTCAGCGTCTCGGGCGTCACCTCCCCCCCGGCCTCGAAGCGCTCCTCGAGGTCGGAAAGGTTGACCGGCTGTGTCCTGGTTCGGAAGTTCTCGAAGGGCATCGACTTCTTCATGTGCGGCCCGCGCAGCTTTCGCATCCGCATGTGGATCGGGTTCTGCCCACCCTCATAACCGGCCTTGCGCTTGCTGCCCGACCGGGCCCCGGCGCCCTTGTGGCCGCGCCCGGAGGTCTTGCCAAGCCCGCTGCCCTCGCCGCGTCCCAACCGCTTCCGCGGTCGCCGCGAGCCTGGCTTGGGCTTCAGGCTATGCAGCCCGATCTCCTCCGAGCGCTCAGCCACCGTTGACCTCGACAAGATGAGAGACAACCCGAATCTGCCCCTGTAGCTGGGGCGAATCCTGTCGCTCCACAGCCTTCCCGATCCGTCCCAAACCGAGCGCCTTCAGGGTGGCGCGCTGCGAGGGATTGGTCCCCACCGCGGAACGAACCTGCTCGATCTTCACCGCGCTCACCCGGCCTCACCATCCACCGGCGCCGGCGCGGCGGCGGGGACCTCCTCTGCCGGCGGAGCCTCGGCCTCCTCCGAACCCTGGCCCGCAGAGGACTCCATCACCGCTGGCGCGGCGGATCGGGGGCTCGGGGAGGACCCTGAATCCTCCTTCGGAGCGGCCGATCCGTTCAGCCCCAGGACCTGAGAGACGGTGAGCCCCCGCAGCTCAGCAACCTCCTCGGGCCGGCGGAGGCGAATCAACCCGTCCATCGTCGCCTTGACCAAATTGATCGGGTTCTGCGTCCCGATGCTCTTGGTCAGCACGTCGCGCACCCCCCCAAGCTCCAGCACCGCGCGAACGCCGCCGCCGGCGATCACCCCCGTACCTGGACTGGCCGGCCGCAACACGACATGCCCGGCGCCGTAGCGCCCGATGATTTTGTGGGTGATCGTCTGTCCGTATTTGGGCACCCGGATCAGGTTCTTGCGCGCGTCCTCGACCCCCTTCTGGATGGCCAGCGGGACCTCGCGGGCCTTGCCATAGCCGATCCCGACAACGCCCTCCTCGTCGCCAACCGCGACCAGCGCGGTGAAGGAGAAGCGCCGGCCGCCCTTGACCACCTTGGCGACGCGGTTGATCTCGATCACCCGCTCCTGCAGGTCGAGCCCCCGGGGGCTCACCGTCTCCACGTTTGTCGCGTCCATGCCCTTCATCGCAAGCGGCCCACCGTAGCGGAATAGTTGACCGGCCCCGGGGCCGCATGTGATCCGCGGCGCAGGTGGTCGGCCAGATCACCGACACACGGTGCAGCCCAGGGCAGACCCAAGGAGGCAGAGATGCGCGGTGCAATCTGCGTCAGCGGAGGCGGGGTCGCCGGGGGGGTCATCTAGAAGGCCAACCCCCCCTCGCGGGCGCCTTCGGCGAGCGCCTTGACCCGACCGTGGTACTGGTAGCCGCCGCGATCGAACACACAGTTCCCTATGCCGGCGGCCTTGGCCCGCTCGGCGAGGAGCTGCCCTGCCCGCTTCGCCTGCCCCTCGGCCGAGAGCTTGCGCAGCTCCGGCTCGATCCAGTTGACCGCCGCCAGGGTGTGGCCGCGCTCGTCGTCGACCAGCTGGGCGAAGACACCGCGGTTGGAGCGGTAGACGGAGAGGCGGGGGCGCCCAGCGGTCCCGTTGACCCGGGCGCGGACGCGGCGGCGGCGGCGCAGGCGGCGCTGGCGGCTGGTGAGGACGGTCATGCCTAGGCCCGCTTCCCGACCTTGCGCAGCACGTGCTCGCCGCGGTAGCGGATGCCCTTGCCCTTGTAGGGCTCCGGCGGGCGCCGCTTGCGGATATCCGCCGCGACCTGACCCACCAGCTGCTTGTCGATCCCGCGAACGATGATCTCGGTCGGCTGCGGAACCTCGAACTCGATCCCCTCCGGCGCCTGGATCGAGACCGAGTGGGAGTAGCCGAGCGCCATCTCCAGGTTCGGGCCCTTGAGCTGGGCGCGATAGCCGACGCCCTGGATCTCCAGGCGCTTCTCGAAGCCGTCGGTGACGCCGGAGACCATGTTCGCGATCAGGCTCCGGGTCAGCCCGTGCAGGGCGCGGTGCTCGCCACGATCGGTTGGGCGCTGGACGGTGACCGCGCCATCGGCCTGCTCCACCGCCATCTCCTGCGACACGCTCTGGGTGAGCTCGCCCTTGGGACCGCTGACGGCAACGCGCCCAGGGGCGATCTCGACCTTGACGGCCTCGGGAATGGGAATGGGCTTCCTTCCGATCCGGCTCATCTCGACGCCCGCATCATCCGCTCACCAAACGTAGGCGACGACCTCGCCACCGACGCCCCTTGCCTTCGCTTCGTGGCCGGTCATCACCCCGACCGAGGTGCTGACGATCGCCGTGCCGGTGCCACCGTGGACCCGGGGCACCTGCTTTTGGTCGACGTAGCGACGGCGTCCCGGCCGGGAGACGCGCTCGATGCCGATGATCACCGGGCGTCGGTCCTCGGTGTACTTGAGCCTGATCTTGATCGCCTCGCCAACCCGCGCCGGCGCCGTGGCGAAGTCACGGATATAGCCCTGCTCCTTGAGAATCCGCGACATCTCCAGCTTCAGCCGCGAGCAGGGGATCTCCACCTCGTCGTGGCCGGAGCGCAGCGCGTTGCGAATCCGCGTCAGGTAGTCGGCTATCGGGTCGGTCTGCATCTGTTCACCAGCTGGACTTGGTCATGCCGGGTACGTAGCCCTCGTGCGCGGCCTCGCGCAGGCAGATCCGGCAGAGCCCGAACTTACGGTAGTAGGCACGCGGCCGGCCGCAGCGACGACAGCGGTTGTAGCCACGGGTCTTGAACTTGGGTTTACGGCGCTGGCGGACCTTGCTCGAAGTTTTAGCCATTCTCCTGATTCTCCTCGTCAGTCGCGCTCGGCGCGTCCTCCTCGCCCTCCTCGGCCGCCTGGCCCTCCTCGGCCTCTGGCTTCTCCGGCTTGGCGTAGGCCTCGGGGTTCTCCTCCTTCAGCTGCTCCAGCGCCGCCTGCTCGGCCTCAGCCCGCTCGCGGGCCTCCTCCTTGCGGCGCTCCTCATCGGCCTCTGACTGCGCCGCGGCGTCGGCCTGCCCAGGCCGCCCCTCCTGGGCGAAGGGCATCCCCAACCCGAGCAGCAGCTCGAAGGCCTCGACATCGGTCTTCGCGCTGGTCGTGATCGTCACGTCGAGGCCGCGCACCTGGTCGACCGAGTCGTAATCGATTTCGGGGAAGATCAGCTGCTCGCGCACGCCCATCGAGTAGTTGCCGCGGCCGTCGAAGGAGCGCGGGTTGAGGCCGCGGAAGTCACGGATCCGCGGCACCGCGATGGAGAAGAGCCGGTCGAGGAACTCCCACATCCGCGCCCGGCGCAGGGTTACGGAGATACCCACCGGCATCCCCTCCCGCACTTTGAAGGAGGCGATCGACTTGCGGGCCCGGCGCACGTTGGGCCGCTGGCCGGCGATCGTCGCCAGCTGCTCCTGAGCTGCCTCCATCTGCTTGGAGTCCTGTTTGGCCTCGCCCATCCCCATATTCAGGGTCACCTTCACCAGGCGCGGAACCTGCATCGGAGTCGAGTAGCCAAACCTGCGGCTCAGCTCCGGCGCCACCTCCCGCTCGTAGCGCTCCCGCATGCGCGGCGGCGGGGCCGCTTGCGCGGTGTCTGTCACCGTGGCCTCCATCAGATCGACGCTCCGCTGCGCTTGGCGAACCGCTCGCGCTTGCCGCCTTTGTCGTCGCGCACGCCAAGCCTGGTCGGCTTATTGTCTTTGGGGTCGAGCGCCATCACATTGGAGACGTGGATCGGCCCCTCCTTCTCCACGATCCCACCCACGTCGGCGCGCGTCGCGTCGCTGACCGAGCGCGGTCGCTCAGCCCGCTTGATCATGTTCAGGTGCTCGACGTAGACCCGCCGCTTCTTCGGCTCGGTGCGAATCACCCGCCCGGTCTTGCCGGCGTCCTTGCCGCCGATCACGATCACCTGATCGTCGGTCTTGATCCGCATCGACTTCATCATCGGACCCCCCGGCGGCGGTGGAAGGCGAGCGGGTCGCGGGCCATCACAGCACCTCCGGAGCCAGGGAGACGATTTTCATGAAGTTCTTGTCGCGCAGTTCGCGCGCCACGGGGCCGAAGATGCGGGTGCCGCGCGGATTGTTGTTGGCCGGGTCGATCAGCACCGCGGCGTTCTCGTCGAAGGCGATGTAGGTGCCGTCGGGACGGCCCAGCGCCTTCTTGGTCCGCACGACGACAGCCTGGACCACCTCGCCCTTGCGCACCCCGCCATGCGGACTGGCCTGTTTGACCGTTGCGGTGATCACATCGCCGATCCCGGCGTAGCGCCGATGGGACCCCCCCTTCACGCGAATGCAGAGGATCTCGCGCGCGCCTGAGTTGTCGGCGACCTTCAGTCTCGTCTCCTGCTGGATCATCGGGCCTTCTCCACCACGTCAACCAGGCGCCAGCGCTTGGTCTTGGACAGCGGCCGGGTCTCGACGACGCGCACAACATCGCCCTCTCCCGCCTCGTTGCGCTCGTCGTGTGCGTGCAGCGTGCGCGAGCGTCGAACGACCTTCTCGTAGGTCGGGTGGCGACGGGCGATGTCGATCCTGACCGTGATCGATTTGTCCCCTTTGTTGGAGACGACGATGCCCTGGCGCACCTTGGCCGCGTTTGCCTCGTGCACGGCGGGAGGCGTCCCGGCACCGGCCGTGTGCTCCGCCTTGGCGGCGGCCCGCTGCGTCCGTCGCAGCCCCGCCTTCGCCTCGCGCGCCTCGGCCCGCTTCGCCTTGCGCTCCTCCACACCGAGCGCCGGGCCAGCCTCGTGCTGGCGCCGTGACCTCTGGAGCCGACGCCGCTCCTTCCAGGGAAGGTCATCCTCAGGATTTGGCTCCACAGCGGGTTTGGCCTCGGCCGCGGGGGGCTCAGACACCGCTCCACCCTCTGGCGCAGGCGAGGCCACGGGCGTGGCCTCGACCTCGGAGCCCCCGTCCTTGACCGGAGCCGCGGCCGCGGGGGCCCCGTCCTCAGCCTGCTCCTCGACGACCGCGTCCTTTTTCGTCTCGTCGTCGGTCATATCCTCTTCAGCTCTCTCTCAATGTCAATGCCCCGCTGACGAGCCACAGTCAGCAGCTTGGCGATGTCTCGCCTCGCCATCCCCAGCCGCGAGGTGTTCTCCAGCTCGCCCGTCGCGTGACGGAACCGCAGGTTGAACGCCTCCTGCTTGGCGTCGATCAGTTTGGCCAGCAGCTCGTCGTTTTTCAGGTCGTGCACCTGGGCCGCCTTCATCCGGTCTCCGCCCCCTCGCGCTTGACGAACTTGGTCTTCACCGGAAGCTTGTGCCCCGCCAGCCGCAATGCCTCGCGGGCGAGATCCTCGGGCACGCCCGCCAGCTCGAACATCACGCGCCCCGGCTTGACCACCGCGACCCAGCCCTCCGGATTGCCCTTTCCCGAGCCCATCCTGGTCTCGGCGGGCTTCTTTGTGTAGGGCTTGTCGGGGAAGATGTTGATCCAGACCTTTCCCCCGCGTTTGATCTTGCGGGTCATCGCGATCCGCGCGGCCTCGATCTGGCGGTTGGTGATCCAGCCACGCTCCAGCGACTTGATCCCGTACTCGCCGAAGGAGACAGTGCTGGTGCCCTTGGTGTTGCCGCGCATCCGGCCGCGCATTTGTTTGCGGTGCTTGACCCGTTTTGGCATCAACATCAGCGACCACCCCCCCGCTGGCCCCTGTCTCCTCCGGGCCGCCCGCCACGCCCGGCCTGGCCCTGAGTCGGCTCGCCGTCGCCGGGTAGCTGGTCGGAGCGGAAGCCCTCTGGCATCACCTCGCCCTTGTTGATCCAGCACTTGACGCCGATCCGGCCGGTCGTGGTCCGCGCCTCGAAGAAGCCGTAGTCGATGTCCGCGCGCAGGGTGTGCAGGGGGACGCGGCCGTCGGAATAGCCTTCGGTACGGGCCATCTCGGCGCCGCCCAGGCGCCCGGAGACCTGAACCTTCACGCCTTTGGCGCCGGAGCGCATCGCCGAGGTCAGGGCCCTTTTCATCGCCCGGCGGAAGGCCACCCGGTTCTGAAGCTGCTCGGCGATCGATTGGGCCACCAGCTTTGCGTCGAGCTCGGGCCGCTTCACCTCGCGGATGTTCACCTTCACCGGGCTGCCGGTCAGCTTGTGCAGGTCCTTGCGCAGGGCGTCCACTTCACTGCCCGACTTGCCGATCACGATGCCGGGGCGGGCGGTGTGGATGTCGACCGCGACCTCGCCGCGGCGCTCGATCGTGATGTCGGAGAGACCCGCGTGGGCCAGCTTGCCGACGATGTGGTCGCGGATCGCGAGGTCCTCCTGCAGGATGTCGGCGAAGTTTTTCTCGTCGAACCAGTTCGACTTCCAATCGTGGATGTAGCCAACGCGGAAGCCCTCTGGGTGGATCTTCTGTCCCATCCTCTAGTCCTCTTCCGGGCTCAGGGCCACGGCGATGTGGCTTGTTCGCTTGTGGATCGGCGTCGCCCGGCCCAGCGCCCGCGGGCGGAAGCGCTTCAGGGTTGGCCCTTCGTCGACCGTGATTTCGGCCACCTTCATCTCGTCGGCGATCAGGTCGTGGTTGTTCTCCGCGTTTGCAGCGGCGGAGTCGATCAGCTTGCGGATGTCCTGAGCGGCGCCGCGGGGGGAGAACTGGAGCAGAGCACGCGCCTTTTCGATCTGCAGGCCGCGCACCTGGTCGGCGATCAGCCGGGCCTTGCGCGGCGCCACCCGCACGTAGCGGGAGCTGGCGCGGATCACGATCGGGGCGGCGGGGCTGGGCCTTGGCGCGGCTTTCGCCTCGCTCGCTTTCGCCGGCGCCAGCTCCGGTGCTTTGGCGGCCGGTTTTTTCGCCACTTTTCTCGCCGCTTTCGAGGCCGCTTTTTTGACCGAGCGTTTTTTCGCTGCTTTCGGCGCTTTTTTTGTCTCTTTTTTCTCGTCTGCCATCGCTAATCACCCTTGCCTGAACCGGCGTGGGAGCGGAAGGTCCGGGTCGGGGCGAACTCCCCCAGCTTGTGTCCGACCATCGACTCCGAAATGAAGACCGGAACGTGCTTGCGCCCGTCGTGGACGGCAATCGTGTGGCCGACCATCTCGGGGAAGACCGTCGAGGTGCGCGACCAAGTTTTCAGCATCTGCTTGGCGCCGGACTCGTTCATCGCCGAGATTCGCTTCATCAGGGCCTCTTCCACCCACGGTCCCTTTTTGGTCGAGCGTCCCATCAGCGGCTCTTCTTCTTCCCGCGCCGCCGGCCTCGCACGATGTAGCGATCGGACTGCTTGCCCTTCTTGCGGGTGCGGTAGCCGAGCGTCGGCTTGCCCCATGGCGTCACCGGGTGGCCGCCCGGCGTGTGGTGGGCCTCACCACCGCCGTGCGGGTGGTCGACGGGGTTCATCGCCACGCCGCGGGTTTGCGGTCGTTTGCCCCGGTGCCGGTTGCGCCCGGCCTTGCCGACCTTGAGGTTCTGGTGCTCGGCGTTGGAGAGCGAGCCAACCGTCGCCCGACACTCGGCCCGGAGCAACCGCATCTCCGAGGAGGGCAGCCGCAGGGTCACCATCTCACCCTCCTTCGCCGCCAGCTGGATCGCGGCGCCGGCGGCGCGACCAAGCTTGCCGCCCTGGCCCGGGATCATCTCCACGTTGTGGACGATCGTGCCGGTCGGCATGTCGCGCAGCGCCAGCGCGCAGCCGGGTTTGATGTCGGCGCCGGGCCCGGACTTGACCTCGTCACCCACCGAAAGCTGGGCGGGGGCCAGGATGTAGCCCTTGGCCCCGTCGGCGTAGTGCAGCAGCGCGATATAGCAGCTGCGGTTCGGGTCGTACTCGATCGTCATCACCCTCGCCGGCACACCATCCTTGAGACGCTTGAAGTCGATCTGGCGGTAGCGCCGCTTGGCGCCGCCGCCGCGGTGGCGAGCGGTGACCCGGCCATTGACGTTGCGTCCGCCGGACTTGCGCAGGCCCTCGGTCAGCTTTCGCTCCGGCTCGGTCGAGGTCAGCTGCTCGCGCAGCGGGTAGGTGGCGAAGCGTCGCCCGGGGCTGGTCGGTTTTGTCTTGCGGTTCGGCATCGGTATCGGTCCTACGCGGTCTCCGCGCCCTCGAATAGCTCGATCCGTTCGCCCGGGGCGAGCTGGACGATCGCCTTCTTCCAGGCCCGGGTCCGACCCTGGTGCACCCCGCGGCGCTTCGGCTTAGAGCGGACCTTGGAGGTCCGCACGCCGGCCACCCTGACCGAGAAGATCTCCTCCACCGCGTGGGCGATCTGCGTCTTGTGGGCGCGATCATCGACCCGGAAGGTGTACTTGCCCTCCGCGATCAGCGCGTAGCTCTTCTCCGAGATCACCGGACGGATGACGACGTTGTGCGCGTCCATCAGCCCAGCCTCTCCCTCAGCCTTGCCAGCGCCCCCTCGGAGAGGATCAGCGAGGCGGCACCGATCACGTCGGCGACCCCGATCGCGCCGACCTCGACCACCTGGACGCGTGGAATGTTGCGAAAGCTCTTCACCGCACCGGTCTCCTCGCCCAGCAGGACCACCAGGGTGGAGCGTTTCGCTCCCCACTTATCCAACGCCTCGGCCGCCCGCTTGGTCGAGGGCGTCTCGAAGGCGCCGACATCGAGCACGGCGACGCTGTCGCGCTCGGCATGCACCGAGAGGGCGGCGCGCATCGCCTTGCGGCGCGCTTTGCGGTTGACCTTGACCGTGTAGTGGCGTGGCTTGGGGCCGAAGGCGACGCCGCCCCCGGTCCGGTTGGGAACGCTGAGCGCGCCGGCGCGGGCGCGGCCTGTCCCCTTCTGGCGCCAGGCCTTGGCGGTGGTCATCGAGACCTCGCCGCGGGTCAGGGTTGAGGCGGTGCCTCGGCGCCGCGCCGCCAGATCGGCGCGGGCCGCCTCATGCACCAGCGAGTGGTGGAAGGGCTGCGCGAACAGCTCCTCGGGCAGGTCCGCCTTGGTCGTCTTGCCGAGCACCGTTGCTTTAGCCATCGGTGCGCACCTCCACCAGCGCGTTGCGCGAGCCCGGTACCGACCCCTTGATCAGCAGCAGGTTGCGCTCGGCGTCGACGTCGGCGATCTCCAACCCGCGCTGGGTCACGCGCTTATTGCCCATCTGCCCGGGCATCCGCATCCCTTTGAAGACCCGGGCCGGAAAGGCGCTGGCGCCGATCGAGCCCGGGGCGCGGACGTTGTGGGAGCCGTGGCTCACCGGCCCGCGGCTGAAGTTGTGACGCTTGATCCCGCCCTGGAAGCCCTTGCCGATCGAGACTCCGGAGACTTTCACCTTCTGGCCGGCCTGGAAGGAGGCGACGGTGACGTCATCGCCAATCTTGATCGGGTCCTCCGCGTCCTTGCCCAGGTCCTCGTCACGAAACTCGGCCAGGTGGCGCATCGGCGGTGCCCCGGCCTTCTTGGTGTGACCTTCCTGTGCTCGAGTCAGCTTTCCTTGCCTGACCTCGCCGAAGGCCAGCTGCACGGCGGTATAGCCATCGCGCCCGACCTCGCGAACCGCTGTCACTTTGCAGGGGCCGGCCTCGATCACCGTGACCGGCACCACGATCCCGTCCTCGCGGAATACCTGCGTCATGCCCAGCTTCTTTCCGAGAATCGCCGCCACGGTCAACTCAACGGGCCTTCACCGGATGCTCCGGGCCCGAGAATCAGATATGTGGGCTCCCCACGCATCGGCTAGAGGCGAATCTCGATGTCAACCCCGGCCGGCAGCGAATCCAGGCGCTGCAGCGAGTCGACGGTTTTCGGAGACGGCTGGAGGATGTCGATCAACCGCTTGTGGGTGCGGATCTCGAAGTGCTCGCGCGAGTCCTTGTCCTTGAAGGGGGAGCGAATCACGCAGTAGACGTTTTTCTCCGTCGGCAGCGGCACCGGACCCGAGACGCTGGCCCCGGTGCGCTCCGCGGTCTCGACGATCTCCCGGGCAGCCCGATCTATGGCGTCGTGGTCATACGCCTTGAGTCGGATCCTGATCTTCTGTGCCGCTATCGCTGCCACTTCTCGAAGCTGTCTCTCTCTTGTCGTCTTTCGCGGCCTCACCGCGCAATAAGGGCGGGGCCCCTTTGAAATCTCCGAGCCTCGCTGGCTCAGAGGGGGCGCCGCCCCGGTCGTATGTTCTTGCAGTTGTCTCGCCACCCGACGGGCGGCGAGTGGGCGGGCCGTGGCCCGCCCTGGAAGTCGCCTACTCGATGATCGAGCTGACGACCCCCGAGCCGACGGTGCGCCCACCCTCGCGGATGGCGAACCGCAGGCCCTGGTCCATGGCGATCGGCTGGATCAACTCGATCGTCATCTCCACGTTGTCGCCGGGCATCACCATCTCGGTCCCCTCGGGGAGGTTGGCGATCCCGGTCACATCGGTGGTGCGGAAGTAAAACTGAGGCCGGTAGCCGGAGAAGAACGGAGTGTGGCGACCACCCTCCTCCTTCTTCAGGCAGTAGACCTCGGCTTTGAACTGGGTGTGCGGGGTGATCGAGCCGGGCTTGCAGAGCACCTGGCCGCGCTCGATCTCCTCCCGCTTCGTGCCTCGCAGCAGGGCGCCGATGTTGTCGCCGGCCTGGCCCTGGTCGAGGATCTTGCGGAACATCTCGACCCCGGTCACCACCGTTTTCGTGGTGTCCTTGATCCCGACGATCTCCACCTCCTCGCCGGTGTTGACAACTCCCTGCTCGACCCGGCCGGTGGCGACGGTGCCGCGGCCGGTGATCGAGAAGATGTCCTCGATCGGCATCAGGAAGGGCTTGTCCAACTCCCGCACCGGCTCGGGGATGTAGGAGTCGAGCGCGTCGGCCAGTTCGAAGACCGCCTTCTGGGCCTCCTCATCGCCCTCCAGCGCCTTCAGCGCCGAGCCCTTGACGATCGGCGTCTCATCGCCGGGGAAATCGTACTCGTTGAGCAGGTCCTTGACCTCCTCCTCCACCAGCTCGACCAGCTCCTCATCGTCGACCTGGTCGATCTTGTTGAGGAAGACGACCACGTGGGGGACGTTGACCTGACGGGCGAGGAGGATGTGCTCGCGGGTCTGCGGCATCACCCCGTCGGCGGCGGAGACGACCAGGATCGCCCCGTCCATCTGGGCCGCGCCGGTGATCATGTTCTTCACGTAGTCGGCGTGGCCCGGGCAGTCGACATGGGCGTAATGGCGCTTATCGGTCTCGTACTCCACGTGGGAGGTGGCGATCGTGATCCCGCGCTCTTTCTCCTCCGGAGCGTTGTCGATCTCCTCGAAGCTTTTCGCTTCAGCCCCGCCTTTGGTGGAGAGCGTTTTGGTGATCGCGGCCGTGAGCGTCGTCTTGCCGTGGTCGATGTGACCGATGGTGCCGACGTTGACGTGCGGCTTATCGCGCTCGAACTTCTGCTTGGACATCGCTCTCCGTTCTACCTTTCGAAGTCGGTTTTCTGTCTGGCTTTGCTGATTAAGTCTGGGAAGGCGTCTCGGCAGGGCTATCCGCGCTGCCTGCGGGCGAACCTGGGAAATATAGCCAGATGCGCCCGCCGTTCGCGGCTGGGGTCAGGAGGCTGCCCCAACCGGCTCGCCCGCGCGGTGTTCGACGATCTCCTCGGCGATGCTCGCCGGGACCTCCTCGTAGCGCTCGAACTGCATCGTGTATGTGGCCCGGCCCTGGGTCGAGGATCGCAGATCTGTCGCGTAGCCGAACATCTCGCCCAGCGGCACGAAGGCCTGCACGGCGAGCGCGTTGCCGCGCTGATCCTGGCCCTGCACCTTTCCCCGGCGGCGCGAGAGGTCGCCGATCACATCGCCCAGGAACTCCTCGGGGGTGACGACCTCGACCGACATCACCGGCTCCAGCAGGACCGGGTTGGCCTTTCGGGCAGCCTCCTGAATCGCCATCGAGCCGGCGATCTTGAACGCCATCTCGGAGGAGTCGACGTCGTGGTAGGAGCCGTCGACGAGTTCGACTTTCACGTCGACCATCGGATACCCGGCCTTGACCCCGTTCTCCAGCGCCTCCTCCATCCCCTGTTCGGCTGGCTTGATGAATTCGCTCGGAATCGATCCGCCCTTGATCTTGTTGACAAACTCGAAGCCCTCGCCCGGCGCCGGCTCGACGTTGATCACGACGTGGCCGAACTGGCCGCGGCCACCGGTCTGGCGCACGAAACGACCGACGACGCCCTTGACCTCCTTGCGGATCGTCTCGCGGTAGGCGACCTGCGGCTTGCCCACGTTGGCGTCGACTTTGAACTCCCGCAGCATCCGGTCGACGATCACCTCCAGGTGCAGCTCGCCCATCCCATGGATCAGGGTCTGGCCGGTCTCCTCGTCCGATTCAACCTGGAAGGTCGGGTCCTCTTCGCCCAGGCGCTGAAGAGCGGTCCCCATCTTCTCCTGGTCGGCTTTGGTCTTCGGCTCGATCGCCACCGCGATCACCGGCTCCGGGAAGACGATGTGCTCGAGCTCGATCGGCGCCTCCGGCGCGGACAGCGTGTCGCCGGTCCCCGTCTGCTTGAGACCGACGCCGGCGCAGATGTCGCCCGCGTAGCACTCGTCGATCTCCTCGCGGTGGTTGGCGTGCATCATCAGCAGCCGGCCGATTCGCTCCGTCTTGCCGCTCGTGACATTGAGGACCCGGCCGCCGGCTTCGAGCATTCCCGAGTAGACCCGGAAGTAGGTGAGCTTGCCGACGTATGGGTCGCTCATCACCTTGAAGGCCAGCGCCGCGAAGGGCGCGTCGTCGGCGGCGGGGCGCTCGCCCTCCAGCGGCTCCTCGACCCCCTTGGGGGAGGGTTCCAGCCCATGCACCGGCGGCACCTCGAGCGGCGAGGGCAGCAGCTCGACGATCGCGTCGAGCAGCGGTTGCACACCCTTGTTCTTGAACGAGGAACCGCAGAGCACCGGCGTCACCTTGGTGTCCAGGCAGGCCCGGTGCAGGGAGGAGGCGATCCGCTCATGCGGGATCTCCTCCTCCGCCAGGTAGGCCTCCATCAGCTCATCGTCGTAGTCGGCGCAGGCCTCGATCAACTCGTTGCGGTAGCGCTCCGCCTGGGCCAGCAGCTCGGCCGGGATCTCCTCGCTCTCGAACTCGGTTCCCAGCTCATCCTTCCAGACCAGGGCCCTCATCTCGACCAGGTCGATCACGCCCTGGAAGCCGCCCTCCTGACCGATCGGAAGCTGGATCGGCAGCGGGTTGGCGCCCAGCCGATCCTTCATCGTCTGCACGGCGTTGAAGAAGTCGGCGCCGATGCGATCCATCTTGTTGATGTAGGCGAAGCGCGGAACCTTGTACTTGTCCGCTTGACGCCAGACCGTCTCCGACTGAGGCTCGACCCCGGCGACGGCGTCAAAGACCGCGATCGCGCCATCGAGGACGCGCAGGCTGCGCTCCACCTCGACCGTGAAGTCGACGTGGCCGGGCGTATCGATGATGTTGATCCGATGGTCCTTCCACTCGCAGGCGGTGGCGGCAGAGGTGATCGTGATCCCCCGCTCCTGCTCCTGCTCCATCCAGTCCATCACCGCGGCGCCCTCGTGAACCTCGCCCATTTTGTGGGTGCGACCGGTGTAGTAGAGGATGCGCTCGGTGGTCGTCGTCTTGCCGGCGTCGATGTGCGCCATGATCCCGATGTTGCGGGTTTTTTCTAGGGGGAAGCTGCGTGGCATGGTCTTAAGGTAAGCGTTGGTCGTGGAAAAACGGGGACGGATGAAAAGCAAGCCTGCCGGCAAGAGCCGGGATCGGCGCATGAAAAAGGCCCTCGCGGGCCCGGCGAAACCTACGGCGAAGAAGCTGCCTGAGCGACGCGCGATGATAGCAGCGGTGCGCCGCCGCATCGTGGCGCCGCTTTCCTGGGCCGAGGCACTTACCCGGCGGGCCGATCGGCAGGCAAACCGCCTACTCGAGCGCTCCCAGCCGCCGCTGGCGCGCTGGGCCCGGCGGGGGGGCGCGCTGGCCGCGCGCTGGAGCAGGCGGATCGGGCGCCTCGCCCGTCCCGCGGCGGCGCTGCTGTTCCGCGGCCTGGCGCAGGGCGAGCGCCGGCTGCGCCGAGCCGGCGTGGCCGCCGCCCGGGCGGCAACCCGGGCCAGCGCGGTGCTCACCCCGCGGCGAGCGATCTGCGCCGTCACCGTCGCGGCGGCCGCCTGCCTCCTCGCCTCCCAGTTCGTCGCCTACCGCGCGGTCGAGGTCGGACAACCCGGCTATTCGGGACTGCCGGCAATCGCCGCGCCCCCCACCGTCGCCGCCCGCACGGCCGGGCAGGCCCACTCCTACACGCTGGTGCCGATCGCCCTGCTGGCCGCCGCCCTCGCCCTGCTGGCAATGGCCCCCCGTCGGCGCCGGTTGGCCGGCGTCGTTGTCCTCCTCGGCCTCGCCTCCCTGGCGATCATCTTGCTCATCGACCTGCCCGCCGGCCTGGACGCCGGCTCCCAGGGCTCCCGCTTCGCCGGGGCCCACGCGGTCCTCGACGACGGTTTCTACGCCGAGCTGGCGGCCGCCGCGGGGCTGGTGGTGGGCGGACTGCTCTACTATGCGCGGCCGTGCCGAATACGAACCAACTTGTCAGGAAGGGCCGCAGGCGCCCTAAGAAGAAGACGACCACGCCGGGCCTCAAGTCGGGCCAAGGAAACAAGAAGAGGGTCTCCGCCCCGCAGCGGCGCGGCGTCTGCACCCGCGTCGCGACCGTAACCCCGAAGAAGCCGAACTCCGCCCTGCGCAAGATCGCCCGCGTGCGGCTGACCAACGGGATGGAGGTCACCACCTACATCCCCGGCGAGGGTCACAACCTTCAGGAGCACTCCGTCGTCCTGGTCCGCGGCGGCCGGGTCAAGGACCTGCCGGGCGTCCGCTACAAGGTTGTGCGCGGGACGCTCGACGCCGCCGGCGTCTCTGACCGCAAGCAGGCCCGCTCCCGCTACGGCGTCAAGGCCAGCTGACGATGCCCGCGAGGAACCCGGTCAACGTCTGATGCCCCGTCGCTCCGCAGCCCAGATCCGTCCGGTCGAGCCCGACGCCCGCCATCGCAACCGGCTCGTCCAGCAGGTGATCAACAAGGTGATGACCGACGGCAAGAAGTCCCTCGCCGAGCGGATCGTCTACGACAGCCTGGCGATTGTCGGCGAGCGCACCGGCGAGGACCCGGTGGAGACGCTGGAGGGAGCGGTCAAAGCGCTGACCCCGGTGCTGGAGGTTCGCTCTCGCCGGGTCGGCGGCGCCACCTACCAGGTTCCGGTGGAGGTGCCCGCGCGCCGCGCCCGGACGCTGGCGGTCCGCTGGCTGGTCAGCTTCTCGCGCCAGCGCCGCGAGTACTCGATGGCCGACCGCCTGGCGCACGAGATCCTCGACGCCAACCAGCAGCAGGGCAGCGCCTGGAAGCGCAAGGACGACATCTACCGCATGGCCCAGGCCAACAAGGCCTTCGCTCACTACAGGTGGTAGAAGCGGCTCGAAGGTCGCGCCCGGCGGCGTCCACGGTCCTCGCCAGACCCACCTCCCCGGCCTCTTTCTAGGGTTCGGAAGATGAGCCGCCCAATCCTCGCCGTCGATGTCGACGGCGTCATCTCCCTCTTTGGATTCGACGATCCACCCGATCGATCCGAGGCGCGGTTCGAGTTGATCGACGGGATGGTCCACTGCATCTCCCTGCTGGCCGGGGAGCGGTTGCGACGACTCTCTGAGCACTACGAGCTGGTCTGGGCTACCGGCTGGGAGGAGCGCGCCAACGACTACCTGCCCACCCTGCTCGGCCTGCCCGAACTTCCGCACCTGACCTTCGACGGCGCCGCGCGGTTCGGCTCCGCGCACTGGAAGCTGGGACCCCTGGACGAGTACGGCAGGGGTCGGGCGATGGCCTGGGTCGACGACAACTTCGACCAGAGCTGCTACGAGTGGGCGCGACAGCGGCCTGAGCCGACCCTGCTCGTGCCCACCGAGTCCCAGCTCGGCCTGGAGGAGGCCCAGACCGAGGCGCTCGCCGCCTGGGCCCGCGACTTGGAGGCGGAGCGAGAACCGTCCGCCTGATTGGTTTCCGTTCCATCGGCCGAAGGTTGAGGCTAGACTGGGCCGGTGGTCGGGTTCTGGCCGATTTTCTTCCTCTTGGTGGTGCTCAAGATTCCCGTGCTCGGGTCGATGTGGCTCGTCTGGTGGGCGAGCAAGTCGCCGGAGCCCGAGGGGGCAACCGAGGATTCCGAGGGCGAGGGCTTCCGCCGCCGGCGGCCCGGGCCGAAGCGCCCGCGCGGACCCCGACGGGGTCCCCACGGCGGCGGCGCGGCGACCCCGCTGGCGCCCTGTCCGCCCGGCGGTCGCACCCGGGTCCTCAGGCCCGCTGGGCAGCCTGCTTTCGCTCCCGCCGGATCTCGCGCAGATAGGGATGGAAGTCGACCTGGATCGTGTGACGCTTAGAGGCCACGTAGCGCCTCCGCATCCTGCGTTCGGCCCCGACGATCTCCTCCCGCATCTCCCCCACTCCGGGCAGCGAGCCTCTCCCCGCGAGCAGGTCAGCCACCCACTCCGCCTGCGCCTCGGCGATCGGCATGATCGCGCCCAGGGGCTGGATCAGGCCGATGAAGTAGAGGCCGCGATGCTGCACCGACGCGACCCGGCGGTAGAGCGGCAGGCGGTTTCCCTCGGCCGCGACCAGCGCGGGGTCAAAGAAGGGAAAGCTGATCTTGTAACCGGTGCAGTAGACGACGAGGTCGATCTCCTCCTCGCTTTGATCGGCGAAGCAGACGGTCCGCCCGCCGGCGAAGCGGTCGATGTTTGGCTTCACCTCGATGTCGCCATGGCCCAGGCGCGATAGCAGCTCGGCGGAGACGGTGGGATGGGCCTCGAGCAGCTTGTGATCAGGTTGGGGCAGGCCATAGGCGGTCATGTCGCCGGCGGTCAGGCCGAGCATGCGGCCGATGAAGAAGCGCTGCAGCCAGAGCGGTAGCCGGCTCAGCAGCGGGGAGGCCGATTCGTCGGTTGGCTTGCCGTTCAGGTACTTGGGCAGGATGTAGGCGCCGCGGCGCATGGCCAGGAAGGTCTTCTCGGCAATCCGTGAGGACTCCACCGCGATGTCGGTCGCCGAGTTGCCGATCCCAAGCACCAGCACCCGCCGGCCGCGCAGGACATCCGGCTCCCGGTAGTGATGGGCATGCATCTGCTCCCCGGCAAAGCGCTCCGAGCCCCGGAACGGCGGTTCGGGCCAGCGTGGGTCCCAGTGATGGCCGTTGGCAACCAGCACCGCGCGGTAACGGTGGGTCTCCCCCTCCCCACCCGGGTCGACGCTGACCTCCCACTCCCCCTCGGCCGGCCCGACCCTGACCACCTCGGTGCGGAACCGAATCCTCTCCCGCAAGCCGAAATGGTCCACGTAATCGTCGAAGTAGGCTGCGATCTGGAAGTGGCTCGGGTAGTCCGGATAGTCCTCCGGCATCGGATAGGTCCGATAGGCCATCAGCTTGCGCGAGGTGTTGATGTGCAACGAGCGATAGGCGGACGACATCTGGTTGTCGTTTTCGAAGCGCCAGTTGCCGCCGACCTCCGACCCCTTCTCGAAGCAGTCAAAGGGAATGCCGCGGGCGTTCAGTACCTGACAGGCCGCGATGCCCGAGCTTCCGGCGCCGATGACGCATACCTTCTCCGCTGCCACGGGACAATCTACCCCGGCATTACGCTGGCTAAGGGCGCCGACGCGCGGCGGCGCTCAGGACTCCTCAGAGGTCGACTCGATCTCCTGCGCCAGCTCCTCGAGCTCCTCGGCAAAGGACGGCCCGAAGCTCTCGACCGGAGCGTTGGGGCCATCCAGACCAAGCTCGGCCGCCAGCTCCTCCTCGTCGAGCAGGCCCTCCTCGCTCGGCGCCTCGATCGCCACCGCCGGCTCGACCGCCAGGGTGCGGTAGTGCTTGAGCCCGGTTGCGGCGGGGATCAGCTTGCCGATGATCACGTTCTCCTTCAGCCCGACCAGGCGGTCGCGCTTACCCTCCAGGGCGGCGTCGGTGAGCACCTTCGTCGTCTCCTGGAATGAGGCGGCGGAGAGGAACGACTCGGTCGCCAGCGAGGCCTTGGTGATGCCGAGGATGACCTCCTCGCCTTTGGCCGGCGTTCCGCCCTCCTCCTTGACCTTCTTGTTCAGCCGTTTCAGGTTGCCGCGGTCCTCGAGCTGGCCCGGCAAAAGGCTGGTCGAGCCCTTCGCCTCGATTCGCACCTTCTTCAGCATCTGACGGGCGATCAGCTCGATGTGCTTATCGTTGATGTCGACGCCCTGAGCGCGGTAGACCTTCTGCACCTCGGCGACCAGGTAGAGCTCCGTCTCGGTGCGCCCGCGGATCGCCAGCAGATCGGCGGGGTAGAGCGAACCTTCGTTCAGCTGCTGACCGGCCTCCAGCTTGTCGCCGTCGGCGACATGCAGACGGGTCCGGGGCGGGAACGAGTAGGAGTGCTCCTCGCCGCTGGACTCGGTGACGATCAATTTCAGCGCTTTGTCGGTCTCTTCGATCGAGACCTTGCCGGCCGCCTCTGCCATTTGCGCCAGACCCTTCGGTTTGCGCGCCTCGAACAGCTCGACGATGCGCGGCAGGCCCTGGGTGATGTCCTGGCCCGCGACGCCGCCGGTGTGGAAGGTGCGCATCGTCAGCTGCGTGCCCGGCTCGCCGATCGACTGGGCGGCGATGATCCCCACCGCGTCACCGATGTCGACCGTCGAGCCGGTGGCCGGCGCGACGCCGTAGCAGGAGCGGCAAATCCCCGACTCGGCCTCGCACTTCAGGGTCGAGCGAACCGGGATCACGACCCCCTCCTCGGCGAACGCCTCGGCGATCGCCTCGACATCGGCCTGGGTGATCTCCTGGTTTCGCTTCAGCAGCTCGCGCCCCCGCTTGGTCTCCAGCTTCTTCGCCGCCAGACGCCCGAACAGGTTGTCGTTGAGCGAGTTGTCGTCCTTGCGCAGCGCCATCTCGATGTGCTCTTTGGTCTTGCAGTCCTCTTCGCGCACGATCACGTCCTGGGCGACGTCGACCAGGCGCCGGGTCAGGTAACCGGAGTCGGCCGTGCGCAGGGCCGTGTCGGCAAGTCCCTTGCGCGCGCCGTGGGTGGAGATGAAGTACTCCAGCACCGAGAGGCCCTCCATGAAGTTGGCCTTGATCGGCCGCTCGATGATCTCCCCTTTGGGGTTGGCCATCAGGCCGCGCATCCCGGCCAGCTGACGGATCTGTTTGAACGATCCGCGCGCCCCCGAGTTGGCCATCATGAAGATCGGATTCAGCTCGTCGAGGTTGTCCTCCATCGCCTGCGCCACCTCGTCGGTCGCCCGGTTCCAGTGCGCCGTGACCGCCTCGTGGCGCTCCTCGGCGGTGATGTAGCCGTCGTCGTACTGGCCCTGGATTGTCGCCGTCAACTTCTCGTAGCGCTCCAGGATCGCCGCCTTCTCCGGCGGCGAGACCACGTTGTTCTTGGAGACGGTGATCCCAGCCTGGGTCGCGTAGTGGAAGCCGAGATCCTTGAAGGCGTCCAGCACCTGCGAGACGGCGGGCGCCCCGTAGGTCTCGACCAGGTCGGAGACCATCTCGTTGACATCGCGCTTCTTCAGTGAGTGGTTGACAAACCCGTAGGCCTCGGGATCGAAGTCCTCGCCCAGCGCCTCGGCCAGGGCGCGCTCGATCTTCTCGTTGAAGATGATCCGCCCGACGGTGGTCAGGAAGTGCTCATGCCCGGCCTGGCGGTACTCGGCCTGGTCGTGCAGCTTGCAACCGCCGTTCTCATAGACCAGCTCGGCCTCCTGGGCGGAGCGGAACACCTTCGGCCGGGAGCCATTGCTCGCCTGCCCCCTGCCGGACTTCAGCCCTTGGTCGAGCTTTGCCAACTCCTCCGCCTCCGGCCCGTAGGTCAGGTAGTAGATGCCCAGCACCATGTCCTGGGTCGGTGTCGCCAGGGGAGCGCCATGGGCTGGGGAGAGGATGTTGTTGGCCGAAAGCATCAGGATCCGCGCCTCCGCCTGCGCCTCGGCGGAGAGCGGCACGTGGACCGCCATCTGGTCGCCGTCGAAGTCGGCGTTGAAGGCGTGGCAGACCAGCGGGTGGACCTGGATCGCCTTGCCCTCGACGAGGACGGGCTCGAATGCCTGGATCCCGAGGCGGTGCAGGGTCGGTGCCCGGTTGAGCAGCACCGGGTGCTCGTGGATGACTTCCTCCAGCACGTCCCAGACCTCGGGGATCATCGACTCGACCATCTTCTTCGCCGCCTTGATGTTCTGCACCGCTTTGCGCTCGACCAGCTGGGCCATGATGAAGGGCTTGAACAGCTCCAGCGCCATCAGCTTTGGCAGGCCGCACTGGTGCAGCTTGAGGCTGGGCCCGGAGACGATCACCGAGCGACCCGAGTAGTCGACCCGCTTGCCCAACAGATTCTGGCGGAAGCGGCCCTGCTTGCCCTTGAGCATGTCCGAGAGCGACTTCAGCGGGCGGTTGCCGGGACCGGTCACCGGGCGGCCGCGGCGGCCGTTGTCAAACAACGCGTCGACCGCCTCCTGCAGCATCCGCTTCTCGTTGTTGACGATGATCTCGGGCGCACCGAGATCGAGCAGCCGCTTCAACCGGTTGTTGCGGTTGATCACCCGACGGTAGAGGTCATTGAGATCCGACGTCGCGAAGCGGCCGCCGTCGAGCTGCACCATCGGGCGCAGCTCCGGCGGAATCACCGGCACACAGTCGAGGATCATCCAGTCCGGCTTGTTGTCGGAGTGCAGGAAGGCGGAGGCGACTTTCAACCGCTTCACCGCGCGCGCCTGTTTCTGGCCTTTGGAGCTGTTGATCACCAGCTCCAGCTCCTCGCATTCGGCTTCCAGATCCACCTGTTCCAACAGGTCGCGCACCGCTTCGGCGCCCATCCCGCCGCGGAAGTACTCGCCCCAGCCGAAGGGCGAGCCGAAGCGATCTTTCAGCTCGCGAAACACCGTCTCGTCGTTGACCACGTCCTTCGGCTTCATCTCGGTGAAGATCTTCCAAACCTCCTGCATCCGCTCCAACGCCTCTTCGATGTAGGCCTCGGTGTCGGCGATCTCGGCGTCGAAGGATTTGCGCAGCTCTTTGATCAGTTTGTTGCGCTCGTCGTCCTTCATCTTGCGCAGCTGCGCCGAGGTCATCTTCAGCGAGTCGGCCCAGAGGTGGTCCTCATCGTCGAATTTCTCCTGCGCGCCCTCCTCCAGGTAGCGAACCCTCCGCTCGACCGCCTCGCTCAACTCCTGGGTGCGCTTCTGCCTTTCGGCCTCGTAATCGTCGACGACCTTTTTGACCTCTTTCTCCAGTTTGCCGATGTCCTTGTCGCGAGCCTCCACGTCGACCCAGGTGATCATCGAGGCGGCGAAGTAGAGGACCTTCTCCAGCTCCTTGGGGGCCATGTCGATCAGGTAGCCGATCCGACTCGGCACTCCCTTGAAGAACCAGATATGGGATACCGGCGCGGCCAGGTCGACGTGGCCCATGCGCTCGCGGCGGACCTTCGAGCGGGTCACCTCGACGCCGCAGCGCTCGCAGACGATGCCCTTGTAGCGGACCCGCTTGTACTTGCCGCAGTAGCACTCCCAGTCCTTGGTCGGGCCGAAGATGCGCTCGCAGAAGAGCCCGTCTTTCTCCGGCTTCAGCGTCCGGTAGTTGATCGTCTCAGGCTTGGTCACCTCGCCCCAGCTCCAGGAGCGGATCTTCTTCGAAGAGGCGAGACCGATCTCGATCGCGTCGAAATTATTGATGTCGATCATCAGTCCTCCACCTTCGTCGCTTGCTCGGCCTCTTGCGTGGCCCCGTCTGTCCCCGCCTCGCCCTCCACGACAACCTGCTCCTCCTGCTCGTCGGCGGCGCCGTTGGAGGAGTCGGCGCGGACGCCGGTCAGGTCCATGCCCAGCTCCTCCGCCGCTTTCAGCAGGTCGTCTTCTTCGTCGGAGATCTCCACGTCGGTCCCCTCGGAGACGACGTTGGCGTCGAGCGAGAGGCTCTGGATCTCCTTCAACAGCACTTTGAAGGACTCGGGGATCGAGGGCTCGGGGATGTTCTCTCCCTTGACGATCGCCTCGTAGGCCTTCACCCGGCCAACCGTGTCATCGGACTTCACGGTGAGCATCTCCTGCAGCGTGTAGGCCGCGCCATAGGCCTCCAGCGCCCAGACCTCCATCTCGCCGAAGCGCTGCCCGCCGAACTGCGCCTTGCCACCCAGCGGCTGCTGGGTGACCAGCGAGTAGGGCCCGGTCGAGCGGGCATGAATCTTGTCGTCGACCAGGTGCAGCAACTTCAGGATGTACATGTAGCCGACCGTCACTTTGCCCTCGTAGGGCTCGCCGGTGCGGCCGTTGTAGAGCTGTGCGGTACCGGCGCAACGTGCCCCCGGGCGCTCACGCTTGTCGACGCCGAGATCGATGCCCCGCTCGGCGTTCTCATCCGACCAGCTGACCAAGGCCTGATCGACGTCCTCGACCGTGGCGCCGTCGAAGACCGAGGTCGCCACGTAGACGCGCCCGTCGCCCTCGGGGGAGTGGGCCTGCTTGAAGGCCTCCGATCCGTCGTCATACCAACCGTTGGCCGCGACCCAGCCGAGGTGCGTCTCGAGGATCTGGCCGATATTCATCCGGCTCGGCACACCGAGCGGGTTGAGGATCACGTCCACCGGGGTGCCGTCGGCGAGGTGGGGCATGTCCGCCTCGGGCACGATCTTGGAGATCACACCCTTGTTCCCGTGGCGACCGGCGAGCTTGTCGCCCTCGGCGATCTTGCGCTTGGTCGCCACGTAGACGCGAACCAGGTCATTGACGCCGGGCGGCAGGTCGTCTCCGTCGTCGCGGCTGAAGGTCAGCACGTCAATCACCACGCCGCCCTCGCCGTGGGGGACTTTCAGAGAGGTGTCGCGGACCTCGCGCGCCTTCTCCTTGAAGATCGCGCGGATCAGCTTCTCCTCCGCCGTCAGCTCGGTCTCGCCCTTCGGCGTCACCTTGCCGACCAGGAGGTCTCCGGAAACGACCTCGGCCCCGACCCGGACGATCCCGCGCTCGTCGAGGTTGCGCAGGCTCTCCTCGGAACGGTTGGGGATGTCGCGGGTGACCTCCTCGTCGCCGAGCTTGGTCGTACGGGCGTCGATCTCGTACTCCTCGATGTGGATCGAGGTCAGCTCGTCGTCCTTGACCAGTCGCTCGGAGAGAATGATCGCGTCCTCGAAGTTGTAGCCCTCCCAGGACATGAAGGCGACCAGGCAGTTCTTGCCCAGAGCAATCTCACCACCGGCGGTGGAGGAGCCGTCGGCGAGCACGTCGCCCTCCTTCACCTTCTGCCCGGTGTTGACGATCGGCCGCTGGTGGATGATCGTCCCCTGGTTGGAGCGCATGAACTTGTGCAGGGGGTACTCGTCCTTCTTCGAGCCGCCGGTGACCACGATCCTCTGAGAGTCGACGTGGATCACCTCGCCGTCGAACTTCGCCAGCACCACGTCGCCGGTGTCGACCGCGGCGCGGCGCTCCATCCCGGTGCCGATCAGCGGGGCGTCGGGTTTCAGCAGCGGCACTGCCTGGCGCTGCATGTTGGAGCCCATCAGCGCCCGGTTCGCGTCGTCGTGCTCGAGAAATGGGATCAGCGCCGTCGCCACCGACCAGATCTGGGTCGGGGAGACATCCATCAGGTCGACCTCCTTTGGCGAGGCGGTCGCATACTCGTCCTCGCCGGCACGAACCAGGACCTGTGGCCCTTTCAGCCGGTTGGTCTTCGGGTCGACCTCGGCGTTGGCCTGGGCGATCACCTTCTCTTCCTCCTGGGTCGCGTCCAGGTGGACGATCTTCTCCGTCACCAGGCCATCCTCGACCACCCGGTAGGGGGTTGTGACGAAGCCGTGCTCGGAGATCTGCGCGTAGGAGGACAGAGAGCCGATCAGGCCGATGTTCGGCCCCTCCGGAGTCTCGATCGGGCACATTCGGCCGTAGTGGGTCGGGTGCACGTCGCGGACCTCGATCGGGGCGCGCTCACGGGTCAGGCCGCCGGCGCCCAGGGCCGAGAGGCGGCGCCGGTGGGTCAGCCCGGCGAGGCTGTTGGTCTGGTCCATGAACTGCGACAGCTGAGAGGAGCCGAAGAACTCCTTCATCGCCGCCACCACGGGCCGAATATTGATGATCGTCTGCGGCGTGATCGCGTCGGAGTCTTCGGTGGTGAGCCTCTCGCGCACCACCCGCTCCATCCGGTAGAGGCCGATCCGGAACGCCTCCTGGATCAGCTCGCCGACCGTGCGCAGACGGCGATTGCCGAAGTGCTCGTACTCATCGAGGTGCTCGTAGACCGGCTCCCGCGGATAGGTGATCGCCTCCGCGGCGTAGTCCTTGATCGGGTTCTCCTCGTCGATCTCCTCCGGAATGCCGAGCAGCTTGGGTAGCGTCACCAGCTCCTTGACCAGGGCGATGATGTCGTCGTGGGTGAGGACCCGGGTCTCCAGGTCGATGTCCAGATCCAGACGGGCGTTCAGCTTGTAGCGGCCGACCCGGGTGAGGTCGTAGCGCTTGGAGTCAAAGAAGAGCTGCTCCAGCAGGTTCTTGGCGGCATCCACCGAGGGTGGCTCGCCGGGGCGCTGCTTTTTGAACAGCTCGATCAGCGCGCCCTCTTCGGTCCGGGTCGCCTCCGTGTCGGACTCGATCGTATGCCGGATATAGACCGAGTTGCCGAACATGTCGAGCAGCTTCTCGTCCTCCACGTAGCCCATCGCCCGCAGCAGGACCGTGACCGGCAGCTTGCGCTTGCGGTCGATACGGACGTAGACGCGGCCTTTTTTGTCGATCTCCAACTCCAGCCAGGAGCCGCGGGCCGGCATCAGGTTGGCGATGAAGACCTGCTTCTCGGGGTCCTTGGGGGCCATCACGTAGGCACCCGGAGAGCGGACCAGCTGGGTGACGACGACCCGCTCGGTGCCGTTGATGATGAAGGTGCCGCGCTCGGTCATCCAGGGGAAGTCGCCCATGAAGACGGCCTGCTCGCGGATCTCTCCCGTCTCTTTGTTCTGGAAGGCGACGGTCGCGGTCAGCGGCCGCGAGTAGGTCATGTCCTTCTCGCGACACTCCTCGAGCGTGTGTGGCGGGTCCTCGAATTTGAAATCACCAAAGACGATCGCCAGGTTCCCCGTGTAATCCTCGATCGGGGATATGTCGTCGATCGTCTCTCGCAGCCCGCCCTTCTTCGGATCCGTCAGCTCGGCGAAGGAGCGGCGCTGGATATCGATCAGATGGGGGACTTCAAGGGGGTTCTGTAGTCGGGAAAAACTCCTACGGGTTACGGGGGCAGCGTTTGAACGTGCCAAAGTCGGCGACTCCTCAGGCGGTCAGAGGGACGTGGAAAAAGCGCAGATACGGGGCAGGGGACTCAACAGCGCGCGACCGCAAAAAATAACACAAGCGTCACGCCTGCCCCCGACACCCCCACCGATGAGCCGATTTCGCGGGCCACAGGCCCCGCTTCGACCCCTCGGTGGTAAGCCGGTCTACTTGAGCTCGACGGTGGCGCCGGCCTCCTCCAGCTCGGCCTTGAGTTTCTCCGCCTCCTCGCGCTCGACGCCCTCTCTGATCGCTTTGGGGGCCTCGTCGACGATCGCCTTGGCCTCTTTCAGGCCGAGCCCGGTGGCGGTGCGCACGACCTTGATCACCGGCACCTTCTGGCCGCCGACCTCGGTCAGCACCACGTCGACCGTGGAGGCTTCCTCCGCACCGCCGCCCTCGCCGTCGCCCGCCGGGTCCCCAGCCGCAGCTGGGGCCGCCGCCGCGACGGCGGTCGCCGAGACGCCGAACTCCTCCTCCAGCGCCTTGATCCGCTCTGAGAGTTCCAGCACCGAGATGTTTTTCAGCTCCTCGATCCAATCATCTGTCGAAACCTTGGTTGGCATCTACTCCTCTTTCTCCTTCTGGGTCTGAAGCTGTTGAAGCTGGGACGCGAGGCCGCCGATCATCGAGCCGAGGCCACGGACCAAGCCGGTCAAGGGAGAGGCGACTACGCCGGCGAACTGGCCGTTGAGCACCTCGCGGGAAGGAAGGCGGCCGATCGACTTGAAGCGGTCCTCGTCGAGGTTGAGCTGATCCATGAAGCCGCCCTTGAAGGCGAGGACCGCGTGCTCGCGGCTGAAGGTCGTGATCGTCTTTGCCGCCGTCGCCGTGTCGCCGCGGACGAAGGTCAGCGCCGTTGGGCCCACCAGCAGCTGGGCGAGGCGATCCTCGCCGGCCTTCTCCGCGGCCAGCTTGGACAGGCGGTTCTTGACCACGCGGAAGCTGGCATCGGCATCGCGCAACCTGGCCCGCAGCTCGGCCGCCTGGGGGACGCTGATGCCGCGGTAGTCGATCGCGAAAATCGCCTCGCTGCCCTCGATCTGGGCTGCGATCTCCTCGATAGTGGCTTGCTTTTCTTCGCGGTTCATCGTCTTACCTGCACCGGGCTTCCGAGCCTTCGCTCCGCCGGTGGTCTGCGGTCAGGGGAAAGGCAGTCTAGGCGGTCGCCGGCTCCCCCGCGGCCTCGGGGGCTGCGGAGATCGCCAGGTCGCGATCGCTCGTCTTCGTCGCGTCGACGCGGATGCCGGGGCCCATGGTCGTGGTCAGCGTGCTGGACACGATGTAGCGACCCTTCGACGAGGACGGCTTGGCGCGAACGATCTCCTCGATCACCGCGATGTAGTTGTCGAGCAGCTTCTGCTGCTCGAAGCTGGCCTTGCCGATCGCCATATGGACGATCGCCTGACGGTCGGTGCGGTACTCGACCTTGCCGGACTTCGACTCGGTAACCGCCTTCTCGACGTCCTCGGTGACGGTCCCGACCTTGGGGTTCGGCATCTTCCCCTGGGGCCCGAGCACGCGGCCCAGTTTGCCCACCGTGGGCATCATGTCCGGGGTCGCGATCGCCACGTCGAAGTCGGTCCAGCCCTCCTCGACCCTCTGCGCGAGGTCCTCGCCGCCGACGAAGTCGGCGCCAGCGGCTTCGGCGTCGCGGCCCTGCTGGCCCTGGGCAAAGACGGCGACCGTCACGTCCCTCCCCAGGCCGTGGGGCAGCGCCAGGGTCCCGCGCAACTGCTCCTCGGCGTGGCGGACGTTGACGCCCAGCGCCACATGCAGCTCGACCGTCTCATCGAAGTTGGTGCTGGCCGTCTCCTTCACCAGCGCGATCGCCTCGGCCGGCGGATAGGGCCGGTCGCGCTGAACCTTCTCCTGCTGCTGGCGGTAGCGCTTGCCGTGGGCCATCGCGCTATTTGACGTCCACGCCCATCGAGCGGGCGGTGCCGGCGATGATCTTGGAGGCGGCGTCGAGGTCGTTGGCGTTGAGGTCGGGCATCTTTCGCTCCGCGATCTGACGGACCTGATCGATGGAGATCGTCCCCACTTTGTTCACGTGCGGCTCGCCCGAGCCCTTCCTGATCCCGATCGCTTCCTTGATCAGCACCGCGGCGGGCGGCGTCTTGGTGATGAAGTCGAAGGAGCGGTCCTCATAGACCGTGATTTCGACCGGGATGATGGTCCCCGCTTCGGACTGGGTCTGGGCGTTGAAGGACTTGCAGAACTCCATGATGTTGACCCCGTGCTGGCCCAGGGCGGGGCCCACCGGCGGCGCCGGGTTGGCGTTGCTCGCCTGGATCTGCAACTTGATCACGGTTAGGACTTTTTTGGCCATCAGCGGCTGGGGACAATAGCTGGCGCGAGAGCCAGGCGATCCAAAGACCCAGCGAGCGTGGCCCTGTCATGCACGCGCGGGGGATGGCGTCGATCGGGGCGCCCTCCCCCGCGCCGGCTAGATCTTCTTCACCTGGTCATAGCCAACCTCGACCGGAGTCTCCCGGCCGAAGATCGAGACCAGCACCTTGAGTTTGGCGGCGTCCTCGTTAATCTCGGCGATCTCGCCGGAGAAGTCGGAGAGCGGGCCGGAGATGACTTTCACCGATTCCCCGATCGAGAACTGAGCCTGCGTGCGCGGCCGCTCCGCCGTCTCGCGGTGCAACAGCCGATCGACCTCCGGTTTGGAGAGCGGCACCGGCTTGTTGCGGGAGCCGACGAAACCGGTCACCCCGGGGGTGTTCTTGACCAGCCCCCAGGCATCGTCGGTCATCTCCATGTTGACCAGGACGTAGCCCGGCATCGTCCGTTTCTCGGTCTGGACCTTCTGGCCGTCCTTCATCTCGGAGACCTGCTCGGTGGGGACGACGACCTGCCGCACGTTGCGGTTCTGGCTCATCGTCTGCACCCGGTGCTCGAGGTTGTGCTTGACCTTATTCTCGTGCCCGGAATAGGTGTTGATCACGTACCAGCGATACATCTGAGGCCTTTGTTCGGGGATCCCGTCGCGGTGGCTAAAGGATCTGCTTGATGAGGAATTCGAAGAGCGCGTCGAGGGCGCCGAGATAGGCGGCCGCGACGGCGACGAAGATCACGGTGACCGCTGTCGCCTGGACCAGCGTTTCGCGGTCGGGCCACTGGACTTTCTTCAGCTCCTGCCAACAGGAGACGAGGAAACCGATGACGCCGCCCCGCTGGCGCTCGGCCGAGGCCTGTTTCTGTTTGCGGGCGAGCTGGTCGCGCTCCTGGCGCTTCTGCTCGGCCCGCCGGTTCTTCTCGGATTCCTTGCGCCGCTTCTCCTCGGCCCGGCGCTCGGCGCGAGACTGCTTGGGGGTGTCTGAAGTCTCCAGCTCGGCTTCCGGCGCGCCCGCCGCGATCCCCGCCTCCACCGCTTCGATCTCTGCGATGTCTCCCGAGATCGGGACCTGGGTGTCGCGCTGGGCCCGCGCCTCGGCGGCCAGCGCATCGGGTTCGGAGCGTTTGCGCTCCTGCGCTTCGCGGGCCCGGCGCTCCGCCTTGCGCTGTGCGCGGCTCTTTGCCATCGGTGGCTACCGGGTCTCCTTGTGCGGTGTGTGGCGGCCGCACCAGCGGCAGAACTTGCGCAGCTCGACGCGGTCCGGCGAGTTGCGCCTGGACTTGTTCGTCTGGTAGTTGCGCCGCTTGCATTCCTCGCAAGCCAGCGTCACCGCGATGCGGACATCTCCGCGAGCCATGTCTCCTCGTTCACGTACGGACGGCCGTTGACAAAGGAAAACCCCGGGCCGAGGCGCGAGGCTGGCCCAAGAATAGCGGTCTGGCTTTTAACGGGCCGTCCGCCCGATGGGGCTCATTTCGGGAAGTACAAGCCGGTTTCAGGCCCGTTGATGGTGGCCGGTCAGAGGCCGAGGGTCTTGGCGATGATGTTGCGCTGGATCTCAGAGGTGCCACCGTAGATGGTGGAGACCAGCGCGGTCCGGACCAGGCGCTCCATGTCGTACTCCGATGAGTAGCCGTAGCCGCCCATCATCTGCATCCCCTCGAGGGCGCTGCGCTTGGCCACCTCGGTGACGTAGAGCTTCACCATCGAGGCCTCGCGGGGCAGCATCCGGTCTGGGTCCTCGTCGGTCCTCGTCGCCACCCCGCGGGTCATCAGGCGGGCCGCCTCCAGCTCCGTCGCCATGTCGGCGAGGCGGTGCTGGAGCGACTGGAACGAGCCGATCGGGCGGCCGAACTGCTTGCGCTCCTTGACGTAGACAAGGACGTCGTCAAATACCCGCTGGGCGATGCCGAGCATCGTCGCGGCGAGGATCAGCCGCTCGACGTTGAGGCCCGCCATCAGCTGCCTCCATCCCTGGTCGACCTCGCCGAGCACCGCCTCGGCGGGCGCGTGGCAATCGGTGAAGTAGAGGTGGCTGGTCTCGCGCCCACCCATCGTGTCGATCGGGACCACCTCCAGCCCGTCGATGCCGCGCGGCACCCAGACCATCGTCAGGCCCTCGTGCTTGTCGGGGCCGCGGGTCGTGCGACAGACGACGAGCACGTGATCGGCGATGTGGGCGTTGGAGCAGAAGACCTTCTGGCCGTTGATCACGAAGCCCTCGCCGTCGCGCTCGGCGGAGGTGGCGAGTGAGCCGACGTCAGAGCCGGCCTCCGGCTCGGTCATGGCGATTGCCTCCACGGCGCCGCGGGCGATCCCGCCGAGAATCTCTTGCTTTTGCTCCTCGCTGCCGAACCGACCGGTCGCGCCGGCGACGATCAGCGTCGTCGCGTAACCACCGATCGGAGCGAGGCCGCGGGAGGCCTCCTCCATGAAGAGACAGGCGTCCAGCATCGTTCCGCCCGCACCCCCGTAGGCCTCAGGGATGGTGATGCCGAGCCAGCCAAGCTCGGCCATCTTCTTGTAGATCTCGGCGCTGTGGCGCTCCCGGTGTGATTCGGTCAGCCGCTCGCGCTGCTCGCGGGTGCCGCACTCGCGATCACAAAAGTCGCGGATGGCGTCGACGAAGTCGCTCTGCTCGTCGCTGAGGGCAAAGTCCACGAGCCATGAGCCTATATGGAGAGGCTCAGTCGAGCGAGACCATCTGCACCTCGCCGATCACCGGGCCGGCCTGGGCGGTGCCGGTGTCGCTGAGCCCAGCGAGATCTATGGCCTGCTGGTGGTCGCGCCAGTGCTCGCAGACATAGCTGCTGTGGCTGTCCGCGGGCGAGAGCTCCGTCCGCTCGGCACCGACGCGGCCGTCCCATGACGCGCTGACGCCACAGACCTGGCATCGGGTGGTGGCGCTGAACCTATGGTGGAGTTGCATAGCCCCAAGCAAGCTATTGCAGGCTGGGGGGCCGGAATGGGCTTGAGAGCTTGCGGGCTGCCTCAAAGAGCCGCAAGTTGGGGGTTTATCGCTACCGAGGGCCCCGCCATCGCGGGGATCCTCGAGAGCGGCGACGGTAGGCGAAATCGTGGGCAGGCACCGCCTCCCGAGGGGCTGCCCGGCACGAGCCTTGACCCGATCTCGGTCGTGTAACGTTTACACGGATATCTGTAACGTTCTTCTGAGAGGCGCCCCCACTTGATCGACCGTCCCCGCCGCGTCGCCGTGCTTGGCGGCAACCGCATTCCCTTCGCCCGCTCCGACAGCGCCTACGCCCAGGCCACCAACCAGGACATGCTGACGGCGGCGCTCGACGGGCTGATCGACCGCTTCGGGCTGGCCGGCGAGCGACTCGGCGAGGTTGCGGGCGGAGCGGTCCTCAAGCACTCGCGTGACCGCGACCTGACCCGCGAGAGCGTGCTCGGCACGCGGCTGGCGGCAGAGACGCCAGCCTACGACGTGCAGCAGGCCTGTGGCACCGGATTGGAGACGACGATCCTGGTCGCCAACAAGATCGCCCTGGGACAGATCGACGCGGGGATCGCCTGTGGGGCCGACACGACCTCCGACGCGCCGATCGCGCTCAACGAGCAGCTGCGACAGACCCTGTTGGAGGCAAACCGTCGGCGATCTGCAGCGGGCAAGCTGCGCGCGCTGACGGGGGTGCGACCCGTTCACCTCCTGCCGTCGATCCCGCGCAATGAGGAGCCCCGCACCGGGCTCTCGATGGGCGAGCACTGCGCGCTGATGGCCGCCGAGTGGGGGATCGGGCGGCCCGGGCAGGACGAGCTGGCGCTCCTCAGCCACCGCCACCTTGCCGCGGCATATGAGCGCGGCTTCTTCGACGATCTGCTGACCCCCTACCTGGGCCTGGAACGCGACCAGAACCTGCGACCGGACTCCGACGCCGAGAAGCTGGCCAAGCTGAAACCGGTCTTCGGCGGGCCGCAGGGGACGATGACCGCTGCCAACTCGACCCCGCTCAGCGACGGCGCCTCGGCGGTCCTGCTCGCCTCCGAGGAGTGGGCGGCCGAGCGCGACCTGCCGATCCTGGCCTACATGGTCGAGGCGCAGAGCGCCGCGGTCGATCACGTGCACAAGCGCGAAGGCCTCCTGATGGCACCGGCCTACGCAATGCCGATGATGCTCGACCGCGCCGGACTGGAGCTGGGCGACTTCAACTACTACGAGATCCACGAGGCCTTCGCCGCGCAGGTGCTCTGCACGCTGGCCGCCTGGGAGGACCCTGGGTTCTGCGAAAAGAAGCTGGGTCGCGGGCGGCCGCTTGGCTCGATCGATCGGGCAAGGCTCAACGTCAACGGCGGCTCGCTCGCCGCCGGGCATCCTTTTGCCGCAACCGGCGGGAGGATCGTCGCCGGCCTGGCAAAGCAGCTGCACGAGGACGGCGGTGGGCGGGGTGTCATCAGCATCTGCGCCGCCGGCGGCCAGGGAGTTGTCGCGATGCTCGAGGGGCCCGGCTGATGAGACTCCCCGGATTCTCGGGCGGCCTCTCCCGCTCAAATCCAGAAGGAACGGGGAAGGTTCTCCAATGAGCGACCGCTACTCGCAGCTGGTCAACGCGCCGGGCATCTCGACGCTCGCTCGCCAGCTCGGGTTGCCGCGGCCGGTCAGGCTCGAGCGCTACCGGCCGGGGACTCCGGTCCTCTCCGGCCCGGTGCTGTGCGCCGGCGCCCCGGGTGGTCGGCTCGCCAAGGCTTTGGCCGCTCTGCTCGATCAGATCAGGGCGGAACGGGCCGGAGCGGAGGGTCCGGCCAAGGCGCTGGTCTTCGACGCGACCGGGATCGCCGACTCGACCGAGTCGGTCGAGCTGCAGCGCTTCTTTCACCCGGCGGTCAGGAGGCTGGGGCGCAGTGGGCGAGCGATCGTCCTGGGCACGCCGCCGGCCGAGGCCGGCTCGGCACGTGCCGCCACCGCGCAGCGGGCGCTGGAGGGCTTCACCCGCTCGCTCGGCAAAGAGATAGGGGGACGGGGCGCCACGGCGCAGCTGGTACTCGTCTCCCCCGGCGCCGAGGACCAGCTGGCCTCGACCCTGCGCTTCCTCCTCTCGCCCCGCTCGGCCTACGTCTCCGGGCAGGTGGTGCGGATCGGTGCGGGCGTCTCCCCCACTCCGGAGATCGATTGGGAGCACCCGCTGGATGGGAGAGTGGCGCTGGTGACCGGTGCATCGCGCGGCATCGGCGCGGCCATCGCGGCAACCCTGGCGCGCGAGGGCGCAAAGGTGGTCGGGCTCGATTTGGCGCAGGCCGCCGAGGGGCTGCATGGCGTGGCCGCCGAGATCGGCGGCGAGGCGATCGAGCTCGATATCACCGCCGTCGATGCCCCCGAGCGGGTCGCCGAGCGCCTCGCGGGCGGCGTCGACGTCGTCGTCCACAACGCCGGGGTCACCCGGGACCGCACGATCGCCAAGATGCCGGAGAAGCGATGGAGCGAGTTGATGGAGATCAACCTCTCCAGCGAGGAGCGGATCAACGACGCGCTGCTGGGCGGCGGTCTGCTCGCGGCAAACGGGCGCATCGTCTGCGTCGCCTCGATGTCGGGGATCGCCGGCAACTCGGGCCAGACCAACTACGCCACATCGAAGGCGGGCGTGATCGGGATGGTGGAGGCGCTGGCGCCACAGCTGGCCGGGCGCGGGGCGACGATCAACGCTGTGGCCCCCGGCTTCATCGAGACCGCGATGACGGCGGCGATGCCGATCGCGCTTCGGGAAGCTGGCCGGCGGATGAACAGCCTCTCCCAGGGTGGGCTGCCGATCGACGTCGCCGAGACGATCGCCTGGTTCGCCAACCCCGCCTCCACGGGGATCAACGGCAACGTGGTACGGGTCTGCGGGCAGAGCCTGCTGGGGGCCTAGATGGGCGCCCGCACACTCCAACGCCCCCCCAATGTCCTGGGGCTTTACGCGCGTGCCGCCGCGCCGCTGATCCCCGGCGCCTCGGCGCTTCCATTCCTGCCAGGTGGCGGCGGGAAGATCCCCGATCTCGAACTGACGCTGGGCGGGGTGCGGGCGAAGCCCGAGAGGGTCGCAGCCTACGCCAGGGTCTGCGGCTTCACCCTGCGCGACCACCTTCCTCCCACCTACCCGCAGGTGCTCGCCTTCCCCCTGCAGATGGCGGTGATGGCCGACGGCGCCTTCCCCTTTGGCGCGGTCGGGCTGGTCCACATCGAGAACCGGATCGAGCAGTACCGGCCGATCGGGGTCGGCGAGGAGCTGGAGCTGCGGGTGCGACCGAGGGAACTGGAGGCCCACCCCAGGGGCCGCGCCTTCTCCCTGCTCACCGAGGTCACGGGCGGCGGCCAAACGGTCTGGGAGAGCGCCAGCACGATGCTGCACCGAGACGGCGGCGAAAACGGGGTCGTGGCTAGACCCGGTATGGGAGAGGAGAAAGGACCGCGGGGTGGGACAGCGCCAGACGGGCGGATCGCCCCGAATCTGGTGAACGACTTCGCCGCGAGCGCCGAGTGGCGTCTCGGCGGCGATCTGGGCAGGCGCTACGCCGCCGTATCCGGCGACCGGAACCCGATCCACCTGCATTCGCTGAGCGCGAAGGCCTTCGGCTTCCCCGGCGCGATCGCCCACGGGATGTGGACGAAGGCTCGTTGCCTGGCGGCTCTGGAGAGCCGCCTCCCCGACGCCTTCGCCGTCGATGCCCGCTTCCGCCGTCCGATCGTGCTGCCGGCAAAGGTCGAGTTCGGCAACTTCCCCGAGGGGGAAGAGATCGCCTTCGCCGTCCGCGACGCCGAGCGCCGCACACCGCACCTCGAGGGCCGCATTCGGCCGCTCAACCTCGCGCCGAACGCCGGGGGCAGGGAGGGGACCCGGTGAGGACGAGCGCCGACCGCAGGATGGCGGACCGCGGCATGGGAATCGGCCTGCGGCTCTTGAACCGCTTGGCCGGCTCCGATCTGCTCGATCGGATCCGCCTCCGCAAACAGGTCGAGCAGCTGGTCTTCCGCAGCGCCAAGAACGGCTTTCGCACGGCGACGATCGCCGGGCGCAGCTTCAAAGCGGCGCAGAGGTTGGGCACGCCCGCACGCCAGGCAAAGAGCAGGTCGAAGGGGCTCTTCGACCTGACGCCCGACGACGAGCAGCAGATGCTGCAGGAGGCGGTGCGCGCCTTCGCCGCGGAGAAGGTTCGCCCCGCCGCGCCAGGCGCCGACTCCGCCTGCGCGACGCCTGATGAGCTGCTGACCCAGGCGGCGGAGCTGGGGATCGAGATGCTCGGCGTGCCCCAGGAGCTGGGCGGGGTGATGCACGAGCAAGCGGCTGTGAGCGGCGTGCTGATCGGCGAGGCGCTCGCCCACGGCGATATGGGGATCGCCTACGCCGCGCTGGCTCCAGGCGCCGTGGCGACAGCCATCGGGCAGTGGGGGACGGCCGAGCAGGAGGCGACCTACCTCCCCCCTTTCACCGGTGAGGACGTCCCAGCCTCGGCGCTGGCGCTGCTGGAGCCGCGACCGCTGTTTGACCCGCTGAAGCTGGAGACCAAGGCCCGCCGCCAAGGAGGCGAGTGGGTCCTCGACGGGGCAAAGTCGCTGCTCGCCCGGGCCAAGGAGTGCGAGCTGTTCCTCATCGCCGCCGAGGCGGAGGGGCTCGGGCCGGCGCTGTTTTTGATCGAGTCCGGCACCAGGGGCCTGGCGGTGCAAGCCGAGCCGGCGATGGGTCTGCGGGCAGCCGCCACCGGCCGCCTGCAGCTGGACGAGGTGCGCCTGCCGAGCGGCGCCCTGCTCGGCGAGGGGAGGCGAGAGGACTACGTCGAGTGCGTCATGCGGGCGCGGGTCGCCTGGTGCGCGCTGGCGGTCGGCGCAGCGCAGGCGGTGCTCGACTACGTCATCCCCTACGTCAACGAGCGGACCGCATTCGGCGAGCCGATCTCCAACCGCCAGGCCGTCGCCTTCGGCGTCTCCGACATCGGGATCGAGACCGATGGGATGCGGCTCGCCACCTACCGCGCGGCGGCCCGCGCTGACCAGGGTGAGGACTTCGCCCGAGAAGCGGCGATCGCCCGGCGGCTGTGTGCCGCAAAGGGGATGCGGATCGGCTCCGAAGGGGTGCAGCTGCTCGGTGGCCACGGCTTCGTCAAAGAGCATCCCGTGGAGCGCTGGTACCGCGACCTGCGGGGAGCGGGCGTGATGGAGGGCGCCCTGCTCGTCTGAACGAAGCTGACGGATGATCAATCTCGAGGTACCGAAAAAGTTCGAGCCGCTGGTCGCCCAGGCCCATGAGGTCGCGACCGAGGTATTCCGGCCGATCTCCCGGAAATACGACCTGGCGGAGCACGGGTACCCGAAGGAGCTCGACATGCTCGCCTCGCTGATCGACGGAATGAACGAGGGGTCCGACATCGGCGGATCTGGGGCCGCGGGAGTGCGGCGTGAGTCGAGCGGGAGCGGCGGCGGCGCCAACCGCAACGGTTCCAACCTCTCGACCGCGCTGGGGATCATCGAGCTCTGCTGGGGCGATGTCGGGCTGCTGCTCTCGATGCCGCGCCAGGGGCTTGGCAACTCGGCGATCGCCTCGGTGGCCAGCGAGGAGCAGCTGGAACGCTACGGCGGACGCTGGGCGGCGATGGCGATCACCGAGCCTGAAGCCGGCTCGGACTCGGCCTCGATTCGCACCACCGCCGAGCTCGACGGCGAGGAGTACGTGCTCAACGGCGAGAAGATCTTCGTCACCGCTGGAGATCGGGCGGAGCTGATCGTGGTCTGGGCGACACTCGACCGCTCCATGGGTCGCGCAGCGATCAAGTCATTCATCGTCGAGCGCGACAATCCCGGGCTGAGGCTGGATCGGCTGGAGCAAAAGCTCGGGATCCGGGCCTCCGACACGGCGAACTTCACTCTCGAGAACTGCCGTGTGCCGAAGGAGGCGCTGCTCGGCAGCCCGGAGGTCGACGTCAAGCAGGGCTTCGGCGGAGCGATGCAGACTTTCGACAACACCCGGCCGCTGGTTGCGGCGATGGCGGTCGGCGTCACCCGCGCCTCACTGGAGGAGACCCGGTCGCAACTGGCCGAAGCGGACGTCGAGATCGACTACGAGGCGCCGGCGCTCTGCCAAACTGCCGCCGCGGCGCGCTTCCTGGAGATGGAGGCCGACTACGAGGCGGCGCGCCTTCTCACCCTGCAGGCCGCCTGGATGGCCGACAACGACAGGCCGAACTCTCTGCAAGCCTCGATGGCCAAGGCGAAGGCCGGGCGCACCTGCGTCGATGTCTCCCTCGGCTGCGTCGAGCTGTGCGGAAGCGTGGGCTACGGCGAGAGCGAGCTATTGGAGAAGTGGGCGCGGGACGCGAAGATCCTCGACATCTTCGAGGGCACTCAGCAAATCCAGCTGCTGATCGTGGCCCGCCAGCTGCTGGGCAAGAGCTCGGCAGACTTGCGATAAGTCCCGCGGCGCGGGCCGGGAAGGACAGCCGGCCAAAGGAACCAGTTGCCGATGCTTCAGTCGGCCGAGGAGAGCTCCGGTGGCAGCGCCTTCGGGCCGTCGGGGTAGAGGGCCTTCAGCTGCTCCTCTGACATCTCCAGGGTGTTGGCGCCCTCGGGCGGGGCACCGGCGACAAGCCAGAGCTGGTCGGCCTTGGTGTCGTTGAAAATCTGGCGGATCGAGTCGGGGCCGACGAGGAGGGAATCGAGAGGGCCGAGGGTCAGGAGATCCTCGTCGACCCGGACTCTTCCGGTGCCCTCCAGGAGGAGATAGATCTCCTCCTGAGAGAGGTGACGGTGGCGGGTGGAGGCCTGGCCGGGCCGCAGGCGCCAGAGGCGGGCGCCGAGGGATCGGGCGGCCAGCTGCCTGCCGAGGTCGGTGTGGTCGATCCCCATCTGGTTGGAGGGGCGCCAATGTGCTTCGGCGGCCGGAAGAATGCGGTGGGCCATCCAGACAAGTTAGCTGGAAGACTTCCGTGCAATGAGCCGATCCCAGAGAACGCTCGCCGGCTTCTTTACCGTCGCCGGAACCCTGCACTTCCTCATCCCACGCAGCTACCGCGCGATCGTTCCGCCGTGGGTGAGGTGGCGGCGGGAGGCGGTGGCGATCAGCGGAGCGGCGGAGGTTCTCGGCGCCGCCGCGCTGATCCCGCCGCGCGGCCGCCGAGTGGCGCGCTGGTGGCTGCTCGGCCTGCTCCTCGCCGTCTTCCCCGCCAACGTCCAGATGGCGCTCAAGCCCGAGGAAGTGCCGGGGCTCGACCCGAGCCGCGTGCCGCGCTGGGCGCTTTGGGCGCGCCTGCCGTTGCAGCCGTTGGCGATGTTGTGGGTCTGGCGAGCGACGCGGGTCTGACGCCCGCCGTGCCTCGCGCCGCGTCGATGCGCAGGTGACGCTCGCGAAGCGCCACTGGGGTCTGCTCGGCGAGCGAGTCGCTTTCAGGGGCGCGGCGGAAGCTGCTGCACAGCCCAGCGGTTGCCGTCGGGGTCGCTGAAATAGACGAACCTGCCCCAGTCGAAATCCTGAACATCGCTGACCTCGACCCCCCCGCCGGAGGAGCTCGGCGCGTGCGGCGTCTATGTCGGACACGACCAGCTGCAGTCCCTCGACCGAGCCGGGCTCCATGTTCGACATCCCAGTGCCGATGGCAATCGAGCAGAGCGACCCGGGAGGGGTCAGCTGGACGAAACGAATTCCACCGCCCACATCGGCGTCCACGTCGGCGCTGAATCCTGCCTTCTCGGTGTAAAAGGCCTTGGCGCGATCCACATCCGAGACCGGCACCTGCACCAGTTCGAGTCGCCAGTCCACGATCCGGTCAGTCTAGCCCGCGCGCCGCAGCGGGCTGCCGCCGGGGCCGGGCCGCAGCGCCTCTAGAAATTAACGCTGACAGGCGACTGTGACTGGATGTGTGTGGGCCGACTCGATGCGAGCCTGACCTCACGACGATGGCACAGGCAAGGACTCGAACGGTGGGATGCGCCAGGCTAACCGGGCGGCTCACGGCGGGAGCGCTTGCGCTCGCCGGCGCGGCGCTTCTCCTCCAAGCGGCGCTCGCGGGCAGCGCGGCTCGGCGTGGTTGGACGGCGCCGACGCGGCTTCGCCAACCCGGCCGAGATCTTCGCTGCGAGCCGCTGTAGCGCAAGCTGCCGGTTGCGCGCCTGACTGCGGGCGTCTTGAGCGACGGCGGTAATACGCGGGCCGGCTTGCCGCGCCAGCCATTTCCGCTGCCCCTCACTCAACGATTGCGACGCCTGGACTTCGAAGACGGCTTCGACCCTAGACGCGGTCACGTTCGCGTGCTGGCCACCGGGCCCCGAGGAGCGGCTAGTACGCAACTCAACCTCCGCCAGCGGGATCGAGGTCCGCTCATCAATCTTCAGCTCCTCAGCCACGGTTCACCTCGGGACTTCGCTCGCAGGTTCTCGGCTTGAGCAAGCCTACGGGGAGCGCAAGCTGCTCGAACGGATCTCCGGAATGGAGGTCAGGCGCTTCTGGTCTTCAGCGAGGCCTGGCTGGTGGCCAAGGTGCCGGCCCGCCGCGACGGTGCGGCGGCGATGCACCGCCTCAACGCTGACCGACCGGCGGCGAGGTCTCGATAACTACCGCCAAGGCCTGCATGTGCTTCGTCGGCGGCGCCGAGATGCTGCTGCTGTGGCGCAAGCTCAGCGTCGGCGGCCACCCGTTGGTCTATCCGCGGCGATTGGCGAAGCTGCTCAACTCAACCAGACGGGCGGGCGGGCGGGCTGCCTGGCTGGCTGGCTGGCTGGCTGGCTGAGAGCGGAGCAGATGCGGCCGCTCGCCCAACAGTTTGGTCAAGCGCTTCCGGCGGCATAGCGCTCAGGATCCCCTGACTTGCCAGTTTCAGCCCACACCGCCCAAACCAAGGATGGTCACGAGCGCGAGCTCGATTTCGGACACCATCTCTCGCTCCACCTCGCCGAGGCGGCGAAGCAATCGGCGGCGTGCAACAGCTCGAACGGCGCGGGGGATCGCGGCGCTGTTGGCCTCGATTCCGGCGGCAGGCGGGACCGGCGGGCGTAACTTGGAAGGGGCGCGGGAGCTCGACAGCGGCACGACGACGACCAGCTCGTCGTCGGCACCGGCGAGCAGCGCGTCCGCGGAGACGACGATCGCCGGACGGTTCTTGCCCGGCTCGCCCCCGCGGGCGGCACCGAGGGAAACGAGCCAGATCTCACCGCGCCGGGGAGAGTCAGTCGAGACCATCGCCGAGGACCGCCTGCCACTCGCGCTCCTCGGCGTCGGTGTCGCGGCTGGCTGCGTCGGCACGAGTCGCCTCGCGCTCGGAGCGCAGGGCATCGGCGCGCTCGGCGCGACGAGCGAACTCGGTCAGCAACAAGGAGAGCGAGACGCCGCGCTCGCGGGCGCGGGCGGCTAGGCGGTCACGGGTCTCGCGCGGGACGCGGATGGTGGCGGTGGCGGTCAACGTGGACAGAGCTCGGGTTTCGCACTTTTTTGGGTTTGGCAGGGAGGCTGACGCCGGCGCCGGGATTGCTGCTGACTTGACTGCCTGAGCGGCGGGTGCGAGGGACGGAAGGAGCATCGGCGGCTCCCCCGAAGCGGTGGCTGTCAATCCAA
>DATLSM010000012.1:0-6934 GCA_035534175.1 Solirubrobacterales bacterium | reverse complement strand
AGCGAGGTGACAGTCGATCCGGGGGAATTTGGCGACAAGGCTCGAAAGACAGGGCGGAATGGGCGCGCTGATCGGGATCGCAATCCAACTCATAGTCACGGCGGTCGGCCTGGCGGTGACGTTGCTGATTTGGACGGTGCGCTTGACGTTTTTGCTTGTCGGCGCCTTAGTCTCCACCGGCCGCCTTGCCCTGGGACTGGGCCGTCGCTGAACTGCGACAATCGCCCGATGGGCGAGCGCTTCCAGGAGCCTGGCTGGTTCACCAAGAACGTCTTTAACCCGATCGTCGCCGGGCTGAGCCGACATGGCCTCAGCCTCGCGGGTTCCCGCGTGCTCGAAGTGAAGGGGCGAAAGAGCGGCGAGTGGCGTCGCACTCCCGTCAACCCGCTGAGCTTCGAGGGCAAGCGCTACCTCGTCGCCCCCCGCGGCGTCACCCAGTGGGTACGCAACATGCGGGTCAGCGGCGGCGGGCGCCTGGTGGGCAGGGGCGTGGAGGAGTTCACGGTGACCGAGCTGGCCGACGAGGAGAAGCCGGCGCTCCTGCGCGCCTATCTGGAGAAATGGAAGTGGGAGGTCGGCGCGTTCTTTGACGGCGTGGGGCCCGACTCCAGCGACAAGGAGCTGCTGCGCATCGCCGCCGAGCGCCCGGTCTTTCGCATCGACTGACGGGTCCTAATCCGCTGGCCCTATGGAATCAGCAGGTCCATAAGCCGCAGCACCGGGTCACGAAACGGCGGAAACAGCAGTAGGGCAAACATCGCAGCGGCCCCAATCAGGGCGCCGAGGAGGTCAGCGGCCACGTAACCGGCGCCGAAGGAGGCGACCAGCAGGGTGAAGACGGCGAGGCGCCGATCCTTCAACGCTGGCGGTGCCGATTTCTGATCTTTCATCTGCATAGCATGCCGCGTCCCGCCATGACGCAGGTTTTGCCCCTCGGGGCGGCTCACTTCACCCCCTGGCCCTTGCGGTCGATCGGGCTCCAGGTGCCAGCGAACTGCTTGGTCCCGACGAGGAGTTCTGTCACGATTTTCAGGCTCGGGCGAGATCTTCGTTAGTCGTGCAGATCTGAGCACTCGGTCATATGGACCCCACATGATCGGCCCCACCGCCGGAGAGATTCTCAGGCGGTGAGACAGGATGAAGATCAGCAGAGCGGAGCGGGTAACTCCGATCAACTCGACCGACGGCAACGGCCAGCCGCGCAACCGGAAGCGGCCGTGCGCTGCTCAGCCCTGCTCCAGCGGTGCCATCGTCAGGCCTGCGGTGTCGAGCTGGTCCCAGTAGTGCTCGGCCGGCTCGCGGGGGCCGCTCCAGACGATCGCCTGTCCGCCTTTGTGAATCTGCTCGGCGATCCGGTGGCCCTGCTCGAGGCCGACACCCGGCAGGACGCTCGCCAACGTCTGGGCGACGTGGTCGAAGGTGTTGTGGTTGTCGTTGCGGACGATCACCCGCCAGCCGCCCCCCAGGCCAGAGCCGGGACCGGCGCCGCGCGGCCGCTCAACAGTTGTCGTCGACATCGCCAGCAATTATGCATCTGCCGGCGCGGCAAAGTCCTTCGATACTCAAGCACCCCCACCTGGGAAGCCAAAAGGCTGACCAGGCGACGAGCAGTCCGCAGGACAACCGCCTCCCTACATGCCGGGAATCGACGCGCTACGGGCGATCGCCGTGCTCGCCGTCTTCTTCTACCACTCCAGCGTCGGCTGGATGCCAGGCGGTTTTCTCGGCGTCGACGTCTTCTTCGTGATCAGCGGCTCCCTGATCACCGACCACGCGCCGGTCGGCTGGATGAGCGAGTCAAACGAAAAGCTCGCCCAGGCGGCGCTGGGATGGCCGCACAACTCGCTGGTCAGCTGGAACGCGGCTGCCAAGTCGCGCGGCGGCCTCACCTGGGACGGGATCCACCTCACCCCGGCGGGCGCCCGAGAGGTGGCGCGCCTGATCGCCGCTACCGTGCGCTCCCAGGCCCAGGAGAGCAGCGAATCGGCCGGGCGCTGAGGCGGACTCAGGCGGCTGGCTCGACGTCGGGGTCCGTCAATGCCGCGATATCAGCGAGATCGACGGGTCTCCCGCGAGACAGCTTCATCTGAATCAGGTCGTCGAGCGCGACGACTGGGACCTCGAAGTCTCCGAGTTGAACGCGGAGAGCCCTTTCGCTCAATTCGCCATACGCACGGCCGCCGGGAACCTCATGCATCACGTCGATGCCCCCATCGCGAGTCGTGAACTGCCAGAAGGTGGCCCTGGGCAGCATGCGCGCCTCCACGGCATCGTCCTCGTGACCGGGATTCAGCACCCTGGCGTCGAGCGCGCGCAGAGCTGCGGCGAGCCGCTCCAAGTTGGCGGGATCTGCGGCCGGGATGAGATCGGCATCGTTGGTCGTCCGCACATGACCGTGGGTCTGCACCGCGAGCCCGCCGATCAGAACGTAGTCGACGTTGTATTCGGCGAGGGTGCGCAGGATGCGTTCGGCATCGGGCGGAGAGTCAGACTCAACCACGCGCGCGCCGTCCAGCCGCGCCGAGACGGCCAGCCATGCGGTTCCAGGAGATACCCAGTGCCAGACGCTCTGCTGGAGATCGCCTTGCCATCTCGCGCCGGTGCAACAAATCGTATTCGCGCTCCATCGCCGCCGCCGAAAGGTCCAGACGCTCCCCCATCGCTTGCAGGAGCGTCTCCAGGGTCTCGACGCTGGGCGAAACCTCATCCCCCTCAAGCCGGCTGATGGCAGATTGGTGGGTTCCCGCACGGCGGGCCAGCCGCTGCTGGCTGAGCCCGTGTCGCTCACGCGTTAAGCGGATCAACTCGCCCGCAGTCATAGACGAATTATAACTAATTAGTGATAATTTTTCTCTCTAGAATGGGCTGGGCACGCGGACGACGACGTTGTCGACGGTGGCGACCGTACCGGGGACGCTGTTTGCCGAGCCAACCGTGACGCCCGAGGCGCCGCCGCTCAGTTCGCGCGCGCCGGGATCGGTGGCTTCGGCGACCAGCTTGCCCCCGACATAGGCGAGCAGCTGGGCCCGGCCGCTGCTGTCGATCGCCTGGAGGCTAAGTTCGTTGGTCCTGTTGATCCCCTGTACCGCGCGCTGGCCTCTGGCGATCGCCAGGTATTTGACCCTGCCGCTGGGCAGGGTCTTGCGCAGCTGGACCTTCTGCTGACCGGGGTAGACGATGAGCTGGTATCCGCCTCCACCGCCGGTCCGCAGGAAGAGGCCGATGTAGACCCGGCGCTGCAGAGTCCGGGGCGTGGCGCTCAGCAGGCGCTCGCTGGCGGCGATGTCCAGGTTGCGACCAATCACCGGGGTGCGGAAGGAGCACTGGTTCGTGCTTTTGCCGAGGGTGATGCGCATCGTCTGTTCGACGCTCCCGCTGGCGCAGCGGTGCCCCGAGAGCTTGATCATCTGGGCACGCTGGGCGCTGGTTTCCATGCCGTTGCGGTAGATGCCAATCATCGCTGCCCCCGCCACCGCCGCGGCGATCAGCGCCGTGGCGAGCAGGGCAAGCGAGACGGCTGTGAATCGCGCTCTCATCGAGTCAATCTCGCGCTTCGCTAAGGGCCAAAGGAATCAGAGAAGGATGCTGTTTCGCTCCACGCCCACGGCAGCCTAAACACCCGCGGACGGGAAAGATGCGCCCGAGAGCGCCTGAACGGCGGATTTCGCGCCGACCCAAATATCATTGGTAACTATGAGCGAGCACCGCCTCCCCCAACGCGAGGGCCCCTGGGTGATGCGCACCTACGCCGGGCATTCCGATGCCAAGCGCTCGAACGAGCTTTACCGGCGCAACCTGGCCAAGGGCCAGACCGGCCTCTCGATCGCCTTCGACCTTCCCACCCAGACCGGCTATGACCCCGACCAGGTCCTATCCCGCGGCGAGGTCGGCAAGGTCGGTGTCTCGATCGCCCACAAGGGCGACATGCACCAGCTCCTTGACGGAATCCCGCTGGAGGAGATGAACACCTCGATGACGATCAACGCGACCGCCGCCTGGCTGCTCGGCCTCTACGTGACCGTCGCCGAGGAGAACGGCGTCGATCGGGCCCAGCTGAAGGGGACGACCCAAAACGACATCATCAAGGAGTACCTCTCGCGCGGCACCTACGCCTTTCCGCCCGGGCCATCGATGCGGCTGATCGCCGACATGGTCGCCTTCGCCGTCAACGAGGTGCCGAGCTGGAACCCGACCAACATCTGCAGCTATCACCTGCAGGAGGCGGGAGCAACGCCGGTGCAGGAGATCGCCTACGCGCTCTGCACGGGGATCGCCGTGCTCGACGAGGTGAGGGCGCGGGGCCAGGTCGCCGAGCCCGACTTCCCCAAGGTCTTCGGCCGCATCTCCTTCTTCGTCAACGCCGGCATCCGCCTGATCGAAGAGATCGCGAAGCTGCGCGCGATGGGCCGGCTGTGGAACGAGATCGGCCGCCAGCGCTACGGCGTCACCGACGAGAAGATGCTGCGCTTCCGCTACGGGGTGCAGGTCAACTCGCTCGGCCTGACCGAGGCCCAGCCGGAGAACAACATCCAGCGAATCGTGCTGGAGGCGCTGGCGGTGACGCTCAGCCGCGACGCCCGCGCCCGGGCGATCCAGCTCCCCGCCTGGAATGAGGCGATGGGCCTCCCCCGCCCCTGGGACCAGCAGTGGAGCCTGCGGATCCAGCAGGTACTGGCCAACGAGACCGATCTGCTCGAGTACCCCGACGTCTTTGAGGGCTCGGTGGTGATGGAGGGCCTGGTGGAGGAGCTGGTCGAAGGGGCCCGGGCCGAGATGGCGGTGGTCGAAGAGCACGGCGGGGCGGTGGCGGCCGTCCCCTACATGAAGGCCCGCCTGGTGGAGTCCCATCGCGAGCGGGTGGGGCGAATCGAGAGCGGCGAGCAGAAGGTGATCGGCCAGAATGTCTACACCGAGACCGAGGACTCGCCGCTGACCGCGGGCGCCGACGGCGGCATCCTCACCCCCGATCCCGAGGTCGAGCGCGAGCGGGTCGAGGCGCTGGAGCGCTGGAGGGCCGAGCGCGACGAGGGCGCCGTGGGTGAGGCGCTGGCCGAGCTCGCCCGGGTGGCGGCCGAGGAGGACGCCAACGTGATGCCGGCAACAATCGACGCCGCCAGGGCGGGGGCGACGACCGGCGAGTGGGCCGGAGTGCTGCGCGAGGCCTTCGGCGCCTACCGCGCCCCGACCGGGGTCGAGGGCGCCGCACCCCCTGCCGATTCCCGCCAGCTTGCCGAGATACGCGGCCGGGTTGACGATGTCTCAGAGCGGATCGGCCACCGGATCAAGATCCTGGTCGGCAAGCCCGGGCTCGACGGGCACTCCAACGGCTCCGAGCAGATCGCCCTGCGGGCGCGCGACGCAGGCATGGAGGTGATCTATCAGGGGATCCGCCTGACCCCCGCCGAGATCGCCGAGTCGGCGCTGCAGGAGGACGTCGACGTGGTCGGCCTCTCGATCCTCTCCGGCTCCCATCTCGAGCTGGTCCCCGAGGTGGTGCGCATGCTGCGCGAGGAGGGCATCCAGGCGCCGGTCGTGGTCGGCGGAATAATCCCGGCGGCCGACGCGGTGCGCCTGCGCGCCGCCGGCGTGGACGGCGTCTACACCTCCAAGGACTTCGACATCAATCGGATCATGGGCGAGATCGTCGAACTGGTCGGCGATCGGGCCGGCAGCGCCGCGCCCGCCTGAGCGAGCTTAGGCGGATCAGCCTGAGGTCTTCCTCAGCAATGCGCGTAGGTCACGCGCGGTCGGCGCTGCTGTCAAAGCCGGGCGAGCTCGGAAAGTCGGACCTCGCCTCTATACGCGGAATACCGAGCCCCCCTCGAGCAGGTGGTGCGACGTAACTGGCAGCGGATCGCCGCGCTCTACTTCCCCGGAGCGGTGATCGTCGCCCGCAGCGCCTTCGAAACCAAACCTGCTACCGACGGGTCGCTCTTTCTTGATATCGGCAGCGCTCGGATACGGCGCGAACCATTGCGGCTGCCGAGGCTGATCATCGTTCGCGCATGGTTTTGCCATGCAGATTTGGCTTGTTCAAGCGGTTTTTGGTCCGGCTAAATCCGGTTATTTCCGGTCTGACTGGCGCATGACTGGCGCATGAGAGGCGCACGAACTCATCGGATCACTGCACCACTGCCCCGACATCGGCCCTCGCCCATTCGTGATCCGTTGTCAGCGCCGGCACCCCCAGCCGCTCGGCCAGCACCAGACAGGTCCGGTCCGCGAGTGAGAGCCCCTGCGCCTTCGTCGCGGGTCGCAGTCTGGCGACCTCGATGCAGTAGGCCGCGGGCAGCGCTTCGACCCAGATCACCACTTCCTCCCCGGTCACGCTGAGACGCTCGGCGACCTCTTGCGGGTCGTCTCCGTCGGCGGCGACGTTGGAGAGCACCTCAGCCCAGTTGACGACGCTGATCGTCGCGCCGGCGGCAATTGCTCCTACGACGGCCGAGGCACCCTAATCGTCGTGGGGAAGCGCCATCACCGCGGAGGCATCGAGCACCGAGTCAGCGTTCGGGATGCTTCAGCGTCCGGCACGGCGACTGCGAGCTTCGTCCTCGCGGTCTTCAGCTCGCGCTTCAGCTCGCCGCTCGGCGATCAGCTCATCGCTGAACGATCTGCTCGGGTCGTGGCCGAGCATCCCTCGCGCATGCTCTGCAGCGGACCGACGCCGCTCTATCTCGGACTTGGCGGGTTTGGTCGCGTGAGTCATGAGCAACATGGTATCGGCGGCTACGGCCCTCGCCGCCGGAGTGTCTTCGCGTACCGGGCGGGCCTAGCGCCGCGGACTTTGACGGTCGTTCTCGACGCGAATATCGTCGTGGCGCTGGTCATTGACGCCAAGGGCGGAAGTGATCGAGCGAAAGCTCCTCGAGTGGGAAGAAGCAGCCGAGGATCTGCACGCTCCTTCGCTGTTTCGCTATGAGGTGGCGAGCGG
>DATLSM010000011.1:0-7640 GCA_035534175.1 Solirubrobacterales bacterium | reverse complement strand
AGGAAGCGTAGATCAACAACCCGTGGGTCCGATCGTGTAGTTCCACTCCCCATGGAACTCATCGCGGGTAAGGTTGACGGCGGCCAGCTCGGCGTCTGAGACCTTGATCCCACGTTCGTAGGTGTTCTCGTCCAGCTCGGCGTAGACCCTCAGACCCGCGGTTGAGGTTGTCGCCCCGATCAGGGAGACGACCACCTGCCGGGAGACGAGCGGGCGCCCCCGCCAGTTGCGCGAGATGAAGCTGAAGAGTCGGTGCTCGATCTTGTTCCACTTCGAGGTTCCGGGGGGGAAGTGGCAGACCCGGATCGAAAGGCCGGTCTCCTCGGCGAGGCGCTGAAGCTCGGTCTTCCAAAGCCGGGTGCGGTTGCCGTTTGAGCCGCCACAGTCGGCGGTGATCGTCAGGGTCGTGGCGGCGGGGTAGCGCTCTTTGCCGAGGTGCTCCCACCAGCTTCGGATCGAGGCGACCGCGAAGGCGGCGGTGTCGGCGTCGATCCCGACCGAGACCCAGCCCTCGTCGGCGCCGATGTCATAGACGCCGTAGGGGTTGACCTTGCCGAGCGCCTTGTCACGGAAGTCGTGGGTGCGGACCAGCTCGGGCTCTCCCTTCGGCCGCCATTCGCTGCCGCCGTTCTTGAAATCCCCGATCAGCTCCTTCTTCTTGGTGTCGACCGAGACCGTCGGCTGCTTGGCGGCGATCGCCGCCTTGACGGTGGCTGAGATGTGGCGAAACTGGGCGTCGCGGTCGGGGTGGTTGGCCCCCTCCTTGCTCTTGCGGTTGGCCTGCATGCTGTAGCCGAGTGCACGCAGGTGCTTGGAGATCGAGGTGAAATGGATCTCGTGGCCGCGCTCGCGCAGGGCGCCGGCAAGCGCCCGGACGCTCTTCGCGGTCCAAAGCAGCGGCGATTCGGGATCTCCGCGGGTCTCGTCTGCGATCAGGTGCTCGAGGTCTTTGAGCAGGGTCGGGTCGGCCTCGGCGAGCGGCCGGCGGCCGGCACCGGGGGCTCTGACGCGGCCCGCCTCGATCGTCTCGCCGGCCTCGACCTCGTGCTTGCCCCTGGAGACCGTACCCTCGGCGAGCCCGCTCGCCCGGGCGACGGCCGCGACGCCGCCGTAGCCGTGGGAGAGCGCCTCGGCTCCGGCCCAGATGCGGCGCTGACGCTCGTTGAGCTCACCCGCCACCGCCCTGAAGCGCTCACCGATCGCATGCTCGTCGATCATGCATGAGAAGTTCTACACCGACGGCGAACCTCCTGCAAGTTATTGATCTACGGATTCTAAGATGGGCTTCACTCGGGCGCTCCGTCACGCCACTCTCGGCGGGTGGCGGCAAATAGGCCAAAAAAGCAACCGATCCGCCTCGCCCTCTCCAAGGCCGAGGCAGCCCAGGCGCTCGGCATCAGCGTCGATTTCCTCGAAGACCACGTCCTCGCCGAGCTTCGGGTCGTCCGCCTCGGGCGTCGCCGATTGATCCCGGTTGCGGAGCTGGAGCGCTGGCTCTCCGAGCGTGCAGAGCGCCCGCTGCCGGGTGTCTGACCGACTCGATCTCTCGCCGCAGCAGAGCTATCGTCGCGACCCGCTCAGAGCGGGGAGCGATGAGAACCACCACGACAAGCCAAGACCAATGCGCCAGCACGCGTCCTCTCCGAAAGCCCCGCCACGAGGGGGTCACCGCCCGTCACTCGCGCAGCTGCGCCTCAAGGCAGGGCGAGCGCTGCAACTGCATACCGGGCTACCAAGCCCAGGCCTACTCCCGCCGCGACGGCAAGACGCTCCGAAAGACCTTCCCGACCCTCGCCGCGGCGAAGGCCTGGCGGGCCGATGCCCAGTCGGCAATCCGCCGCGGCACCCTGCGCGGGCCTTCGGACATCACCATCGCCGAGGCCTGCGATGCCTGGGAGAAGGGAGTTCGGGAGGGCTCGATCCGAAACCGCTCCGGCGATCCCTACAAGCCCTCGGTGATCCGCGGCTATTCCCAATCGATCCGCCTTTACATAAAGCCCGAGATGGGCTCTCGAAAGCTCTCCTCGCTCTCCCGAGTCGACGTGCAGGACTTCGCTGATCGGCTGCTTGCCACCGGGCTTGACCCTTCGACCGTGAAGAACATCCTGAAGCCGCTACGGGTGATCTACCGCCGAGCGCTCGCTCGCTCAGAGGTGGCGATCAACCCGACCACCGCCCTTGAGCTGCCCGCCTGTCGGGGGCGCCGCCTGCGGATCGCCGATCCAGTTGAGGCGGCGGCGCTGATCGAGGCTCTGCCAGCGTCTGATCGGGCTGTGTGGGGGCTGGCGCTGTATGCGGGGCTGCGACGCGGGGAGCTATGGGCGCTGCGCTGGGAAGACATCGACCTTGAGGCCGGCGTGATCCACGTAAGGCGGGCCTGGGATGACAAGGAGGGGGAAATCGAGCCCAAGAGCGAGGCAGGGACCCGCAGGGTGCCGATCGCCGCGGTCCTGCGGCGGATCCTGGTCGAGCACAAGCTTCGTAGGGGCGGCGAGGGTCTGATGCGGATCGTCATCGACTCCGACGGAAAGGTGAAGCATTCAACGACGCTGACCGAGCGAGCCCACAAGATCTGGCAGGCGGCGGGGCTCAAGCCGATTGGTATGCACGAGTGCCGGCACACCTTCGCCTCGCTGATGATCGCGGCAGGGGTCAACGCCAAGGCGCTCTCCACCTACATCGGGCACGCCAGCATCTCGATCACGATGGATCGCTACGGGCATCTGATGCCGGGGAGCGAGGCGGAGGCGGCGAGACGCCTGAATGCGTACCTTGAGAGCGCGACAGAAGTCACGGGGTGACACGATCACTGCTTACGCTCACTAAAGCAGGAGTGTGTGCACGGACCCGACGTCGCTCTCGCCTCTCGTCCAAAGGAGGCACGTGCACCCGAGGTATTGGCGTGCTCGCTTGCGCACAAAAGCGGAGCTGGACTGGAAGGACCGCGCTCAGCTGTCCGTCTATCGTGATTCCCTCAGGCAGCGACGCGATCGCTACGGGGCCTTGGACCACGCGAACCTGACGGCGGCGGCCAGCCCGAGCAGTAGGCTGCGTCTGTAGACCAAGCCAAGTCAAGACGGGAGGACACTTGAGCACTACAAGCCAGGATCAGACGCCGCTTGACGAGCTGGGCGTCGCTGACCGCGCCCACTTCCAGCAGGGGCCGCCGCTGGATCTGTTCAGGCGGTTGCGCGCTGAGTGTCCGGTTCACTGGTCAAGCGGCATCGCTGAGTTTCCCGACGAAGCCGGCTTCTGGTCGGTGACGACCGCCGAGGACGTGTTCGAGGTCAGCCGTGACTGGCAAACCTACTCCTCCGAAGTCGGCGGCTTCACCGCATCCAATGCAGGCTTGTCGCTGGAGATGCAGCAGGCGATGTTCATCGGGATGGACCCGCCCAAGCACGACCGGCTGAAGGCGCTGTTCCAGAGTGGCTTCACGCCGAAGCGGATCGCCGAGCACGAGGACGCGATCCGCGCGATCACGATCGAGGTGCTCGAGCGGCTCGAGGGCCGGGAGACCTGCGATCTGGTCAGCGACGTCGCCCAGTCGGTGGTGGCGCGGGTGATCGGCAGCTTCATGGGCCTCTCGCCCGAGGACGACCAGGCATGGGCGAATCTGATGAACGCGATCGTCGGCGCGGGCGACCCGGACGCGACGCCGGAGGGTGCGCAGAGCGTGATGGAGCGAGAGGTGCCCGAGGTGTTCGCGCGCTGCGGCAAGCTGATCGCCGAACGACGCGCGGCGCCGACCGATGACCTGACGAGCGTGCTCGTGCACGCGGAGCTCGACGGCGAGCGGCTCGAGGACCACGAGATCGTGATGGGGTTCCTGCTGCTGATGGCCGCCGGCAACGACAGCACCAAGGCGACCTACTGCAGCGGCATGCGCGCGCTGATGGAAAACCCCGAGCAACGACGGATGGTGCTCGAGGACCCCTCGCTGGTGCCGGCGGCGGTCGAGGAGTCACTGCGCATGTTCCCGGCGTTCGCGCACTTCGCCCGCACGGCCACACGCGACACCGAGCTGCACGGGCAGCGCATCCGTGAGGGCGAGAAGCTGGTCATGTGGTACCCGTCGTCCAACCGCGATGAGACGCGCTTTGAGGACCCCGACCGCTTCGACCTGACGCGCGAAGCCGACCACCAGGCGTTCGGTGCCGGTGGCCGGCACTTCTGCCTGGGCACCGCGCTCGCGCGACTGGAGTTGCGGATCCTGATCGAGGAGACGCTCAAGCGCTACCCCGAGATCCAGATCGCCGGCGAGTGCACACACGTCGAGTCAGCGTTCGCCAACCAGCACAAGACGCTGCCCGTGCGACTGGAGCCCTGACGATGGAGCTCGAGCTCTCCCACGAACACGACAACGTAAGAGGTGGCCCGTAGCATCCCGGCCCATATCCGGACCGGACGGCGATAAGACGTTCTCAGGGAGCCCATTCGGGGAGCGCGTGGGTCCCCTTTACGCCGGCCGGTGTGACTCGGCGCCGACGATCGCAGTCCGGGTCGAATCAGGCCATCAGAATCGCAGCGGCCGAGCGCACGGCGGCTTGATGATGACCGTGGCCGAACATCGCCCGTGCTGTGCGACGTGGAGCCGCGATCTCGATCATGCTCGTCTGCGTAGCGATTCTTCCTGCGGTACCCGCGCAGGCAACCTCCGGCCACCACTGGCGCACCCTGACGATTCACCAAGCGTGGACCGTGACCGTGACTGGGGCGCGTCGAGTTGCAAAGAAGGCGGAATCACTCCCCCACACCTATGGGCCTTCGAGGCCGAGCAGCGTCGAAGTCCAACCGCAATCCGCATGCCTGCGACACTCGCGGTATCAGACCGACTGCCCGTTCACCTATTTCCTTGAAAATACCGCCCTCGAAGTCTATACGCAGTGCCGTGACACCGGGCAGATAACAGAGATCGCCGAACAGCGATTCCGGTTCCACATCACCCAAACCGCAGCGTCGCTTGATCTACAACAAAACCCCCTAGCGCCAGGCCAGACTACTGCTCGAGATCGCTGCGCATAAGCGCTGGCCGTTTTGGTACCTCGGCCGGTAGCCTCCCCTGAAGCCCCGCGACCGCTTATCCATACGGCAGGTGCCGGTGGTCGGACCAACGGCTCCGTCAGTATGGGTTCGTCGTCACCTACCCGCACGGACTGGCGCTTAAGTTCCGCTTCCGCGAGCAAGCGGGCGCACGGATCACGCAGGCTCTCACTCTCGCAAGGGACGAGCAGCAGCAGCGCTGCGGCTCGCGTCGTCCCTTCTGCTGCGCGTGAAAGCAGCTTTTGCGGCGGGCGATTACGTCTCGGTATCGCTGCTTCGGCGGCGCGGCAGCGTGACGAAATAGGCCGCCCTCGGCCAATCCGGAATGGAGGGCCTTGCCCTGCCTGTGCCTAAACGAAAGCGGGCACGTAGGCACCTCGTGCGATCGGTTTGCGATCAGCGCCGCCCGAGCCAGGCGGTCACGGGCGGTGTTGACCGGCAACGGGATCAAGCTCGCTGGCGCTACGAGCATCACACCTGATCCCGCTCTGCACCGCGGAATCCGCTTGAGACAGCGGAGGGGGTGGGATTCGAACCCACGGGACGCCCTTAGACGCCCAACGGCTTTCAAGGGGACGGATTGATCAGACGGATAGCGCTTTCTCAAGCCGATTCCGGCCGGCTCAGGCGGCACGAGCGATCGATTTGGCGATCGTGGGCAGCGGGCCGACAGGTCTGCCCGCTCTGTTGCTACTTATCATGGGCTATATTGGTAGGGGATTTTGATTGCTGGCTGTGTAAGGGGAGGTCGAGGCCGATGGGAGCTGTCAGAGCGGCGCTGAGCATGATCGTCGCCACATTCTGCTTGCTGTTCCTCGCCGTTCCATACGCCTCCGCCACGTCGGAATCCAACGAAACCGTCAGCTCACAGGACGCACGCGAAGCCGAACGGGCGCGGATCGCCCTTGAAACCGGAACCACTCTGCCCCTGCCGCCGCCGGTCAGCACGGCCGTCAAGAATTCGGGTCCACGGATCTACATCCCGTCGCGGGGAGGGGAACCCCTCGGGCCGGCTTCCCGCACCTCGAGACCCCGCGGAGCTAATGCAGCGAATTGCGGTCCAGTCAAGGGCGACACCATTCTTACCGATCGCGATGGTCGGATCTATTCGTTGCCCGGCTCCGAACCGCCGGAAACCGACCGGATCTTTGCCTGCCTGGTGTCTGGCGGGGTTGTACGCAAGCTGAGCCCGCTTGGAAAGTCCAAGTTCCGCCCGCCAATGATGGGTGCGCCCTTTGTCCTCCGTGCGCCTTGGGTGGCTGGCTTGGTATCCGAACACGGGAGGGACACCCTCCGCTTGGCGATAGGCGCCCGCGACCTTCGAACGGGCGCATTCAGGTCGTGCGAGGTCGGGTTCGGATTTAATGGGGGAAACAAACCGTCAGTCGCGGGCATCGTGTTAAAGCGCGATGGCAGCGTCGCCTGGATCGGCAAGAGCCGGGTACCTGGGACCACCCAGCGCGCGCCCGAGGTCGGCGTATGCAGTGTCAACGGAGAAGAAGCAGTGCTCGACAGCGGTGAAGGCATCGATCTCCACTCCCTTGAGCTGCACGGATCGACGCTGACCTGGGCGAACTCGGGCGTTACGCACTACGCGGTGCTTCACTGAGAGTCGGGTCTGACACGGATCGCTGGCTGTGATCGACCTGTACTTCTCACCGCAGCAATCTAAGACGGCGTCCAATGATCGGTACGGCCTCGTCGAAGGACCCGGCCAATTCGATCAGGCGTGGGCCAAGCTGTTGGCGCAGTGTGTCAAAGTCGCCCTCGGAACCTCCAACAAACCACACATCAGCCTGTGACTCAACCATAGGTTCCCAGACGTGGTGATCGGCAAGGACGACCCTTGCCCCAATAGGTAGGATCACATCTGCTTGACCTACCCAGGCCGCCCATTTCTCTCGAACCGCTGCGATTGCACTTGGACCCGTCATGCTTGCCTTGCCGGTTGTATAGAGACTGATCGCAGGCGGCATTGAGGGGCCGTTGGCGTAAAGCGAAGCAATCTCGGTGGGATGTCGTGCCTCCAACGGACCCTCATAGAACGCGACCCCTATTTGCGACATCGTGACGTCAGTCATTCTGATGTTCGTTCCTAAGCCCTGCATGACAAAGTTGCAAGACCCGTGTAGCTTAAGGAGGGAAATGACGCCGGATAATGGGGTTCCAAGCCAGTAATTCACCGGAAGGTGACGGGAGCCAGCGGTCAGCTCAAACAAGCAGTCGTAGTTGAGGCTCGCAAAGACCGTCGAAGCCAGATGATCTTGCCCAAGGAGGTCGACTAGCTTCCCGTATTGGTTCTCGGCGCTTGCTGGTGTGAACTCGGCGAAGTAGAGAGCCATGTCGGTGAGTAAAATCTGCAACCGCTCATCATTCTTCTCCCGCAGAATCTCCATACCCTTCTCAAAGTGACTGTTCAGATGGGGTAGGTCTGGGGCGCTGGGCGGCGAACTGGGTTATGTGAACCGTGATCGGCCGTCGTATGAGCAGCTTGCGGCATTGGTGGTTGAGCAGGCCGCGGTGATCGAGGAGCTGCGGGCCGAGGTCGTTGATCTCAAGCGGCGTTTGGCGCAGAACTCTCAGAACTCGTCGCGCCC
>DATLSM010000010.1:0-32084 GCA_035534175.1 Solirubrobacterales bacterium | reverse complement strand
CGGGCCGTCTGCCTGTGTCGCTCGATTACTGCGCTCCGCCACTGCCACCATCTTCGTCTCCTCGCGTCGAGATCGCTGACGCAAGGGGATTCGCCGTGGCCCGGGCGAGCCCTACCGCAGACCTACCAAAGCACTACTAAGCGGCGCGGAGCGCTCCGCTATAGCGGAGCCGCGGTGGGGGGCGAGAGGCGCTCATGAACGAAGCGGACCACCGCGGCTCCCTCGCCAACCGCCGTCGCGCAGCGCTTGATCGACCCGGCGCGCGAGTCGCCGGCGGCATAGACACCGGGAACGCTTGTTTCGAGCAGGCCCTGCGCTTCCGCATCGGGGCCGGTGAGGATGAATCCGTCAGGGTCCCTGGCGACCACGCCCTCCAGCCATTGGGTGCAGGGGGAGGCGCCGAGGAAGAGGAAGAGGAATGACAGCGGCAGCGCCGCGCCGTCGGTCAGGGTCACCGACTCAAGCCGTCCCTCCTCACCGTGCAGGGCGCTCACTTCGCTGCGGTCGCGGATCGCGACCCCGTATCGCTCAAGCTCGTCAACCAGGTAGTGCGACATCGTCTGGCGCAGATCAGCGCGGCGGTGCAGGAGGGTCACGAGCGCCCCACCGCGCGAAAGCCAGACGGCGGCCTGGGCGGCGGAGTTGCCACCGCCGACAACCCCGACCCGCTGCGCGCCACAGAGGCGGGCCTCGGGCGGTCCGGCGGCGTAGAAGACGCTGATTCCCTCGTACTGATCGAGGTCCGCCACGGGCAGGCGCCGGTATTCGGCGCCGGTGGAGAGCAGCACGGCTCTTGCCGAGATCTCGTTGCCCTCCTCCAGCTTGACGATGTGGTGCTCCTCCCCGGGCTGAAGAACGCGGGCTCGATACGGTGTCGCCGTCCGGGCGCCGAACTTCCGCGCCTGGGCGATCGCGCGGCTGGTCAGCTCCGAGCCGCTGATGCCGGCCGGAAAGCCGAGGTAGTTCTCGATCCTCCGAGAGGCGCCGGCCTGGCCGCCGAGAACGGTGCTCTCGATCACCAGCGTGTCGAGGCCCTCGGAGGCGCCGTAGACCGCTGCGCCCAAGCCGGCGGGTCCACCGCCGAGGACCAACAGGTCGACCTCCTCGCGCTGCTCGAGCTCCAATCCGATTCCGAGCGCCCGCGAGAGCTCTCCGTTGGTCGGCCTCCGCAGCTCCCCGCCGCCGGGAAGGCGCACGAGTGGGATCTCGTCTGGATCGAGCCGCTCGAGCAGGGAGGCCGCCTCCTCGCTCGCTTCGGGGGTCAGCCAGGAGTTGGGGAGCCGCAGCCGCCTGGCGAAGTCGAGAAGGCGACGGGTGTCGCTTGAATCGGCTGGGCCGACGATCTCGATCCCAATCCCCTCGCGCTGCTGGAGCAGTTCGCGCCGCTCGACGAAGGCGGAGAGAAGCAGGTCAGACAGCGAGCCGTCCTCGAAGAGCAGCCGCCTGAGTACTTCGCGATCTACGGCGATGTAGCGCATCGGCTCGCTCACCATCGCCCTGAGGAAGACGGTTTGACCGGAGAGCAGGTTCATCTCCCCGAGGAAGCTCAAGGCGCCGTGGCGGACGATCTCACTACCGCCGGCGTCGGTGACGGTGACCTCGCCCTCGAGGATCGCCACGAACGGATAGCTCCGGTCGCCGATATCGAACAGAATCTCTCCGACCGCGGCGGTCCGCTCCTCTCCGTGCTCGGCGAGCGTCGCGAGCTGGGAGCTCGAAAGCACTCGACTTACGGGGAGGGCCACCCGAGGCAGCCTAGAGATCGGGAGGCGGGATGAAAAGCTAGGGCCATGACCGTCTCCTGGGCCCGATCGCCCTTCAACGGGCGAACCGCATGGGCGCGCAGCCTGCAGGCGCCACTGCGCGAGTTCCTTGCCACCGAGACCGGGAGCGCTGTGGTCCTGCTCGCCGCCGCCGTGGCGGCCCTGATCTGGGCCAACGTCAACCTCGCTTCCTACGCGAGCGTCTGGCAGACGCGGCTCTCCGTCCACATCGGCGGCGCCGGCATCTCACAGGACCTCCGCGGCTGGGTCAACAGCGGTCTGATGACCTTCTTCTTCTTCGTGATCGGGCTCGAGGTACGCCGCGAGTTCGACGTCGGCGAGCTGCGGGAGCGCCGGCGCCTGGCCCTGCCGGTGCTCGCCGGACTGGGCGGGATGGTCGTCCCCATCGCCATCTATCTGGCCATCAACGGTGGCCATGGATCGGCGCACGGCTGGGGAGTTGCGATGTCCACGGACACTGCGTTTGCCCTGGGCATGCTGGCTCTGGTCGGGCCGCGCTTCCCCGATCGCCTCCGCGGCTTCATGCTGACGATCGTCGTCGTCGACGACGTTCTCGCGCTGCTGGTCATCGCATTCGCCTACAGCGGTTCCGTGACGCCAGAGCCGCTGCTGATCGCCGCCTTGGTCTTCGGCCTCGTCCTCATCGCTCATGCCGCGGGGATGCGGCACGGCTTGATCCATTTCCTGCTTGCCTCGGTTGCCTGGGTGGCGCTGTTTGAGTCGGGTGTCGATCCTGTTGTGCTGGGACTGGCGATCGGTCTGATCACCTGGGCATCTCCGGCGAGCCGAAGCGAGCTGGAGCGAGCGACCGACATGTTTCGCCGCTTTCGCGAGCAGCCGACTCCGGAGCTGGCCCGCTCCGCCCGCGTAGGGCTGCAGGCGGCCGTCTCTCCCAACGCCCGCCTGCTGGCGCTCTACCACCCCTGGACGAGCTACGTAGTCGTACCGCTCTTCGCGCTGGCCAACGTCGGCATCGCAATCGATGGCAGTTTCCTCGCACAGGCTTACTCCTCGCCGATCACGCTCGGCATTGTCTTTGCCTACGTCGCCGGCAAGCCGGTTGGGGTGACGGGCGCCTCCTGGCTGGTCACGAAGCTAAGCGGGGGACGTCTCCGGCCACCGGTTGGCTGGGCAGCCACGGCCGGGGGCGGCGCGATCGCGGGGATCGGTTTCACCGTTTCACTGCTGATTGCCTCCCTGGCCTTTCGCGGGGTCGAGCTGGATGAGGCGAAGCTCGGTGTACTGAGCGCGGCGCTCTGCGCCTCGACTCTGACCTGGCTGGTCTTTCGGGCCACCGCGCTCCTCCCGCGGCGGACCCGCCTCCGTGCTCTGCTCGGAACCTCGGAAGCGCCGGTCGACCTGGCCGTGCCGGTCGACACCGAGCGTGACCACCTGCGTGGGCCCGCCGAGGCGGCGGTGACCGTCGTCGAGTACGGCGACTTCGAGTGCCCGTACTGCGGCAAAGCCGAGCCGATCGTGCGCGAGCTGTTGGCCGATTTCGGCGACGTGCGCTACGTCTGGCGCCACTTGCCGCTCTCGGATGTCCACCCAAGTGCTCAGCTCGCCGCGGAAGCCTCGGAGGCTGCGGCGGCGCGGGGGGTCTTCTGGGACCTCCACGACCTGCTCCTCGAGCATCAGGGCGAGCTGAGGTTTCGCGATCTCGTCGCCTATGCGGAGAGTCTCAGCCTCGATGTCGACAGCTTCCAGGACGAGCTGCACCGGGCAATCCACGCGCCGCGGGTGGAGGAGGACGTCGATTCGGCCGACATGAGCGGCGTCACCGGCACGCCGACGTTCTTCATCAACGAGCGGCGGCACGACGGCGCCTACGACATCGAGACGCTCTCGGCCGCGGTGAGGGCCGCGGGCGCTCGTTCCCTGATCGTCCCCTGAGCTCGGGGCTGGCGATGAAACGACGAAGCGGCGGACGGGAATCGAACCCGCATCATCGCCTTGGAAGGGCGAGGCTCTACCGTTGAGCTACCACCGCGCGGACGGACAGTCTGCCGCCAATCCGGCAGAATGCAAGTCGGCCACGGGGCGTGGCGCAGTCTGGTAGCGCACTCGGCTGGGGGCCGAGCGGTCGCAGGTTCAAATCCTGCCGCCCCGATATTCAGAAGCCCGCGCACAGATCACGCCAGAGAACATGCGTGAGCAGCTCACGGAAACTGAACCAGCCCCTCCAGAGCCTCAAACGCTCCATCGTCGGCCGGGTCTACCTGGAGGGCAACCAGAGCGATGGCACCGGTATGAACGTCCGCGAGGCTCTGTCGCCCTTCACCGGCCAGCATCATCACCCAGCGCTTGGCCGCACGCTCAAACAGCGGGTCGCGAGCAAGTGTAAGTACGCGGCAGAGGCAGAGGGCGTCATAGAGCCCGACCGTCCCCATATCGCGGGCAGCCGCCAGAGCAGCGGGAGCGTCGGCTGCTCGACGGCCTTTTGGAACCGGTTCAAGTGCTCGCCATAGGACACGAACGGGTGTTCGCATATGCGACGTTCTAAGGGCCGCTAGGCCGCGGACGTGGGATCGGTCCCGCAAGGCCATGTTGCACCGCCTACCTGGCTCTCAGGGCGCCTGACTCAGCCCAAAGTCCAGTGTCGCCGTTGTGAAGGTGCCCCGCCGCACGTAGTGTCCCCCTCCTCGTTCCACAATCGAAGGAAAGGGATTCATGAGACGCCTCAAAGGCAAGCTCACCTATGCCAACGTCATCTCGACCCTCTGCCTGTTCTTGCTGCTCGGCGGCGGTGCTGCCCTCGCGGCGACCAAGCTCAAGCTCGGCAAGAACTCGGTTGGCACAAAGCAGATCAAGAAGGAAGCGGTCACAGGCATCAAAATCAAGAAAGGCACGATCACCGGCACGCAGGTCAACGTGGGATCGCTGGGAACGGTGCCCTCGGCCAACACCGCCGCGACCGCGGGAACGGCCAATGCTTTAGCGCCGATGGAACCCGTCCACCTTGTTGGAGCTTCCGGCCAGCCGCCATTCTTGGATGGCGCCAACAATGTGCCGCCCGGGGGAGGACTCAAATTCCAGCCAATTGGCTTCTACAAGGACCACGAGGGCGTCGTTCACCTCAGCGGCGCAGCGCAAGTCGGCAAAGAAGAAAACCCGGTCCCCGGCTTGCTTTTCACCCTTCCCCCGGGAAACCGGCCGCCGAGCGGGGTCCTCGAAGCATTTCACGGATTCGAAAAAGAAACCCTCATTTTCGTTTTCGGGTCAAATGTGACTATCGCAGGCCACGACCTCAGTGGTGACGTGTACACCACGGCGCCGAAAGAAAAAGCGGAGATACTGAGCGGGATCACCTTCCGAGCAGAAAGCTGAATCCAAGCTGATTAGAAGCGACAGACCGCCCCCTGCCCTTCGCGGGTGGGGGCGTGTCGCTGAAATTGCTGGGGCTGGGTGGATGCTCAGCGCTCGCCGAGAATCACGGTGCCATCTTCGCCAAGCCGCAGGTATCCCCAGGGATGGCTGGCTCCCTCGTCAGAGCGCTTGAACTTGTACTCGCCCGGCCGCAAGGGTCGGCTACTGCGGAGCGTGTCGAACGCTACTCGTGCTGTCGATTCCTTCGTGGCGTCGGAATTCACGCTAAGACACTCTCGAAGTGGGAGCGCAATGGGGTGCTACAGCGGCAGACAGAGGTGATCCTGAAGAGCCCAACCCGGGTTTTCTCCGCCGAGGACGTTGAGTTCGGCCGAACCCTAATCGCCTTCATCCATTAAAACAGGCCTAAACCGGCTTATGTAGCCGTTCATTGTGCCGCGATTGGTGATCCGTCGGGCGTCGCTACGCCGAGCTAGAGTCAAAGCATGGCAGGGGTGCCGAAAGAGTGGGTCGTCATCTTCGACGGCGATGCGGTGATCGACTTCGAGGGCGTCAAGTCTCGGGGCGAACGAAAGGCCGTCTTCAACGTGGTCGACAAGCTGAGAGCACTTGGCCCCGACCTGCCTAGTCCACACATTAAGTCGCTCAAAGGGGAGACGGACCTCTTCGAGCTGCGCCCGAAACAAGGGAACTCTCCCGTTCGGGCGCTCTACGCTCGTCTAGGAGGTCGCTTTGTCGTGCTTGCCGTCGCTGCAAAGAAGGGCGGCTTCGATGCAGCCGTGGCCGACGCGAAAGAGCGTCTAAAGCGGTACCGTTGACGTCCGATAATAGGTTTGTTATCGTGTCTCTTGAACCTAAGGAGAACGAGATGGCAGATAAAAGCAAGACTTTCGATCAGCTGGTAGCTGCGGAGGAGGGTTCGGACTCAAGCTTCCGCGCCGAGTGGCAACGGCTGGCGCCGGCTCGGGAGTTCGCGGCGACCCTCCTGCGCTACCGCGCCGAGCATAAGCTGAGCCAGCGAGCGCTCGCCAAGGAGCTTGGCGTCTCCCAGCCGCGGGTTGCCAAACTTGAGTCCGCCGAGCACAACCCCGAGCTCGACACGATCATCAACGCGGTGCGCCGTCTGGGGATCGAGTTCGTCCTCGATGTCGCCCCCGCAGGTCGCCAGCCGGCATTCGTCAACGCGAAGGCCCGCAAGCGTGGAGTGATCGCGCATGACGATGTCGCGGTTCTCGCGGCCTCTAGCTGAAACCGCCTCCTCCGGCGTGGCCCATGGTTCCATTCGTGGCTCCATTCTGAGAAAAACTGGCCGAACTGAGGGCACCTAAAACCGCTCTGGCAAGCCAAATAGAAGTGCGAGCGCCATGCGTGCGGCGGCTCATACCCGAAGGTCGCGGTTTCGAATCCCGCCCGTATCGGACCTCGCTGCAACCGCCAGAATCGCAGCAACGGACTTCTTTCGGACCTGCCTGCGCCCCGGTGCGTGCACACCCCGCTCCACGCAAGCGACTCCGTGCCCGTCGACCCCCTCGAGTATTCGGAGGTATCGAGGAATCCGACAGAGGGCCTCCCGCGGCTTTTGGAGATACATTCGGGCACGCGACCCCAGACGCCCACTTCACTACGGTGTGCGTTTCCATGCGCGAGAAGGCCCTGCACATTGAGAATCTGGTCAAGCGCTACCCGACCGGGGTCGAGGCGCTGCGCGGCGTCTCGCTCGAGATCAAGCAGGGCGAGCTGTTCGGCCTGCTCGGCCCCAACGGGGCGGGCAAGTCGACGCTGATCCACTGCACGACTGGCCTGGCGCAGGTTACGTCGGGCAAGATCGAGGTCTTCGGTCACGACGCGATCTCCGACTACGAAGAGGCGCGTCAGGCGGTCGGCCTCGCCCCCCAGGAGATCAACATCGACTGGTTTCTGACCGTCGAGGAGACGCTCGACTATCACGCCGGCTACTTCGGCATGCCCAAGCGCGAGCGTCGCGAGCGCACCGAAGAGCTGCTCGAGACCTTCTCGCTGACCGAGAAGCGCGACGAACGTACCCGCACCCTCTCCGGGGGGATGAAGCGGCGGCTGATCCTGGCCAGGGCAATGATGCACCGGCCACGCCTCCTGATCCTCGACGAGCCGACTGCCGGCGTCGACGTTGAGCTGCGGCTGGAGCTCTGGCACTACGTCCAGCGCATCAACCAGGAGGGGACGACGATCCTGCTCACCACCCACTACATCGAGGAGGCCGAGCAGCTCTGCGATCGGATCGCCTTCATCAACGAAGGCAAGATCGTCGGCGAGGGCACGAGCGAGGCGCTGGCGCGCCTCTATGACGTCAATAACCTCGAGGACGCCTACCTGGCCCTGGTCGGCCGCAAGGAGCTCTCGCGCTCGCACGTCGAGGCCACCCCGGCATGAGCGCCGCCCAGATCCGCTTCGCGACTCTCTGGCGTCGCGAGGTCAGCCGCTTCATGAAGATCAAGAAACAGACCCTGGGCGGACCGCTGCTGGAAACGTTCCTCTACATCACGGTCTTCGGCGCCGCGCTCGGCTCGCGGATCAAGGAGGTGCACGGGATCAAGTACATCCTCTTCGTCATCCCCGGTCTGATCATGATGGCCCTAGCGACCAATGCCTTCACCAATAACTCCTCCTCGATCCTGCAGCAGAAGTTCCAGGGGGCGATCCACGACCAGCTCTCCTCGCCCGCGTCGCCGGTCGAGCTGCTGCTTGCGTTCGCGCTCGGAGGCTTCGTGCGAGGGCTAATGGTCGCCACGATCGCCTTCGTGGTCTCCCTGGCCCTGGTCGGCCTCCCGGTCGATCACGTCATCGTGCTGATCCCAGCGCTGTTCCTGGTCGGCTTCTTCTTCGCCAACCTCGGGGTGCTGGTCGGCGTGCGCGCCGAGCAGTTCGATGACGTCGCCTTCGCCCAGACCTTCGTCCTGCAGCCGCTGATCTTCCTCGGCGGGGTCTTCTACGGCGCCTCGTTCCTGCCACAGCCATTCGAGACCCTGACCCGCTTCAACCCGATCTTCTACATGATCTCCCTCGTGCGCTACGGCTTCGTCGGCTTCACCGAAGTCAGCATCCCGCTCTCCCTGTTGGCGCTTACCGCTGCCACCACCGCGCTCTTCGCAGCGAACCTGCGCCTGTTCTCGAAGGGGTATCGACTGCGCTCCTAGCTATAGCTAATAGCTAGAGACGCTCGGGAAGTGCCATCCGCGCCACGATCCGCGGGTGGTAGCGAGAGACGAATCCGCCGGGGAGAGATGCCTAATAGAGTGAACCGATGCTGACTCAGGTGGCCGACGGCGTCTGGGTCCGGCAGAGTGAGTGGGTCTGGACCAATTCCATCGTGGTGCGTGAGGAGGATGGGTTGATCCTGGTCGATCCCGGCATCGATGGTTCCGAGCTGAACCAGCTCGCGGATGACCTGGACCGGCTCGGCATTCCGGTGGTCGCCGGGTTCTCCACCCATCCCCACTGGGACCACCTGCTCTGGCATGCCCGGTTCGGCGACGTGCCGCGCTACGCCCACCGCTGCCGGCGCCAACGCTGCCGGTGAAGCCCGAGAGCGGGCGCAGGCGACGGCGGCGGAGAGCGCGTCGGACATCCCTCTCGAGCTGATCGCATTCGTCACCCCGCTGCCCGCGGACGGCGGACCCGTGCCGGGCGAGATCATCGAGCATCAGGCGCACGCCGTCGGCCACGCTGCGGTCCTCCTCGCGGACCGTGGCGTCCTGCTCGCCGGCGACATGCTCTCCGATGTCCTGATTCCTCTCCTCGACGCTCGCCGCCCCGATCAGGTGGGCGCCTACGAGACGGCACTCGACCGGGTGGGTGAGGCCGCCAGGCACGTCGATTTCGTGGTTCCCGGCCACGGCGCCGTTGCCGAGGGTCCCGAGGTGGCGGCCCGCCTCGCCGCCGATCATGCCTACATCGACGCGCTGCGGCGCGGAGAGGAACCGGTCGACGCGCGTCTGGGGCCGGATGCGGAGTGGCTCTCGGGCCCCCACCAGTCGAACTTGGAACAGGCCCGAGGGCGGTAAGCCCAACATCCTGCTGGGCGAGGACGACCGGTTCGCCCTCATCGATGTCGGCGAGTTCCTGCTGCCTGACGACTTCCAGACGCGCTCGCGCTCAATTCGGCTCGTTGCCTTCTGCGGTGCTCGCCTTCAACGGTGCAGCCGGCATCGGAAGCGGGTTTCCAGATTGAGATGGGCCGACGCTGAGTTTTCCCTTGGTAACGTGATGCCGGACGTGGTACCAATTCTGATCAGGCGCGCGGGCTGAGTTACATGCCGACGCCCCTGATCGAGTTCCCAGCCGACGACTTGGAGCGGGGCATGCGCTTCTGGCGCGAGCTGCTGGGGCTTGAGCTTGCACCGCGGGGGACCGGAGCGGGGGAGGGCTGGGAAGCCAACGAGCAAGGCCTGCGGCTTGGCGTCCATCAGCGCGGCACGGGCCCCGGCGATACCGGCTCGCTTCCCTACTTCACTGTCGAGGACATGGCCGCCGCCCTTATACGGGTTCAAGAACTGGGCGGCTCGATTGTCCATCCTGGTGAGCAGTGGGCCGTTTGCCGCGACTCGGAGGGAAGTCCATTCGCGCTGGCAGCCGGGTGATTGTCGACGGGTGTGCAGCACACCGGCCAGCTCGAGCCCTGTCAATTGTCGGCTTCACTCGGGCTGAAGTTCGACGGCAGCTGAACCGAAGGAACGCGTCCTCTGGCGTCCCCCCAAGCCGCGTCCTGAGGAACGCCCAACTACTCGGAATATCGGGAACCCCCGGCGAATCCACGGGATGCCTCCCGTGGATTCGAAAGGCATCCGTAATGTCGGGGTTATCGGGCGCTGCGCCGGTCCTTGGCTCCCAGCGATGTCGAGGTGCTCGATGTTCAGCGCGCCGACGCCCTCACCTGCTCGGGGTCATGCCGCCGCGAGCGGGACCGGCTCGTACGGCTCCTAATCCTGATCCACCGATTTCATCTCGCATGGTGTGATCGGCTGGCTTGATGTAGGTAACGGCGTCGATTTGGTTCAGAGACCATCCCGATGTGTCCCCATGGACGTGGATCGGCTCGATCAGGAGCGCTCCGGTCCGTAAGCAGCTGTCGTGGCCCCGCTCGGCGGCGAACGGTGTCGGCCCACCGCTCGGCCGCTGGTAGGGTCGGTCGTCATGGAGAGTGTGGTCAGCCCGGTTGATCACCGTCGGCAGGTTGTGCTTCTAAGGGTCAGCGGTTTCACGAGCTTGGCGCTCGGGCTGGTGGGGAGCATTGCATGTATAGCTCTGGCCGTGGTAGCGATTGCTAATGTCCTGGGCGGGTTTCAGACGGTGGATGTGCCGGGGAGAGGCGTCCTCACCCTCGAACAGCGCCATTACGTGATCTATTACGAAGACACCGTCTCCATGCCGGAGGCTGTCGAGTTGCGTGGACTGAGGGTTTCGATTCGGCCAGCCGCCGGGCCGCAGAATGTGCTCCCGATCTCAGGCTATGAAGGGTCGTTTACGTACAGCCGGGGGTCCTACTACGGCCGAGCTGTCGGCACGTTCAACACTCCCCAGCCGGGCCGGTATCTGATCAACACCCTGAATCCTTACGTCGCTGGGGAAAGTGCCCGGATCGCTGTCGGACCGCCCGTCCTCGGCCTGTTGGGCCGCTATCTGCTCCGCGGCATACTCGGCGCGATCGTCGTGTTCTTCGGTGTGGGGGGCGTGGGAGCCCTGCTCCTGACGCTGTCGGACCGCAGGGAGATGCTGGGTCGCGGCGCGCTGCCCCAAGCTTGAGGGTCATGAGATTCGTTTTCCTTCGCGTCACTGTTGGTGCTGCGAGAACGCTGAATGGCGAAAGGAGTGCGGCGGGACACGCTACGGGACACAGAGACCGACGCCATATGACCCTCAATCACCTGGGCTGAGATTTGGCGACACCCCTCCGCGACTTCGGGATTCCGCTTGTTGAGCGGAATCCCGGGCGGAGAGCGGAGGGGGCGGGCTTTAAACGGATATCAGCGACCGCATATCGCCTTACGCAGGGCCAAATTCTCGCTGGCTGAATGTGCCACACCGTCTCAAAAACTGACCAGCGAGGATTCAGGCGGGCACTGGACGTCTGGCGCCTTGAAGAGTTGCTGACTGACCGGAGAGCCCAGCCGGGCCGCAGTCACCTCGGCCGCAGGCCGAGGCGCGACAGCGACCCCGAGCGAAGCGAGTGGGTTGACGGCGGCCCGGCCCACAATCCCCTTGGTTGGCAGGCTTTGGCGCAGCCAATCCTGCCGACCTGGCCACCACTTCCTCTCGAGTATCTGATGCAATCTCGCATCGATGAGTCACTCGAATCTACAAGCGGTCTATTACCGCGCCGCGGACGGAGTCGAGCCGGTACTTGAATTCATCGCGGGCCTCGATGCCAAGCGCCGCGCCGCCCTGCTGCGACAGCTCGATCGGCTGAACGATCTCTCCGACCGGGTGCCGCACCTCCCGTATCCACACAGCTCCCAGGTCGACGGAGAGTTGCGGGAGCTGCGCTGCCATATGGGCTCCGAGCACTACCGGGTGCTGTACCGGCGCTCCGAGCGCCTGATCGTACTCCTGCATGCCTTCCGAAAGACAACAGGTAAGCTGCCTCCGGCCGAGGTCAAGATTGCCCAGAAGCGCTGGGAAGATTTCAAGGCGCGGATGGATGCCCAATCACGTAGGCCACCCCGAGCAGCCGGCCACGATGCGCCCTGAGTCTCTGGCGGGTTGTTAGCAGCGCTGCTAACATCAGTTGACACCGGCGACCTTTGGAGCGAGCGATGAGCAAGCGAGTCAGCCCGGTTGGAGCCGCTGTTTCCGACCACATCAAGGAGTCCCTCAAAAACCCTGAGTTCAGGGCCGAGTACGAACGCCTCGCTCCGTATGAGGAGCTGGCCCGGATCGTCATCATGCGCCGCGGGGCGCTTGGATTGACTCAGGTAGAGTTGGCCGCCCGAATGGGCACGACGGCCTCGGCGATCTCGCGGATAGAGAGCGGCCAGCACGCAACCAACGCCCAGACTCTCAAAAAGCTGGGTGATGCCTTCGGCGCCCGCGCCGTTCTTGGCTTCGAGTTCGGGCCGGCAGAGCATCCTGAGCGTGAACTCGTTGTTCTCTGATCACTCGCGCCAATACAGAGCTTGCGTTGAGATGAACCGAATTCCCTGCCGGCAGCGGAGGGGCTTGCGCGGTCGCAGTCGAGCCTTCGGCCGAGATGATCGCCCAGTGACCAGTCGGTTCGGCACCGGTGGTACAGGAAGCGCAGAAGAACTGCCGTTCGTCGTGATGGCGTCCACCACTGGGCCGACCTCAACGCGGGAATGGTCGAGATGGAGCGGATGGCGAGGAAGCGCATCGAAGGCGTCAGGTTCGATCCCAACGTGCTGTGGGATCTGCCCCCCGTTTCGGGCGACTGGTTAGTCGTCGAACCGGGGGCAGCCGAGGGCAATATGGCTGGCTGGCTGGCCGCCGGGTCTCAGCTCATCATCGTTGCGCCAAGCAACGCTCGTCAAAGGCTGCGTGAGATGAAAGTCTCGGCCACCCCAACCGAAAGCGCGGTGGCGAGACCGAGATAGACGATGCCCACGAGCGCCCGGGTCCGGGCGGGAATCGAGTAGTAAGCACGGCCCTGCGGCGTCGCGCGAGCCTTCCATCGCCGCCAGCTCTCCATCACACCGAAGATCAGGATCAAGAAGAGGATCGGGCTCGGGTAGAAAATCGTCAGAGCAACGAGCGCCGCCAATCCAAGCAGCCAAACTGCCGGACTGAGCGCCGCCATCGCCCGGCCACCGTCGAGTGGAACAACCGGCAGCAAGTTGAAGAGATTGAGGACGAAGCCAATGTAGGCGAGCGCTCGCCAAAAGTCGCTGCCGGTCGTCAGCCAGATACCGAGTGGGACAAGCGTGGCAATCGTGCCGAGCACCGGGCCCGCGAGTCCGACTCGGGCCTCAGCGGCCGCGTCCTTGCCCATCGACTTCGCCGCGATGACCGCGCCAAGGAAGGGGATGAAAAGCGGCGCCGATGCCTTGATTCCCTCGCGCCGCAGCTGGATCACGTGTCCGATCTCGTGCAGGAAGAGTAGGGCGACCAACCCAACTGCAAATGGAAAGCCGAAAAGCAGTGCGTAGGCGGCAATCGAGACCAGCATCGAGCCGGAGGTCATCAGGAGCTTCAGCTTTGGAAGTAGGAGCAGAAGCGACTTCGCCTTGGCGAGTAGAACGGCCAACGGTGCGAGGGCGCGGGCGAGCCGCTTGCGCAGCGGCTGGCGACCCGAGCCGGGATGGATCGGCTCGTAACGCTCCGGGGTATCGGGCGGCGACTGCGGCCCGATCGGCAAGCGCTCACTTAGGCTCTCAGACATCCTCGTATTGTCCCACCTCAGCAGCTTGGGCTGATCGGTCTCACGATGCAACTCGCTATGTCTCGCCTGCGAGAGTCGGCAGTGCTCTGAGCATAAGTTTGGTCAGACTGACTGGGGCTCAGGCCCTTGAGGTTGATGTCGCCCAACTCGCCTCCACCTTCGGCATGAGCTCGGGACCTGGCGCGCCGCTACCGCGACCGTGAGCTGGGCGTCGCCGACGCTTCGCCCCTGGTCCTAGCCGCCCGTCACCGAACCGTCCGGATCGCCACTCTCGACCGCACCGATTTCCTTGCGGTGCGCCCTCTTCACGGCGAGGCTCTCGAGCTGCTTCCCGAGTAACGGTCTGTCCCCACCTCGACAGCCCCGGCCCTCCCACGTCGAACTGGCCGACACCGACGTGGCGATGATGGAGCGGATCGCCGCCGGCGAAGCGACCACCGAGCAGATCGAAGAGTGGCTGCAGGAGCGCACCGCCCCTACCGATCGATCCCGGTAGCGTTCTACGCGGCGAGCCGTTACCTGTTCGGCTGGGCCACCCTCCTGCCTGCGCATATTGGCCAGATGGAGGGAGATGACAAACACGCTCACCAAGGCCACTCGCTCGACACTGCCGGACGGACTTCGCACCATTGAGCGCCGTATGACCCAACGAGCCAGCAGCGCCGCCGTTGTCCGTCGCGAGTCCCGCGAGGAGATCTCGCGCATTGCCACTGCCCACGGCGCCGGCAACGTCCGGGTCTTCGGCTCGGCTGGCCGCGAGGAAGCAGGCGCCCACGACCTCGACCTCCTGGTCGAGATGGCTACAGACCGCAATCTGTTCGACCTCTCCCAAGAGCTCGAAGACACGCTTGGCATCGCGGTGGACGTGGTCAGCGAGGGCGCTCTCCCTCCCTACCTTCGTGAGCGAATCCTCGCCGAGGCTCCACCGCTTTGACGGACGAGCACAGGTCTACCTGCTCCACATCCGCGACGCCATCCCCAGCGAACGGCTCGATGAGAGCGCCCTGAACGTGGGCAAAGAGCTCAAGCCAGGCGAGGCCTTCGAATACACCTTCACTTCGGCGACGACTGGTGCCACCGCTGTGTGGTTGACCCCAGAAGGCTGATCCGATTGAGGAGTATGGCGTGACTCCTTCGGACCCGGTCCCGATCTGGGGATGGGGGGTAATCCCCGATCAATACGGGCGAGACTCCTTGGATTGACCGCGACTCACCGGCAAGGTACACGCGCAACGAGCATCCAGGCCAACTGCATGAACGCCAGGTGAAGCTTGTTGCGGCCGCTCCGTTCTCAAGTGCCGGGAAGCGCTTGGGAGTTTCTAGCCGACCTTCACACTCACCCTGTAGCCGGGCGTTCGCACCGTCCCTGGCTTGGGCGTCTGCGTCTTCACCCTTGCGGCCCTGCTCACCTTGCCCCTGACTTTGCCGAGTTTGCAGTTCGCCTTTAGCAGCGCTTTCTTTGTAGTCTGGATCTTCTTGCCCGTCAGCTTTGGAACAACGCAGGCGGTGTAGGTGAGCTGTTGGGGTGAGGTCGCGATGCCCACGGCCGTCGTCACTGACACACCGACCGGGCCCGGTGCGGAAGAAGGTGGTGCGGTCGCTGTGATCTGGCCTTCGGAGCTGACGGAGTACGAGCTCGCCGGCAATGAGCCGAAGTTGACTGACTTAACTTCGACGAAGTTGGTGCCGCTGATCGCCACGCTCGTGCCGCCCGAGACCGAGCTGCTGGCGGGGGATATGCCGGTGATTGTCGGCCCCAGCTGGACGGTCGCCGTCACATTGGGGCGAACACCGTTTTCTATTGCTTGCACCGTCATCGTGGCACCGTCTGCGAGGTTGCCACTCTCAGAGCCTTCCGAATCAGTCGTGCCATCGCGGAAGGCGCACGCATTGGGAACTTCTGTGGCGTTTAGGTCGTTCAGGCTGATGAGCTCGCCTGCCTGAGCGGGGATGCTCACTTTGAAGGTGTTGACGGCGCTCGGAGCGATCGTCCGGGGTCCGTCATGCGCGACCACGAGGTAGGTATCCGGCGCTTGGATTGGCTTAAAGAGCTTGAATTCGAGTGTCTGCCCGGCTCCTGCGGTTGCGTTTGTGCTCCAAGAGGTGATCACTCCCCCGGGGGCCGGGACTTCGTAACTGGCGCCGGGTGTGGGCGAAATCGGGAGCGATTCGAACGGGCCTGTAGTGCAGTAGGCAGGCGGATTCGCCGGCGCCAGCTGACCGATCGTTGTCTGGGCCTGGACGCTGGCGGCAGTGGCGAGCAGCCATAGGGCAGAGGCGAAAACGACTCCCAGCCAGGTGAGACGGGCAGGGGGGTAAAGGATATTGGACGAGATCTTCATGGGCGAGCCAACAGATCGCGAAGCGGACCTCAGACGGCATTCTAGGCGGTTCTCGTCCCCGACCGATTCCGCATGCCTCGCCGGGGGGTTCTGCTGATCATCCGCGGCGCAACGGTCGCTACCCAAGCACCTACGCCTCGCAATGACCGCCCTGGTGACATCCCGTTCCTCGCTGAGGTGAGGAGGGTGGGCGGCGTCGTGCCAGCGAGAGCATCAGCCGATCGATTCCCAACCGGGGGGTCTCGACCCGTGGCCTTGGGGGATGAAGTGGTTGTTGGGGATCCGAGCCTCAAGCGCGCGCCATGGCGTGATCGCACAGCAGAGCGGCGGAGCGCTGTGGCTGCTCCCACCAAAACATGTGGCCCACGCCTTCCAGCAACTCAATTCGTGCGGGTATCAGCGATGCCACCAGTCGCCCGTTGACGACGTTCAGCACGCGATCCTCGGTGCCGTGGACGACCAGCGTCGGAGGCTCAAGTTCGGCGAGGCGCGCGCTCGTGTCGTGGCCTGCGATGGCTTGCATCTGGAAGCGGACCGTCTCCCGCCGAGACGGCAGAGCAGTCGCCATCTCGGCGAAAGCACCGAAGCGGCTCTCGTCCTCGCGGAAGGCGGGGGAGAGGTTCAGCTCCCACATCGCCCGGACCACCCGGTCCCGATCGCCCGAGGCCATCGCCTCGACGAGCCCGCCGAAGTCGGCGGGGTCCATCAGCCGGGAACCCGGGCCGCCGCAGTAGGTCGCTCCGAGGGTAAGCGAGCGGACTCGGTTGGCATGGCGAAGCGCCAGCTCCTGGGCGACCATTCCGCCCATCGAGATGGCGAGAACGTGCGCCTGCTCGACCTCGAGCGCGTCGAGAAGGCCGAGCGTGTCGGCGGCGAGGTCTGAGATCGTGAACTGCTCTGTCGCCGGCTCCGAACGCCCCATCCCACGGTTGTCGAAGGCGATGCAGTCAAAGCACTCCTCCAGCCGCGAGAGGAACGGCCGGCCCCAGGCGAGGTGGGTCGCACTCATCCCCTGGATCAGCAGCAGCGGCTCCCCCTCGCCCTTGCGCACGTAGCTGAAGCTTCGATCTGACACTTCGACACTGGGCACGGCGCGATGCTATGGGTTCATGCCGCGGCCCGGAATATCGCCACCGCGCGCGCTGACGAATAACCTCAATGCGAACTCCATGACCTCAGACACCATCAACGAGCACCTCGACCTGCTGATCGTCGGCGCCGGCCTCTCGGGGATAGGTGCCGCCCATCACCTGCAGGAGCGCTGCCCCGGAAAGAGCTACGCGATCCTCGAGGCGCGGGACGACCTCGGCGGGACCTGGGACCTGTTCCGCTACCCGGGTATCCGCTCGGACTCCGACATGCATACTCTCGGCTATCGGTTCAGGCCATGGACGGGCGCGAAGTCGATCGTCGATGGAGCATCCATCCTTCACTACGTGCGCCAGACAGCACACGATGCCGGCATCGTGGGCATGATCCGCTTCAACCACCGGGTGGTGTCGGTCCGGTGGTCGACGCCCGAGGCTTGCTGGACGGTGGAGGCGGAGCGCTCCGACACGGAAGAAACCGTCCACTTCACCTGCGGCTTCCTCTTGGTCTGCAGCGGCTATTACCGCTATGACGAAGGCCATTCGCCGCGGTTTCCCGGAATGGAGCGCTTCTCCGGGACGATCGTCCACCCACAGCACTGGCCCCATGACCTCGACTACGCCGGCAAGCGCGTGGTGGTGATCGGCAGCGGTGCCACCGCGATGACGCTGGTGCCGGCGCTGGCCGAGAGGGCGGCGCGGGTGACGATGCTGCAGCGCTCGCCGACCTACGTCGTCAGCATGCCCGCCGAAGACGCGATCGCCAACCGGTTACGACGCGCGCTCGGCGAGGGGCGCTCATACGCGATCGTGCGCTGGAAGAACGTCCTCCTGCAGATGGCGAGCTACCAGCTCAGCCGCCACCGACCGCAGCTGATGAAAAAGCTCCTGCGGCGTGGTGTGCAGCGGGCACTGCCGCCTGGATACGACGTCGACACCCATTTCAACCCTCCTTATGAGCCCTGGGACCAGCGCCTCTGCCTGGTGCCCGATGCCGACCTGTTCAAGGCAATCTCCGCCGGCAGCGCCGAGATCGTCACCGACCGGATCGACACCTTTACCGAGACCGGAGTCAAGCTCGATTCCGGCACCGAGCTCGACGCCGACCTGATCGTCTCCGCGACCGGCCTGAACCTGCTCTTCCTGGGGGGCATCGCGCTCAGCGTAGACGGCGATGCGGTGGACACCTCCAAGGCGATGACCTACAAGGGAATGATGCTGAGCGATGTCCCCAACTTCGCTTTCACCCTCGGCTACACCAACGCCTCCTGGACTTTGAAAGCCGACCTCACGGCCGAATACGTGTGCCGGCTGCTCATCCATATGGACGAGCACGGCTACGCCGAGTGCGTGCCACGTGTCGCCGATTCGGGGGTCGAGGAGGAACCGCTGATGCCCCTCACCGCCGGCTACGTCCTGCGGGCTATCGACCAGCTCCCCAAACAGGGATCCAAGCCGCCGTGGCGGCTGCGGATGAACTACGCGCTGGACGTGCCGGCGCTCAGGTTCGGCCGGATTGAGGACGGCACGATGCGCTTCTCCAGGTCGGCGCCCGGGGTGGGGGCGCGCCAGCCGGTCACCACCTCGACGATCTAGCCGCGCTTCTCGTCTATTTGGGGAAGGCGACCGGGAACCGCTCCGGGTTCGTGAAGAAGCGGACGCACTGCACGAAGCCGTCGGCCACCTCGATGGCGACGATGCTGAGAAAGCCCTCGGCTGCGCTGTCCATCCGCACCCCAGGATCGCCGTTGACCAGCACCCGGGTGAATACGGGGTCGGCCGGGTAGGCGGCCTTGCGCTGTACGCCGACCATGAAGCGCGCGATCTTCTCGGCGCCGTAGACCGGTCTGCGCGCGGCGACCACCACGCCGCCTCCGTCTGAGTACATCACCGCGTCCGCCGCGAGGAGGTCGCGGATCCGGTCGATGTCGCCTGCGACTGCGGCGGCCAGGAAGGCCTCAGCGAGGCGCTGGCGCTCCGCCTCGCTGACGCTGCGTTCCCTGCTGGCGTCTCCAGCGTGGTCGCGGGCTCGGCCGGCGATCTGGCGGACGTTGGCCGGTGTCTTTTCCAGGACGTCAGCAATCTCGGCGTACTCCAGGTCGAAGACGTCGCGAAGGACGAGGACCGCGCGCTCCACAGGGTTCAGCCGCTCCAGCGCGCCGAGCAACGCGAGGTGCAGTCGCTCGGCCTCGATCGCCTTGGTCTCCGGTGTCTCGGTCGTGGTCACCAGCGGCTCCGGCAGCCAGGGCCCGACGTAGACCTCGCGCCGCACGCGGGCCGAGCGCAGGCGGTCGAGCGCCAGCCGCGTCGTCGCCGTGATCAGGAAGGCTTCCGGGTTTCGGACGGCGTTTTTATCGGCGCTGTCCCAGCGCAGCCACGCGTCCTGAACGATGTCCTCGGCCTCGGTCAGCTCCCCCAGCATCCCGTAGGCGACGCCGAGTAGGCGCGGACGGCAGGCGGCGAAGGCATCGCCCGTCATACCGGTATGGGCACCGAGCTCCCCAAGGCCGCCGCGGCCGCCGCGGCGCCGCTGGAGATCGCGGCGTCTGCGAGCCAGCCCTCCGGTCCGACCCAGTCGCCGGCCAGGTATAGACCCTCGCCGCGCTCGACGCACGGACGCCCGGCGAGGCCACCGCAGGCCGGGCTCGCGATTGCGGACACGGCGACCATGCGGGGGAGAAATCGCTGCAGCGTGGTGCGCTCGCGCCATCCAGGTTGCACGGCGTCGGCCAGCGCCTCGAGCTCGGCGCGCGGCTGGCGGGCATAGCTGGCGAGGCTGAGCAGAACGCCGTCGCGATGATCGGGAGGAGAGTGCCGGGAGAGGTAGGTGGGCGCATCGATGCCCAGCGCAAACCTTCGACCTCCTCGCGGCAGGCTCTTCAATCCGAGATCGAGCACGCTCAGCTCGGCGGCCGGCCCGGGGGCGGCTGGCGAGCGGTCTCCCAGCAGCTCGGTGACCGCGGCCGGCCCTCCGGCGGCGACGACCAGGACCTCGGCGCGCAGCGTCCCCTCGTCCAGCGTCACCAGCCAGCCATCGGCGCTGCGATCCACGCTCCGTACACCGGCGCGCGTGCGCACGACCGCGCCTTCCCGCCTGGCCCGAGCGGCGAGGGCATCGACCAGCGACTGCCAGCCACCCCGGATGTAGCGGACACCGGGGAAGAGGCCGATTCTCAGCTGCGCGGCGGCCACGTCGGCGCTGAGGGACTCGTGGTCGGCGACGAATGTCGTCACCCGCACCAGGGCCCCCGCGCTCGCCCGGGCGGCCTCCGAGCGGAGGGACTGCCGCAGCCAGTCGGCGACGGACAGCTCGCCGAGGCCCTCGGGTTTACGCCGCGCAACGCCGATCAGCCACCGCGTGAGCTCAAGCGATCCCCCCGGCAGGCGCATTGGCCTGGCACCGCGCACGAACACAGAGCGGTGCGAGGTCGGATTCCACCGAGGAGGGTCGATGCCCATCGCGCGCAGTTCACGCATCCCAGCCCCGCCCACGTATAGGGCGTGGGGGCCCTGGTTTAGGTCGAACCCCTCGCGGCGCTCGGTGGCGGCGCGGCCGCCAAGTTGAGCGCTGGACTCGAGCAACGTCGTTGCGACGCCGGCCTGGGCCAGCCGGCCCGCCGCGACGAGCCCGGCGGGTCCACCGCCAATGACTATGGCTGTCTGGGGAGAGTTCATGCTCACCAGACGTAACAGCATGCCGATTTGTGACACGACCCGGGTACCCTGGCCGCCGTGGCTGCGGCGACGAGCGCGGGGATTCTTGTGTACCGCCTTGCGGGGGGCTTGCCGGAGGTGCTGTTGGTGCACCCGGGCGGCCCACTCTGGGAGAGGAAGGACCTTGGGTCCTGGTCGATCCCCAAGGGGGAGCTCGATCAAGGGGAGGATCTGCGCGACTGCGCGCTGCGTGAGCTGGGGGAGGAGCTGGGTGGGCCCCCGGCCCTCACGCCGGGTGATCTGGTCGAGCTTGGGACGGTTCGCCAGAAAAGCGGCAAGGTCGTCCATGGCTGGGCCGCGGAGGCCGACTTCGACCCCGCGCAGCTGTGCAGCAACTCCTTCGCCATGGAGTGGCCGCCGCATTCCGGCGTCGAGCGCGAGTTCCCCGAGATCGACCGGGCCGAATGGTTCGATCCGGCTAGTGCGCGCCTGAAGATCAACCCGGCCCAGGTCGCGTTCGTGGAGCGCCTGCTCGAGCGCCTCGACCGCTGATTCGCGAATCTCTGCGAGCCTCTCCGGTCGGTGGGATACTCGCCGCCAGATGGCAGATTCCGCGATGAACGGCAATCTGAACGGGCAACGTCCCCTGCCGGCGCGCCTGCTCGGCGTTGGCGTGCGCGGCGCCCGGACCGTAACCCGCGCCGCCGGTATTGACCGCGCCGTCGAAGTCGCGGCGGAGGAGGCGATTGTCGCCGCGGTCGAGAGCGAGGCGGTCGAGCGGGCGCTTGCCCGGGTGCTCGAAGGCCCGGCGGTCGAGGAGGCGGTGCAGGGGGCGTTGGGGAGCGACGCTGTCAAGCGCGCCCTCCTCGAGGCCCTCGACAGCGAGCTGGTCGACGAAGTCTGGCGCAGGCTCCTGGCCAGCGAAGAGGCGCAGCAACTGGTCGAGCGGATCGCCGAGGCGCCGGAGCTGCGAGCGGCGATCAGCGCTCAGGGTGTCGGGCTGATCGGCGACATCGGCCGCACGATCGGCAGGGCGGCTCGGCACCTCGACGACACCTTGGAGCGGCTCGCGCGGCGGATCCTCTTGCGCCAGCCCCGCCAGGAGCCGGTCGACCACGCCGGTGTCGTGAGCCGAGTACTGGCCTTCGCCGTTGATGCTGCCTTCGTCAACCTCGGCTTCTCCGCGCTGGCGGCCGTCGCCGCCCTGATCGATTCGGCAATCACGGGGAACGGGCACGGCGTCTCGAGCCTGGCGCTGGCGCTCGGGTCGGCCGCCTGGCTGACGCTGGGAGCGCTCTATCTGGTTGGCTTCTGGTGCCTGGCGGGTCAGACGCCGGGCATGCGCTTCATCCGGATCAGGCTCGACCTCGAGGGGAAGGGACTTCCCTTCGGCCGGGCGCTGAGTCGTCTGATCGGATTCGGGCTGGGGGTCCTGACCTTCGGCATCGGCTTCCTCGGCATCGTCTTCAACGGGCGCCGCCGCGGCTGGGAGGACCAGCTCTCCGACACCGACGTCGTCTATGAGGAGGATCGCTCCGAGTCGGCACCGTGGTCCAGGTTGGAGGAGCCCATGGCAGCCGTCGAGCCGGGGCCCGCGGCCTGAGCCCCGCCATCGGAGCCGGCTCGCCATCCGGCGCCACGCGATCAGGGTTGGGCTGCTGGAGTAGGGCAGGAGGGGAGGTTTGACGAGCTCAATCTCACTCTCGGCCCTCTGGGAAGCCTCACAAGACGAGGCCCCGGTGCCGGGCCTTCGCGCTCAGATTTGCGGCGGCGCTCGCGGTCAGATTTCGGAGCCCCGGGGTCCCTCGGCCAGCTTGTAGACGATGATGATGCTGAGCGCGAATATCGCCAGCGACCAGAACGGGTAGGCCGGCATCGACAGCAGCACCCCGATCGCGTTGAGCGAGGCGATGAAGATGCCGAACCAGCGCCCGAACTCACCGCCCGAGAACAGCGAGAATGCCGCCACCAGCTCCAGCACCCCGATGATCAGGGTAACCCAGCCCCAGGTGTGGAGGCTGCTGATGATGTATGCGGCGTCTTTGGTGAAGAATTTCGAGTTACCGATCGCGGCGATGCCGTAAATGATGTCCAGGACACCCGTGATGAGCAGCAGGATGCCGGCGAAGACCCACCAGCCGCTGAGGGTGCTTTCCTCATTCATGCATAACCCCTTCGTGCGCGTTGGGAGCGAGACGATCCGTCTCGGATTTCGCTACCCGCTGTCGGTTTCCTGTGTTCTGGACTGTGGACGACGCGCTCCCGCACCGTGAAATACCGCCTGGTCGCAATCGACGCCATATGGCACCATTTCGCAGATGAAGCTCGGATCGGGACTGCCACGTCTGACGCTGCCGGCGCTGATCGCGATCGGACTGCTTGCTCCTGCCCTCGCCGGGGCCGCGCCGCCCGCTGCCCGCCGGGTCCCGGGCGCCGCCGGCGCCTCGCGCTTCTGGGGCGCTCGGCGGATCCGCCAAGCGCTCGACCACCCGGCCCGCCCACCCAGGCCCACGGTCTCAGGCCCGCCGGAACCGTCGCTCGCCCCCGGCAGGCCACGGCGGGTTGCCGGCACCGAGGCTCTGATCAGTAGCGTCGGCATCGCTAATACCTCCGCTGTCGAAGACAGGACCAACGGGCGCGTCTTCGGCATCGATCCGCGCCTCGGCCCGTACTCGTGCTCGGGCACCTCGCTCGACACCCCGAACGGGTCGATGGTCCTTACTGCCGGGCATTGTGTGGTGGAGGCGCGGAGGTGGGGGCGCGACCTGGTCTTCATCCCCGCCTTTGACCACGGGCGACGCCCGTTCGGCGCCTTCCCCGCCGAAACGGTCTACACGACTCCCCAGTGGCGGCAATCCGAAAACACGGATTTTGACGTCGCCGTACTGCAGGTCAAGCCGAACCAGTTCGGTACGCTCGCGGAGGTGGTCGGGTCGCGCGGGTACGTGACCGGCCGGTCGAGATTCACGGCCTTCCAGATCTTCGGCTACCCGGCCGGCGCCCTCGACGGCGAAGAATTGCGATCCTGCATGACTCACGGTCTCGGCAGCGATCCGCTGACAATCGGGCTCGGAGGGCCGCCGACGGTGCCGAGCCGCTGCAACATGGCCGCTGGCTCAAGCGGCGGCGCGTGGCTCGCCGAAGGCCAGTACATCAACGGGTTGACGAGCTACGGCTATGCGCGCAACTTCACCCGCCTGTATTCGCCGTACTTCGGCGCCGCCGTGGGCAGCTTCCTGAGCGGCCTGCCTTGAGCGCGGATTAGCTTTCGCCCGGTCCCCATCTGACACCTCGACCACCGGTAGTCCAGCCGGAGCTGCCGAGGTCCACACGGTGACGGTGTCCGACGTGCTGACCAAAGGCGGACATACGGTGGCGATCGAGTACGCCGGCGCGCCGAAAGTCACCTTTACGCTCAAGAGCTGGGACCTGGCGGTTCAGGCCTACCCGCAGAACTCGGAAAGCACCGAAAGCGCGAAGGGCGCCGCCAAGTAGCCCGCGCCGCGGAGGGAATTTGAGAACCCGGACCGCGCCTGCGGGAATTGGCGCGGTCCGGGCCCGGGGGCTCCTTCCCCGCTCGCTCAGGGGAGCGGTCGGGGAAGGGAGTCGCCGAGGATCAGGCGCGCTCGGTAGTAGATAGCCTCGTCGCGGGCTTGTCTGTCGAGCTGCCCGCCGGCGTTGCTGGTCTTGACCGTCGGCGCGGCACCGGTTGAGTGGCGTCTTGGGAGCCGCTCGCAGATCACGCCGCTCAGTCGGCCTCGCGAGACGAATGTCGTGGTGCTGGGAGTGGGACCGTCCATCTTCGCTCCTTTTTAAAGTTTGTTAACCTACTAACTCAAGAATAGCAGGACGAGCGGAGAATGCTTCGGTGGCGAGATGGGGCGGAGCGCCACCCGGCAACGCGCGCCCCGCCCCGCCGCTCCTTCAAGCGGCTGCAGATGCCTCTGCGTCGTCGCCACCCTGTCTCGCAGGGGGAGTCGAGGCCCCCCGGTCGCCGGGCGGCGAGTCACCGCTGAAGTTCGTTGCCTGACCCGGTCGCAAGTAGACGATCTGGCTTACGCGCAGCTCCAGCCTCTGGAGCTCGGACCGGGTCAGCTGCGCCCAGATCTCGGTGCCGTCGCCGAGCGTGAACTCGGCCCGCACCTCGAAGCCGAGCGCGGCGATCCGCTGCACCATGGCCTCCTCTGTGCGCTCGTCGGGGTCCAGCACGATCTCGATGTCGTGCGGCCGCACGTAGGAGTCACCGAGCCGGTTGACCTCGCCGACGAAGCTCATCACGAACTCGTTGGCGGGGTGCTCGTAGAGGTCTTCTGCGGACCCGGTCTGCTCGACCCGCCCCTCGTTCATCACCACCAGCTGCTCGGCGACGTCCATCGCCTCCTCCTGGTCGTGGGTGACGAAGATCGTCGTCACGTGCATCTCGTCGTGGAGATTGCGCAGCCAGGCGCGCAGGTCCTTGCGGACCCTGGCGTCGAGGGCGCCGAAGGGCTCGTCGAGGAGCAGCACCTGGGGCTCCACCGCCAACGCTCGGGCCAGCGCCATCCGCTGGCGCTGGCCGCCGGAGAGCTGGGAGGGATAGCGGTCGGCGAGGCCGTCGAGTTGGACCAGGCGCAGCAGCTCGTGGACCCGCGTCGCGATCTCGGGCTTGCGCCACTTGCGGATCTTCAGCCCGAAGCCGACGTTTCCGAATACGGTCATGTGCTTGAAGGCGGCGTAGTGCTGGAAGACGAAGCCCACTTCGCGCTTCTGCGCCGGCTTCTTGGAGACGTCCTCGCCGTCGATCATGACGCGGCCTGCGTCGAGCGCCTCCAGCCCCGCGAGCGCCCGCAGCAGCGTCGACTTGCCGCTACCGCTGGGCCCGAGCAGGGCCGTCAGCGACCCATCGGGGACGTCAATCGATACGTCGTCGAGCGCCTGAAAGTCACCGAAGCGCTTGAACGCTCCCTCGACTGAGATTCCCATCAGGCGACCTCCTTTCCTTTGAACAGGTTCATTGCCAGGAGGGCGGTGAGGGCCAGCAGCGCCAGCACGACCGCGCCGGCGTAAGCCCCCGTCTGGTTGTAGTTCTCGAACTGCTTGGCGACGAAGATCGGCAGCGTTTCGGTCTGGCGTGAGATCTGGCCGGACACGATCGAGACCGCCCCGAACTCGCCCAGGACCCGGGCCGTGGTGAGGACGACGCCGTAGGCGACTCCCCAGCGGATCGCCGGCAGGGTGATCCGCCAGAAGGTCTGGCGCGAGTTCGCCCCCAGGGTCTGCGCCGCCTGCTCCTGGTCGGTGCCGATCTCTTGCAGGACCGGGACCGTCTCGCGGACGACGAAGGGGACCGAGACGAAGACGCTCGCCAGGACCATTCCGGGGATCGCGAAGAGGATCTTGAAGCCCGCTTCGGAGATCCCCGCGAACCAGCCACCGACCCCGTAGAGGAGGAAGAGCGAGAGGCCGATCACCACCGGGGAGATGGCGAAGGGGAGGTTGATGACGGCGTCGATAAAGCGGTTCCCCCACCAGCGGTGGCGGACCAGCAGGACCGCGCAGACGGTGCCAAAGACGGTGTTGAGCGGAATCGCGATGGCGACCATCAGCAGCGTGAGCTCAATCGCATGGATCGCGTTGGGCGTCGTGATCGCGTCCCAGGCGGTGCTGAAGCCGTGCTCGAAGGTCTTGTAGAAGATCATCCCGACGGGAACGAGCAAAAGCGCGGACAGGTAGGCGATTGCCGCGGTTCGCAGCCCCCAGCGGCTGGCGGTCGAGCCGGTCACGCCCGCCGTCCCAGGCTCTGGATGAAGCCGACGGCGGCGAGCAGGAGCAGCGAGGCGAGCAGTAGGACGACCGAGACGGCGGATGCTCCGGGGTTGTTCCCCTGTTCGATCAGCTTGAAGATGTAGACCGAGGAGACCATCGTCTTGAAGGGGATGCTTCCGGTGATCAGGATCAGCGAGCCGTACTCGCCCAGGGCGCGGGCGAAGGCGAGGGCGACGCCGGCACCGATCCCGGGCAGGAGGTTGGGGAAGATGATCCGGCGGAAGATCGTCAGCCCGCCGGCGCCGAGCGAGGCCGCGGCTTCCTCCATCTCGCGGTCCATCTCCAGCAGCAGGGGCTGCACCGCGCGGACGACGAAGGGGAGGGTGACGAAGAGCAGCGCCAGCACGACCGAGAACTGCGTCAGGGTGACGTTGATCCCGATCGGGCTCTTGGGTCCGTAGAGGGCGATCAGGGTGATGCCGGCGACGATCGTCGGCAGCGCGAAGGGGAGGTCGATGACGGCGTTGAGGATCGCCTTGCCGCGGAACTGGTCGCGGACCAAGACCCAGGCGATCATCGTGCCAAAGACCCCATTGATGATCACGGTGATCAGCGATGCGATCACGGTCAGCTTCAGCGCGGCCACCGATTCGGGCGCGGTGACGGCTGCCCAGAAGCTGGCCAGGCCATGGTCGAAGGCCTGCGAGGCAACTGCCGCCAGCGGCAGCAGCACGAGCAGGCTGAGATAGAGCGTGACCATCCCGCGGCCGAGCCAGATGCCCGAGCCGCGCTCGGGCCGGGGCGGCGCTTCGGTGCGGACACCGCCTCCCGGCAGGGGGAATCCCGGCCGGGGTGCGGCGAGTGCACCGCTGTCGAACTCAGCTGGCAGTGGAGACTCCGAGTTCGTCCTCGATCTTGGTGATCGAGCCGGTCTTTTCTTCGAAGAACTGTTCCTTGACCTTGCTCCAACCGCCGAACTTGGCGATCGTGAACAGGCCCTTGGGGGCAGGGAACTGCTTCGGGTTGACCAGCTTCGGGTCGACCGGTCGGTAGCCGTTTTTGGCCCAGATCTTCTGCCCGGCTTCGGACCAGATGAATTCGAGGAACTTCTTCGCCTGCGGTGGGGACTTCTCGGTCACCGCGATCGGTGTTTCGATCTTGATCGTGTCTTCCGGGATGACGTATTCGACGTTTTCTCCGGCCTTTTCCGCTTTGATCGCTTCGTTCTCGTAGGTCAGCAGGACGTCGCCCTGACCCTGGGTGAAGGCGGTCATCGCGTCGCGGCCACTGCCCGGCTGACTCTGCGTCTTTTTGAGCACGGTCTTGACCGCATCGAGGGCCTGTGATTCCGATTTGCCCTGCTCGATCTGTGACCCGTAGACGGCCATGATGTTCCAGCGGGCCGAGCCGGAGCTGAACGGGTTCGGGGTGATGATGTTGACCTTCTTGCTCAGCAGGTCGTTGAACGACTTGATGTGGTCCGGATTTCCTTTGCGGACGGCGAGCACGACCACCGAGTCCTGGGCGATGCCGTTGTAGGGCTGCTTTTCCCAGTCGCTGGCGACCTGGCCTTCTTCCACCAGGCGGGTCATGTCGCTGCCGATCGAGAAGTGGACGACGTCGGCGGGTTGGCCGGCGGCAACCGCGCGGCTCTGGTCGCCGGAGGCACCGAAGGAGTTGGTGAAGCTGACGCCGGATCCAGCGGAGGTCTTCTTGAAAGCCGACTCAAGGCCTTCTTCGTAGACCGACTGGGGGGAGGAGTAGCCCACCACGGCGACGGTGCCACCGCTGGAGGAGCTGCTGCCGCAGCCGGCGACGACGAGTCCGATGGCCAGCGCAAGTAGGCCGGCGAGGAGGCCGGCGTTAACGCTGCGCTGCCGGGTGTCCTTGCGCGCGTTCCGCATTGAAGGATTCCTTTCTATGTAGACTGACTTAGTGCTAAAAAGAAGGGATCACTGTAGCAAAATGCTGATAGACAAGATCATGAATCTGCCCGATCGACGAGCGCGACGCCAGCGAATACACTCGCCTCGTCGATCGGCCTAAAACGGCTTCACATGGCGCCTTTCGGCCCATCGAGCACAAGAAGGAGGAGCGCTGGGATGAGCGTTGATGTCGTGCGAACGCCACAGGAGCGACTCGAGGGGCTGCCGGACTTCCCCTTCGAGTCGAGCTATCGCGAGATCGACGGGCTGCGTCTCGCCTACCTGGACGAGGGACAGGGCCCGCCGGTCGTCTTCTTCCACGGCGAGCCGACCTGGTCGTTTCTCTGGCGCAAGGTGATTCCGCCGGTGCGCGACGCCGGCCGGCGCTGCATCGCCCCCGATTACGCCGGATTCGGCCGCTCCGATAAGCCCACCGAGCTCGACTGGTACAGCTACGACCGACACGTCGAGCTGATGGCCCGGCTGTTGGAGGAGCTGGACGTGCGCGACGCGACGGCCGTGGTCCACGACTGGGGCGGACCGATCGGCCTGCGCCTTGCGGTTGAGCATCCCGAGCGTTTCAGCCGCCTGGTGATCATGGAGACCGGACCCTTCACGGGAAGCCAGCGGATGAGCGAGGCATGGCTCAAATTCCGCGAGTTCGTTCGCGACAACGCCGACCTGCCGGTCGGGTTCCTGGTTCGCGGCGGCTGCAAGCACGACCCGGGCGAGGATGTGATCGCCGCATACGACGCGCCGTACCCGACCCCAGAGTCCAAGGCCGGAGCCCGCGCCTTCCCCTTGATCCTGCCGACCGAGCCCGACGCGCCGGGCGCGGCAGAGGGGAAACGAGTTGCCGATGCGCTGCGCGAGGACGGGCGCCCGACCCTGGTTCTGTGGGCCGACTCCGATCCGATCCTCCCCTTCTCGCTCGGCGAGCGCGTGTGCGAGCAGCTCGGCTTCGCGCCGCCGCGCGCGATCATCGACGCCTCCCACTTCCTTCAAGAGGACGCGGGGGAGGAGGTCGGGCGGGTTATCGCAGAGTGGCTCGGTTGAGGTCGGCCACCGTAGAGGCCAGCTCCTCGCGGGAGCACTCGCCGAGCAGCTGAACGCGGCGCGGTGGGCCGTCGTCCTCGATCCAGGTGACTGTCCCGGGCCAGTAGGGTCCCGGCGGCGCACCGGGATGGTGGAAGGCGGAGGCGAACACCCAGCTGCCGGTGTTGTGTAGCCGGCCACCCCCGGGCAGCCTCCAATCCTGCTCGCCCTCCTGCGGCCCGCCGCGGTGGGTATGGCCGGTGATCACGTGGGCGGCGTCCAGCGCCAGCCTCCGCGCCATCTCCGTCGCCCCGGCCACGCCGCTGCGGGAGATCGCCCCCCCCGAGATGTGGGGGGCGAAGCCCGAGCGCAGCAGGCGGTTGACCCCCCAGATCGCCGCCGCGGCTCCGGTGCGGGCGGTGCCGCTCTTGACCCGCCACCCGAGCCCTCCGTCACCGTTTCCGGATACCAGCTCCCAGGCGAACTCCGAGGTGCGGCCCGCCTGGCGCGCGACGCCGGAAGCCCGCGACTGGGCGAGGCCGAAGGCGAACCCGTAGAGGGGCCGCAGGACACGCTCGTAGTCCTCAGGGCTCGCCGGGTCGGGAAGGGGCCCGGAGGCGCGCATCACCGCCGCTGCCGCGAGGCACTCCGCCCGGGGAAGGGAGAGGTGGCAGTCCATGTAGTGGCCGTGGGTTGCGTAGACGTCGTCGCGCAGCCAGAGACCAGGGTAGGCGAGTTCGAGGTTGGGGCCGCCCAGCCAGCGATCGATCAGGGCAACGGGACCGGGGGAGGGATCGCCGCGCTGCTCCAGCCCCAGAGCTCGGCGGCCCGAGAGCGATAGCTCGTCGAGCAGCGGCTCGGCGAGGCGGTGGTCGTGGTTGCCGGGGACTAGGATGACCTGAGCGCGGTCGCCCAGCGTCTCTCCCAGATCCTCGAAGAAGGGTCTCGCGGCGGCCAACGCGACACCGAGTGGGCGCTCGCGCAGCTCGACCACATCGCCGAGCAGGACGACGCGGTCGGCGGCTGCGATCTCATCGAGCAGTGCCTGCCGGATCTCGGCCCTGCGCAGGACGTCCTGACCGAAGGCGCTGCCCAGGTGCAGGTCGGAGACGATCGCCGTGTGCACCGCGCCAACTTAGCCGCTACGCGGCGCTCGCCTCGGTGCATACCGCTCCTGGCTGCGCAGCCAGTACTGGCTAAACTTGCCGAATGTATGGACTGAGCGAAGAGCGCCTGGCGCCTGTCAACGGGATCGAGATCGCCTACCAGGAGATCGGCGACCCTGGCGGCGAGCCGCTGATGTTGGTCATGGGCCTTGGGATGCAGATGCTGGGCTGGCACGAGGAGCTCTGCGGCGCCTTGGCCGCGCGCGGCTTCCGGGTCGTCCGCTTCGATAACCGCGATATTGGGTGTTCGACCAAGATGGATTCGGCGGGGGTGCCGAATCGGCTTGACATGTTCCTCGGCCGCCGCTCCACCGCGGCCTACCTCCTCCAGGACATGGCCGCCGACATCGCCGGGCTGATGGATCATCTTGAGATCGAGTCGGCACACATGGTAGGTGCCTCTATGGGCGGGATGATCGCCCAAACGTTGGCGATCGGAAGCCCCGAGCGAGTGCGCACGCTGGTCTCGATGATGTCAACCACCGGAAATCTCCGGGTGGGAAGGCCGGCCGCTAAAACATTCGGCACGCTGATGGCCCACCCGGCCCGCAGTCGCGAGGGAGCGATCGAGCAGGCGCTGAGGACCTTCCGGGTGATCGGCTCCCCCGGCTACCCGATGGACGAGCGGCATCTGCGCGATGTGGCGGGTGCCTCCTACGATCGCGGCCACAGCCGGGCAGGCGTGGTGCGCCAGATGCACGCGATCACAGCCTCCGGCGATCGTACCCCTGCCCTGCGCGAGCTGCGGCTGCCAGCGACGGTCATTCACGGCAGCTGCGACCCACTGATCAACCCTTCCGGAGGCCGCGCCACCGCCGCGGCGATTCCCGGCGCCCGCCTGCGGATCATCGAGGGGATGGGCCACGACCTTCCGCGCCTGCTCTGGCCGACCTTCGTGGACGAGATCGCCGCCACGGCTGCTCTTATCGCCCGTGAATCGGCCGCCGTCTGAGCATCGCCAGGCCTCCGGCAGACATGGATTGTCGCTGCCGCCGCTCCGCAGGAGAGCTCGGCGCGTTCGATGCTGGACGGGAAGGCCAGGGCAGCTTCCGCATGCGAATCGCGAAGGTCCCAACAGAAGGGCCGAGACGGCTGGTGACTCGGCGGTGCCCAACCCCCCTCGTCATCTCGCAGTCTCAGCGCCTCAATCGCGGTCGCCCGAAATGCATTCCCAGATTTCGGGCTTGGGGATGCGGCTGAGAGGACTCGAACCTCCACGGGGTTTCCCCCACGAGCACCTGAAGCTCGCGCGTATACCAAATTTCGCCACAGCCGCCTGTGCCTTCAATCTACACGCACCCGCAAAAGCAGGGGCCGAAATCTATATCGAATACATGTTCGATATTTGGGTCTGGCTCGGATGGGAATACGCGCGAGCAACGGCATTGGGGCATCGCTAAACTGGCCCACCGCGCCGCTATCGTCTAGGGGACTAGGACGCCGGATTCTCAGTCCGGTAACCCGGGTTCGAATCCCGGTAGCGGTATTAGGACAAAAGCCCCGCTCAGAGTGACTGTTCAGGTCCCTGCAGGTGACATAACTCAAGCCGCGAATTCCATCATGTGTCAGGCCGACGCCCGTCCTATGAGGAGCTCGAGACCCTTGTCGCCTCCCAGGGAGCGCTGATCGAGGAGCTGCGAACCGAGGTCG
>DATLSM010000009.1:0-8243 GCA_035534175.1 Solirubrobacterales bacterium | reverse complement strand
TGCACTTCGCCCTACGGGCTCCGTTCCGCGCGGGGGCGTTCGGAGGACCAGTACGCGATGATCAAACCGACACGTCAACCATGACCGGGTGGGGCCAAATCAAGCCGCCGCTCCGGGGCCAGTGCAGGTTGCCGTTCTCAGCTAATGGCGATGTTGCATTTCCCCACCTTTTCGGCCTGGAACCCGCGTGTCGACGCGCGGATCGAGCCATTCGCCACATCGCTCGCGCCGTCCTCACGCCCCTGAGGCTATGCGGCTTGTTGTCTGCGATGGGGGAGGATTCGCTTCAAACCGAGCCGTTTCGGCGCGCGGAAATCGACGGCGAGGTCCACGACCGTGCCCGCGAGGAGAAGAAGGCGAGCGACTTCCAAGCCGAATGGCGTCATCTCCTCGTCGGATACCCCACCTAGCGACTGCTGGATCGCCCACTCGTATAGCTGCGGTGGAAGCACTTCGAGTGCGAGCAGCATGGGAATCGGCTTGCCGCTTCTCAGCCAGCCATCGGAGGGCTGCACCTCGAACCGCTCTCCGTTGCAGAGGTGCTCCACCAACTCGCCGGCAGCAGTTTCCTCTGGCCCAACCCGTTCGAGGATCCGCCATTCGCATCCACGCCCGGTGGCGTCGATCATCCTGATCTCGCGAACCGCCTCCTTCCCGCCAACACCGTCAGCCTCGACCGGCAAGCAGCACAGCTTGTACTTCATGCCACTGCCGCACGGACACGGTGCATTGCGGCTGACGCGCGCCATCACCGCCACCATAGAGAGTGGGGCGGACCAACTTTCGGCCCGAGTCCGCCAGACTGCGGGCGTGCCGGTAGCGCTGTCTCCCACCTCGATCGAGCGGGCCCTGGCGCTGCTGGGCGAGCACGACCTCGAGGGGCCGCGCGATGTCGAGGCAGCTCTCGAACTGATCGCCGGCCGCGAGGAGGACGAGGCGCCGGTCGAGATCAGCCGCTATGACCTGCAGCTCTTCCTCTGGTACCAGCTCCCGCGCCAGCTGCTGGCCCCGTTCGAGGTGAAGCGGGTGGTGGCCGAGCGCCTCGGACGGTTCTTAGAGCTCGCCGGCGACCCGGCGGCGGCCTATGCCGAGATCTGCACCTCGGAGCAGACGTTGGGGATCTTGCGAGCATGGGAGGTCGAGGAGCCGTTGGCGGGCGAGCAGCTGCGGAAGGCGCTGGAGGCCTCGGGTCTGGAGCCCCCGGATACCGAGGCGTTGCGCTGGCGCTCGGTGATGGGCTTCGAGGAGGCGCGACTGCGCAATCGAGTCGCGCATGAGCTGGAGTGCTGGATCGAGGCGGACGGTCTCACACCGGGGGAGCGGGGATTCAAGCGCCGCCAGGCGACGTTCGTCGTCGACTTCCTACACCGACCTCAAGCGGAGCTGGGCGGCAGGATCGCGCTCGACGTCATCGTCGATGAGCGGCTCGAGCACTGGGTGAGTCAGGGAAGCAAGGAGCGGCGAGAGATTGTGGACCCTGTTGTGCCGATGTTGCGGGCATTCGGGGAGCACGAGGATCGGGCGGGCGAGGCCCCCGAACGCATGGCATCGCTTGTCTGGTTGCTCCAGCTAGGGGTCACCGGTATCGAGCTGACCCAGACCGGAGCGCTCAACCGCGCCCTGGTGCGTGCCTCCGTCGAGCGGTTCCCGGACTGGTGGCACACGGAGAGATGGGGGCCACCGCACCGCGAAGACCAGGTGTCACCACTCTGGGAGGTGCATCACCTGGCGCGGCGGATGAGGCTGCTGCGCAAGACCGGCCGCCGGTTGGCTCTGACCAAGCGCGGGGAGTCGCTGCTAGGGGACCCGGTCGGCCTCCGGGATGCGGTCGCTCCATACCTGATCGCCGCCGAGGGTTTCGCCTGTGCCGTCCAGGAACTCGCCGTTGCGGTGCTGCTCGCCGCCGAGGGGAATGTCGATGGCGAGGAGATGAAGGCGCGCCTTCATTCCGCAATAGTTGCCGATGGCTGGAATGCCGCCGGCGAGTCGCCCGACGTCCATCAGGTGACAGCCCGTGTCTGGGGCGCCATCAGGCTGGCCGAGGCGCTGGAGCTGCTCGTCTACGAGCACGAGTACGACCGCGTGACCCAGAGCTCTCGAAGCGAGCTGACGCTGACGCCCCCGGGCCGCGAGTTACTGCGGCTGGCCCTGCGCTCCCAGGCGCTCGGCTGAGAGGCCGCGATGGGAGGCGAGGAACGCAGAGGCGACTCGAAGTTCGAGATCGTCGTTGTCTCGGCTCTCAAAAAGTGGAGCTGCAGCAAGTGCGGCGGCGGAGGGAGCCTGCTGACGATGAGCGATGGGGGACCGCTATGCCTGAGCTGCGCCGACCTGGATCACCTTGTCTTCCTGCCGTCCGGCGATGCCGCCCTGACCCGGCGGGCGAGGAAGGCAAGTGGTCTCGCGGCTGTGATCGTCCGCTTCAGCAGAGCGCGGAAGCGCTACGAGCGTCAGGGCATCCTGGTCGAGGAGAGCGCGCTCGATCATGCGGAGGCGGAGTGCCTTGCCGATGCCGACGCGCGAGCGAGGCGACAGGAGCGGGAGAGCTCTCGCCGCGCCGATCAGGACCTCGTACTTCAGGCTCAGATGGCGGCGGAAATCGTCCGGCTCTATCCGTGCATTCCCCATGATCGGGCCGAAGAGATCGCCCGTCATACGGGCACGCGCGGCAGTGGCAGAGTGGGCCGCAGCGCCGCCGGCCGAGCCCTCGACTCCGGAGCGCTCAAGCTCGCCATCGCAGCCTCGGTGCGTCACCGCGACACCAGCTACGACGAGCTGCTCATGTCGGGTGTGGATCGGGCCGAGGCCCGATCGCTGGTCCGAGAAGAGGTCGAGCGAGTTCTGGAATCGTGGCGCTCCAGATCGGACTGAAAGCAATGCCGAGCCCAGGCAACGCTCGCCGTAGGGCCCCGCGACTTTTTGGCGATCAGGCGTGAATGACCTTCCACGCAGCTCCCCAGAAGCGACATTGAAATGGGTAAAAAAATCGGAGGATCTAGATAGCTGAGCGGGCCGGAGAATGCGCATGGTTTCAAGCAGCCCAACCGGGCGTCATCTCGGTTTGGGAGGTTGCCAATTCGACGAGCCGGCCTTGACAGAGGGAGCCTGTCTACCATATTGGTACCATATTGGGATGAGCAAGCAGATCGCCGTTCGGCTTCCAGACGATCTGGTCGAGTTCGTCGATGAGATCGTTAACTCTGGCACCGCGCGCAGCCGGGCGACAGTCGTCACCCGTGCGCTTGAGCGCGAGCGTCGGCGAGCCCTCGCCGAGCGTGACGCCCGGATCCTCGCTCGCAGCGGTCCGGACCCAGAGCTCGCAGGCCTCGCTCAACACGCGGCGAGCCTGCCGCGTGACCTGGCCTGATGCGGGCCATCCATGTCGCGCAACTGGACAAGGCTCGGCCCGTATTGATCCTCACCCGTGAGCTCGTGCGGCCGCATATGAGGACGGTTACCGTCGCGCCGATCACCACCACGATCCGCGGGCTCTCCAGCGAGGTTGGCGTCGATGCGGCGAACGGTCTCACCCAGCCATCGGTCATCAGTTGCGACAACATCACCACCATTCCCACCGACGCACTGAGAGAGCAGGTCGGGGTGTTGCTCGACTCTCAAGAGCCAGCCCTCAGCCTCGCGATCATCGCCGCTTTCGACCTTGACTGAGCGTCCGCATCGCGACGACAGCGAGTGGGCGGTCAGGGCGCGGTGCTCCCGGCGGGCACCGGTGCTCCTAAAGGCGCGCTGGGACCTCGGACAGAGCTGAGCGGGAAGCGCGGGAGAGCTCGGGAACCAAGTCGGGAGCCTCGGTGGAGGCGATCTCTTCCAGGAGCTCCCGCATCAAGGCGAGACGGTCGGCGCCGTAGCGCTCGGCCCATCGGGCTTCGATCTCGGCAAAGAGACCGTAGCCGATGCGCTGGGCCACTTCGCCCTTCTCGGTGAGGCTGATCAGCTTGGCGCGGCGATCGTCGGGGTCGGGGATGCGTTCGACGTAGCCGCGCTCGGAGAGGTCGTCGACGACCTCTCCGACAGACTGCTTGGTCATTCCGGCGAGGGTGGCGAGCTCGGTAAGCCGCATGCCGTCCTCGCGCACAAAGCGAAAGACGCAGCCATGGGTGGGACGGATATCGCCGTAGCCAGCCGCCTCGAGTTCGGCGCCGAACTCGACCAGGAGGGCCTCGAGGGTGATGTCGAGGAGGCCGGAGATGGGGATCTGCTCGGTTGGGTTGGCGTCGGGAGGCATGTAGTAAGGATACCTGATAAGTTCCACTGGTCAGGAAGCCTGAACAGGGCACCTGACGAGATTGTAACCGACGCATTGGAGCCCCAGATGAAATCCGCAACGAACCGCAAGTGGTGGACGCTCGGCGCGGTCTGCGTCGCCACCTTCATGCTGCTGCTCGACATCACCGTGGTCAACACGGCCCTGCCCGCCATCCAGAAGGATCTCGGCGCCAGCTTCACCGACCTCCAGTGGGTGATCGACGCCTACGCGCTCTCGCTGGCCGCCCTCGTCCTCACCGCCGGCTCGCTCGCCGACCGGCTCGGCCGCCGCCGCGTCTTCGCCATCGGCCTCGGCATCTTCTCGGCCGCCTCGCTGCTCTGCGGTCTCGCCTCCGACCCCACCTTTCTCAACCTTGCCCGCGGCCTGCAGGGAATCGGCGGCGCGATCATGTTTGCCGTCTCCCTCGCCCTCCTCGCTCAGGAGTTCCCCAGCGGACCCGAACGCGGCATGGCGATGGGCATCTACGGAGCGACGATCGGCATCGCCGTCGCCATCGGCCCGCTGCTCGGCGGCCTGCTCACCGACGGGTTCGGTTGGCGCTCCGTTTTCCTCGTCAACGTCCCGATCGGGTTGGCGGCGATCGCCGTCACCCAGTGGAAGCTGGCCGAGTCCCGCGATCCCAACGCAACTCGGATCGACTGGGGCGGACTCCTCACCTTCTCAACTGCCCTCTTCCTGCTGGTGCTGGGGCTGGTGCGCGGCAACGCCGAGGGTTGGGGCAGCGGCCTGATCGTCTCCCTCTTCGCCGGCGCCGCGGTGCTGATGGCGGCCTTCGTCGCGATCGAGATGCGCGTGCGCGAGCCGATGCTGCCGCTGTCCTTCTTTCGCCGCCGGGCCTTCACCGGCGTGCAGTTGGCGGCCTTCGCGGTCTCTGGCTCGATGTTCGCGCTGTTCCTCTACCTGACGCTCTACCTGCAGAACTTCCTCGGCTTCTCGCCGATCGAAGCCGGCCTCCGCTACCTGCCGATCACCGTCGGCGCCTTTGTCATCGCCCCCCTTTCAGGGATCGCCCTGGCCCGGATCCAGGCCCGCTACCTGATGAGCGCTGGCCTGGCTCTCACCGGCCTCGGGTTGCTGTTGATGGGCGGCCTCGGCGTGCACTCGGAATGGACCGCGCTGCTGGTCGGCTTCATCGTCAGTGGCATCGGGGTCGGGCTGCTTAACCCGGTCATCGCCGACGTTGCCCTGAGCGTCGTGCCGAAGGAGCGCAGCGGAATGGCGGCGGGGATCAACGACACCTTCCGCCAAGTCGGAATAGCCGTCGGAATCGCCGCCTGGGGGGCGATCTTCCTCGGCGTCGGTGCCTCCCGAGCGCAGGAAGTCGCCCCTGCCCTGGGCCACGCGCAGGCCCGCGGGCTGGTCGAAGCGACCTCCTCTGGGGCGCTGCCGCAGGCGCTCTCCGCGCTCCCCTCCGGGGCTAGCGCGCTCAGCCGCAGCGCCGCTGAGCAGGGGTTCGTCCACGGCCTCAACGCGATCCTCCTGCTCGGGGCGCTGCTCTCCTTCCTCGGCGCGGTGCTGGCGCTGTGGCTGGTGCGGGAGCGCGAGATCGAGCGGGAGACGCTGGTTGGGACCGAGTTCGAGGTTGAGCCGGAGTCCGGTGCACCCGAGCCTGAGGCGGCTCGCGCCTGAGGCCGGCGCCGACTCGCACATTGCCCTAGGGCGAGGCCGCACCTGCGGTTCACCTTCCACTTGAAGGGTCGGCTCTTTGCGCCTTTTGCCAGCTCCTCGGCGGCCAGCGGGAGAGTCCCGCAAAGGTCGCGAGGGGTCTGAGCGGTCCTCAGCCAATATCGGGAGTGGGCTACTTCAGCATAGGAACCAACAACGACTGCACCGCACTCTTGAGCGTCGCCTGTTTGAAGAGGTCGCGCCGAGCTCTGAGGTAAACGATCTTCTCCCACTCTTGGGCGCCGAAGACCGGATCGGCTTCGAGTGATCTGACGATGTCCTCGACCGAGGACCACGCAACATAGTTCTCGGGCTGGATCCCCCGCATGATCTCGAGCTTGGCCGCAAGCGTCTCCCGGAGACTGGAGTTCTTTAGCTCAAGGAGAGGACCTGCCTGACGCTGGGCCGCCAGAGCAATGAAAGCCAGGTCCGCGTAGTGCTTGACCTCGCGGTGGACAACCCAGCCCAGGATCTTCTCGGCGGCAATCTCATGGGGATCCATAACGTAGACGAGGGGTGCCTCTATCCAGATGCCGAGGTCATAGGGAACTTGAAACTCTTGCACCTGTCCAGGGAGAACCAGGCCTCGGTCGAGATGTCAGCTTTGAATCGGCGGGTCTCCTCTGGCGCCAAGGCGGTGAAGGCAGGGACATAGGTGATCGGCTCTGACTTCCATCCGGTCCCTCTGGCGTCGTGGGGAGTGAGGTCCGTCGGCGAAATCTCGAGGTCGTCGTCGACGTATCGCAGCATGTCCCGCATCTCAGTTCTTCCCGGCTGACGCTCAGCGGCGGTTGCGAAGTCCGCGTCATAGACAGTGAAACGGGGCGAATGGAAGCACCGCAGCGCCATTGAGCCCGACAGAACGCTGGCGGCGCTGAAGAACCCTTGCTTGCCCAGGTTCATTACCTCAACGATTCGGACCAGATCCCTGACGAGAACGGGCTCGGGTATCCCGTGTCTCTCCGCCTCCTTTTCGGTGGCGTCATCTTCTGGGTACTCGATCACCCGATCGAGGCTCCGGAGATCCATCCACGCAGGTATTCGAACGGCACGTTGATCACCACTCCGGTGTCCCTATCGCGGCGTATCTGATCCTTAGGAAGGCTAAATCCGCGACTCCGATCGAAGATGGTACTCGTCTTCCTACCAATGATTTTCGGGAACCAGGACTCAACTGGCGCTTCGAATCCCAATAGACGCATCAGGAATGCAGCGCGCCGCATAGTCGCATCACCTACTCGCTGAGCGATCTCAGCGAGTAGGTCCCAGCGGACCTCCGGTCGCTCCTTGGCTCGAGCCCAGGCGGTGACAACCGTTTCGATGCCACCAGCCAGGTCCGGACGCAGCAAGCTATCGACGAGCGTGCGCTCCAGTGAGCTCCGGTGGACAAACTCTTTGGAGTCTTCAAACCGGATCCGTTCGATCTCCTCGCCGCTCGGTTCCAGCCAGGCTCCTTTCGGGAGTTCCGCGACCTTGAAGCCGTCGGGAACCGTGCGCGGCTTTGCCCCCCGTCGCATCGCGACATAGGTGACCTCTGAGTGAAGGTCCGTCAAACGATGAGCGATCAGCGCGCTGAGAAACCCGATGTAGTAGTCGCCGTGTGGACGGAACGCCAGGTCAGCGAGGAGCTCTGGCGAGGCGGCCTGTCGAATAGACCCTGTACCGGGCGGGGCGATGACATAGCGATTGCTCCCAGCGGCGTACAGCAAGCCGTGGTCCTTCAAACGGCCGAGCAATCGCTGCGGGGCTGGCGTGATTTCGCGCAGCCAATCCGCATCTTCGGGCCAGCGGATGGTCCTGCGCCGCCGACGGGCAGCTTCCTCGAGGACCAGAGCGCCTTTTGACCCAAGAGTTTTTTGTGCTTTCATGCAGCTATCTTAGCGCATAATCAGACATTCGATGTCTGATTATGCGGTCCAGGGGCAGCATTGCAGCTATATGTCAGCGTAAAACGACTGATAGTGTCCTAATTTGCATGTCTATCGCTGCGTTCTCCTACCTTGGGGCACCGACCCCATTGGGCAGGGGATCGTCATTGCCTGCCCAATCACCTCGGCTGCTCCGAGCCGTTTTCCGCACCACGCCGCGCTTTGCGGCCCCTACTGTTCGCCTGCTCGTCTCACAGGCGAACACCCGAGGGGCCGCACCTTCGCCAGGCTCAAAGCCACGTTGTGCGCCAAGTGCAACAACGAGCGAGGCCAAGTTGAGATTAATCGCGCGGGCAATCGGCGTTCAATCAGAGGGCGGGGTGGGTGAGGCGAAGGCCAGCTCTTGCGGCATCGCCCGGCTGGCCACA
>DATLSM010000008.1:0-2601 GCA_035534175.1 Solirubrobacterales bacterium | reverse complement strand
GGTCCCCATCGTGGAACCAAAATGCAGCTTCGAAAGCCACGAGCTCGATTCTCTCAAGCCGGGACGGGCTACCGGCTCAGAGCCGGCGCCGCCACACCGAACGGCGCCAGAGCGAAGTGGGTCAGCTCCGGTCCCAGCTCTGGGAGCGACTCAGAGCGCCCCGAATTGATCTCGACCTGGATCACCGTCCAGATGCCGCCGCCGATCGCTTCGACGATGACCTCGGGCAATGGCTGCACCGCTTCCGGCAGGGCGGCGGGGGAAAGCAGGATCATGAACCGTTCGGTCGAGCGCTCGGCGTGGTCGAGTCCGATCGGCCCGGCTGCCGCCAGCTCGAAGAAGGCAAGCCGGGCAAAGAGCGGGTCGGCGGCGACGAACTCGAGTGTGGCCTGCAGTGCCGCAGCGACGGACTGCGGCCAATCTTGGCCCTCGGCAACGGCGCCCACCGCGTGAAGAAAGGCCCGCTTGGCCAGCGCGTCAAAGGCGGCCACGAAGGCCTCCTGCTTGTTGGAGAATTCGCGGTAGAAGGTTCGGTTGGAGACCGCGGCAGCCGAGGCGATCGCCGGCATCGAGAGGCTCGCGTAGCCTCCGGCCGCAGCGAGCCGGGCGACGGCGCGGATGATCCGCTCGCGCTGCTCAAGCGCTGCTCGGCTGCGCTCGCTACCCGGCGGCTCCCCCCAGCCCAGCGCCGGGGTACCATTGCCTTCAGCAGCTCCCGCTTGCACCGTTACCCCGGACGGTAACGGCAAGGGTGTTGATGAGCCGCCCGTGCGGCGTCCGTAGCCCATCGACCAATCGAGTAGCTCGGCGAGATGCTCGCAAAAGCGCTGCGGTTGATCATCACGAAGGCATTTGTAGGCCACTCGCCGCATGCCCCCGACGAGCCCCCTGATCACCAGCTCCGACACCTCGCGCTCCTGCCCCGCCGCCAACCCGAGGCTCTGGCCCATCAGCTCGGCAAACCGGGTTTCGGCCCGCTCGCGCGGCCCGAGCGCTGCCGTGCCGAGACTCAGCGAGTCGACGATCGCCAGCGACATCGCATCGTTGCGCTCGACTAGAGCGGCGCCGAAGGCGCCGATCCCCGCGAGCAGGCTCTCACGTGGCTCCGAGGCTTCGCGGAAGGCGCTCCGCACCGCTTCGGTGCCCAGGTCGACGACTTCCTCGAATGTCGCCAAGAAGCACTCCTCCTTGGAGGCAAAGCTCTCATAGAAGTCGCGCTTGGAGATCCCGGCGAGCGCGACCAATTCATCGATCGTCACCGCGGGGTAGCCGTGGCGGGCTACCGCTGCGACCATAGCCCCCTTGAGCCGCCCGCGGCGGTGCGCGGCGGCGCGCTCGGGCGAGGGCGCCGCCGCTCCGCCGGAGAGGCGGGGAAAGATGGGAGAGGGGGGCTCGGACGGACTCACCGCAGAAAGGTAGCGTGCGCCGTCATACTCATTATTGGGAATTCTGCGGTACCGGCCTTGACCAGCTCGCCGCCGAATCGCTATGCTCGCGCCCGTCATTGGGAAATGAGCTCCCGCAGCAGGGGAACAGGGGAAGGGTTCATACAGGGCAGCAGGGTCAGGCAGGGATGATGAGACAGGCGAGAATCTACGACCGATGTGCGGCCACAACATCCATCGCATCCGCCGGGTCTCGATCCAGCAGCTGCCATCCGGCCTCCATGTTTTTTAATTTGTCCCCCTCCACACGTGATAACCCATTCGTGCCGCGGCCATCGCCGAGCGGTATCCGCCGTTCGACGGCCCTCGCCCGGTGCGGCAAGCCGGCGCCCGCGACTCTCCCTGGTATGCGGCGCCTCAGGAGCAGTGCGTGCGGTCCGCGAGGTCTCGGGGGACTTCCCAGCGCCCGGGCTCGGGCCGCACGCGGCTGCTCTCCTCAACCCTGGCCAACCGTCCGCGCCGCTGCCGGGAGCCTTGCGTGAGCCCCCACCGCTCTGCTCGCAGCCTCGGCACCGTTGTGGCAGTTGCCTTCTTCGCAGTCCTCGCTCTCACGGCCGCCCCTGCCTTCGCGCAGCGTCCTTACCAATCCCAGATCACCCAAGCCAACGGCGCCGCCCTGCACAACCCCGACGGCCTCACCGTCGACGGCTCCAACAACCTCTGGGTCAGCGAAGCGACCTCTGGCGGCACCGTCGACAAATACAGCTCCGCGGGAACCTGGGAAGCCCAGACGGCCTCCCCTCCCTGGACCGGCGAATACATCGAAAGCCTCGCCTTCTCCGAAGCCGCCAACAAGGTCTTTGTCTCTGACTCAAACGCCGATGACCTCTGGGGCTTGAACCCTTCCGACGCCAGCTACTCGGGAACCGACCTCAACTCCGGCCTCGGCGTGGGCTGCTGCTACTTACGCGTTGCTGCCGACAACTCGGGCGGCGCAGCGAGCGGAGACCTCTACGTCTCCAAGGGATCTAGCGTCGTTCGCATCGACGGCTCCGCCAACCCCGCCAACTTCACCTCTTCCGAATCCTACGTTTCCGGCAACGAACTGACCGGCCCCTTCTCCTCCGCCGGAGCCCTCGCCGTCGCCCCCAACGGCACCCTTTACGTCGCCTCGGGCACGAAGATCTATGAGTTCGAACCTTCGGGCAAGATGATC
>DATLSM010000007.1:0-77876 GCA_035534175.1 Solirubrobacterales bacterium | reverse complement strand
TGATGTACGCGACCCGCGCCCGCCGGGCTCGGCCGGAGCCATTCCTCGCCCGCCCCGGCATCGTCGAGCGGTTGGGCCTGCCTTATATGGACGCTCCCCTGGCCCTCTCCGCGATCGCCCTGATCGCCTTCAGCGTCTTCGTCCTCAGCCAGGCGACCTTGCAGGACGTGCCCGGCAACCCCGACTACTACGTCGATCGTCAGGTGGTCTACGGCGTGCTCGGTATCGCCGGGATGCTGGCCCTGACCCGCGTCGACTACTCGCGCTTCCGCGAGCTGCGGGTCGGCTTCTATACCTTCCTCTGCGTCAGCATCGCCCTGATCTTCGTCTTCGGCATCGCGGCGCGTGGCTCGCGACGCGCGTTCGAACTTCCCTTCTTCAGTTTCCAGCCATCTGAGCTCGGCAAGCTCCTGCTCGTGCTTGCGCTTGCCGGGTTCGTCATCGATGGCGCCAGGCGCGGTTCCGACAGGCAGCGCACGGTGCGCTACCTATGTCTTGGCCTGGCACCGGCTGCACTCGTATTCCTGCAGCCCGACCTCGGCACCTCTCTGGTGTTCGGGGCCGCAACACTCGCCGTGATGTACTTCGGAGGCGTCCGCTGGACGCACTTCGCGGTGATCGGCGGGGCCCTCGTTGCACTTATAGCCATGGTCTTGGTGGTGGCCCCAGCAGTCGGAACCCCGCTGCTGAAGGGCTACCAGGCGGAAAGGCTGACCTCATTCCTGAATCCCAGCCAGGACCCTCGCAACGCCGGCTACCAGCAGCACCAAGCACTGATCGCCATCGGCTCCGGGGAGAAGACCGGGCGCGGCGATCAGGCAACGCAGACGCGGCTTGACTTCGTGCCTGAGCGCAGTACCGACTTCATCTTCGCGGTGATCGGTGAGCGCTATGGATTTCTCGGAGCCGCGTTCGTCCTATCCCTATACGCCCTGCTCCTCTGGCGGGCGCTGCGGATCGTGACGCTCTCGAAGAATTACTACGGAACCCTGGTGGCGGGCGGCATCGCCGTCTCGCTGCTGTTCCAGGTCTTCGTCAACGTGGGGATGAACCTGGGGATCATGCCGATCACCGGGATTCCCCTGCCACTGGTGAGCTACGGAGGCTCCTCCGTGCTCGCCACGTTCCTGGCGATTGGCGTACTTCAGAGCATCCACATCCAAGCGCGGCTCAGCCAGAAGGGCAGGTTCGCCTGGTGACCCTTCAAGGTGGCCCGGCGAATGCGTACCTATCTGAACTGAGCTGATCAAATGAAAAAGACAATTCTGGTTTCCGCCGACAGCGGCGAGACCCGCGTGGCCGTCCTCGAGTCGAAGGCGAAAGGGGCGACGCGCGACGTCGCCGAGCTCTACATAGAGCGTCGCAGCCGTCGCTCGATCGTCGGCAATATCTACAAGGGGAAGGTCGACAACGTCCTTCCCGGCATGGAGGCCGCCTTCGTCGACATCGGCCTGGAGCGCAACGGCTTCCTCCACGTCGACGAGATCGTCCTGCCGGGAGGCGAGCAGGCGCCTCGGCGCGGCCGGGGCACCGGCCGGCGGATCAACGAGCTGATCAAACCCGGGCAGGAGATCGTCGTGCAGGTGGTCAAGGACCCGCTGAAGACGAAGGGAGCGCGGCTCTCGATGAACGTCTCGATCGCCGGCCGCTACCTGGTCTACGCGCCGCAGGGCAGTGGCGTCGGCGTCAGCCGCCGGCTGACCGACTCCGAGCGCGACCGCCTGCGCAAAATGGTCGACCGCACCTACGAGGGCCGGGGCGGGCTGATCGTACGCACCGCGGCGCACGGGGCGAAGAAGTCCGACTTCGTGCGGGAGATCGACTACCTGCACAAGCTCCACGATGTGCTGGAGCGCCGCACGGCGGAGACCAAGGCGCCCAACCTGGTCTTCCAGGAGGCCGATCTTCCGGTGCGGGTACTGCGCGACGTCTTCCTCAGCGATTTCGAGAAGGCGATCATCGACTCCCCGAAGCAGTTCGAACGGGTCACCGGCTTCTTTCAGCGCACCGCGCCGGAGCTGGTCGGGGGGGTCGAGCTCTACGACGGCAAAACGCCGCTATTTGAGAAATGGCAGATCGACCGGGAGATCGAGTCGACGCTCAACCGGCGGGTCGACCTGCCCTCGGGTGGCTATCTGATCATCGACTACGCCGAGGCGCTGACCGTGATCGATGTCAACAGCGGCAGCTTCACCGGGCGCGGCAAAGGCGGCCTGGAGGAGACGATCACCAAGGTCAACACCGAGGCAGCCGACGAGGTGGTGCGCCAGCTCCGGCTGCGCGACATCGGCGGGATCATCGTCATCGACTTCATCGACATGGCCCGGGCGCGCAACCGCGACAAAGTGCTGAAAACGCTGCGCAAAGCGCTCGACGCCGACAAGTCCAAGAGCTATGTGGTCGAGGTCTCCCCCCTCGGTCTGGTCGAGATGACCCGCCAGAACGTGACCGACGGAGTACGGGAGATCCTCACCGCTCCCTGCCCGACCTGCGAGGGCCAGGGGGTGATCCTCTCCGCCGAGACGGTGGCGCTGGAGGGACTGCGCAAACTGCGCGACATCGCAGCCGAGAACCCGGAGCCCGAGGCCTTCCTCCTGCGGGTCAATCCGAAGGTGGCGCGCGAGCTGACCGGTTCTGGCAGCGAGCTCGCCGAGCTGGAGACCCAGACCGCCAAGCAGTTCCACTTCGAGGGAGGTGAGGCGCTGCCGATCAACACCTTCGACCTGGTCGAATCCGGCAGCCGCGAGGCGATCGAGGAGCGGGCGCTGCCGTTCAAGGTGGGCGAGGAGGTGCTGGTCAAGATCGACGAGCCCCACATGTACAACGCCGACGATGCGGTCGCCCGCATCGACTCCTACATCATCAGCGTCACCGGAGGCGGGCGCTTCGTCGGCCAGCGCAAGCTGGTGCGGATCGAGGCGGTTGCCCGCTCCTCCGCGGTCGCCTCGCTGCCCGGGGTCGAGGCGAGCAACGGGGGCGGCGGGGGCGGCGAGGACGCCTCCGAGCTACACTCCGACGCTTCGCGCCCGCGCAGCCGCGGCCGCAGGGGCGGTCGTGGGCGTTCGCGCGCCAGCCAAGGCAGCAAGGAAGAGTGAGCATGTACGCAGTGGTCGAAAGCGGCGGGAAGCAGTACAAGGTCGAGCAGGGAACCTCCCTGCTCGTCGACCGGCTGAGCGCCAAAGAGGGCGAGGTGGTCTCCCTGCGCCCGGTGATGTTCCGCGACAAGGAGGTCGTCGCCGAGCCGCGGGAGCTGGAGAAGGTCAAGGTCGAGGCGACCGTCGCAGAGCACCTGCGCGGGCCGAAGATCAAGGTCTTCAAATACAAGCCAAAGAAGGGCTATCGTCGCCGCGCCGGGCACCGCTCCGAGCTGACCAAGCTCGAGGTGACCGCCATCGGGGTCTCGGGCGGCAAGGCGGCGGCGAAAAAAGAGCCCGCCGAGAAAAAGGTGGTCGCGCCGAGAGCCACGGCGAAAAAAGAGCCCGCCGAGAAAAAGGCGGCCGCGCCGAAAGCCACGGCGAAAAAGCCCGCGGCGAGAAAACCCAAGGCCAAAAAGGAGGCTGGCGGTGGCGCATAAGAAGGGACTCGGCTCCAGCCGCAACGGGCGCGAATCCAACCCCAACATGCTGGGGGTCAAGGTCTTCGCCGGGCAGAGGGTTTCCGGCGGCGAGATCATCGTGCGCCAGCGGGGTACCCGCTTCTGGCCCGGCCAGGGGACCGGGCTCGGGCGTGACCACACGATCTTCGCCACGCGGGCTGGGCGGGTTGAGTTCAAGCCCTCGCGCAGGGGCCGGACGATCTCGGTTCTGGAGGCGGACTAGGACCAGGCGGTGGGGAGGTGCCGGCGCACCTCCGCCCGCCGGCCGCTGCGCAGTCGCTCGTGGACCGGGGGCTTCCGAGCGCGGCCCTCGTTGGCCTCGTGGCCATTTACCGTTGAGTCGTGTTCGACCGGGCGAAGATCTGGGTTGAGGCTGGCGCCGGTGGGAATGGGTGCGTCAGCTTTCGACGGGAGGCGCATGTGCCCAGGGGAGGACCTGACGGTGGGGATGGAGGCCATGGGGGAGACGTGGTCTTGGTCTGCGAGGCCTCGCGTCGAGACCTGGGTGCACTGCGCGGCACCAAGCACTTCCGCGCCGGACGGGGGCACCACGGTGAAGGGTCCAACCGCAACGGCGCTCGGGGTGAGGATCGGCTGATTGCGGTTCCGGCCGGCACCCAGGCCCTGACCGTTGAGGGGAGCGCGGTGGACCTCGTAGGGGCCGGGCAGCGGGCCGTGGTGGCCCATGGGGGGCGCGGGGGGCACGGGAACAAGCGGTTTACGACGTCGACGCGGCAGGCGCCGCGATTTGCCGAGAGGGGGACCGGGGGGGAGGAGGGCTGGATCGAGCTGCAGCTGAAGCTGTTGGCCGAGGTGGGGCTGATCGGCCTGCCGAACGCCGGCAAGTCCTCACTGCTGGGGCGGTTGACCAGGGCGGCGCCCAAGGTGGCCGAGTATCCGTTCACCACCCTCTCGCCGGTGCTGGGGACGATCGAGAACGACGATCGCCAGGCGGTGCTGGCCGACATCCCCGGCCTGATCGCCGGGGCGGCCGAAGGGGCTGGGTTGGGGCACGAGTTCCTGGCTCATGTCGAGCGCTGCTCGATCCTGGTCCACCTGGTCGACCTGGCACCGCCCGAGGGAGAGCCGGCGTCAAATTACGAGGCCGTCCGGGATGAGCTGTCCTCCTACGGCGCGGGTCTTGACCGCTTGCCGGAGTTGGTCGTGCTCTCCAAGCGCGATCTGGTGGCCAGGGAGGCGATCGAGCCGACGCTGGGGGAGTGGGAAGCGCGGCTGGGCGGCAGGGTCCTCGGCCTGCTGGCGGTCTCCTCGGCGACCGGCGATGGGCTGGATCAGCTGCGCCAGCGGATCTTTTCCCTCCTTCCCGCGGTTCCAGCTGGGGCTGAGGCGGGGGGTCAGCCCGCCGCCGGGTTCGAGGCCGAGCACCGCGTCTACCGTCCGCAGGGGGACGGCGGGTACGGCATCGAGAAAGACGCAGACGGTGCCTTTCGCGTCGTCGGCCGCGGCGTCGAGCTTCTCTTCGCCCGCCACGACCTCGGCAACGAGGAGGCGCTGGGCTACCTGGAGCAACGGCTGAGAGAGATTGGCGTTATCGCGGCGCTGGTCAGAGCCGGCTTTGAGCCAGGCGATGAGATCCGCGTCGGCGACCAGGAATTCGAGCTGCACATCTGACCGCCAATCGCTGCGCCCACGGGGCGGCGAGCGCTCTTCCTACACTGCCCCAATGACACTGGTGGTCAAGCTCGGCTCCTCGATCGTCGCCGCCGACGACGGTGAGCTGCGGGTCGACGTGCTCAATTCCGTCTGCGCCCAGGTCGCCGCACTGGAGCGGGGAGGAGAGCCGGTCGTGATGGTCACCTCCGGCGCCATCGCCAGGGGAATGAGGTTGTTGGAGCTGTCGGTCAGGCCGCGGGCGATGGAGGAGCTGCAGGCCGCCTCGGCGGTCGGCCAGGGCGATCTTTTCCGCGCCTATGAGAGCCGGCTGGCGCAGCAGGGGACGCGCGCGGCGCAGGTCCTGCTGACCGCCGCCGACATCGCCGCCCGCACCAACTATCTCAATGCGCGCCGAACTCTGGGGCAGTTGATCGAGTGGCGGGTTGTGCCGGTGGTGAACGAGAACGACACCACCGCCACCGACGAGATCAGCTTCGGCGACAACGATTTCCTCGCCGCCCAGGTGGCGATCCTGCTGGGCGCCCGTCTGCTCGTCCTGCTCACCGACATCGACGGCCTGCACTCCGCCGACCCGCGTCTCCGGCCGGACGCGGAGCTGATACCCGAGGTCGAGGATCTCTCCCGGCTCGCCGATCTACAGATCGGCGAGCGCACCTCGGCCTTCGGTTCCGGTGGCATGCGCAGCAAGGTCGCCGCGGCGGAGATGGCCGGCGAGGCCGGCATCCCGGCCACGATCTGCAACGGCACGGTTGAAGGCACTCTGGCCGCAGCCGCCGCTGGCCAGGCCGTGGGCACGCGCTTCGTGGCCCGGGAAGGGCGGGCGTCCAGCTTCAAGCTGTGGCTCAAATACGCCAAGCCCGCCCACGGTCGGCTGACGGTCGACGCCGGCGCCGAGCGCGTGCTGCGCGAGCACGGCTCGAGCCTGCTTGCGGTGGGGATCATTTCGCTCGACGGCAACTTCGACGCGGGCGACGCGGTGGAGGTCGCCGCCGACGGCACTTTGATCGGCAAGGGCATAGTCGAGTACTCCGCCAAGGAGCTGTCCCAGGTGATGGGGATGAAATCCGAGCAGGTGAAGGAGCTTCTGCCCCAGGCGGCGGATGAGGTGATCCACCGGGACCGCTTCGTCCTCATATAGGGGGAAGGAACACCGGCCCCCTATACGCTTGGTCGGTGTCAGTCGCGACGACCACGATCTCCGAGGCCTGTGCAGCGGCGCAGCGGGCGGCGCGGAAGCTGGCGGGCGTTTCGACCGAGGCCAAGAACGCTGCGCTTGAGGCCAGCGCGCGGCTGCTGGAGGAGCGAAGCGCCGAGATCCTGGAAGCGAACGCCGCCGACCTCGACGACGAGCGCGCCGGCGGGCTGAGCCCGGCGCTGCGCGACCGTCTGGCGCTGACCGAGGCACGGGTCGCGGCAATGGGCGAGGGCCTGCGGGCGCTCGCCGCGCTGGAGGACCCCGTGGGCGAGGAGCTGGAGCGCCGGACGCTTGCCAGCGGCATCGACCTGCAGAAGGTGCGGGTGCCGCTCGGGGTGGTTGCCGTGGTCTATGAGGCGCGGCCCAACGTGACGATCGACTGTGCCGCGCTGACGATCAAGAGCGCCAACGCGCTCGTGCTACGCGGGTCCAGCTACGCCGAGCGCTCCAATGGAGTGCTGGCGGCGATCGTGCGCGAGGGGCTGGCCGAGGCGGGCCTGCCGCAGGACTCGGTGCAGCTGCTGGCCGGCGGCGGTCGGGGGGCCCTGGCTGAGCTGGCGACCCAGGACGGGCTCGTCGACCTGCTGATCCCGCGCGGTGGCGAGGGCCTGAAGCAGGCATTGAAGGCGGTCGCGACGGTACCGGTGATGTATGCCGCGGCGGGCAACTGCCACGTCTACGTCCACGCCGATGCGGACCTGGAGATGGCGCGGCGGATCGCGGTCAACGCCAAGGTGCAGCGGCCCGGGGTGTGTAATGCGGCCGAGACGCTGTTGGTCGATGCTGCGATCGCCGAGCGCCTCCTGCCCGAGGTCCTGTCCGATCTGCGTCAGGCTGGAGTCGAGCTGGTCGGGGACCAACGCGTGCGCCAGCTGGCGGTCGGGGTCGAGGTCGGCGCCGCGACCCCTGAGGACTGGGACACCGAGTACCTGGAGCTGAAGATCGCGGTCGGCGTGGTGGACTCACTCGAGGCGGCGATCGAACACGTCAATCGGCATGGGACGGGGCATTCCGAGGCGATCGTCACAGCTTCGCAGGAGGCGGCGGAGCGCTTCGTCGCGGGGGTCGACGCGGCCGCCATCTACGTCAATGCCTCGACCCGCTTCACCGACGGCTTCGAGTATGGGATGGGCGCCGAGATCGGCAACTCGACCCAAAAGCTGCACGCCCGTGGCCCGATCGGGTTGCGGGAGCTGACGACCTTCAAGTACGTGGCGCGCGGAGACGGCCAGGTGCGTGAATAAGAGCCCCGGCGCTGTGGCCGGCATCGGCGTTCTCGGCTCGGCGTTCAACCCGCCCCATCTCGGGCACCTGGCGCTCGCCCAGGAGGCGCAATGGCAGCTTGGCCTGAGCGAGGTGATCCTGATGCCGACCGGAGAGGCCCCGCACAAGCGGCTCGTCGATGACCCTGGACGCGAGCTGCGGCTGGCGATGACCCGGCTCGCCGCGGCCGATGACGCCCTCTTCTCCGTCTCCACCCTGGAGGTCAATCGCCCCGGTCCGTCCTACACGTATGAGACCTTGGAAATGCTTGGGCGAGAGCGAGGCGAGACGGAGTTGGTGTTTGTGATGGGGGCGGACGCCGCCCTGGGTCTGGAGAGCTGGCGCGAGCCGGCGCGGGTGGTCGAGCTGGCGCGCCTGGCCGTCGCCCGCCGAGCGGGGGTGGCCGACGCCGAGGTCGGTGCGGTCCTGCGCAGCCTCGGGGCCGCGGACCGGGCCACGATGCTGGAGATGCCCCAGTTCGGGGTCTCCTCCTCGGCGGTGCGTGAGCGCGCCGCCGCGCGCCGGCCGCTGCGCTACCTGGTCCCTGAGGCCGTGGCCCGCTTCATCGAGGAGAAGGCGGTTTACGGGTGAGCGGGCCGGACTCCGAGACGCTGGCCCGGCGGCTGGCGGAGCTGGCCGATTCCAAAGGGGCCAAGGAGATTGTCGTCCTCGATATGCGCGACCTGGTCTCCTACACCGACTTCCTGGCGATCTGCACGGCCCGCAACGAGCGCCAGGCGGGGGCGATCGTGGAAGAGGTGAGGCTGCGGCTGAAGGAGGAGGGAGGCCTGCTGCCGGGCGGGATCGACGGGGCGGGGAACGCGGGCTGGGTGATCCTCGACTACCTCGACTGCGTCCTGCACGTCTTCACCGCCGAGGAGCGGGAGCGCTACCAGCTGGAGGGTCTGTGGAGTGAGGCACCGCGCCTGGAGCTGGGACTGGAGCGCTCCGAGGCGCCTTCGGCCCTGCGCGCCTGAGGCCTGCCCGAACGTCTGTTCGAACCAGAGCGAAGCGAGGCGAAATGCCGTCCGAGGGGGTCCCTACGGTGCCGCGCATGGGTAGCTTCAAGAGGGCGCTCCTGGGCTACAGCCGCCCCGACGTGGAGCAGGCGATGTCGGCACGAGACGCGCTGATCGCCAGGCTCGAGCCCCGGGCTGAGAGCTTGGCCGGGGTGGAGGAGGAACGCCAGGGGCTGGAAGCGGAGTTGAGCCAGCAGGTTTCGGGCACGATCGAGCTGGAGGGGGAATTCGACGAGCTGGAGGGGGAATTGGAATCCCTTTCGGCAATGGTGATCGAGCGGGAGCGGGAGATCCGCGGCCTGATCGAGCGGCTGCGGGAGGCAAACGAGCGCCACGACCGCAGCATCGCCTCGCTGGAGGCGGTCTCGGCCCGGCTGGAGGAGATCGAGGCGCAGGCCCGCGGTCAGGCGACCAGGATCCGGATGAAGGCCCTGCGCGAGGCCGTTGAGGTCAGCCGGCGGGTGCAGGAGCTGACCGAAGCGCATGCAGAGGTCGCGCTCGATGGGGCTGCGGGGGCCAACGGCCAGGTCGAGGCCGAGACGCAAGGGCTCTTCCAGGGTCTGGTCAGGGTGGAGATCGGGCCGCTCGGCGACTTCTCCCAGCTGGTCGGCTTCGAGGACGCCGCGAATCAGATTGGCGCCACCTCCGAGATCTCGGTCGAGCGCTTCTCCGAGGGAAGGGCGACGCTTTCCATGCGCCTAGACGAGCCGGTCGAGTTGCTGCGCGAGCTGGAGGCTCGCTCCCCCCTCGATTTCCGCGTCCGCCACACCGCGGCCGATAACGTGATCCTCGACATCGACGAGGATCAGGGCAGCGGCCGGCACGCCGCCTAGCGCGGTCGGCGCGAGATTAGCGTCTAAAATCGCGCGTTGCGGGGCTGTAGCTCAGCTGGAAGAGCGTCGCGCTGGCAGCGCGAAGGTCAGGGGTTCGAGCCCCCTCAGCTCCATTTCTGAGACACCGAGGTCCCCGACTCCAACCCGACCCAAGCTGTTTGGCGGCTTTCGCTTCGCCGCGAAGCAGGCGGGTGATGTAAGCCGGAAAGACGCCTGGGTTTCGCTCCGTCAGCGGGCGACGAAGTACGTGAATGCGCGTCGGTGATCGTCCTCGGTCTCGGACAGTCGGAGCTTGCTGAGGATGCTGTGAACGTGCTTCTCTGCGGCGCCCTCCCTGTTGATCGGGGCCGGACCGGGAGTCGACGCCGGCGTGGTTCGGCGCTTCGGCCGGGAGGGCTTCCGCAGCACGCTCATCTCCCGCAGTGAAACGGTCGACCAGCTCGCCCTGAACTGCGCGACGGTGGCCTTGGGATAGAGGCGATCGGCGCGGATATGGAGGATCTGGACGGCTACCGCGAGACGCTCGAACGGATCTTCGTCGCCCCGGGTGCCCCCGGTGTCGTCGTGTACAACGCTGCCCTGCCAGATCCAGGCCAGATCTTCGACACAACCGTCGAGCGGCTCCGAACCGCCCACGACGTCGATGTCCTCGGCGCCGTCGTCGCGGCACAGGTAGCCGCGCCCGTCCTGCGAGCAGCTGGCGGCGGCACCCTACCGGTGGCTTCGCCGACAATCCTGTGCCCGCACTGGCCAGCCTCTCGATCGGGAAGGCCGCCCTGCGCTCGGCGCAGACGCTGATTGCGCCGGCGTCCGGGAGGACGGCATCCATGCCGCGACCGTCACGATCGCCGGTGCCGTCAAGCCGGGGACCGACTTCGATCCGGACAACATCGCGGAGCTTCTGGACCGCCCACACCGACTCGCAGGACGCCTGGCAGACTGAGTATCGATTCACAGACGCATAGCGGGGCGCCAGCGCAGACGCGCTGCAGTAGCCTGCCTCCGCGTTGCCGATGCTGAGCGCCGCCGTGGATCAGGACCGCCTCGAATCGAGCCGGCGTGGGAACGACCAGCGATCACACCATCACAGGACAGCGATATCTGCCAATCGCCGAGCACGGGATCATCGGCGACCTCCACACCGCTGCGCTGGTCGGCAGCGACGGGACGATCGACTGGTTCTCGCCGGGGCGCTTCGACGGGCCGAGCGTGTTCGGAGCGCTGCTTGATCGCGCCAATGGTGGCTTCTATCGGATCGCGCCGCCGGACTCGGGCGCTTCGACAAAGCAGCTCTACCTGCCCCAGACCAACGTCCTGATCACCCGCTTTCTCTCGCCCAAAGGCGTGGCGGAGGTCCAGGACTTCATGCCCGTGGGCAAGGGCCCACAGCGGTTGATCCGAAGCGTGCTCGGCGTGCGCGGCGCTCTGCGCTTCCGCCTCGAAGTCGAGCCACGCTTCGGCTACGGCCTACACCAGCCAGAGGTCACGATCGAGAAATCCGGTGCGGTGTTCCACGCTCACGGGGAGACGCTCGCGCTCGGCTCTGCGCTGGCGCTCACGCCAACCCCATCGGGGGCCACGGCCGAGCTCGAGGTCGCCGCGGGGCAGCGCCACACGTTCGTCCTGCAAGCCGGAGATCAACCGGCGCCGCTCACAGCGCCCGAAGCAGAGCGGCTGGGCGATGAAACGGTGATGTTCTGGCGCCGATGGCTGCAGCAGTCCTCATACCAGGGCCGGTGGCGAGAGATGGTGGAGCGCTCGGCGCTGACGCTCAAGCTGCTCTCCTACGAGCCGAGTGGCGCAATCGTCGCCGCGCCAACGACCAGTCTCCCCGAGCGAATGGGCGGAACACGCAACTGGGACTACCGATACGCGTGGTTGCGTGACTTCGCCTTCGCCATCTACGCGCTTTCAAGCCTGGGGTTCGTAACGGAGGCGCTCGCCTTCAACGACTTCCGACGCAAGATCTCAAGTGTCGCTGCCGCACGAGACGGTGGCAGCCCACTCGATGTCATGTACCGGATCGACGGCGGCCGGTGCCTGGACGAGCACGAACTCGACCACCTCGAGGGCTATCGCGCCTCACGGCCGGTCAGGATCGGCAACGACGCCGCCCGCCAAGTGCAGCTCGACATCTACGGCGAGCTGTTCGACTCGATCTACCTCGCCGAGCAGCAAGCGCTTCGGGGTCATGGCGAGCTCATCGGCTACGACGACTGGATGAACCTAACGCCGCTGATCGACTGGGTCTGCGAGCACTGGCAGGAGCCCGACGACGGCATCTGGGAGACCCGTGGTGGGCGCAAGCGCTTCACCCACTCGCGTTTGATGTGCTGGGTCGCAATCGATCGCGCGATGAGAATCGCGACCAACCGTGGCCTGCCCGCGGATCTCACCCGCTGGACCGAGGTGCGCAACGACATCTTCGCCTGGATCATGGCTCGTGGCTGGAGCGAGCGCCGCCAGGCGTTCGTCCAGGCCGAGGACTCCGATGTGCTCGACGCCTCGCTATTGCTGATGCCCCTGGTCCACTTCATCGCTCCCACCGACCCGCGTTGGCTCTCCACGCTTGACGCGATCGGCAGCGAGCTGGTCTCGGACACCCTGGTTTATCGCTACGACCCCTCGGCAGCGCCCGACGGACTTGACGGCGAGGAGGGGACATTCTCGATGTGCAGCTTTTGGTACGTCGAGTGTCTCGCGCGGGCCGGGTATCTCCAGGAGGCGCAGCTCGCGTTCGAGAAGATGCTTACCTACGCCAACCACCTCGGCCTCTACTCAGAGCAGATCGGGACCAGCGGAGAGCTACTAGGAAACTTTCCCCAGGCGTTCACCCACCTGGCCTTGATCAGCGCCGCGATCAGCCTCGACTCCGAGCTGCAAACGCCACACCCCCAACGCCGGCGCCCCCGCAGATGATGACCAGAATCGGCGATCTTTTGGAGGCGGCACCTCCTGCGACCTGCTCGAACTTCGCCAGCTTGACAGTCATCAGGCTGAGGGTGGCCCCATCGCAAACCCAGGGTGCATTTCGCCGAGGATCGCGCTCCTGTCGCGTGTGGGCGCTACCGTGAGATCACTGTGAAGCATTCGGTCCTGAGCACGATCCCGACCCCCAAGAAGCCGGCGCCGAGCGATGAGCTGCGCGCCGAGCGGCTGCGGCTGCTCGCCGAGCGGCTGCGCAGGCCAGACGGGCTGGATCGCGACGCGCTCAAACACATCGAGCAGCTGACCAACGCCGAGCGGTAGCAGGAGCGCGAATTCGACCGTCCTCGGTTGCCTCTGGACGGGTCCGGCATCACAGGACGCGCCGTCGAGCAATGCCTCCAGGGGTCCCGGAGGGTTGGAGTGGTGTCCACTATGGTCCACTGCTCAAACCCTGGTCCTCGGCTGTCGATGAGTGATCGGTGAGCGCCAATCAGCACGTGTTCTCGCATGGGGTGCAGGACACCAGAGTTACGCTTGAGACCTGGAGCGAGCGACCCTGGGTCGTCCTTCGCGGCTGGCTTGGACTGAGCGTCGGGATCGCGCTGACGCTGCTGGGCGCCGTCTGGTTCGTGGCCGGGACGCTGACCCCGGATCTGACCCCGATCCACCTACCCGGGCTGACCGAACCCTCCAACCCCGGCGACCTACTTCCCATTCTGGAGCACAATTCGCTGGTCCTCGCCTTCCATGCCACCGCCTGCGTCGCCGGTTTCATCGCCGGCGCATCGATGCCGCTCGCCGCGGCGCGGCGCACCGGCTTCTCGCGCTGGATCCACCTCAAGGCGGGCGAGCTGGCGATCCTCTTCGTCTGCGCCGTCACCCTCCTCTCGATGGTCAACCAGGCCTTCTACCTCGGCTTCCAGGGCTCGACCCTCGCCTACCAGCTCCACCTCACGCGCCTTGAGCTGATCCTCAGCGTGCTTCCGCACGCGATCCCTGAGCTGACGGCTCTCTTCCTCCCGCTGGCGGCCTGGCTTATCGCCAGCCGCCGTGGCGAGTGGAATCAGCTCCTGGCCGCAACTCTGGTAACCGTGCTGATCGCCATCCCCACCTTGGTGGTAGCGGCCACGATCGAGGTCTACCTCTGGCCACACATCCTTCGCGCCATCTCCCCCCTTGCCTAGCCGCGCTGGATCCCTTCCCCGCCACACGTAAGATCGCCGCCCTGTGAGCGGCTATGACCCGAAGACCATCGAGGCGAAGTGGCAGCAGCTCTGGGCCGCCGAGCGCTCCTGGGAGGTCGCCAACCCGGGCAACCCCGGCTTCGACGATTCAAAGCCCAAGTCCTACGTGCTGGAGATGCTTCCCTACCCCTCCGGTGAACCCCACGTGGGGCACCTCAAGGTGTACGCGGTGGGCGATGCGATCGCCCACTTCCGCCGCCGCCACGGCTTCCAGGTGATCCACCCGATGGGATATGACTCCTTCGGCCTGCCGGCCGAGAACAATGCGATCAAGACCGGGGAGCCGCCACGCCAGGCCACCGAGCGCTCGATCGATGCCTTTCGCCGCCAGTTCAAAGAGTGGGGCATCTCGATCGACTGGTCGCGCGAGCTGGCCACCCACACCCCGGAGTACTACCGCTGGACCCAGTGGATTTTCCTGCGCCTGTTCGAGCGGGGTCTTGCCTATCGCGCCGAGGCGCCGGTGCAATGGTGCCCCAAGGACGCCACGGTGCTGGCCAACGAGCAGGTCATCGACGGCCGCTGCGAGCGCTGCGGCACGCCGGTGGTCCAGCGCAAGCTCGAGCAGTGGTTCTTCCGCATCACCGAATACGCCGAGCGCCTGCTCGCCGACTTCGATCTGCTCGAGTCCTGGCCCGAGCACGTGATCACCATGCAGCGCAACTGGATCGGCCGCTCAGAGGGCGCCGAGGTCGTCTTCCGCTGCGAGGAGCTGGAGCGCGACTTCCCCGTGTTCACCACTCGCCCCGACACCCTCTTTGGCGCCACCTTCTTCGTCCTCGCCCCCGAGCACCCCGATCTGGAGCGCCTGGTCGCCGGCACCCCGGCCGAGAGCCGGGTGCGCGAGTACGTCGATCTGGTCGCTCGCCAGTCGGCTGAGGAGCGTGGCGCCGAGGAGGGCGAGAAGACCGGGGTGGCGCTGGGTCGCAGCGTCACCAACCCGGTCAACGGCGAGGAGATCCCGATGTTCGTGGCCGACTACGTGCTGATGGAGTACGGGACGGGGGCGATCATGGCGGTCCCGGCCCACGACGTCCGCGACTACGAGTTCGCCAGGACCTTCGGCCTGGGGATCCGCCGGGTGATCGATGGTGTCGATCCGGCCCAGGCGCGCGATGATCAGGGTCTTCCGTATCCCGGCGACGGGCCGATGGTCGCTTCCGGGCGCTTCGATGGCAGGGGCAACCGCGAGGCCCACTCCGAGATCGTCGAGTGGCTTGCCGCGGAGCGCCGGGGGCGCCCCGCCGTCAACTACCGCCTGCGCGACTGGCTGGTCTCACGGCAGCGCTACTGGGGGGCGCCGATCCCGATCGTCTACTGCGAGCGTTGCGGCGTGGTCCCCGTGCCCGAGGACCGGCTCCCGGTCGAGCTGCCCGAAGTGGAGGACTACGCGCCGCGGGGCCGCAGCCCCCTGGCCGCCGCCGAGGACTGGGTCGCCACCAGCTGTCCGCGCTGCGCCGGCCCGGCCCGCCGGGAGACCGACACGATGGACACCTTCGTCGACTCCTCCTGGTACTTCATCCGCTACCTCGACTCCCGCGACGGGGAGGCTGCCTGGGCCCGCGCCGCGGCCGATCACTGGTTGCCCGTCGACCAGTACATCGGCGGGGTCGAGCACGCGATCCTGCACCTGATGTACGCGCGCTTCCTGACCAAGGCGCTCGCCGACCTGGGGGAGATCGGCGTGCAGGAGCCCTTCGCCAACCTCTTCGCCCAGGGGATGATCACCCGCGACGGGGCGAAGATGTCGAAGTCGCGGGGCAACACGGTCAGTCCCGGCGACTACGTCGAGCGCTTCGGTGCCGACACCGCGCGCGCCTACATCTGCTTCATGGGCCCGCCCGAGCGTGGGGGCGACTGGTCCGACGAGGGGGTGGAGGGGGTCAACCGCTTTCTCGCCCGCCTCTGGCGGCTGTGCGGAGAGGTTGAGCCGAGGGAGGCGGGTCGCCTCGACGCCGCCGCCGGCGACGCGCGCGCCCTGCTGGCCAAGGCCCATTGGGCGATCGACAAGGTCAGCCGCGACTTTGGCCGGGGCTTTCAATTCAACACGGCCATTGCGGCGGTGATGGAGTTGGTGAACGACGCCTACCGGCTGAAGGACGGTCTCTACGCCGATCCGAGCGGCGTCGCCGCGGTCCGCTTCGCCACCGCGACCGCCGCCTCGCTGATCTTCCCCTTCGCCCCGCACCTGGGGGCCGAGGTATGGGAGCGACTGAACGGAGGGCGGGTTTGGGAGGAGCCGTGGCCGGTCGCCGACCCGGCGCTGCTGAGGAGCGACACGGTGACCGTTGTCGTTCAGGTCGACGGTAAGCTGCGCGACCGGATCGAGGCTGGCGCCGAGGCTTCCCGAGACGAGCTGCTGCGCCTCGCCCGGGGGAGCGAGAAGGTGGGCCGCTACCTCGATGGCAGGGCGGTCGCCAAGGAGATAGTCGTCCCCGGCAAGCTGGTCAACTTCGTCCTCCGCTAGGTCGCTGAAAGCGGTGCTCCTGCGACTTGTTATCGCGGTCCGGGGGGCTATCTGCTAGAAAGCGCCCGCATGCTGGTGAGGCGTCTTGATGAGGCTCCGGTCGAGGAGTGGCACCGCTTCCGCTCCCACGTTCTCATGGACGCGGGGGAGCTGGGCTCGCGCAACCTGTCGGTGACCTGGCTGGAGATCCCGGCCGGGGCCGAGCAGACGCTGCGCTCCCACGAGGAGGGAGAGCAGGTCTATGTCGTCGTCCGGGGCGGGGGGACGATGTCCGTGGCGGGCGACACTCAGCCGGTGGGGGAGGGCGACCTGATCCTGGTCCCCCCCGCCACCGACCACTCGATCTCCAACGATGGCGGCGGTGAGCTCGCCTGCGTGTCGGTCCAGTCGCCGCCGGTCTCGATCGCCGAGCTCTACGGGGGCCAGATGGCCGAGGTCGCGGGCTACGAGGAAGACGAAGGCTCCTGACCAAATCGTCGGGGTGCGCGCCACGCGCGCGGAGGAAGCCCGGGAGGCTGCTGGGCAACCCCCGAGCCGGCCAGCGCCGGGGCTAGACTCGCGCCGTGGCCGAGGAGATGCACTCGCTCTACCTGATCGCCGGCACCGACCAGGCAAAGATCGATGCCACCCGTGCCCGGCTGCGGGCCCGAGCAGAGGGCGAGGGGGGCCTGACGGCCCTGGAGGTGTTCGAGCCGAGCGAGGGCCGGGGCGCTCCCGACCACGAGGCGCTGCTGCTGGCGCTCCCGGCGATGTCGCTCACCCAGTCGCGCCGCTACCTGCTGGCCGACGGGGTCGAGCGCTGGCGCGAGCCCCAGCAGGAAGCGGTCGCCAAGGCGGTCGCCACCCTCCCTCCGGACGTGACCTTGGTGCTCATCGCCCGGGCCAAGGCTCCGGCCAAGCTGGCCCGCGCGGTCAAGGCCGAGCGGGGGGAGATTCACGAATTCGAGGCGCCGAAGGCGCGCGAGATGCCGCCGGCGCTGGTCGCCGAAGCCAGGCGCCTCGGTTTCCGGCTTCAGCCTCTCGCCGCCGGCGCCCTGGTCGAGCGGATGGGAGCCAACCCGGTCCGGCTCTCGCAGGAGCTGGAGCGATTGGCGCTCTGGGCGGGGGAGGGGGGAGAGGTGACCGGCGCCGACCTGGAGGAGATGGTCGCCGACACCTCCGAGGCCGTTGTCTGGTCCCTCTCCGACGCGCTCCTGGAGCGCGATCCCGCTCGCGCCGTGGCGATCGGCGAGAGGCTGATCGACCAGGGTGAGAACGTTACCGGCCTGATCTATGGCCTGGCATCCCGTCTGCGAAGCGCCTGCGCGGCGCTGGCCCAACTGGAGGAGGGCATTCCCCCGAGGCAGGTGGAGTCCTCGCTCAAAATGCACCCCTACGCGGCAAAGCAGCTGGTTGCCCGGCTCCGCGACGCCGATCTCACCCAGCTGCAGGAAGCGACCGGCGTGCTGGCCGACCTCGAGGTTGCCTGCCGCGGAGGCGCCGACTACGGTGACGACCTGGCTCTGACCCTGGCCCTTCGGCGCGCCGCGGGAGCGAGTGTCTAGGTCCTCAGCCGGCGGAGATTCGCGCGGCTTTGGCCTTCTTGCGGGCGCCGGTGTTCTTGTGCAGAGCGCCCTTCTGCACAGCCTTGTCGATCTTCGAGGCGAGCGAGCGGTGCTCGACCTCGATCGCGCTCGCCTCGCCGCCCTCGACCGCGCTCTGCAGGCGGCGGAAATGGGTCTTCACCGTGCTGGTCAGCAGGCGGTTCTCCGCCCGCTCGCGCTCGCTGCGTAGGATGCGCTTCTTCTGTGAGGCAATGTTGGCCATGAGTCAGGTGCCTGGGGCAGCGAGGAGCCGGCTCCGGGCGGCCGCCGACTATAGCGACTGACCAGCTTGGAGACGCCCAAGGACACACCCCCGCGCGATGAGGTAACCGTCGACTCCGACGCGGCCGTGCGCGCGGCGGAGGCCTTTGACCCCGGCGAGGAGCTGACCGGAGAGCCGGCTCCGGGCCAGCAGGCGGGGCGAATCGCCCGCTCGACCGCCTTCTTTTCGGTCGCCACCGCCGCCTCGCGCATCGCCGGGTTGGCGAGGGAAGTGGTTGCTGCCGGCTACTACGGCATCAGCGGGCCGATGTCGGCCTTCACGGTCGCCTTCCAGGTCCCCAATCTGGTCCGCAGCCTCTTCGCCGACGCGGCGCTCCAGCCCGCCTTCGTCCCGGTCTTCACCGAGCAGCTCCAGCAGAAGAACTACCGGGAGGCATTCAGGCTTGCCTCCACCCTGCTGCTGATCGTGACGATGGTCCTCGGCGCGATCACCGCCCTCTTCGTGGTGATCGCCCCAATCGTGATGCCGATCTTTGCCCCCGGCTTCAAGGGCGAGATCCTCGATCTGACAATCGCCCTCTCCCGAATCCTCTTCCCGATCCTGGTTCTCCTCGGGCTGAGCGGGGTGGTCGTCGGCATCCTCAACAGCTATGACCGCTTCGGCGCCTTCGCCATCGCCCCGCTGTTTTGGAACCTGACGATCATCGTCGTACTCGTCCTGCTGATCCCGGCCTTCCACGGCAACGACCGCATCTACGCCTACGCGATATCGATCCTGGTCGGCACCCTGATCCAACTGCTGATCCCCGTCTTCGATCTGCGCCACACCCCGTTCAAGTTCAACTGGAGCTTCGAGTGGCGCAACCCGGGGGTGCGGCGGGTGCTGCTGTTGATGCTGCCGGTGACCCTCAGCCTGGGCCTGATCAACTTCAACCAGCTGATCAGCAGTTTCTTCGGCAGCCTGGTCTCCGTCGAAGCGCCGGCGGCGATCGACAAAGCGTTCCGCATCTACCAGTTACCGCAGGGGATCTTCTCGGTGGCGATCGCGACGGTGCTCTTCCCGACCCTGGCCCGATTCGCCAACCTCGGCGAGATGGACAACCTGCGGGCGACGATGGCCAACGGAATGCGCCAAATCCTCTTCGTCCTGGTGCCCGCCGCAGCCGCCGTCCTGGCCCTCTCTGAACCGATGATCCACCTCGTCTACCAGCGCGGCGCCTTCGACGCGGCGCAGACCACCCTGGTCGCCACGGCCCTGTTCTGGTTCGCCTTCTCGCTGCCGACGAACGGTCTCTACCTGCTCCAGACACGCACCTTCTTCAGCCTCCAGCGGCCCTGGCTGGCAACCGGTCTGGCGGTGATTGACCTCGTCGTCTCGGCGCTCGCGGCGCTGGCCCTCTACAAGCCCTTCGGAGTGGGGGGGATCGTCGCCGGCACCGGGGTCGGCACCACGGCGGCGGTGATTGCCCAGACGGTGGTGCTGCGCCACGAGTTCGGCGGGCTGGAGCTGGACAGGCTGGCCTCGACCGCGGCCCGGATCTCGCTCGCTTCGCTCGCCCTGGCGGGCGTCGGTTACGGCGTCTGGCACGTCCTCCACCAGGCGCTGGGGATCGGGCTGGGGGCCCAGATCGTCGCCCTCGGTGTCGGCCTGGGGCTGGGCGCCGCTGTCTACCTGGCCCTCGCCAAGCTCTTCCGGATCGCCGAGCTGGACCAGATCATGCGCCTGCTGCGCCGCGGTTAGATGCTCGGCGCCGGGCGCTACATGCTGGGCGTCGCCGAGCTGGCGGCGCTGGCCGGCTTCGCCACCCTGGGGGCGGCGCGGGCAAGGTCGCGGTTGCTGGCGGAGCTGGAGGGGCCACCTGCCTGGCTGGCCACCGCGGTCCTCGCGCTGGCGATCCTGATCTGGGTCGCGGAGTTGCTGGGGAGCTTCGGCCATTTCCAGGCGGTTCCCTATCTCCTCGGGGTGGCGGTCATTGGACTGGGGATCTGGGCGCTGTGCGGTGGGTCCTCTCGCCGGGGGAGGGGCGCCGCGGGCGAGGGCACCCTTCGCCCACCGCTCACCGCTGGAGGGAGAGCCTCGGCAAGAGGGCGCGAGGGCGGCTCGGTGGCGATGGGTTTTGCCCTGCTCCTCGTCCTGGCGGCACTCGCTCATTTCGCCACCGGCGTGAGGCTGAGGTTGAGCACCGGGATGACCGGGTTCGATTCGACCTGGTATCACGGGCCGCTCGCGGTCGAGTTCTTCCAGACCGGCAATACGTTCAATCTGCATTACCTCGCGCCGCAGTATTTGGCCTGGTTTTACCCGGCGAGCGCGGAACTCTTCCACTCCATCGGGATGCTGGCCTTTCACCGCGACATCCTCTCCCCGCTGCTCAACTTCGGCTGGTTTGTCGGCTGCCTGTTCGCCGGCTGGTGCATCGGCAGGGCCTATCGGGTTGGGGCACTCTCGCTGGCCCTCGTCGCGGTCGGGCTGAGCGTTCCCGTGCTGGGGGATCAGGCCGGGGAGGCGCGAAACGATCTGGCCGGGATCTTCTTCCTCCTCGCCGCCGTCGCTTTGGCGGTGAGTCTCTGGCAGGGGCAATCCGAGCGGCGGTTCTCGGCGGCCGCGCTGGCGGCGATCGGGTTGGCGGCCGGGCTCGCGGCGGGGGTCAAGCTTGATTTCGTTCCGGTCGCGCTGTTCTGGGTGGCTGGGCTGGTCGCAATCGCGCCGCGAGGAGGCCGGCGAGGTGCCCTGGCCGCCGCCGGCCTGCCGGCGCTGGCCGGTGGCGGCTACTGGTACCTGCGGAATCTGGCCAAGGCCGCCAACCCGCTCCCCTGGGTGCGCCACCTCGGGCCGATCTCGCTCCCGGCCCCCGCCCAGGCGCTGGGGGGCCGCGAAGGCCACAGCGTCCTCAGCTACCTGACCGACGGCTCGGTCTGGGCGCATTGGTTTTTGCCCGGGTTACACCAGGGTCTGTGGATCGGTTGGCCGGCACTCGGGGGAATGGCGCTGGCCGGCCTTCTGCTCTGCCTCGGCCGCGGCGCCAGCCCGCTGCTGCGGCTGATTGGCCTGGTGGGGCTGGTCGCCGGACTGACCTGGCTGCTCGCGCCGACCTCCGCCGAGGGGCCGGCGGGCATGGCGCGGGGCTTTGAGTCCGCGCTGCGCTACCTGACACCGGCTCTGATCCTCGGGCTCGCCATCCTGCCGGTGACGCCGCCGCTGCTCCCTCGGGCCCGTCGCCTGGTTTGCCTGGGTCCCGCCTGGGGGCGCCCGGTTTCGGGACGGGTGGCGCTCCTCTGCGCCGCCGCCCTGCTCCTCGCCGCGATCGCCTTCGGCGGCTGGGAGCAGCGTCGCTACCTCGAGCACCGCTACGCCGAGCCCGGATTCAGCACCAAGGGCCTCGACGCCGCATTCAGGTGGGCGAACGCCCTCTCCGGCGCTCGGATCGCCACCACAAGCACCCGCGAGTACCCGCTCTACGGCCGCGACCTCTCAAACCACGTCCAGTACGTGGGCATCGAAGGACCCCACGGGGGCTTCGTCGCTCCAACTACCTGCCGCACCTGGCGCCGGCTGCTGGACGCCGGCCACTACGAATACGTGGTGGCCGGCCGCGACCGCATCGAACCCGGAAGACCGCAGTTCCCTCCCACGGTGGGATGGACCGAAGGCCCCGGGGCCAGCGTGATCCTGCGCATACCCCCCACCACGGTCTTCAAGCTCACCCGGCCCCCGGACCCCTCGGCATGTCCCTGACGCGGCCCTCAGGCGCAGGGAGTGGGGCCCTCTTTCCGGCGCCTCCCGCGGCCCGGCGGAATGATTCCCCCCGCGAAGGGGCGCCGGATCTCGCCCCGTCGAGGACGGGGGTAGGCATCGCGCCGAGAACAGCTCCGGTTTCCCGCCCGCCCACCCCGCTCGCCATACTGGCCCACGCCGATGGACCGGATCCGCAACTTCTCGATAATCGCCCACATAGACCACGGGAAGTCGACCCTCGCCGACCGCATCCTGGAGATCACCGGCGCCGTGGACCCGAAGAAGATGCGGGCCCAGATGCTCGACTCGATGGACCTGGAGCGCGAGCGCGGGATCACGATCAAGGCCCAGGCGGTGCGGGTCGAGTACCGCGCCGCTGACGGGGAGACCTACTACCTCCACCTGATCGATACCCCCGGCCACGTCGACTTCTCCTATGAGGTCTCGCGCAGCCTCGCCGCCTGCGAGGGGGCGCTGTTGGTGGTCGACGCCTCGCAGGGGGTCGAGGCGCAAACGGTCGCCAACACCTACCTGGCGATCGAGAACGGGCTGGAGCTGATTCCGGTGATCAACAAGGTCGACCTGCCGGGTGCCGAGCCCGAGCGCGTGGCGAGCGAGATCGCCGACCTGCTCGGCACCGATCCGGGCGAGATGCTGCGGATCTCGGCCAAGACCGGGGAGGGGGTGATCGACGTGCTGGAGGCGATCGTCGCCCGGATCCCGCCGCCGCGCGGCGAGCTCGCGGCGCCCGCCCGGGCCCTGATCTTTGACTCCGAATTCGACCAGTACCGTGGGGTGATCGCCTACGTGCGGGTGGTCGACGGCGCCTTCACCAAGCGCGAGCGCATCATCGCGATGCAGAACGGCACCGAGGCTGACATCGACGACATCGGCTTCTTCCGGCCGGAGATGACCGCGGTGGCCGGAATGGAGGCGGGCGACGTCGGCTACGTGATCACCGGAATCAAGAACGTCGCCAAGCTGCGAGTGGGCGACACTCTCACCGCGCGCGATCGCCCCGCCGCCGAGCCGCTGGAGGGCTACCGCGAGGTGAGGCCGATGGTCTTCTGCGGCCTCTTCCCAATCGATACAGACCGCTACACCGACCTCCGCGACGCCCTGGACAAGCTGGCACTCAACGACGCCGCGCTCTCCTATGAGCCCGAGACCTCCGATGCGCTCGGCTTCGGTTTCCGCTGCGGCTTCCTCGGTCTCCTGCACATGGAGATCGTGCGCGAGCGGCTGGAGCGCGAGTACGGGCTGGAACTGCTGGCGACGACGCCGAATGTGCGCTACGAGGTCAGATTGATAGACGGTGGGGCGGTCGAGGTCCACAGCCCGACCGAGATGCCCGACCCGGGTTCCATTGTGGAGATCGATGAGCCCTACATCCGGGCGACGATCATCGCCCCGGCGGACCAGGTCGGCGCGGTGATGGAGCTCTGCCAGAAGCGTCGCGGCACTCACGTCGACATGCATTACCTCAGCCCCCAGCGGGTGCAGATCCGCTACGACCTGCCGCTGGCGGAGATCGTCCTCGACTTCTTTGATCTGCTCAAGTCCTCCACCCGCGGCTACGCCTCACTCGACTACGAGCCGATCGGCAACCGCCCCGGCGACCTGGTGAAGCTCGACATCCTGCTTGCCGGCGACAAGGTCGACGCGCTCTCGGTGATCGTCCACCGCGGTTTCGCCTACGAGCAGGGAAAGGCCCTGGTCGAGCGCCTGCGCAAGACGATCCCCCGCCAGCTCTTCGACATTCCCGTGCAGGCCGCGATCGGCTCGCGGGTGCTGGCGCGGGAGACGGTCAAGGCGCTGCGCAAGGACGTCACCGCGAAGCTCTACGGCGGCGACGTCACGCGCAAGCAGAAGCTGCTGAAGAAGCAGAAAGCGGGGAAGAAGCGGATGAAGCAGGTGGGGCGGGTGGAGGTCCCTCAGGAGGCCTTCCTCGCGGTTCTGGAGATCGACGAGTAGGTAGTCTGCCGGCGAGTGCGGTGCGAGCGAGCGGGGGAGCGAACTAATGGCGATCAGGACAGATGCGATAGGCAAGCAGTGGCCCGGCACGACCTACCAGGTGGGGCGGGAGAAGATCAAGGAGTACGCCAACGCGCTGGGGATCGAGAACCCGCTGCACTTCGAGCTCGACGCGGCTCGCGCGGCCGGCTTCCGCGACGTCGTCGCGCCACCGATGTTCGCCGTCGTCTACAGCAGCCCCGCGATGGGCCCGGTGATGTTCGATCCGGAGGTGGGGATGAACTTCGCGACGATGGTGCACGGGGGCCAGGAATTCGAGTGGGGCGAGCCCGTCTGCTCGGGCGACGAGGTGACCACCACCCCGAGGTGCCTGGAGATCTATGAGAAAGAGGGCAAGGGCTTCTACGTCTTTGAGTCGGTATCCGTTAACCAGGGCGGCGAGCAGGTGGTGCGCGGCGTCTGGACCAACATCGTCAGGGGGGTTTGAGGTGGTTGCTGGGAGCCGCGGCGGACGAGCATCGAGATCTGAGCCCTCCAGAAGCGAGTGGAGGCCAGGCCGATGAGCCTGACGGTGGGGGAGCAGGTCCCCGAGCTGAGAGTCACCCCGGACAAGTACCTGCCGCACCGCTACGCCGGCGCCTCGGGTGACTTCAACCCGATCCACATCGACCCCGAGTTCGCCAAGGCGGTGGGCCTGCCGGGCAACATCCTCCACGGCCTTTACTCCATGGGCCTGGTGGCCAAAGCCAACGCCGCGCTGGCCGGCGGCGATCCACGCGCGCTGAAGCGCCTCTCGGTCCAGTTCCGCGGCATGGGCCTGCCCGAGCGAGAGATCGTCGTCACCGGGACGGTCAGGTCGGTGGACGGCGCGCAGGTGGTCATCGACACGGTCGCGACCCAGGGCGAAAACCAGATCATCCGCAACGCCGAGGCCGAGCTGGAGCTCTAGCGGATCGCGCTCCGGCTGGGGCGAATCCTAGAATGGAGGGTCGATGCTCTCCCCGCGCCAAGAGCTGATCCTCCGCCAGGTCGTCGATACCTACCTCGGGTCGGCCAAGCCGGTCGCCTCGCGCCAGATCGCCGAGAGGCCCGATCTCGGCTGGGGCTCCTCGACGGTGCGAGCGGAGATGGCCGCGCTGGAGGCTGCCGGATACCTGACCCACCCACACACCTCGGCCGGCCGCGTGCCCACCGACGCCGCCTATCGCCGCTACGTCGACGCGCTGGTCGAGGCGAGGGAGCCGGGGGCCGAGGCTGAGGTCGAGCTGGAGCTCCTGTGGCTTCGGCGAGAGGTCGACGAGGCAATGCGCCAGACAACGACGGTGCTGGCCCAGGTCACAGACCTGATGGCCCTGGCCACCGCTCCGCCCCTGGGTGGGACGCTCTACATGCACGGCGCCGCGCGACTCCTCTCCGCCGATCACTTCTCCGACCTGCCGCGCATCGATCGGTTGATGACCGCGCTGGAATGCCGCGCCGACGTGCTCGGGATGCTGCGCTCGGCGTTGGCGGAGCGCTCGGTCTTCTGCTGGATCGGCGGCGAGAACCCGCAGCCGGAGCTGCGCACGGTCAGCGTCATCGGCGCCAACTACGGCCTCGGCCAGCGAAACCTCGGCTCCGTCGGCGTGGTCGGGCCACTGCGGATGGACTACGCGACGGCGATCGCCTCCGTCCAGGCCGCCGCGCGCGAGCTCTCGCGCTACTTTGAGACCGTCTACAGCGACTGAGCGCCTGGGATGCCGAGCGACTACTACGGCGTGCTGGGGGTCGGGCGAGACGCCTCTGAGGCCGAGGTGAAGAAGGCGTTTCGGCGCCTGGCGCGCGAGCTGCACCCCGACGTCAACGACCACGACCCGGCGGCGGAGGAGAAGTTCAAGGCCGCCGCCGAGGCCTACGAGGTGCTCTCGGACCCCGAGCGTCGGCGAGTCTATGACGCCTATGGTCACGAGGGCCTGCGCTCCGGCGGCTTCCCCACCGGGGGTGGAGACCTGGGCTCGATCGAGGACATCCTGGGGGCCTTCTTCGGCGGCGGGTTCGCGTTCGAGGTGCGCCGCGGGCCGATGCGCGGTCAGGACCTGATGCACGCGGTCGAGCTGAGCGCGGTCGAGGCGATGCTGGGCAAGGCGGTGATGATCCCCAGCCATGAGGGGGAGCGCGAGATCGAGATTCCGGCAGGGACCCAGCACGGCGCCCATTACGCCCTGCGCGGCCACGGCCTGCCGGGAACGGGCGGCGGGCCTTCCGGGGATCTGGTGATCGTGGTCGGGGTGATCGTCCCCACCAACCTCTCCGAGGAGCAGCGGGCGCTGGCGCAGAAGCTGGGAGAGACACTAGGTCCGGACAACGTCGTTTCCGGTCGGGGTGAGGACCCGGGCTTCTTCTCCCGCGTCCGCCGAGCTTTTGGTTGACCCCGGGGGCCGCCACCTCACTCGCCGCGATGGCTGAGGAATCCGCCGCGGAGAGGCACTCGCTCCCGCCCGCGGCGGCGGCTCGGTGATTCGTCTGGCGGTTCGCTGCGCTCCGGGCCAGGCCGAGCTGGTCTTGGCCGAGTTGACCGTGCTGGCGCCCAACGGAGTCGAGGAGGAGCGCGGCCCGGGCTACGTGGAGTACGCGATCTATGGCGGCGAGGGGGAGCTGCCCGAGCTGGGGGAGATCGAGGCCGCGGTGGGCGAGGGCCGGGTCGAGGTCAGCGCCACCGAGGTTCCCGACGATTGGGCCGATCGCTGGCGGGATTTCCACCGCCCGCTCTTGGTCGGCGGCCGCCTCTGGCTTCGGCCCTCCTGGGAGGAGCCGCGCGGGGGCACGATCGACCTCGTCCTCGACCCCGGCCGCGCCTTCGGCACCGGCGCCCACCCCACCACCCGCCTCTGCCTGGAGTACCTGCTCGAGCTGGCCGAGGCCGGCGCGGCGCGGGGCGCGCTCAGCGACCTCGGAACGGGTTCGGGGGTGCTGGCGATCGCCGCCGCCAAGCTCGGCTGGGAACCGGTGTGCGCTTTTGACCACGAGCCTGCGGCGATCGAGGCCGCGGCGGCAAACGCCCAGGCCAATGGGGTCACGCTGGAGCTGGGGCGGGTCAACCTGCGCCAGGAGCTGCCACCGCTGGCTGCGACGACCGTCGCCAATCTGACCGCCCCGATCCTGCTCTCGCTCGCCGGCCAGCTGCGGGCCGATCGGGGAGGGGGCCGGCGCAGCCAGGCCGCCGTTTCCCCGCGGAGTCCTCGCAAGATCCCGGCCACGCTCGTCTGCTCCGGTCTGCTCCGATCAGAGCTCGACCGGATCGCCTCCGCCTTTGCCCTCGCCGGGCTGGCCGAGGCCGAGCGCCGGGCAGAGGGTGACTGGGCGGCGCTGGTGCTCCGCCGCGGGTGACGGTGTGGCGCCGGGGTTTGGCTTATCGTTTCGCCGATGGCGGCGACGATCACCGGCTACAGCGTCGGCCTCTTCGTTCACATCCTGGCCGTCGTCGTGGCCTTCGGCCCGACCTTCGGCTATGCGCTTTTCTTCTCCGTCGCGCCGCAGTTCCCACAGGCGACGCCGGCGATCCTGGCCGGGATCCAGAAAACCGATCGCTACCTGGTGAACCCCGGGATGGTCGTGCTTTTCCTGGCCGGCATCTACCTGCTCGCCGATGGCCCCTGGAAGGGAAGCGAAGCCTTCGTCGGCGTCGGCATCGTGGCGATCCTCGTCCTCTTTGGCCTCCAGCACGGTTTCTTCCAGCCCCAGGTCTGCAAGGCAAGAGAGCTGGCGGAGCGAGACCTGGGGTCCGGCGGGGAGCTGGGCGAGGAGTTCCTCGCCGTCTCCCAGCGGATCGGCCGGGTGGGTACCCTCTCCGGCCTGATCATCATCGTGGCGATCTTCTTCATGGTCGTCAAGCCCTGAGGCCTCTGTCCGCCGCGGCCTCCCACCTCGACGCGTCCCTGCCGATCGCGATGTTCGACTCGGGGGTCGGTGGCCTCACGGTGCTGCACGAGTGCCTGGTCTCGCTGCCCGAGGAGGACTACGTCTACCTCGGCGACACGGCGATGTTCCCCTACGGGACGCGCGACCCCGATCACCTGAGGCAGCGGATCGCCGGCATCGCCGAGCTGCTGCTCGACGGCGGCGCCAAGCTGCTGGTGATCGCCTGCAACACGGCGACCTCGATCGGCGAGGGGGTGGCGCGGGCGGTCGCCGCTGAGCGCGGGGTGGAGGTCGTGCCGGTGGTCGAGCCGCAGGCCGAGATCGCCGCTGCGATCACCGACAGTGGCCGGGTGGGGGTGCTGGCGACGCCGAACACGGTGCAGAGCGGCTCCTACCGGCGGGCGCTGGAAGGACAGGGGCGTGCGCTGGAGGTGACCGAGGTCTCGGCCCCCGACCTCGCCCCCTTCATCCAGAAGGGCTCGGCCTTCGACGAGGAGACGATGGCCATGGCCCGCGCCTACTGCGAGCCGCTGAAGCGGGCGGGGGTCGACACCCTGATCCTCGGCTGCACCCACTATCCGCTGGTCGCACCGATGCTCCAGCGGATCCTCGGCCGCGACGTGCGCCTGGTCAGCGGCGGCCACGCGGTCGCCGCCGCCGCGCAGCGCGCCCTCGAGCGCCGCGGGCTCGCTCGCCAGCCCGGTGGCGAGGGCGCCTACCGCTTCCTTTGCACCGGCGACACGGACTCCTTCCGCGACCTCGGCACCCGCTTCCTCCAGATGCCGCTGGGCAAGGTCGAGGCGGTTTCCCTGAACGACGGCCGCGCGTCTACCCTTAACCGATGAGCGAGACGATCCTCGAGCAGGTCCAGGCCGACGTGCGCACGGCGATGAAAGCCGGGGAGCGGGGGCGTGCGGCGGCGCTGCGGATGGTCGTCGACGCGCTGCAGCAGGACGCCAAGTTCGGCAAGGGCGACGAGGTGGCGGTGCTCCAACGCGAGCGCAAGAAGCGGCTGGAGGCGGCCGAGGCCTTCGCCGGGGCGGGGCGCGAGGAGCAGGCGGCCGAGGAGCGGCGTGAGGGAGAGCTGATCGAGGCCTACCTGCCGCGCCAGCTCTCCCCGGAGGAGCTGGGCGAGCTGGTGGACGCCGCGATCGCCGAGACCGGGGCGAGCGAGCTCAAGCAGATGGGTCAGGTGATGGCGGTGCTGATGGGCAAGCTGGGCGGGCGGGCTGAGGGCAAGCGGGTCAGCGCGGCGGTGCGAGAGAAGCTTGGCGCGTAGGACATTGACCCTCGACAACAGCGTCGCCGCGGAGCTGGCGGGCTCCGAGGATGCCGTGTTGCGGGCGCTGCGCGGGCGCCTGGCCTGCGACTTTCACCTGCGCGGCAACGTGCTCACCCTCGACGGCGACTCGGGCGACGTGCAGACCGCGGCGACGGTGGTCGACGAGCTGGTCGAGCTGATCGGGCAGGGACACGAGGTCGCCGCGGGGACGATCGAGGCGGTGGCCGGGGCGCTCGACGCGGATCAGAGCCCGACCGAGATCCTCGAGGATGTGGTCTGGCGCCACCGCAACACCAGGGTCGCGCCGAAGACCCTCAACCAGAAACGCTACGTCGATTCGATCCGCCGGCACACGATCACCTTCGGGATCGGCCCCGCCGGCACCGGCAAGACCTTCCTGGCGGTGGCGATGGCCGCCGCGGCCCTGGCCGAGCGCCAGGTGCAGCGGATCATCCTCACCCGGCCCGCGGTCGAGGCCGGCGAGCGGCTCGGCTTCCTCCCCGGCGACATCCAGGCCAAGGTCGATCCCTACCTGCGGCCGCTCTTTGACGCCCTCTACGACATGCTCGACCCCGACCGGGTCAACGGCTACTTCGAGCGCGGCGTGATCGAGGTCGCGCCGCTCGCCTTCATGCGCGGTCGCACGCTGAACGACTCCTTCGTGATCCTCGACGAGGCGCAGAACACCAGCCCCGAGCAGATGAAGATGTTCCTCACCCGGCTCGGTTTCAACTCGCGCATGGTGGTCACCGGCGACGTCACCCAGATCGACCTGCCCCCCGACCAGCGCTCCGGTCTGATCGCCGTATGCGAGATCCTCAGTGAGGTCCCCGAAATCTCCTTCGTCCACTTCGGCGGCGAGGACGTGGTCCGGCACAAGCTGGTGCAGCGGATCGTCGCGGCCTACGGCAAGCACGACGAACGGACGCCGCCGCGCGGCGGGGACCACGGGAGCGCGTGAAGGCGATCGCCGGGGACCGGGAGCGCGATCGAGCGGCACCGGGGCAGGCGGGGGGAATCGATCTGGCCGACGTGCCCGAGGCTCTGCGCCAGCCGGTGGCAGCCGCCCTCGCCGCGGCCGGCGTCGCCGACGGGCACCTGGCGCTCGAACTGGTCGAGGCCGAGCGCATACGCCAGTTGAACCGCGAGCACCGCGGCCGCGATGCTCCCACCGACGTGCTGGCCTTCCCCATCGACGGCCCGGGCCCCAGCGCCGGCCCGCGCGAGCTGGGCGACGTGGTCATCTGCGCGGCGCTCTGCTCCAACCTGACCGAGGCGGCTGTCCACGGAGTCCTGCACCTCTGTGGCCTAGACCATGAGGCCGACGCCGGCGAGATGCTCGCCCTGCAGGAGAAGATCCTGCGAGCGGTGGAGCCGCCGCCGCCGGGGCCGGGAGCGCGGGCGCGGGACTTCACCCTGCGATGAGCGTGCCGGCGCCGGAGCCGAGGAAGCAGCGCGCCGGCTTCATTGGTCTGGCGGGACGGCCCAATGTCGGCAAGTCGACATTGGTCAACGCGATCGTCGGCTCGCGGGTGGCGATCGTCTCGGTCCGGCCGCAGACCACGAGGCGGGCGATTCGCGGCGTCGCCACCGACACCGACATCGGTCGCCAGCTGGTGCTCGTCGACCTGCCGGGCGTGCAGCGCCCCCGGGACGTGCTGACCGAGCGAATGCAGCACCGGGTGGAGCGCGAGCTGGCCGACTCAGACCTGGCCCTCCTGGTGGTAAACGGCGAGGAGGGGGTCGGGCCCGGCGACCGCTTCATCGCCAGGGCCCTGCTCAAAGCCGGCTCGCGCCTGCCGGTGCTCTGCGCGGTGAACAAGTGCGACCGGGTCGGGCCAAACGAGCTGGTGCCGGTGCTCGTCGCGGCGGCCGAGCTGGACGGCGTGGACGAGGTGTTCCCGATCAGCGCTCGCGACGGGGATGGGCTGGAGGCCCTGATCGAGCGGCTGGGGGGGCTGTTGCCGGAGGGCCCCTACCTGTACCCGCCGGCCGACCACAGCGATCAGTCGCGCGAGATATTGCTCGCCGAGCTGATCCGCGAGCAGGTCCTGAACCGCACCCGCGAGGAGATCCCGCACTCGGTCGAGGTCTCGGTCAAAGAGATCGCCTCGCGCGAGGACGGGCTGGTCGTCGTCCGGGCCGAGGTCTGGGCGGAGACCGAGTCCCAGAAGGGCATTCTGATCGGCCGAGGCGGCGCCAAGATCGGCGAGATCGGCGCCGGTGCCCGCCGCTCGCTGGAAGCCGAGCTGGCGGCCAAGGTCCACCTCGACCTCCAGGTCCGCGTTCGCCATCGTTGGCGCCGCGACGCGGACCTGCTGGACCGACTTGGTATCTAGTCAGCATCGCCTCCCCCGCCGGGGGCGGCCTGGGGTGAATACGATGGATCGGTGTTCGAGCAGCTGAAATTCGACCAGCGGGGCCTTGTGCCCTGCGTCGCCCAGGACGCCGAGACGGGTGAGGTTCTGACGCTTGCCTACGCCAACGAGGAGGCCTTGCGGCTGACGATCGAGACCGGTGAACTGCACTTCTACAGCCGCTCGCGCCAGCGGATCTGGCGCAAGGGTGAGGAGTCGGGCAACGGGTTGAAGCTGCGCCAGCTGCGCTACGACTGCGACGGCGACGCGCTTCTCGCCTTGGTCGAGCCCGCCGGGCCCGCCTGCCACACGGGGGAGCGCAGCTGCTTTTACCGTGAGCTGAGGGAGGGCCAGCGGCTGCCGCTCGCCCACGAGGCGCTGCCGACCCTGGAGCGCACCCTGCGCCGGCGCGCCGCCGAGCGTCCCGAGGGCAGCTACACGGTGAAGCTTCTCGGTGACCCCCGGCTGATCGGCGAGAAGGTCCAGGAGGAGGCGGAGGAGGTGGCTCGCGCGGCGCGTGAGGAGTCTGAGGAGCGGGTCGCCGAAGAGGCCGCCGACCTGCTCTACCACCTCGGCGTGCTGCTGGCCTCGCGCCAGGTTCCGCAGTCCGCCGTGATGGACGTGCTCAATGGCCGTCGCAGCTGATTCCGAGCTGAGACTCGAGCCGAGCCTGGCGGAGGCTCGCGAGCTGGCCGAGCAGGGCAACGTGATCCCGGTTCGCGCCACCTTCGTCGATGACTGCGAGACGCCGGTGTCGGCCTTCCTCAAGCTGCGCGCCGGGGAGCCCGAGGGAGCGCCCTGCTTCCTCCTGGAGTCGGCCGAGCAGGGACAGGTCGGCCGCTACTCCTTCGTCGGCTTCCGCCTGCGTTCGGTGCTGCGCTGGAGCGACGGGGTCCTCTCGGAGACCGGCGAGGAGGGCCGCCCCGCGCCCGACCCCTATGCGGCGGTCGCCGACTACATGGCCGCCTTTCGCCCCGCCCCGGTCGAGGGCCTGCCGCCCTTCGCCGGCGGCGCCGTCGGCTTCTTCGCCTATGACCTGGTGCGCACCGTCGAGCCGCTGGGTGAGCCCAACCCCGACCCGCTCGGGCTGCCGGACATGGCGCTGATGGTGACCGATTCGATGCTGATCTTCGATCATCTCAAGCACCAGCTGACGATCCTCGCCTGCGCCTTCGCCGACTCCGAGGGGGGCATCGAATCCGCCTACGCGCGCGCCGGCGAGCAGATCGCCGACGCCCGGCGCCTTTTGCGCGGCGCCGTGCCCGTCCCGGAGCGTCCCGCCGTCACCCCCTCGCCGCGGTTCACCTCGAATATGGAGCGGGAGAAATTCGAAGCGGCGGTGGAGCGGATCGTGGAGTACGTCCACGCCGGCGACGCCCTACAGGTGGTCCCCTCCCAGCGCTTCTCCGCCCCGGCCCCGGTCGAGGCGTTCTCCATCTATCGGGGGCTGCGCGCCGTCAACCCCTCCCCCTACATGTACTTCCTCGAGTTCGGCGACTTCCAGATCGCGGGCGCCTCGCCCGAGCCGCTGGTCAAGGTCCACGGCGACCGGGTCGAGACCCGCCCGATCGCCGGCACCTACCCGCGGGGGACCGACGAGGAGGAGGATCGCCGCCTGGCCGAGCGGCTCATCAACGATCCCAAGGAGCGGGCCGAGCACGTGATGCTGGTCGACCTCGGACGCAACGACCTGGGCCGGGTCTGCGAGTACGGCAGCGTCGGCGTCGATGAGCTGATGGTGGTCGAGACCTACTCCCACGTCCTCCATATCGTCAGCCAGGTCTCGGGCAGGCTGCGCGGTGGGGTGAGCGCGATGGACGTGCTTCGCTCGGCGCTCCCAGCCGGCACGCTCTCCGGCGCGCCCAAGGTGCGCGCGATGCAGATCATCGACGAGCTGGAGCCGGTCAAGCGCTGCTCCTACGGCGGCGCGATCGGCTATCTGTCCTGGAACGGCGACCTGGACACGGCGATCCACATTCGCACCGTCGTCGTCAAGGACGGTCAGATTCACGTGCAGGCGGGAGGGGGGACCGTCGCCGAGGCCAAGCCGGCCTATGAGTACAACGAGTCCGTGAACAAGGCCAGGGCGGTCTTCCGGGCGGTGGAGCTGGCCTGCGAACAATCGGATTGGCCATGAGCGAGTCTCGCCGCTGCGCTCCGCCGGGGGGCGCGGCCGGCCGGTCAGGCGTGGATTGCAGAGGCCTCGGGCAACCGCTGCGGGCGGGTGGTCGGTGATCCGATGCGCGTCCTGGTGATCGACAACTATGACTCCTTCACCTACAACCTCGTCCAGTACATGGGCGAGTTGGGGGGCGAGATCGAGGTGGTCCGCAACGACATGGCTGCGGTCTCCGACCTGCTGGAACGCCGGCCCGACCGCGTCGTAGTTTCGCCCGGACCCTGCACCCCGGCCGAGGCGGGGATCTCGATCGAGGCGATCCGATCCTTCGCCCAGGCCGGCACGCCGGTGCTCGGGGTCTGTCTCGGGCACCAGGCGATGGTCGTGGCCTTCGGCGGGCGCGTCGTCCAGGGCGAGCCGATTCACGGCAAGGAGGCCGAGGTCTCCCACGATGGCAAGGCGATTTACGCCGGCCTCCCGAGCCCGCTGATCGCCGGTCGCTACCACTCGCTCATCGCCGACCCCGACCTGCCGGCGGAGCTGGAGCTGAGCGCGACGCTCGGCGAGGTGGTGATGGGGGTGCGCCACCGCGAGCTGCCCGCCGAGGGCGTCCAGTTCCACCCCGAGTCGATCCTCACCCCCCAGGGAAAGCAGCTGCTCGCCAACTTCCTCGCCCCGCGGACTTCCGGGTCCCCGCCCGGCCCGAACGAGCACGAGGGCCAGGGTTGATGCCCAACGACGTGCTCAGCCGGGCGATCGACGCCGTCTGCCGCGGCGACCACCTCACCGCCGACCACGCCTCAGCGGTGCTGAGCGAGATCATGGCCGGGCGGAGCGACCCGGTGCAGACGGGGGCCTTCCTGATCGCCCTGCGGGCCAAGGGGGAGACGGTGCCCGAGCTGGTCGGCTTGGCGAGGGCAATGCGGGCGCTCGCCGACCATGTCAGCGCCGGGCGGACCGACCTGGTTGACACCGCCGGAACCGGCGGCGGCCCCTCGACCTTCAACGTCTCCACCACGGCGGCGCTGGTCGCCGCCGGGGCGGGCTGCGCCGTGGCCAAGCACGGCAACCGCTCCAGCACCAGCCAGAGCGGCTCTGCCGACCTGCTGGAGGCGCTGGGGGTGAACATCGACCTCGGACCGGAGGCGGTCGCCCGCTGCATCGATGAGGTCGGTTTCGGCTTCATGTTCGCCCCCCGCCACCACGCGGCGATGGCCCACGTGGTCCCGGTGCGAAAGGCTCTCGGGGTACGGACGATCTTCAACTTCCTCGGCCCGCTGACCAACCCGGCCGGCGCCGAGCGCCAGCTGCTCGGCGTCTCCGAGCGCCATTACCAGGAGACGATCGCCGAGGCGCTGGTCGGGCTCGGCAGCGTGCGGGCGATGGTCGTCGCGGCCGAGGACGGCGTCGATGAGCTCTCGATCTCTGGCCGCACACGGGTGATCGAGGTCGACCAGGGGGGGACCTCGGAGTGGTTCGTCTCACCGGGCGAGCTCGGGCTTGCCGAAGCCGAGCTGGAGGAGGTCGCCGGCGGCACGCCGGAGGACAACGCCGCCCTCACTCGCGCCGTGCTGGCGGGCGAGGGCGGCCCGCACCGCGATTTGGTCCTGATCAATGCCGGCGCCGCGATCTACGTCGGTGGGCTGGCGCCCGACCTGGGCGAGGGGGTGGCCAAGGCCGCCCTGGCGCTGGACTCCGGAACGGCGCGCGGGGTGCTCGAGCGCCTTGTCCTGACAAGCGCTGAGCTCGCTGGCTAGGCTCGGGCGGTGGCAGCCTTCGAGCAGCTGATCTCCGCCGCGCGCGAGGCGGTGGAGGTGCGCCGCCGCGAGGTCTCCCAGGCCGAGCTCGAATCGCGGCTCTCGGGGCGGAGCGAGGGCCGCCCCTTCGGGCAGGCGCTGGCGCACCCGGGCCTCTCGCTGATCGCCGAGTTCAAGCGCCGCTCGCCCAGCGCCGGGGAGATCGCGCCGTCGGCCCTCGTCGCCGATCGGGTCGGGGCCTATGAGAGGGGCGGCGCCGCGGCGCTTTCGATCCTCACCGACGAGGCTCACTTCGGAGGCTCGCTCGCCGATCTCCGGGCCGCGCGAGCGGCGTCTTTACTGCCGATCCTGCGCAAGGACTTCATCCTCGACCCCTACCAGCTCTACGAGGCGGCGGACGGCGGCGCGGATGCGGTGCTGCTCATCGTGCGCGCTCTCGATGACGACGCCCTGCGCTCGCTGCGCGATGAGGCGAATGCGATCGGGTTGGACTGCCTGGTCGAGGTCCACGACGCGACGGAGCTGGAGCGGGCGCTGGAGCTGGGCGCCGAGCTGATCGGGATCAACAACCGCGATCTTGAGGCGGGAACGACCGACCTCGCCACGACCTGCGAGCTGATGCCCGCCGTGCCGCCTGGCCGGACGGTCGTCGCCGAGAGCGGCATCTCCACGCCGGGGGAGCTGGCGAGGCTGGCGCGGGTGGGGGTCGACGCGGTCCTGATCGGAGGGGCGCTGATGGGGGCGGCGGACCCCGAGGCGAAGGCCGCAGAGCTGACCGGCGCCGATCGGCCCGTCGGTCAGCGCCGTCTCCCCTGAGCGGCCCGAATTTAAGGAGTCTTTTAGGATCGTTTAAGGGCCTGCTCAGCGCGGGCCCCGATCCTCGACTGATGACCCACAGAGCGAAGCGTTTCTTCCGCACCTCCTTCGGCTCGGCCCTGATCGGGGGCGCGGTGGTCGGAATCTTCGGCTGGATCGCGATCGCAGCTGGCTGGGTCGACGCCCAGAGCGCCACGACCCCGACGGTCGCCGCGCCGCTGGCGGCCACCGCCTCGAGCAAGAGCTCCAGCACCAATGTCGTCAACCAGATCTACCGCCACGACGGCCAGGGTGTGGCCTTCATCCAGGCCGAAATCCCGGCCAAACGCTCGCCCTCGCCCTTCGGCTCCTTTGGCGAAGAAGCAAGCGAAGGCCCCAGCACCGCGACCGGCTCGGGGATCGTGCTCGACAACGCCGGCCACATCCTGACCAACAACCACGTGATCGCCGGCTCCAACCACATCCAGGTCAAACTTGGCGCCTCCAACGAAACCTATAGCGCCACCGTGGTCGGCACCGACCCGGCGACCGACCTGGCCCTGCTCAAGGTAAGCGCTCCCTCCAGCCAGCTTCACCCGCTGCCCCTGGGCGACTCCTCGAAGATCGAAGTCGGCGACCCGGTGGTCGCGATCGGCAACCCCTTCGGACTCGACCGCACCGTCACCAGCGGCATCGTCTCCGCCCTTCAGCGCCAGATCCAAGCGCCCGACGGCTTCTCGATCTCCAACGTGATCCAAACGGACGCGGCGATCAACCCCGGCAACTCCGGCGGCCCGCTGATCGAAGGCGCGGGCAACGTGATCGGGATCAACTCGCAGATCGAGACCGGCGGCAACGGCAGCGTCGGCAACGTCGGGATCGGCTTCGCGATCCCGATCAATACCGCGCGCAGCGAGATCAGCCAGCTGGAGACCAGCGGCAAGGTCCAGCACGCTTTCCTCGGCATCACCGGGACCAGCATCACCCCCAACCTCGCCCGCGCGGTGAACCTGCCGGTGAAAGAAGGTGTGCTGATCCAGGAAGTGGTGAAGAACGGCCCCGCCGACAAGGCCGGCATCAAGGGGGGCACCACCGCGGCGACGATCGACGGCGCCAACTTCACCCTCGGCGGCGACATCATCACCAAGATCAGCGGCAAGAAGATCTCCTCGATGGACGAAGTGGTGAACTTCATCAACGCCGCCAGGCCGGGCGAATCGATCGAAGTCACGGTGCTGCGCGGTGGCTCGACCAAGACGGTGAAGGTGACCCTCGGCGACCGCCCCGCGTCGGTCCACGACTCCCAGTCGGTGCCGGCCGGGCCGCTCGGCAGGTAGCTCCCGTACCCTGGAGAGGGTGCGGGTAAAGATCTGCGGAATCACCAATCTTGATGACGCCGCCGAGGCGGTGCGCCTCGGGGCATGGGCGCTCGGGCTGATCCACTACGCGCACAGCCCGCGGCGTTGCGAGCCCGCTCGCGCGGCCGAGATCGCCGCCGCTTTCAGGCGCAAGTGCGAGGTGGTCGGCGTCTTCGTCAATCCCGAGCTGGACGATGTTCGCCGCGCGGTGGAGAACGCGGGCCTGACCATGGTCCAGCTCAACGGAGAGGAGGGCACCGCCTTCTGCGCCGAGGTGGCCAGGCGGACCGGGGCCAAGGTGGTGAAGGCGGTCCACGTCTCAAGTGCCGCCGACGTCCACGCCGCCGAGGCCTACCGCACCGACTTCCACCTCTTCGATCGCCGCAGCGCGGGCTTCTGGGGCGGAACCGGCGAGAGCTTCGATTGGAGCCTGTTGGCCGATCGCCACTCCCAGGTGCCGGCGATCCTGGCCGGCGGCCTGCGCCCCGACAACGTCGGCGAGGCGATCGCGATCGCCCACCCCCACGCGGTCGACGTGGCGAGCGGGGTGGAGGCCGCCCCCGGCCGCAAGGACCATGCGCAGATGGCCGCCTTCTTCGAGGCTACGCATGAGGTTGCCAAGGCCTGAAGGCTCACCGCCCGCGCCTGGCGCGGTAGGGAGAGAGCGAGGTAGCCAGCGATCATGAGCGCCGGGGAGCAAGAGCAGAGCAGGCGGGCGGATCTGCCGCGACGCTATGGCCCCTACGGGGGCGCCTATGTGCCCGAGACGCTGATCCCCGCCCTCGAGGAGCTGACCGAAGCCTGGATCCAGGCGCGCGAGGACCAGGGGTTCTGTCGCCGGCTCGCCCTACTGCAGCGCGATTTCGTCGGTCGTCCGACGCCGCTGTACCGGGCCGAGAGTCTCTCCAGGCGGGCCGGGCGCACCGTCTACCTCAAGCGGGAGGACCTAGCCCACACCGGGGCCCACAAGATCAACAACGCGCTGGGCCAGGCGCTGCTCGCCCAGCGGATGGGCAAGCCAAGGGTGATCGCCGAGACCGGCGCCGGGCAGCACGGCGTGGCGACGGCGACCGCCTGTGCCCTGCTCGGACTGGAGTGCGTCGTATACATGGGGAGCGAGGACATCCGCCGCCAGGCGCCCAACGTCGACCGGATGCGGCTGCTAGGAGCGAGGGTCGCACCGGTCCAGGCCGGCGCCCGCACCCTGAAGGAGGCGGTCAGCGCCGCGATCCGCGACTGGGTCGCCAATGTCGGAACGACCCACTACGTGATCGGCTCGGCGGTCGGGCCCGCGCCCTTCCCGGCGCTGGTCCGCGACCTGCAGCGGGTGATCGGTGAGGAGGCGCGCGAGCAGGCTCTTGCCGCCGAGGGGACTCTGCCGGCGCGCGTCGTGGCCTGCGTCGGCGGTGGCTCCAACTCGATCGGGATCTTCACCCCGTTCCTCGCCGACGAGGGGGTCCGGCTGATCGGTGTTGAGGCGGGCGGGGAGGGGATTGATAGCGGCCGCCACGGCGCCTCGCTGCTGGCCGGCAGCGCCGGCGTCCTGCACGGCTCGCTCTCCTCGGTGCTGGCCGACGAGGAGGGGCAGATCCTCGAGGCCCATTCGGTCTCGGCTGGACTTGACTACCCGGGTGTGGGTCCCGAGCACGCCCAACTGCGCGACACCGGCCGGGCCGCTTACTTCGCGGTCACCGACGAGCAGGCCCTCGCCGCCTTCGCCGAGCTCTCCCGCCTGGAGGGGATCATCCCGGCGCTGGAGTCCGCCCACGCGATCGCCTGGCTGCTGGAAAACGGCGGTGGGGAGGGCTACGACGTCCTCTGTCTGAGCGGGCGTGGTGACAAGGATCTCGCCGAGGTGATCGAGCTCACGGGCGGCAGGGGAGCCGAGGGGTGAGGGGCGAGGAGCGAATCGAGGCTGCCTTCAAGCTCGCCGGCGAGGAGGGCCGCGCGGCGCTGATGCCCTACATGATGGCCGGCTTCCCCGATCTTGAGTCATCGCTGGCGATCGCCGCCGCCTACGCTGACTCCGGCGCCGATTTGATCGAGCTCGGCGTGCCGTTCTCCGACCCGCTCGCCGACGGGCCGACGATTCACGCCGCCGCCACCGCGGCGCTGGAGGCTGGGGCCACCCTGGGCAGTGCCCTGGAGGTCTGCGACTCGGTCGCCCACCGGGTGCCGGTCGTCCTCATGGTCTACACCAACATGGTGCTGGCGCACGGGGGGGCGGCCGAGTTCGCGCGCCGCGCCGCCGAGGCGGGAGCCGCCGGGGTGATCGTCCCCGATCTGCCGCTGGAGGAGGCCGAGGAGCTGCGCGGGGGCTTTGACGCCGCGGGGCTGGCCCTGGTCCCGCTGGTGGCACCGACTACCCCGCCCGAGCGCCGCGCCGCAATCTGCGCCGCCGCCGCCGGCTTCGTCTACCTCGTCACCAGCCTGGGGACGACGGGAGAGCGGGAGGAGCTTCCCCAGGGTCTGGCCGAGCTGATCACGGCGACCAGGGCCGGGGCCCAGGTCCCCGTCGCGGTCGGCTTCGGCATCGGCACGCCTCGACAGGCCGCGCAGGTGGGAGCGCTGGCCGACGGGGTGATAGTCGGCAGCCGCCTGGTTCGAGCCGCCGGCGAGGCCGGTTCGGCCGAGAAGGCTGCAATTGCGGTCGCGGCCTTCCTGCGCGAGACGCGCGTCGCCCTCGCAAGCTAGGATCGGCGCCGCATGGGACTCGTCGTCACCCTCTTCCTGGCCCTCGCCGCGATGATCGTTTCCTACGCCATGGGCCAGGGCGGCCCGGTGGCCGGCCTGGTCTTCTTCACCGTGTTGCTGATCGGTGCCGGCATCCGCCGCTCCCAGACGAGCTCCCAGTCCTCCGCGACCTAGCCGCAGAACCGCTTGGCGATCTCCAGCATCCCGAGGTCGACCCGCTTCGGGTGAGTCTCGGATCGGCTCGAAGCTGGAGGTGCTGAGGATCGTTCCCCGAGGGGGAGAATGCTGGCCACCGCGCGACGGTCCAGCGGCATGAAGTCGCCCTCGGCCAGGCCGCGATAGCCGCGCCGGATGCCCAGGGCCTCGTCGCCGTTCTCGATCACCGCCCGGGCGAGCGCCCGGATCGCGGCGTTCAGCCCGGGACAGTCGCCTCCCGCTGACAGCACGCCGATTCGCACTGGGCTCGAGTCTATGATCGCCGCCCGTGCGCCGCGCTGATGCTGAAAGGAGTCTCAGGGCCGCCACACTGTTCTGCGCCAGCGCCGCGGCGCTCGCCGGATGCGGGGGAGCGGGAGGGGGAGTGGCGCGCGGGGCGACCGTCTCTGCCTACGTGACGCCTCCGCTCTGCGCCGGTGCCCGAGCGCAGCTGGCTCGCAGCGGCGGCAGGGCCGGCGCGTTCCACGTCCGCACCGTCTGCCTCTCGAGACCACGCCCGGGAGGCAAGCTGAGCCTCACCGCGATAGGAGCCGACGCCCGCCGAGCCAGCGAGGACTCGACCGCCATCGGCTTCATCGAAGCGCCCGACCCCGCGGCCAGCCGCTTCTCCCGCCCGATCCTCCAAACCGCCGGCATCCCCTGGATCACAGCAAGCTCGGGCGCAACCTCAATGGCGCGTCTCCTACGCGCGATCGAAGAGTCCAGCTCTGCCTCCCGAGCTGCGGTGCAGGCAGCCTTGCGCAGGACCCGGTCCCCTGCCTAGAGCAGATCGGCGAGCGCCTCTTCCAGATCCGGATGCTGGAACTCATACCCCAGGTCCAGCGCCCGCCGCGGCAGCGCCCGCTGGCCCCCCTTCAGGACCGCTGCGAACTCCCTTCCGAAGATCAGATCGAGCGCGAGCCCGGGCACCGGGATCACGGCGGGCCGTCCCAGGGCGCGCCCCAGCGCCTCCGACAGCTCGCGGTTGGTGACCGGGTTGGGGGCCGTGGCGTTGAGGACGCCGCTCACCCGCTTGTCCTCCAGCGCCCAGAGCAGGATCCCGACCTCGTCCTCGATGTGGATCCAGGACATGTACTGTCCGCCGCCCGCGATCGGCCCCCCGACGCCGAACCTGAACGGCCTCAGCAGTTGAGCGAGCATCCCGCCGCCGCTGTCGAGCACGTGCCCGGTGCGGACCACGACCAGGCGCAGGCCCACGCTCTCGATCTCCCGCGCGGCCTTCTCCCACTCCTCAGTCACCTCCGCGGCGAAGCCGTCGCCGGCAGCCGAGGACTCGTCGACGATCGTCGCGCCCCGGTTGCCGTAGTAGCCGATCGCCGACTGGCTGACCAGCACCGCCGGCTTGTGCTCCAGCGAGGCGATCGCTGCCACCAGGTTGTGGGTTCCGCTGCGCCGGCTGGCCATGATCCGGCGCTTGGCCGTCTCGGTCCAGCGCTGGTTGATCTTCTCCCCCAGCAGGTTGATGACCCCGTCGACGCCGCTGAAGGCCGCGGCTGGAGGCCGTTCTAGGGTCGGCTCCCATGCGTGCCAGGCGACCCTCGGGTCGGTGTCGCGCGCTCGCTCGGGGTTGCGTGTCAGCCCCACTACCTCCTCGCTCCGGATCAGCAGCGCGTCGCACAACGCCCGCCCAATGAAGCCGCTGGCTCCGCTGAGGAGGACCTTCACGATCGGGGCGCCACCTCGACGGTGGAGAAGGTCCCGGTCTCCTCGCTGAAGCGGGCCAGGCCGGCGCTCTTGGCCTCCGCCACCACCGCTTCGGCCACTTTCGGCGCGACCTCGCGGTTGAAGACGCTGGGGATGATGTAGTCCTCCGAGAGGTCCTCCGCGCTGACAACCTCGGCGATCCCCTTGGCCGCCGCGAGCTTCATCTCCTCGGTGATGCGCGGTGCGCCGGCGTCCAGGGCGCCGCGGAAGATGCCGGGAAAGCAGAGCACATTGTTGATCTGGTTGGGGTAGTCCGAGCGCCCGGTGGCCATGATCCGCACGTATTGGGCGGCGTCCTCGGGCATCACCTCGGGGTTGGGGTTGGCCATGGCGAAGACGATCGCATCGTCGTTCATCTTGGCCAGCGCCTCGGCCGGGATGATCCCCGGTCCGGAGAGGCCGATGAACAGATCCATCCCCTCGATCGCGTCCGCCGGCTGGCCGGAGACCTTGCCGGGGTTCGAGTTCTCGGCGTACCAGCGCTTGATCGGGCTCATCTCGCCGGAGACGTAGTCCTCGCGCTCGGTCGAGAGCGCCCCCCGTCGGTCGCATCCGACGATGTGGGTGACCCCCAAGGCGAGCATCATCTTGGTCACCGCGACGCCGGCTGCGCCCAGCCCGACCACCAGCACCCGAAGCTCGTCGATCGGCTTGCCGACGATCTTCAGAGCGTTGAACAGCGCCGCCATCGTCACCACCGCGGTGCCGTGCTGGTCATCGTGGAAGACCGGGATGTCGATCGACTCCTTCAACCGGTCCTCGATCTCGAAGCAGCGCGGAGCGGAGATGTCCTCCAGGTTGATGCCGCCGAAGGTCGGGGCGATCAGCTCCACCGCCTTGACGATCTCGTCGGCGTCCTGGGTATCGAGGCAGATCGGAAAGGCGTCGACCGCGGCGAACTCTTTGAACAGCATCGCCTTGCCCTCCATCACCGGCATCGCCGCCTCGGGCCCGATGTTGCCCAGGCCGAGCACCGCGCTGCCGTCGGAGACGATGGCGACCGTGTTCTTCTTGATCGTGTACTCGAAGGCCTTGGCGCGGTCGGCATGGATGTCCTGGCAGACCCGGGCGACGCCGGGGGTGTAGGCCATCGAGAGGTCGTCGCGCGTCTTCAGCGGGTACTTGTTGTGCAGCTCGATCTTGCCGCCGCGGTGCATCTGCATCGTGCGGTCGACGTAATCGAGCACCCTGGCGCCGCGGGTGGAGCCGATCGCCCGAAGAATCTTCTCCCAGTGCTCGCGGTCGGCCGCGTCGATCGTGAACTCCCGCACGCGCTTGCCCTCCGGGCCGGCGCCGGGGACCAGGTCAACCCCCTGGAGCTGGCCTCCCGCCGTGGCGATCGCGGCGGTCAGTTTCCCCAGCGGCTCCTGTCGGGCGTCGAGCTCGACCCGGATCGTGACGCTGTATTGCGCGCTGACTGGCATCAGCGGCTATCGAATCAGATTCGCCCCGCCCGCTCGCGCCCGCCCGCGGCGGCGGCGCCTGTACGAACTAGGATCGGGGCACCGATGAACCTTGGATTCCTCATCCTCGCCGACTCCAGCGAGGCGATCAACGGCAAGATCTACGCCCTCGGCGCTGGATGGAACGAGTTGCGCCTGCCCTCGCTGCCGCAGGAATACGCCTTCAGCATCGCCCTCGCTGTCGATGTGCCCTGGAACGAGACCAACCACCGCCACCAGCTCTCGCTCCACGTTCAGGGGCCCGACGGCGAGGTGATCGGCGATGAGTTCACGATGGAGTTCGAGGCCGGCCGCCCTCCCGGCAGCGTCGAGGGCGCCGATCAGCGGATAGTCGTCTCCTTGGGCACCAACCTGGTGTTCTCCACCGTCGGCCCGCACGCGGTTGTGATCGGCGTTGGCGACGATGAGATCGGTCGCAGCCGCTTCTACGTTCGCGAGGTTCCCCCCGAGACGCTGCCACCGGAGCTGCTGCAGTAGTGGGCGAGGAGAGCGAGCTCTTCCTGATCGACGGGAACTCGCTCGCCTACCGGGCGTTCTTCGCCCTGCCGGAGTCGATCGGGACCAGCGACGGGCGGCCGACCAACGCGATCTACGGGCTTGCCTCGATGCTGGTCAAAATCGTCGCCGAGCACCGACCGGCGGGGGTGATCGTTGCCTGGGACGCCGGGATGTCGGGGCGGGAGGTGACCTATGACCTCTACAAGGCGCAGCGCCCGCCGCGTCCCTCTCTTCTCTCTGAGCAGTGGCCACATCTGATGCCCCTGGTCGAGGCGTTCGGCTACGCCAACGTCAGGGTCGAGGGCTATGAGGCAGACGATCTGATCGCCTCGCTGGCCAGGCAGGCGCGGCAGGAGGGGATCGCGGTGATGATCGTCTCCGGGGACCGGGACGTCTACCAGCTGGTCGGCGAGGGCGTGCGGGTGATGAGCACATCGCGGGGGATAACCGAGACCAAGGTCTATGACCGCGAGACGGTGATCGAGCGCTACGGGGTGCCGCCGGAGTTGGTCCCCGATCTGATCGGGCTGAAAGGCGACACCTCCGACAATATTCCGGGCGTCCCGGGGATCGGGGAGAAAACCGCCTCCCAGCTGCTGCAGCGATTCGGCTCGCTCGAGCAGGTCCTGGCCAGCGTGGCGGAGATCTCCGGGGCCAAGCGCAAGCAGAACCTGGTCGAGCACGCCGAGGACGCTCGGGTCTCCAAGCGGTTGGCGACCGTGATTGACGGGATCGAGACCGGTATCGACCTGGGGGCGGTGATGGCGGCCGAGCCCGACCGGGGCGTGCTGCGCGACTTCATGCGCGAGTTCGAGCTGCGAGCGGTGATGGAGCGGCTGGAAGAAGCGCTGCCCGAAGGGGAGGCTGTGCCCGGTCGCAGCGTCGAGCTCGAGCTGGAGGTGGAGGCCGTGGAGGGGACTCCGGCCGACCTGCCGGAGGGCCCTCTGAGCCTGGCGATCGACGGCGGGCGCTGGGCCGCGGTCGGCGGCGAGCGGGTGCTCACCGGAGAGGCGACGCAGGACCAGCTGGCGTCGGCGCTGGCCGGCCACCCGATCCTCGCCCACGACGCGAAGTCGCTCGGCGGCGATCGCCACGGGCTGCTCGCGGCGGCGGCTCGCCAGGGGGTCGAGCTGGAGCTGGGCCACGACACGATGATCGCCGCCTACCTGATCGAGCCCCAGCGGCGGGCCTATCAGCTGACCGAGCTGGCCGCCGACGCGGGGATCGGCATCGCGGCTGAGGCGGACCCCGAGGCGCAGGGCCCGCAGGGTGGCCAGCTATCGCTGGGAGAAGAGGGTGAGGCGGGTCTTGACCCAGCCGAGGAGGCCCGTCTGGTCGCCGCCCTCGCCGAGGTCCAGCGGCCCCGCATCGGGGAGCTGGAGCTGGAGCCTCTGCTGCGCGACGTTGAGCTGCCGCTGGTCCACGTGCTGGCGGCGATGGAGCGGGAGGGGCTGAAGCTCGATGCCAAGCGCCTGGCCGAGGTCGGTGCGGGCTTCGGCGAGCGGATCGCCACCCTGGAGAAGGAGATCTTCGAGCTGGCCGGGCACGAGTTCACGATCGGCTCCCCCCAGCAGGTCGGCCAGGTCCTCTTCGAAGAGCTGGGCCTGAGCCGCAAACGGCGCGGCAAGACCGGCTTCTCGACCGACGCTCGCGTCCTCGCCCAGATCCGAGAGGAGCACGCGATCGTGGAGAAGATCGAGTCCTGGCGCGAGCTGAGCAAGCTGAAGAACACCTACCTCGACTCGCTGCCCGAGCTAATCGACCCCGATACCGGCCGCATCCACACCACCTTCAGCCAGACCACCGCCGCAACCGGCCGCCTCTCCAGCACGAATCCCAACCTGCAGAACATCCCGATCCGCACCGAGCTGGGCCGCCCGGTCCGCGCCTGCTTCGTCGCCGACCGCGGCGCCCGACTGCTCTCCGCCGACTACAGCCAGGTGGAGCTGCGGGTGCTGGCCGAGGTCGCCGATGAGGAGGTGCTGAAGGAGGTCTTCCGGGCAGGCGACGACGTTCACGCCGCGACGGCGGCCGAGGTATTTGAGATCTCGCGCGAGGAGGTCGACGTCGGTCAGCGCTCGAAGGCGAAGATGGTCAACTTCGGCATCGTCTACGGGCTGACCGGTTTCGGCCTCGCCGACCGGCTGAACATTCCGCGCAAGGACGGCGAGGAATTCGTCGCGCGCTACCTGGAGCGCTTCCCGGCGGTCCGTGCCTTCCGCGAGGAGGTCGTCGAGCGGGCCCAGGCCGACGGATATGTGACGACCCTGATGGGCCGCCGCCGGGCGATCCCCGAGCTGCGCTCGAGCAACGTCAGCACCCGCCGCCTGGGCGAGCGGCTGGCCGTCAACACGGTGATCCAGGGAACCGCCGCCGACATCATCAAGGTGGCGATGGTTCGTTGCCATCGGGCGCTGAAGGAGGCCGGGGTGAGGACCCGTCTCCTGCTCCAGATTCACGACGAGCTGCTCTTCGAGGGCCCTGCAGCGGAGATGGTGGAGGCCACCGAGCTGGTGCGTCGCGAGATGTGCGGGGCCTACGAACTCGACCCGCCGCTGGAGGTCGAGGTCGGGATCGGCCGCGACTGGCTGGAGGCGAAGTGACCGCCCCGCCGCTCGCCTAGGCTGTTGGGGCCCGGGGGCGGAGAGGTGGCGAACTCCGGCGGCGCGATCCGCAGGTAGTGGTCGAAGGACCACCGGACGAAGCGCCTGGTCGCCATCAGGCGTAGCAGCGGGCCGAGCAGGCGCGGCGGGACGCGGGGGATCAGTCGCTGGACGCGCAGCAGCGAGCGGAACTTCCAGGCGTGGGAGTCATTGAACTCGGCGTAGCGGGCCGCGGCATCCTCGCGGCTTTGCCGACCCTCGATGACGCCGCGCAGCTCGCGGCCCAGTGCGATCCCGAAGTAAAGCGCGGTCCGGATCCCCTCGGCGCTGAGCGGCAGGCAGTGCCCGGCCGAGTCGCCGGCAAAGAAGACGCCGCCCTCGGTCGCCCGCCGCAGCTTGTGGGGGATCCAGTTCCCCTGGTACTCGTTCGGCTCCTTGCCCTGGTCCTCGGTGAGCAGGACGGTCGTCTCCTTGACGTGGAAGCGCGGGTCGAAGGAGCCGATGCCGATCCGCAGCTCGTCGCGGGCTGGGAACGACCAGGCGTAGCCGGCGGGCACGTAGCGGCGGTCGATCCAGAGCTCCAGGTCCTCGCCGGTTCCGGCGGGGTGGACCTCCAGCCCGCGGGAGAGTGGCGCGTCGGGTGGCTGGTAGCCGCCGCCGCCCGCCAGCAACCGGCGCCAGCCAAGCGCGTCGACCACGAGCCGCGAGGAGAGGACGCCGCGGTCGGTCTCGACCCGGATCGCGCCGTCGCCGACGTTCTGCAGATCGCGCCCGTTCACCTTCGCGGTCTCAAATCGCGCATCGCAGCCGCGCCAGAGCAGCTCGCACAGCTCGCGGTAGTCGAAGGTCGAAAAGGTCCAGGGGAGGCGGTAGCGGGAGTCGCCGTGTGGGGTGTGCATTACCAGCGAGCCAAAGCGCTGGCGCTCGGCCGCCATCAGACCCAATTGCCTTAGCCACTCGGTCGGGATCCCGCAGGCAGATGTCTGCCGCTCGCCGATCTCGTAGCGGTCGACGACCAGCACCTCGGCCCCCGATCCGGCCAGCTCCCGGGCCACTGCCAGCCCCGCAAAGCTCGCCCCGCAGACCAGCACGTCGCAGCTCACCGTAAGCGGAGTCCGCTCATTGCCGCGCTTTGTCGCCCTCGCAGGCATGAGTGCTCAGGGTATCCGTGTCTGCAATAGTTCGACGCCGTGTCCCCCACCGACACATTGACCGCCCCTGCCGCCGCAGCGCCGGAGGGCACGCCCGTCGAGGGCTCCAACGGCCTGTTGCTCCAGGTCAACGGCCAGGTAGTTCCCAATTACGCCGCGACGATCGTTTCCTTCGAGGAGGGCGACGTGGTCAACGGCCGGGTGGTGCGGATCGACAAAGACGAGGTCCTGGTCGACATCGGCTACAAGTCGGAGGGCGTCATCCCCGCCGGCGAGCTCTCGATCCGCAAGTCGGTCGACCCCGCCGAGGAGGTCGAGCTGGGCGAGGAGATCGACGCCCTCGTTCTGACCAAGGAAGATGCCGAGGGGCGGCTGATCCTCTCCAAGAAGCGCGCCCGATTCGAGAAGGCGTGGCGCCGGATTGAGGCTGCCGCCGAGTCGGGGGAGCCGGTCGAGGGCAGCGTGATCGAGGTCGTCAAGGGCGGCCTCATCCTCGACCTCGGAGTGCGCGGCTTCCTGCCCGCCTCACTGGTCGACATCCGCCGCGTCCACAACCTCGACGAGTTCATGGGCCAGATGCTCGAGTGCAAAGTGATCGAGTTGAATCGCAGTCGCAACAACGTCGTCCTCTCCCGCCGCGCGGTGCTTGAGGAGGAGCGCAAGGAGGTCCGGGAGCAGATCCTCGGCCGCCTCGCTCCAGGCCAGGTCGTCGAAGGCAAGATCTCCAACATTGTCGACTTTGGCGCCTTCGTCGACCTCGACGGGATTGACGGCTTGATCCACATTTCCGAGCTCTCCTGGAGCCACGTCAACCATCCCTCCGAGGTGGTCGCGATCGGCGACACGGTGAGGATCAAAGTGCTCGACATCGACCGCGACCGCCAGCGCATCTCGCTCGGCCTCAAGCAGACCCAGGAGGATCCGTGGCAGCGGGTGGTCAGCACCCACCGACCCGGCGACGTGCTGGAGGGGGTCGTGACCAAGGTTGTCGCTTTTGGCGCCTTCGTCGAAATACTTGCCGGGGTCGAGGGGCTGGTCCACATCTCCGAGCTGGCCGACCATCACGTCGAGAACCCCAGCGAGGTGGTCGAGCCGGGTGCCACGCTCAACGTCAAGATTCTCGAGATCGATGAGGAGCGCCGCCGCCTCTCCCTCAGCATCAAGCGGGTTGAGGACCAGAACATGCCGTTGCAGGACCTAGGCGACCAGATCCAGGCGGCGGAGGTTGCGGCTGAGATCGCCGAGGTGGTCGAGTCGCCGGAGGCCGCCCCGGTCGAGGAGCCCGCGTCGGAGGTTGGCGAGCCGGAGGAGGCCGAGATTGAGGAGCCCGCTTCGGAGGTCGAGGAGCCCGCTTCGGAGGTCGAGGAGCCCGCTCCAGAGGTCGAGGAGCCCGCTCCAGAGGTCGGTGAGCCGAAGGACGAGGCCGAGGAGCCCGCTCCGGAGGCCGAGCTGCCGGCCGCCGAGGATTCCTCCGACTCCTAGCCTCAAGCCGATGGCGCTGACGATCGGCCTCACCGGCGGCATTGCGGCCGGGAAGTCTGAGGCGCTCGCGGCGTTTGAGCGACTTGGCGCGGAGACGCTCTCAAGTGACGCGGTCGTCCATCAGCTGCTCGATTCCGAGCCGTTGACCGGTCGGCTGGTCGAGCGCTGGGGGCAGGAGGTGGCGCCCGGCGGCAGGGTGGATCGCCACCGCATCGGCGAGATCGTCTTCGCCGACCCCGAGCAGCTCACCTGGCTGGAGGCTCAGGTCCATCCCCTCGTCGGCGAGCGGATAGGGGCCTGGCTCGGCGCGCTGGGATCGCAGGTCGAGGTCGCCGTGGTCGAGGTCCCGCTGCTCTTTGAGTCTGAGATGGGTGAGGTCTTCGACACCACCTTGGCGGTCGTCGCCGCCGAGGACCTGCGCCGCTCCCGCGCCGAGGCGCGCGGTCAGGCGCTGGTTGGCGAGCGTGAGGCCCGCCAGTTGCCGCAAGGACAGAAGGCGGCTCGTGCTGCGCACGTTGTCCAAAATGACGGTACGGTCGAGGATCTTGAGCACTCGCTGTCCGCTCTGATCGAGACCCTGAGGGAATGAGGCGATGGATCATCGGGTTCGCCGTTGTTGCAGTCTGCGTCGGCGGCGGCCTCCTGCTGGGCGCCGTCGGCGAGGTCGATCACGTGCTTTTGGAGCTCACCCTGCCGCTCCACCACGAGGACATCATCCGCCAGCAGTCTCGGGAAAAGGGAGTCGACGCGGCGCTGATCGCCGCCGTTATCTACTCGGAGTCGCGCTTTCGCGAAGAGACGTCAGCCGCGGGGGCTCGGGGGTTGATGCAGATCACGCCGGCCACCGCCAAGGATATTGAGCGGCTCAGCGGCGGCACCACCTTCAAGATGAGCGACCTCTCCAATCCGGAACTCAACATCCGCTACGGGACCTACTACCTGCGCCAACTGCTCGATCGCTACAGCGGCAACGAGGTCGCCGCCCTCGCCGCCTACAACGCCGGGCCGGGCAACGCGGACAAATGGGGGGGTGCCTCGCTGAGGATTGGCGAAATACCGCTTCTCCAGACTCGCGCCTACGTCGCCGAGGTCCTCGAAAAGCGCAATGACTATCGCAGTAAGTACGCGAAGGAGCTGGGCTATTGAGCGCGCGGCGGCCAGGCGTGCGTCGCTTGCTCTCGGTGCCAGATGCGAAGCGCGAGGCCTGATGTGAGCGCCGGGGCTCCCAGGCCGCGCGTGGCTGCCCTGGCGTTGGCCGTCGGCCTGGTGCTGGCCGACTCCTCGATCGTCGTTCTCGCCCTGCCCGAGATCTATCGCCAGTTGAATACCGGCGTTGCCGGCGTCACCTGGGTGCTGATCTCGTTCAACCTGGTGATGGCGCTGGCCGCCGTTCCCGCTGCTCTGGTGGCGCGCCGGGTGGGACCCGGCCGCGCGGCGGCGGTTGGGCTCGCGATCTTCGCCGGCGCCGGCCTGGCCTGCGGCCTCTCCGACCAGCTCTCGACCCTGATCGTCGCTCGCTGCGTGCAGGCGATCGGTGGCGCGACGGCTGTGACCGCGGCGCTGGAGCTGCTGCCTGCCAGCGTGGGGTCCGAGCGCCGCGCCGCGACGGTCTGGGCCGCCGCCGGCGCCACCGGTGCCGCCCTGGGTCCGGCGGTCGGTGGCTTGCTCACTCAGCTGGTCTCCTGGCAGTCGATTTTCCTGCTCCAAGCGCCGCTGGCGATCGCCGCTGCGGTGCCGATTCTGGCGGTCGCCAGGCACGAGGCGGCGACCGGGATTCTCGAGCCGGAGCTGCGGCCCACCGGCCGACCGCACCTTCTGGCCAACCTGGCGCTGGCGCTGGTCTCGGCGGCGATCGCCGCAGCGCTCTTCCTCCTCGTCCTGCTCCTGATCGAAGGCTGGCGGCTTAGCCCGATCACCGCCGCGATCGTCGTCTCGGTCATGCCGCTGGCGGCCCTGGCTGGTAGCCGCCTCGGTCGTCTGGTCCCCAGCGCCAGGGCGCGCGCTGCGGCCGGGGCGTTCCTCGTCTCCGGCGGCCTGGCCGGGTTGGGGCTGCTGCCCGGGGCGGACGTCGTTCTGACCCTGCCGCCCCAGGTGCTGGTCGGGGTAGGCCTCTCGCTGGTCCTCTCGGCGCTGACCGAGACCGCCCTGCGCGGGCGGGCTTCACAGGCAATCCACGGGGGGTGGACGATCTCGGCGCGCCATGCCGGGGTGGTCATCGGCCTGTTGGCGCTCACCCCGGTCTTCACCGCCGACATCGCCACGCAGCGCCACGACGCGATCGAAGCCGGCACCGCGGTGGTGCTCGAATCCAAGGTCGAACCGCTGCTGAAGATCGAGCTCGCGCAGCGTATCGCCACTCGCATGGAAGCGGAGAAGGGGAAGGTGCCGACGATCGGCCCCGCCTTCGAACCGCTGCCCGCCGAACCCACCCAGCGGGCCGAAGTTCTCCAGCTCCGCGGAGAACTGCAGGACCAACTCAATCGCGGCGCCACCCACGCATTCAGCCCCTCCTTCTTGCTTGCCGCCCTGCTCGGGCTGCTTGCGCTGGCGCCGATCGCTCTGGCGCGGAGGGTGGAGCTGTGACCCCGCCGCCGCTGCGCCGGTCCGATCGCCGGTGGATCACCTCCCGGCGCCTCGACGGGGAGGATCACCCGTGAACGCCCGGCTCAAGGGGAGGCTGCTGGTAGCGGGCGCGATCGCCCTAGCGGTGGCCCTGCCCGGCGCCTACCTGGCGGCCGGCGGCGCTTCCTATGTGCCGGCGAAGGTCCAGAATCCATGCAAGCCGCGGCCCTGGGGCCACCCCGAAGGCCTCCAGGCGATCGCCCAACAGTTCTCCCTCTCGGCGCTGGACGGTGCCGCATGCAAGCTTGGGGTGACGCGGGAAGCGCTGGCCAGGGCGCTGGCCACGCCGCAGTCACGGGCCGCCTTCGCCCGCCGCTACGGGATCGACAACGCGAAGCTGGCAGAAGCGATACGCGCCGGCCTGCTGCGGGCGATCGCCGACGCTGAAAGGGCCGGTGCGATCAACGCCGTGATCGCCGCCCCGCTTCGCTCCACCGTTCAGCGTATTCCCATCGACCAGGCGATAAAGCTGATCCAGGATGCCCGTTCCCTGCTCGACAACGTCCAGGGAATCCTCGGCTCCGCCAGTGGTCTTCTGCAGCAGTTTCTGCCCTGAAGCGGAGATCAACGCCACCTCCCCTGCACGCTTGCGCGGGAGGTGGCAGGGTGCCAAGCTGGCGCCACTGGCCAGGAATCAGATGATCGGGCTGGCTGATCGGTGCTTCAGGATCGGCTGATCTTGAGGCGGCCTGGGCGCGGCAGCCACTGGATGCCGGCGCAGAGCTCGCCGGGGGTGGTATCGAGGGCGCCCGCCAGCTTGACGATCGTCCCCAGGCGGGGCTCGCGACCTCCCCGCTCGAGCAGGGAGATCTCGGTCCGGTGCAGCTCGCAGCGGAAGCCGAGCTCCTCCTGGGAAATGCCGTTCTCCTGCCGCGCACGGCGCAGGTTCAGCCCAAAGCGCTGGCGAATCTCCACCCGGCGATCCTCGCCACCTGAATACGAAACCTCTACAGACAAAAGGTCTCGCTCCCTGGCTCATGCGGGTCCCACGCTATGTTCACGGAGTGCCCGATTTCGCCCTCAACACCGCCTACACCCCAGCGGCCGATCAGCCAAAAGCGATCGCCGGGCTGGCCGAGGGCCTCGAAGCGGGGGAGCGCTTCCAGACCCTGCTCGGGGCAACCGGGACCGGCAAGACCTTCACCATGGCGGCGACGATCGCCGCCGTTCAGCGGCCGTCGCTGGTGATTGCCCACAACAAGACGCTCGCCGCCCAGCTCTGCAACGAGTTCCGTGAGTTCTTCCCGGACAATGCGGTCGAGTTCTTCGTTTCCTACTACGACTACTACCAACCGGAGGCCTACGTCCCGGCGCAGGACCTCTACATCGAGAAGGACTCTTCGATCAACGACGAGATCGACCGCCTCCGCCACGCGGCCACCGCCGCCCTGTTCGCCCGCCGCGACGTGATCATCGTCGCCTCGGTCTCCTGCATCTATGGGATCGGCTCGCCCCAGGTCTACAACGAAAAAATGCAGCTGTTCAAAGTTGGCGAGGAGATCGACCGCGACGAGGTGCTGCGCAAGCTGGTGAAGATGCAGTACCAGCGCAACGACGCGGTGCTGGGTCGCGGCAGCTTCCGGGCGCGCGGCGAGGTGCTGGAGATCATGCCCGCCTACGCGGACTCCGCCTACCGGATCTCGTTGTTCGGCGATCAGATCGAGGGGATCCAGCACTTCGACCCGCTCACCGGGGAGGTGCTGGACACGATCGAGCACGTCTCGGTCTGGCCGGCCTCTCACTACGTGACCCGCGATGAGACGCTGGAGCGCGCGGTGGAGGAGATCCGCGCCGAACTGAACGCGCGGACCGCCGAGCTGGAGGCGGAAGGCAAGCAGCTCGAGGCGCACCGGCTGCGACAGCGCACCGCCTATGACCTCGAGATGATGAGGGAGCTCGGCTTCACCTCGGGGATCGAGAACTACTCGCGCATCCTCGATGGGCGCCCGCCGGGGAGCCCGCCGCACACCTTGATCGACTACTTTCCCGACGACTTCGTCGTTTTCGCCGACGAGTCCCACCAGACGGTCCCCCAGATCGGCGGGATGTATCAGGGCGACCGCTCGCGCAAGCAGACGCTCATCGATTACGGCTTCCGACTGCCCTCGGCGATCGACAACCGACCGCTGAAGTTCGACGAGTTCCTCGAGCGGGTGCCGCAGCTGGTGATGGTCTCGGCGACACCCGGGCCATTCGAGCGGGCCGAGTCGACCCGGGTCGTCGAGCAGATCGTCCGCCCAACCGGGATCGTCGACCCCGAGATCGAGGTGCGGGAGACGAAGAACCAGATCGACGACCTGATGAACGAGATCAGGGCGCGGGCCGCGGCCGGCGACCGGGTGCTGGTGACGACGCTGACCAAGAAGATGGCCGAGGACCTGACCGCATACCTGCTGGAGTACGGGATCAAGGTTCGCTACCTGCACTCGGAGATCGACACCCTGGAACGGATCCAGATCGTCCGCGATCTGCGGCTTGGTGAGTACGACGTGCTGGTGGGCGTCAACCTGCTGCGCGAGGGTCTCGACCTGCCCGAGGTCTCCCTTGTGGCGATCCTCGACGCCGACAAGGAGGGCTTCCTGCGCGGGGAGACCAGCCTGGTGCAGACGATCGGCCGCGCCGCCCGCAACGTCAACGGGCGGGTGCTGATGTATGCCGACCGGGAGACCGACTCGATGCGCGCCGCGATCGGCGAGACCGACCGCCGCCGCGCGATCCAGGTCGCCTACAACGAGGAGCACGGGATCACGCCGGAGACGGTGCGCAAGGGAATATCTGAGATGAGTCAGTTCCTGGCGATGGAGGACCGGGCGCCGCGCCGGCGCCGCCGGGGGCGCAGCGAGGACTTTGCCGACCCGGCGGAGCTGGAGCGCACGATCGTCGACCTCGAGGAGGAGATGCTCGCTGCCGCTGACGATCTCCGCTTCGAGGAGGCAGGCCGGATCCGCGACGAGCTGAAGGAGCTGCGCCGCGACCTTGACGGGATGCGGGCTTAGGAAGCCTGCAGCTTCGCGGCCTTGGCCGAGTCGGTGTGGAACTCGCCCAGGATGACCTTGCCGCCGTCGAACTTCATCAGGTGCAGGTAGGGGGCCTCGAAGCTGCCGCGGTCGTTGCCGGCGCGCTGCGTCCCCCTGACCACAACGTAGTCGCCGGCGTCGATGAACTCCTCCGGCTCGACGCTGAACGAGGTCCAGTAGTTGGGGATCTGAGCGAAGTTGGCGATGATCTGCTCGCGGCCGCTGGTTCTTCCCCCGAGTGGCAGCTCGTCCGAGGTCAGCCACACGGCGTCCTCGGAGAAATCCTCCCGCAGGGCGGCCAGATCGCCGCGCCCGAAGGCCTCGTAGGCGGATTTCGCGGTATCGATGTTGGACATCTCTCCTCCTCTATAGCGCTTGGGTTCCTGCCCGGATCCAACCTAGCACCGCCGCTGGGTGATTCCTTGTTTATCCGGCCCGGATGTAGCTTCACCTAAATGCGGATCTCGCCAGCTGGGGCGGCTGGTCACCGAGCAGGGGCGCTCGCACGGGAGCCCGCCGCTGGGTGCAATGGAGGGCCCTGGCGACCGGAGCAACCCGCGGCGCCCGGTCTGCTTGATCGCTTGCCTGAGCTCACCCCGGTGCGCATTGCTGGGAGATCAAGCGGCGTGCGAGGGGGCGGTGAACGGCGCGCCTTTTTCCCTGGACTGATCCGCTGCCAGCGGATCGTGGAGGGGCGAGGCGTAGGGGAACAACCGTTCGCCTGCGTAGAATCGGGCGAGTGGCTGCCTCTGAGCGAATCGTCATCTCCGGTGCCCGCGAGCACAACCTCAAGGACGTCGACGTCGAGCTGCCCCGTGACGCGCTGATCGTGATCACCGGACTCTCCGGCTCGGGGAAGTCGAGCCTCGCCTTCGACACGATCTACGCCGAGGGGCAGCGGCGCTACGTGGAGTCCCTCTCCTCCTACGCGCGCCAGTTCCTCGGGCTGATGGAGAAGCCCGACGTCGACTCGATCGAGGGACTTTCACCGGCGATCTCGATCGACCAGAAGACGACCTCCCGCAACCCGCGCTCGACGGTCGGCACGGTGACCGAGATCTATGATTACCTGCGGCTGCTCTGGGCGCGGATCGGCGTTCCCCACTGCCCGGAGTGCGGCGAGGAGATCGCCGGCCAGACGCAGGAGCAGATCGTCGATCGGCTGATGACCCTGGAGCAGGGGACCAGATTCATGGTCATGGCGCCGGTGGTGCGCGGGCGCAAAGGCGAGTACGGAAAGCTGATCGAGCAGATGCGGCTCGAGGGCTACTCCAGGGCCAAGGTCAACGGCGACCTGCGCCGCCTGGATGAGGAGATCATCCTCGACAAGAAGTTCAAACACGACGTCTCGGTGGTCGTCGACCGTCTGGTGATGAAAGCCGACCTTCGCCGTCGTCTCTCGGAGTCGGTCGAGGCCGCCGCGGGCCTGGCCGCTGGTCTGATCGAAGTCGAGATCCTCGGCAGGGGGCTCGAGGAGGACCGCGCCAGCACGCCAGCGCCACACTCACCCCCCGCCCGAGCGCGGGGGGGATCAAAGCGCGCTCGGCCTGGCCCAAGGCCCGCCGATGGCGGCAGCGATGCTGAACGCAGCGGCACGGTCATGCTTTTTTCGGAGCGATTTGCCTGCCTCAACTGCGGCACCTCGATCCCCGAGCTGGAGCCGCGGATCTTCTCCTTCAACTCGCCCCACGGCGCCTGCGAGCGCTGCCACGGGCTCGGCTTCCAGCGTGTGATCGATCCCGAATTGGTCGTCCCCGACCCGACCCTGTCGCTGGCGGAGGGAGCGCTGCAGCCATGGAACCGCGGCGTCACCGCCTATTGGCGGAGGCTGATCGCTGCCGTCGCCGAGGAGTACGGCGTCGAGGTCGACAGGCCGTGGGCCAAGTTGAAGAAGTCCGAACGCGAGATCTTCCTCTTCGGCACCGGTGGCGACCGTCACAAGGTGACCTACACCAACCGCTTCGGTCGCCGCCGCTCCTACAGCGTTCGCTTCGAGGGCATCGTCAACCATCTCCAGCGCCGCTACGAGGAGACCGATTCCGAGACCAATCGGGAGCGGATTGAGGGCTACATGGCCGAGCAGCCATGCCCCGACTGCGGGGGAGCGCGGCTGCGGCCGGAGAGCCTCGCGGTCAAGGTGGGAGGGATCAGCATCGCCGAGTACTGCGCGAGGTCGGCCAGGGCGGCGGCGGAGTGGATCGCGGCCCTGGAGATGACTGAGACCGAGCGGGCGATCGCGCGACTGATCGTGCGCGAGATCTCCGAACGACTCGCGTTCCTCGAGAACGTCGGCATCGGATACCTCGCGCTGGAGCGCCCGTCGCGATCCCTCTCGGGCGGGGAGGCGCAGCGGATTCGGCTGGCGACACAGATCGGCTCCAGCCTGGTCGGCGTGATGTACGTCCTCGACGAGCCCTCGATCGGACTCCACCAGCGAGACAACGAGAAGCTGATCGCCACTCTGGACCGGCTGCGCGACCTCGGTAACACGGTGATCGTGGTCGAGCATGACCAGGGGACGATGATGGCCGCCGACCACATCGTCGACCTGGGCCCCGGCGCCGGCGAGCACGGCGGCCACGTGATCGCCGCGGGCACCCCGGCCGAGATCTCACGCAACGCCGCCTCTCTGACCGGTCAGTACCTTTCCGGCAAGCGCAGGATCGAGGTCCCGCCCCGGCGGCGCGAGCCGCGCGGGGCACTGCAGGTGCGCGGCGCCCGCGAACACAATCTGAAGGGGATCGACGTAGTCATCCCGCTCGGCGTCTTCTGTTGCGTCACCGGCGTCTCGGGCTCGGGCAAGTCGACGCTGGTCAACGAGACCCTGCACCACGCGGTCGCCAATCGCCTGCACCAGGCGAAGCTGAGGCCGGGGGCTCACGACGGTATCGACGGTCTCACCCAGATCGACAAGATCATCAACATCGACCAGTCGCCGATCGGTCGCACCCCGCGCTCCAACCCGGCCACCTACAGCGGCGTCTTCGATCACATCCGCCAGCTCTTCACCCAGACCCAGGAGGCGAGGGCGCGCGGCTACAAGCCGGGGCGCTTCAGCTTCAACGTCAGGGGCGGCCGCTGCGAGGTCTGCAAGGGAGACGGCCAGATCAAGATCGAGATGCACTTCCTGCCCGACGTTTACGTTCCCTGCGAGCAGTGCCACGGGAGGCGCTACAACCGCGAGACACTGGAGGTGCGATTCAAGGGGAAGAGCATTGCCGACGTGCTCGAGATGTCGGTCGAGGAGGCGGTCGAGTTCTTCGAGAACGTGCCGAAGATCGCTCGCCGGCTTCGCACCCTGCACGACGTCGGGCTTGACTACATTCACCTTGGCCAGGCGGCGACGACGCTCTCCGGTGGAGAGGCGCAGCGGGTGAAGCTGGCCACCGAGCTGTCCAAGGTCGCCACCGGCGACACCCTCTACATCCTCGACGAGCCGACCACCGGCCTGCATTTTGCCGATGTGCAGCGCCTGCTCGAGGTGCTCGGCAGGTTGGTCGATGCCGGCAACACGGTGGTCGTGATCGAGCACAACCTTGACGTGATCAAGACCGCCGATCGGTTGATCGATCTCGGCCCGGAGGGAGGGGAGGAGGGGGGAGAGGTGGTCGCCACCGGCACCCCCGAGGACGTCGCTGCGGTCGAGTCCTCCCACACCGGCAGGTTCCTCGCCGGCCTGCTCGAGCCGAAAGCGAAGAAGCGAAAGCGCCGCGAGCCGGTGGCGGCCTGAGGTCGAGGAAGGGCCCTATCGGGACCGGGCGAACAGCAGGGAGGCGCCGATCGCTCCCCCCAGGTCGCCCAGGGAAGCGACCCGTACGGCGGGAGGGCGCTCGTCGAGGAAGAGGTGCTTGCCCATCTCCTTGGTCAGCGGCTCCATGTAGCGATCGCCGAAGCGGCCCCCGAGCCCACCGCCGATGATCACCGCCTCGGGGTCCAGCAGGTTGACGGCCGAGGCGATCCCGGTGCCCAGGGCCTCGACGGCGCGCTGGATCAGGTCCTCGGCCAGCTGGTCACCCTGGTCGAGCGCTCGCTCCCAGATGCCGCTGGTCAACCGGTCGCGGCCGTGTTTGTCCATCAGCTTGAAGAGGTCGGTCTTGACTCCCTCCTCGTGCTGTCGCCGCGCCTCGCCCTCCATCGCAGCCCGCCCCGCATAGGCCTCCAGGCAGCCCTTGCGTCCGCAGGGGCACTTCGCCCCGCCGCGCTTGACGACCATGTGACCGATCTCCCCGGCGGCGCCGCGGCCCAGCCACGGTTTGTCGTCGAGCACCAGCCCTCCGCCGACGCCGGTCCCCCAGAAGACTCCGATCAGGCTGTGGAACTCCCTGCCCGCGCCGAGGTGAAACTCGGCTTCGGTGGCGACCTGAACGTCATTGCCGAGCCGCACCTCGGTGCCCAGGTCCTTCTTCAGGACTTCAGCCAGGGGAAAGCTGCCCTCCCAGCCGGGCAGGTTGCGAGCAGCGGAGACGACGCCCGTCGTCCCGTCCACCTCGCCGGGCGAGCCGACGCCAACGCCCTCAAGCGCGCCGATATCGACCCCCGCTGCCCCGGCCGCCTCGCGCAGCGCGGCGGCCATCGCGCCCGCCACGTCCTGCGGGCCGCCGCTGGTGGGCGTCGGGTGGCGCGCCTCCCCCACGACCCCGGCGCCGCCGTCGACGATCGCCGTCTGGATCTTGGTCCCGCCGAGATCGATTCCCCCCCGCAGCTCAGCCACGTCGGCAGTCTACGTCGTAACCTTGTTCTGGATGACGGAGCGGGGGTGGCGGGTCTGGTGGGCGAAGCGCCGCTGGTATGAGCGAAACCACCGGGCCCTGCGCCGCTGGCAACTCGCCCGCCACGCCGCCCGCGGCGGCTTCTTCATCCGCCCGCCGATCGAGGGCGAGGTGTTGGAGGCGCTCGGGGAGGGGCGTCTGAGAATTGGCGAAGGCACGCTGCTGGAGCCGGGCTGCTGGCTGACCCTCGCTCCAGAGGCGAGGATCGAGATCGGCGCCGGCTGCTTTCTCAACCGCAACACGATGCTCGCCGCCTACGAGCGGATCACGATCGGCGACCACACGATGCTCGCCAATGGCTGCTTCATCGGCGACGCCGAGCACCGATTCGACGATCCTCGCATCCCGGTTACCCAGCAGGGCTTCACCCCCAATGGCCCGGTGGAGATCGGCTCCAACTGTTGGTTCGGGGTGAACTGCGTCGTCACCGGCGGCGTCACGGTGGGCGAGCGCTGCGTGATCGGCGCCAACTCCGTGGTGACGGCCTCCCTGCCGCCTGGAGTGATCGCCGCCGGCGCGCCGGCCAGGATCCTGAGGCAGGTCAGATGGAGCCCGCCGGAGGGCTAGCGGAGCCCCGACCCAAACCCCAGACTAGGGCAGCGGCTCCCAATCCCAGGCCTTTTGCGACGCCAGGCTCTCCTGCTCCAGGTAGCGCCTGAACTCCGCCAGCTCGGCCGGCTCGATGCTGTAGACGTGCTGGGGCTCGGGGAAATGGCGCGAGCGCACCTCGCTCGTGTAGTCGCTCAACCCGCGCACCATCGCCGCGTGGATGTCGGCGTAGCGTTTGACGAACTTCGCCATCCGGCCGGTCGTTATCCCCAGCAGGTCGTGGAATACCAGCACCTGGCCGGCGGTCGCCGGACCGGCGCCGATGCCGATCGTGGGGATCTCAAGCTTCTCCACGATCGCCTCGGTGATTGCCGCGGGAACGGCCTCGAAGACGATCGCGAAGCACCCGACCGATTGAAGCGCCAGGGCGTCCTCGCAGAGTCGAATCGCCCCCGGGGCGGTCTTGCCCTGGGTTTTGTAGCCGCCGAGGGCGGTGGCCGTCTGCGGCGTAAGGCCGACGTGGCCCATCACCGGAATCCCCGACCGCACGATCGCCCGCGCCCGCTCGACCGACGTCCCCCCGGCCTCCAGCTTGACAACCTGGCAGCCGGTCTCCTTGACCAGGCGCTGGGCGTTGCCAACCGCCAGCTCGTTGCTCGCCTCGTAGCTGCCCATCGGCATGTCGCCGACCATCAGCGGCGCCCTCAGGCCGCGGCGGACCGCCTTTCCCAGCATCACCATCTCGTCCATCGAGACCGGCTCGGTCCCCGGGTACCCGAGGACGACCATCGCCGCGGTGTCGCCCACCAGGACCAGGTCAACGCCGGCCTCCTCGGCCGCCTTCGCCGAGGGATAGTCATAGGCGGTGACCATCACGATCGGCTCGCCGGCCTCCTTCATCTCGGCGAGCCGGGGGAGAGTGATCGGCAGGCGCTCCGCGGTCGCCGTGACGGTCTGCTGGCGCAGGCCCGAACTCATGAGAGAAGAACCTCCGGATGGCTATCCACCGCGATGGTGCGGTTGCTGTCGTCGACGTGGACGACGACCGGGGAGTAGCGCTCGAGGTCGCTCTCGTCATAGGCGCCGAAGGAGGCGACGATGATCTTGTCGCCGGGCCGGGTCAGGTGGGCCGCGGCGCCGTTGACCTGCATCGTCCCCGAGCCCGCCTCGCCGTCGATCACGTAGGTGACAAAGCGAGCGCCGTTGTCGATGTCCCAGACGTGGACCTGCTCATTGGTGATCAGGTCGGCTGCGGCCATCAGCTCGGTGTCGACCGTGATGCTGCCGATGTAATCGACATCGCAGTCGGTCACCGTGGCCCGGTGGATCTTCGACTTGAGCATCTGTCTTTGCATATGGCTCCCCTCTTGCAGCTTCAGGGTTGGATCAGGACGTTGTCGATCAGGCGGGCGCCGCCGATCTGGGCGGCCACCGCGATCAGGATCGGCCGGCCGTTGAGCTCGACCGCCGGGCTGAGCTCTTCCGCGTCGCGCGCCTCCAGGTACTCGGGCTCGATACCCGCCGCGGCCAGCTGGCGCCGGGCGGCGGCGAGGCCGGTGGTCAGCGAGCCGGCCCGCGCCCCCTGCTCGGCGGCGCGCAGCGCTCGCGAGAGCGCCGCGGCACGCCGCCGATCCTCCTCTCCGAGGTAGGAGTTGCGTGAGCTCATCGCCAGGCCGTCCGCCTCGCGCACCGTGGGCAGCACCTCGATTCGCACCGGGAAGTCGAGGTCGCGCGCCATACGACGGATCAGCACCGCCTGCTGGGCATCCTTTTGGCCGAAGTAGGCGACGTCGGGCTGGACGGTGTTGAAGAGCTTGGCGACAATGGTGGCCACGCCGCGGAAGTGGCGGGCGCCCCGTCTTGCCGGGTCTCCGTCGAGGACCTGGCTGAGATCGCCGCTCACCTCGACCTGGGTCGCGAAACCCGAGGGGTAGACCTCCTCCACAGCCGGCGCATAGATCAGGGCAGCGCCGGCATCGGCGGCCAGCCGCGCGTCGCGCTCCTCGTCGCGCGGGTAGCGATCCAGATCCTCATCGGGTCCAAACTGGGTGGGGTTGACGAAGAGGCTCATGACCACCACATCGCATTCGGCGTGGGCGGCTCGCAGCAGCGAGAGGTGTCCCTGATGCAGACAGCCCATGGTCGGGACCAGGCCGACCGAGCGCCCGTTGGCGCGCGCGTCGCTCAGCGCATCGCGCAACTCCGCCTTGGAGCGGATCGTCGGCACGCCGCCTCTTGTCGCCAGCAGGGATTCGCTGTAATTGGAGTCCATGGGGGTCCATGCCCTTGGGGTCACGGCCTTCGAGCGATTATAAAGAACCAGATGCCGATATACGAGTACGAGTGCGAGGAATGCGGGAGCCGCTTTGAGGAGCTCCTCTCCCGGGAAGCGGACGGTCCCCCTTGCCCCAAATGCCAATCGCGACGGACGCGACGGGTGATCTCTCAGGTAGCCCCGCCGGGCCGCCAGCCTCGGGGTGGGCGGGTGAAGTCCAACGAGTCGATGCGAGGAGAGCGCGAAGCGGCTCACGGTGAGCGGCTGGCCGAGACGAAGCGCAAGCGGGCGAGGGGGGAAATCCCACCTCCCAGGCGCGGCGGGGGCTCGCAGTGAGCCCCTCGGTCGAGCAACGGCGTGCCAGCCTTGTCGACCTCTACAGGGAGGTCGGGGCGTGCACCAGGTGCCCCCTGCACGAGACGCGCACCAAGGCGGTCTTCGGGGCCGGCGACGCCGACGCCGACCTGATGTTCGTCGGCGAGGCGCCGGGGGCCGAGGAGGACCGACGGGGCCTGCCCTTCGTCGGCCGCGCCGGCCAGCTGCTGACCGAGCTGCTGGGGGGTATCGGCCTGGCGCGGGAGGACGTCTTCATCGCCAACGTGCTCAAGTCGAGGCCCCCGGAAAATCGAGACCCCCAGCCGCTGGAGATAGAAGCCTGTCGGCCCTACCTGTTCGAGCAGGTGCGCCTGATCGAGCCCAAGGTCCTCTGCACCCTGGGCAACTTCGCCACCAAACTGCTGAGCGGCAGCCCCGCCGGGATCACCAAGGTCCGGGGGACGCCGCAGGTGCACGAGCTGGGCTCTCACACCGTCTTCTTGCTTCCCCTAATTCACCCCGCGGCGGCGCTGCGCTCTCCCTCAGTGAAGGAGACCCTGCGCAGCGACTTCGAGCGCATCCCAGCCCTGCTCTCCGGCCCCTCGCCGGCGCCGCTGGGCTCGGCCCTGGAGGAGCAGATCGAGGCGACCGACCCTCCATCGCCTCCCCCGGCCGACCAGCTCGACATCTTCGGCTGAGTGGAAGTGCCGGCGCTAAGCCACCCCGGTCGCGCTCTTTCGAGCAAGGTCTGCGGTGATCATGAGTGAGCGCGAGTGAGCCTGAGCCCAGGAGGCGGCGGCGGGTGATCTCGGGCTCCTCGGCGCAGACCGAAGCCCTGGGAGCGCGGATCGCCGCAGGGCTGGGGCCCGGGGACGTCATCCTGGTCAGCGGCGAGCTCGGAGCAGGCAAGACGACCCTGATCCGTGGCGCCTGCCGGGCGCTGGGGGTTGAGGGGCCGGTCACCTCCCCGACCTTCACCATCGGACAGCGCTACCGCGGTGGGCGACTGCCCGTGTCCCACCTGGACCTTTACCGGTTGGACGGCCTGGAGGATGAGGACCCCGCTCTGCTCGAGGACTACCTCGGCCCTGATGGTGTCGCCTTCATCGAGTGGCCGGCGGTGGCAGAACCGTGCCTCAACCGGCCGGCGCTTGAGGTGCGACTCAGTCACGCCGGCGGCGATCGACGGGAGATCGAGTTCGGATGATCCCCCTCAGCCCGCGCCCTTCAGCTGTTGCTTGGCCTTTTCCAGCGCTTCGCTGACCTTGCTCTTGGCTTCGTTTAGCTTCTTCCCGGCTTCGTTGCTGACCTTGTTGCCCTTCAGCTCCTTCTTGGCCTTTTCGATTGTCTGATTGCCCTTGCTCTGAACTTCTCGCAGCGCCTTCTGACCCTGAACGGTCGCCTTGTTCAGTTGCTTCTGACCTTCCTGCAAGGCCTTGTTCGCATCTTCCTTGGCCTTGCTGACCTGGTTGGTGATGCTGCTGGCCGTACTGGAGCCGCCACAGCCGGCGACCAGCATGCAGATCGCCGCCAGCGCCAGCGTGGCGACCAGTGGCGGCGCCCGGTGAGCGAATCTCCTCAACTCAGGTCTCCTTTCGCGACGAGGGACCCGCAGCATACTCCCGCGATAGGCGCATCCACGGTCTCCTGGGCGTGTTTGGGAATGTGAAAGCGCGCTGTAGCATCGGCCACCAAACTCGACCGGAAGGGGGGATTTCCGCATGAAGGGACTGAATGCGCTGGCGGCCACGGTGCTGGGGGTTGCCCTGCTCGCTAGCGCAGCGCCTGCCACGGCGGGGGCGGGGACCCCGGCCTACAAGCACTACGTCGGCTGCGGCATCTCCGAACACACGGCGGAAGCCCACACCTGTCCGCGGAAGAGCAAAAAGGGCGCTTTTTTCGAGAGCTTCGACGGCGACGTCTTCTACTCGGTTTGCGTCAAGTTCCCAACCGGGAAAAACCTCTGCGCGCAAAAACAGGAAGCGATCAGAGGGACGCTGTACGTGAACAAGATCACCTCCGACATTCCAGGCAAACACAGGGTGAGCTGGTTCGTCAACGGTAAGCGCGTCGGCTCCTCCTACTTCACCGTCGGGAGGTAGTCGCGAGCTGGTCGTCGTCGGCTTCGACACTGCGACCGGTGACACCGCCGTTTGCGCCAGCCGCGACGGGGCCGTGCTGCACGAATCCTCGCTCGGCGTGTCGGCGGACGGCAGGCCGCGGCATTCGGCGGCGCTGCTGGTGGAGGTCGAGCGCGCGATCGCGGCAGCCGGTGGCTGGGATCAGGTCGACCTGATCGCGACCGGCCTGGGGCCCGGCTCGTTCACCGGGGTGAGGATCGCGATCGCCACGGCGCGGGGCCTGGCGCAGAGCACCGGCCTGCCGGCGGTGGGCGCCTGCACGCTCGACGCGATCGCCCGCGCCCTGGGCGAGCGCGGCAGTGGGAGCGGCGAGCTCCTCGCTGTCCTCGACGCCCGCCGGGGCGAGGTTTTCGCGGCGCTCTACTCGGCGACCGGCGACCGGCTCTGGGAGCCGCTGGTCGCCTCTCCCGCCGATCTCGCGGCGCGGGTGGGGGAGCTGCCCAGCCCGCCGCTGGCCGCCGGATCCGGGGCGCTACGATTTCGCCAGGAGCTGGCCGGGCGTGGCGTCGAGATTCCCGACGACGCCGATCCCGTGCACCGGGTCGCGGCGCGACACATCTGCGCGCTTGCAGCGGCCGGGAAGGTGGAGGCTGCGGGCCCGCTCTCCCCGATCTATCTGAGGCCCCCCGACGCGGTGCGGTGGCGTGAGCGAGACACTGTCCAGACAGCCGAGTGAGGTATCCGGCGAGTTCGGGGTGAGGCGCCTTGCCTACAGCGACCTGCCCGCCGTGATCGCGATCGAGCGGCGCTCCTTCCCCACCCCCTGGTCGCTGGCGATGTTCGTGCTGGAGCTGTCCAAGCCTTCGGGGATCTGCCTCGCGGCAACCGCTGGGGAGGAGCTGCTCGGCTACGTCGTCTGTTCGCGCTATGACCAGGTCTGGCACCTGATGAATATTGCCGTCGCACCGGAGAGCCGCCGTTCGGGGGTGGCCAGTCGGCTGATCGCCAGGCTGCTCAAGGAGGCGCGGGGTGAGTTGCCGTTCACCCTCGAGGTGCGGGTCTCGAACCTGGCGGCGATCGCGATGTATGAGCGCTTCGGTTTTCGCTCCGCCGGCATACGTCCCCGCTACTACCACGACAATGGCGAGGATGCGCTGATCATGTGGCTGGATTAGCGCCCCGACCGCGCCGCGGCGTACGCGAGAGCGGGCAAGATAGCCGCTGATCATGAATGCGAGGGAGCGAGAGCTGAGCGCGCGGGCTGAATTGGTTCTGGCGGTTGAGACCTCCTGCGATGACACCTGCGCGGCTGTCCTCGACGGGCCGCGCATTCGCTCCAATGTGATCTCCTCCCAGGCCGCCGCCCACGCCGGATTCGGCGGTGTGGTTCCGGAGGTCGCCTCCCGTCACCACCTCGAGCTGACCGCGCCGGTGATCGAGGCGGCGCTCGCCCAGGCCGGTGTTTCGCTCGCTCAGGTCGAGGCGGTGGCGGTCACCGCCGGCCCCGGCCTGATCGGCGCCCTGCTGGTCGGGGTCAGCGCTGCGAAGGCGATCGCCGCCCCGCGCAGGCTGCCACTGATTCCGGTCGATCATCTGCAGGGACATGTCGCCGCCAACTTCCTCGAGCCCGAGCCACTGGAGCCGCCCTTCCTCTGCCTCCTGGCCAGTGGTGGACACACCATGATCGCGGCGGTCGGCGACCACCACAGCCACGAAATCCTCGGCCAGACACTCGATGACGCCGCGGGAGAGGCCTTTGACAAGGCGGCTCGCATGCTGGGGCTCGGTTACCCCGGCGGCCCGGCTCTGGAGCGGCTGGCGCTCGGCGGCGATCCGGAGGCCTTTGAGCTACCCGTGGCGATGGCCCGTGACCCTGGTCTTGACTTCAGTTTCAGCGGCCTGAAGACGGCGCTCGTCTACCGCTGCCGGGATTTGGGCGAGGATCGTGTGCGGGAGCGGGGCGCCGACCTCGCCGCCTCCTTCCAGGCGGCGGTGGTCGGCCAGTTGGTGGCCAAGCTCGAGCGAGCCATCCGGCGGGGCGGCTGGGAGGCGGTGGCGCTGGGCGGCGGAGTTGCGGCAAACGGGCCGCTGCGCGACGCGGTGGCAGCCTTGTGCGAGCGGCTCGGCCTGCGGCTGAAGCTGGTCCCGCGCGAGCTGTGCACCGACAACGCGGCGATGGTCGGCTCCGCCGCCCGCTTTGCCCCCTCACTGCCCTATCCCACCTATCTCTCGCTTGACGGGTTCCCCTCCAAGGGCAATGGGAGAGCGGAGTGAGCGTGCGACCAGATCCGATCATTCGCGCGGCGAATGAGGGGCGAACGGTGGATTTGGGCGACGGGTGACCGTTGTCACGGTCTACTCGCGCCCTGGCTGCCATCTCTGCGAAGAGGCGCTGGCGGCGATCGTCGCGCTCCGCTGCGAGGGCTATCGCTTCGAGCTGCGCGAGGTCGATATCGAGACCGACGAAGCGCTGCTGCGCGCCCACCTGGAGAGGATCCCCGTGGTCGAGGTGGACGGCGAGTCCGTCTCCGAGCTGCTGCTCGACGAGGTCGGTCTCCGGGCGAGGCTCGATATCGTGGGCTCCGATGGCGCAGGGGATCGAGGAGCGTGACGTGCCCGAGGGTCTGATCGTCGACGGCGAGCGGCTCTCGCTCGGCGTGGCGGCGCGACTCTCGCGCTACCTCCAGGTCCTAACCCAGGCGCGCAAGATGGGGCGGGAGACGATCTCCTCGCAGGAGCTCTCGGAGTACACCCACATCAACCCGACCCAGATCCGCCGCGATCTCTCCGGCTTCGGCAAGTTCGGCAAGCGGGGCGTGGGCTACAACGTCGAGTCCCTGGTGGCGGAGATCCGCAAGATCCTCCGCACCTCCGGCCAGCACAACATCGCCCTCTTTGGCGCCGGCAATCTCGGTCAGGCGATCGCCAGCTCTGACATCTTCGCCGACCACGGCTTCCAGGTCGTCGCCATGTTCGACGTCGATCCGGCCGTCGTCGGCACCGAGGTCGGCAGCCTGGCGGTGCGCGACTTTGGCGCTCTGGAGGAGGTGGTCGCCAAGGAGGAGATCGTGGTCGGGGTGCTCGCCGTCCCCGCCGCCGCGGCTCAGGACGTCGCCGATCGCCTGGTCGAGGCCGGAGTCAAGATCATCTTCAACTACTCCGAGCAACTGCTCCAGGTGCCACCCGAGGTGACCGTCCACACCTCCAGCCCCGCGGTCGACCTGCTCTACGCCCTTTACTTCTATCTCGCCTGAGACCTTGAGCGCGCAGCTCGCACGCATCCACCGCTGTCTCTTTGCGCCGCGAGCAGGGCGCGGTCTCTGATGTCCCTCGATCTCGACCTCGTGCGCGAGCGATTCGAGGCCTCCACCGACTTCACGGTCGGCCTGGAGGAGGAGTTCGCGCTGCTTGATCCCGTGACACTGGAGCTCGAGCATCGCTTCGAGGACGTCTTCGCGGCCTGCCAGGAGGACGAGGTGCTCGCCGAGTGGGCGGCGGGTGAGCTGATCGCCTCCGAGATCGAGATCCGCTCGGGGCGGGCGGAGACCTTTTCCGCGGCGGTGGCCAATCAGCGCCAGCGTCGCGCCCGGTTGTTCGAGCTCACCGCGGGAATGGGCCTGGCGCTGGGCGCGATGGGCACCCATCCCTGGGCCAGCTACCTCGATCAGCGGATCATCGACACCCCGCACTACTCGCGCTTGCGCCACGAACTCGGCTGGGTGGCGCAGAGAAACAACACCTGGAGCACTCACGTCCACATGGGAGTGCGGGGAGCCGATCGGGCGATCGCGGTTTGCGACCGAATTCGTGAGCTGTTGCCGCTGCTGCTCGCAGTCTCGGCCAACTCACCGTTCCTCGACCGCCACGACACCGGCCTGCACACCGTTCGCACCGAGATCTTCACCCGCACCTTCCCCCGCTGCGGCGTTCCCTCCCCGTTCATCGACTGGGATCGCTACGCCGAGTTCGTCGGGACGCTGGAGCGGTCGGGCTCGATCGTCGAGTCGACCCAGCTCTGGTGGAGCGTCCGTCCCCACCACCATTTCGGCACCGTCGAGGTGCGGATCTGCGACGCGCAGACCAGGGGAGACGAGTCGTTCGCCCTCGCCGGCTTGATCGCCGCCTGCATCGCTCAGGCCGCGCTCGACTACGACGAGAGCGGCTACGACGGCGCCGCGCCGCCGCTCTCTGACCGGGCGATTGAGGAGAACCTCTGGCGGGCGATCCGCCATGGCATGAGTGGGCGCACGATCGACTTCCGCCGCGGGGCCGAGGTGGAGACCCGGGCGGAGCTGGAGCGGGTGCTGGCCTGGACCGAGCCAGCCCGCGCGCGGCTGGGGATCGAGGTCGAGTTGCCCGAGCGAAACGGCGCCCAGCGGGCGCGCGAGGCGCTCGACTCCGGGCTCGCGATCGAGGAAATCTACCGCGACGCCGTGGCGGAGACCAAGCGCACCTATTCGGTTGCCGAGGGCGCCGCGAAACCGGCCTAGACGTTTTGGCCTAGACGGGTCGGGGGGCGAGGGTGCCGCACTCGCATATAGACTCCCGCGCCGCTCACTTCCGACGGAGGGCCTGACTTGACCAAGTTTTTGACCGATTACGGAGTCGTCGTCGCGCTCGTCTGCGCCGGGGCGGCGGTGGTGTATGGAATGGTGATCACCCGGCGCCTGCTGGCGAAATCGCCGGGCAACGAGCGCATGCAGGAAATCTCGGGAGCGGTGCAGGAAGGCGCCAAGGCCTACCTCACCCGCCAGTACACGATCATCGCCGCCGTCGCCGTGCCGCTGGCGATCGTGCTCTGGGTTCTGCAGGACTACAAGACCGCGATCGGCTTTGTGATCGGTGGCTTCCTCTCCGGCTCGGCCGGTTTCATCGGCATGAACCTTTCGGTGCGCGCCAACTCCCGTGTCGCCGAGGCAGCGCGCGGCGGCGTTCCGCCGGCGCTCGACGTGGCCTTCAAGGGCGGATCTGTCACCGGCCTGCTGGTGGTTGGCCTGGCGCTGTTCGGCGTCGCCGGCTACTTCGGTCTTCTGATCATCACCGGCAGCACCGACAAGGAGGCGGTCGACGCGCTGATCGGCCTCGGCTTCGGCGGCTCGCTGATCTCCGTCTTCGCCCGACTCGGCGGTGGCATCTTCACCAAGGCCGCCGACGTCGGCGCCGACCTGGTGGGCAAGGTCGAGGCCGGGATCCCCGAGGACGACCCACGCAACCCGGCGGTGATCGCCGACAACGTCGGTGACAACGTCGGTGACTGCGCCGGGATGGCGGCAGACCTCTTCGAGACCTACGCGGTCACCTCGGTCGCCGTGATGCTGCTCGGGGTACTCACCTTCACCGGCGCCGGCGGCGCTTACTCCCGCGAGGTGGCGATCTTCCCCCTGGTGATCGGCGCCGTCGCGATCATCGCCTCGATTATCGGGGCTCTCTCGGTGCGGACCAAGTCCGATCGCGTTGAGGGGGCGTTGTACCAGGGCCTGGTCGTCTCGGGGCTCATCTCGATCGCCGCCTTCTACCCGGTCACCAAGTGGCTGATGGCCGACCCGGTGCGGCTTGGCCTCAGCACCGCGGCAAAGACGGTGACCACAACCGACCTATGGCTGTGCGCCGTGATCGGCGTCGCCGTAACCGCGCTGCTCTTCGTGATCACCGACTACTACACCTCGACCCGCTTCCGGCCGGTGCGCACGATTGCCAAGGCGTCGGAGACCGGCCACGCGACAAACATCATCCAGGGGCTCGCCCAGGGCTATCAGTCGACCGCGGCGCCGGCCCTGGTGCTGGCGCTGGCGATCCTCGGCGCCAACGAGCTCGCCGGGATCTACGGCATCGGCATCGCGGTGATGGGGCAGCTCTCGCTCTGCGGCCTGATCGTCGCTCTCGACGCCTTCGGGCCGATCACCGACAACGCCGGCGGCATCGCCGAGATGGCCGACCTGCCCGAGTCCGTGCGCAACGTCACCGACCCGCTCGACGCGGTCGGCAACACGACCAAGGCGGTGACCAAGGGCTACGCGATTGGCTCCGCCGCACTCGCGGCGCTGGTCCTGTTCGCCGCCTTCAAAAGCGAATTGGGCGACCACGCCCCGGCGGGCTTCGACCTCAGCAACCTCTTTCGCCTGACCAGCCCCGAAGTTCTGATCGGGCTGATCATCGGCGGCATGATGGTCTACCTGTTCGTCGCCTTCGCGATTGAGGCGGTCGGCCGTGCCGGCGGTCAGGTGGTCGAGGAGGTGCGCAGGCAGTTCCGCGAGCACCCCGGGATCATGGAGGGCACGGAGAAACCCGAGTACGGCAGGACGGTCGCGATCGTCACCGCCGCCGCCCAGAAGGAGATGATCCTGCCGGCGCTGATCCCGATCGTCGTGCCGGTGATCGTCGGGCTGCTCAGCGTCAACGCGCTCGGCGGCCTGCTGATCGGAGTCATCGTCGTCGGCCTGTTCGCCGCGATCTCGATGACCGCCGGTGGCGGCGCCTGGGACAACGCCAAGAAGCTGATCGAGGATGGCGCCCACGGCGGCAAGGGCTCCGAGGCCCACGCCGCGTCGGTCACCGGAGACACCGTCGGCGACCCCTACAAGGACACCGCGGGGCCGGCGATCAACCCGATGATCAAGGTCGCGAACATCGTCGCGATCCTGATCATCCCCATCGTCCACTTCTGAGCCGCGAAGCTCCCCTCAACGTTTCTGACTTCGAGAGGCTCGCCTCTGAGAAGTTGGAGGCGGGGGCGCTGGGCTACTTCGCCGGGGGCGCCTGCGACGAGGTGACCCTGCGGGACAACGTGGCAGCCTGGCGTCGTTGGCGGTTGCGGCCACGGGTGCTGACCGGGGTGGGCAAGGCGCGGACCGCCGCGACCGTCCTGGGGGCCGACCTCTCGATGCCCGTGCTGGTCGCCCCGGTGGCCTATCAGCGGCTGGCCGACGAGGAGGGTGAGGTGGCGATGGCCCGCGCCGCCGCCGCGGCGGGGACCGTGATGTGCCTCTCGACTCTGGCCACCGCACGGCCGAGCGAGGTCGCGGCTCAGGTTCCCGATGGGCGGCGCTGGTTCCAGCTCTACTGCTTCCGCGACAGGGGGGTCACCCGGGCGCTGATGGAGGAGGCGATGGAGGCCGGCTTCGAGGCGATTGTGGTCACCGTCGACGCGCCGCCGGGGGGTCGTCGCGAGCGGGATCTGAGGACTGGATTCAGGATCCCCGCGGGCCTGGGCGTGCCGAGCGTGAGCGCTGCGCTGGGCGGCGATCGCGAGGTGACGATCGAGGAGACATTTGCCCTGATGGACCCCTCGCTGGGCTGGCGGGACCTCGATGCGATCGCCTCCGAGTGCAGTGTGCCCTTGGTGGTGAAGGGTGTGCTGAGCGCTGAGGACGCCGCGCTAGCCGTCGAGCATGGGGCCGCCGGCGTAATCGTCTCCAACCACGGGGGTCGCCAGCTGGATTGCGTCCTGGCTGGCGCCGATGCCCTGCCGGAGGTGGTCGATGCGATCGATGGGCGGGCCAGCGTCCTCGTCGACGGCGGCGTGCGCCGCGGTACCGACGTCGCCATCGCCCTCGCACTGGGAGCCGACGCGGTACTTGTCGGCCGCCCGGCTCTTTGGGGGCTCGCCACCGCCGGCGCGCAGGGTGCGCAGCACGTGCTCGAGCTGCTCCGCGACGAGCTGGCGCTGGCGCTCGCCTTCTGCGGCTGCGCCTCGCCGGCGGACCTGAGTCCTGCCCACGTTCAGAGAGCACCCTAGAATTTCGACAATGGCTTCGCCGGAGGGGATCTACCGCGGCTCGGTCCGGGCCCTCTCGTTTGTCTTCCTCGTCCTCGGCCTGGGCATCCTCATCGCCACCCTCGTCTCCGGCGGCGGGCCGCTCTCGCTCGGCGTGGTGATGGGCGTCGCCTTCGTCGCGGTCGGCGCCGGGCGCCTTTGGGCAACGTCCCATCTGGATCGGTGAGTGTTCCCCTGGCCGCGGTGAGCGCCGGGCGTTCGAGTTCACGGCCCCCGCGACACTCGCCCCTGGTTCCATGAACGGGAGGGAGGGAGGGAGGGAGTCGCGCTCGGAGCCGCTGCTGCAACGCGGCCTCGGCGTCCCCTGGCTATTCGCGGCCGCCTACTCGGCGGTCGGATTCTCGATCTACTTTGCCCTCGGGGTGGTTGCCGCCGGGGGTCTCGGCCTCACCCCGCTGATCTTCCTGGCTTCCGGCATGCTCTTCGCCCTGACCACGCTCAGCTACGTCGAGGGCGGCGCGATGTTCCGCGAGCGCGGTGGCTCCTCCACCTTCGCCCGTCACGCCTTCAACGAGCTGATCGCCTTCATCGCCGGCTGGGCGATTCTGATCGACTACCTGATCGTGATCGCCCTGGCGGCGATCTCGGTCCCCCACTACCTGGAGCCAATCTCACCCGGCCTCGGCAAGCCTGGCCCCGAGATTGGCATCGCCGCCCTCGTCATCGTCGCCGTCTGCGTGCTCAATGTCCTCAACGTCACCGGGCGGGGGCGCCAGCGCTCGCTCGCCTTCCTCGCCCTCGCTGACGTCGGTCTTCAGCTGGCGGTGATCGTCGTCGGCCTGCTGGTCGTTTGGCACCCCGACCGCCTCACGGCGCAGCTGAATCTCTTCGCCAGCCCGAGCTTCAGGGACATCGTCTACTCGGCGGTGGTCGCCATGCTGGCCTACGCCGGGATCGAGGCCGCCTCCGACCTCGCCCCCGACATCGACGTCGAGCCACACGATCTGAAGCGGATCGTCTCCTTCGGGGCGATCTCGGTGCCGCTGGTCTATGCGGGGATGGCGGCAATCGCGCTGATGGCGGTGCCCGTGGTCGCCGGCCCCCATGGGCCCGAGACGGCGCTCGGCGGCCGCTATGTCGAGGCGCCGGTGCTGGGCGTCGTCTCCGCCTTCCATCCCGCCGCTGTCGCCGACGTGATGCGCTGGATGGTCGCCCTGGTCGCCACTCCGGTGCTTTTCTGGGCGGCCAGCATCTCGATGCTCGGCGTTTCCCGTCACATCTACACCCTGGCGATCAACCGCCAGATCCCCAGCTGGCTGGGCAAGCTGACGCGGCGACACGCCACCCCCTACGTGGCGATCGCAATCTCGGGAGCGATCGCGATCGGCCTGGTCGCGCCGACCAGCGTCAAGTTGCTTGCCAGCATCTACGCCTTCGGGGTAACCCTGACGATCACGATCGCCCATCTCTCGATCATCCGGCTCAGGTTCAAGGACCCCGATCGCCAGCGCCCGTTCCGGATCCCCTGGAGCGTCCCCTGGCGCGGCGCCAGTCTTCCGCTTCCGGCGGTGTTCGCGGCGATGGTCAGCCTGCTCGCCTTTCTCAGCGTGCTGGCCTACCACAACGTCGCCCGCTGGGTGGGGATCGGCTGGATGGCCTTCGGTCTCGTCTTCTACGTCGTCTACCGCCTGGTCTTCGAGGAAACCTCGTTGACCAAGCGGATCTCGGTCACCGAGCGGTCCCTGATCAAGCAGGCGCCCGAGGTCGCCTTCCGCAACATCCTCGTCCCCGTCTTTGGCACGGAGCTCGACGACGACATCGTCGCCACCGCCGGGCGGCTCGCCGCGGCCGAGGTGAAGCAGGCCGACCCTGAGCGCCCTGACTCCAAGCTGGAGATCGTTTACGTGATCGAGGTCCCGCTGACCATGCCGCTGGACGCGGCGCTGCCTCCGGAGCGGGAGGAGGAGGCGCGGCGGGTTCTGGCGCGGGCCAAGCAGGTCGGCGAGGAGTACGAGGACGTGGCGGTCAGCGCGGAGATGATCCGCGCCCGCGACGTCGGCGCCGGCATCGTCGAGGCTGCGCGGCGCAGCGACGCCGAGGCGATCGTCGTCGGGGGCGAGCCGCCGACCAAGATCAGGGGAGGGGCGATGTACGGAGGGGTCGGCGCTGCGAAACCCGCGGAGATCGGCGCCGCGACCGAGTACGTGCTGAAGAAATCTCCCTGCCGTGTGCTGCTGACCGCCCCGCCGGAGATGCTGTCCGAGCGCGCAGCCCAAGCCACTGTGACCGACTAGGAACCATCTAGTATCCCCTGGGCGTGGAGCGAGCGAGGCATCCATATCTGACTCATTGCGAGCGAGCGGAACGCGATCCGCCGATGTCTTGTTCATCCTGATCGTCGGCTGCGGCCGGGTTGGTTCTTCGGTCGCTCGCGGGATGTTGCGCGAGGGCCATGAGGTGTCCTGCCTCGACGAGGACCCGGAGTCCCACGCTCGCCTGGAGGTCGGCCTGGAGAAGGGCTGGGAGGACCTCGGTGGCCACTTCACCGTCGGAGCCGGCCTTGAGACCGAGGCGCTGATCGCGGCCGGAGTCGAACAGGCGGACGCCTTCATTGCCTCCACGGACGGCGACAACACCAACATCATCATCGCCCAGATCGCCCAGCGCTGCTACAAGGTGCCGACCGTGATCGCCAGGGTGCTGGATCCGCTGCGGGCCGAGTGGTACCAGCGCCAGGGTTTGCACACGGTCTGCCCCACTCGAGTGGCGATTGACATGCTGGAGAACGCGGTCCGCGATGGCGCTGAGCGGGGCGGCGATCCCGAGCCCGGCGACTCGGCGGAAGCCGCCTGAGCGACGGAGAGGGGGGAGTCGCTTGTACATCATCGTCGTCGGAGCGGGGAAGGTCGGCTGGAACCTGGCGCGGGAGCTGCTCGACAAGGAGCACGAGGTGACGGTGATCGAGAGCAACCGCCGCCGTTACCTGACCGTTGAGCAGGAGCTGGAGCACAACGTTTCCTATGGCGACGCCTCGGAGCTGTGGGTGCTGGAGCGGGCGGGTATCCAGCGGGCGGACATGGTGATTGCCGTCACCGGGGACGACGAGGACAACATGCTGATCTGCCAGGTCGCACGCGAGAAGTATCTGGTCAACCGAGTGATCGCTCGGGTCAACAATCCCCGCAACCGCCAGCACTTCGACCTGCTGGACATCAGGCCCTCGGTCTCCGCCACCGACCTCATCCTCCGCCTGCTGGAGCACGAGGTGCCGGAGTACGGGCTTGTCCACCTGCTCGATCTTCAGGAAGAGCAGCTGGAGATCATCGAGATGTTGCTCGGCCGAGACTCCGGGGTGACGGGACGGCGGGTCAGCGACCTGGAAATGCCCGAAGGCAGCCTGCTGATCTCCATCCTGCGCTCCGGTAAGGGCTTCGTCCCCGGCCCCGACACCGTGCTGGAGGCCGGCGACGAGGTGCTCGCCGTGCTCGATCCCGGCAAGGAGGACGACCTCAAAGCGCTCTTCGGGCCGGGAGGGAATGAGATCGGCAACGGTGGCTGAGCGCGAAGTCGACTTCCTCCTGGTCGGCGGCGGCATGGCCTGCGCCCACTGCGCGGCCGAGCTGCGCCGGCGCGGGGCGGAGGGGTCGATCCTGCTGGTCGGACGGGAGCCGGAGCCCCCCTACGAACGCCCGCCCCTGACCAAGGAGTACCTGCGGGGAGAGGCGACACGCGAGGACGCCTACGTCAACCCGCCCTCATGGTATGAGGAGAACGGGGTGGAGCTGCTGAGCGGGCGCAGCGTGATGTCGTTCGACCCGGTTTCGCGCAGCGCGACCCTGCAGGGCGGTGAGAAGGTTGCCTTCGGCAAGGCGCTGCTCGGCACCGGCGCGATGGTGAACATCCTCCGTGTCGAGGGTGCCGAGAACGAGGGCATCCACTACCTGCGCGCCTTCGGCAACTCCGACGCGATCCGCGCCGACGCTGAGGGCGCCGATCACGTGGTGCTGATCGGCGGCAGCTACATCGGCGCCGAGGTCGCCGCCTCGCTGAGCGCGAAGGGTGTTCGGTGCACGATGGTGATGATGGAGGATGTGGCGCTTTCGCGGACCTTCGGTCAGAAGGCGGGCCGCTGGTTCCAGGAGTTGCTCGAGTCGCGGGGCGTCACCGTCCACGGCGGCGAGGAACTGGACGCCTTCGAGGGTGACGGCCGGGTTCGGGCAGTGGTGACGAAGAGCGGATTGAGCGTTGAGTGCGACGCGGTCGTGGTCGGCGCCGGGGTGCGAGCTGACGCGATGCTGGCCCAGCGGGCTGGGCTGGACGTCGATGACGGAATCGTCTGCGACGCAAAGCTCGAGACATCGGCCGCCGGCGTCTATGCGGCTGGCGATTGCTGCTCCTATGAGAGTGTGGTCCACGGTCGGCGGCTGCGAGTCGAGCACTGGGACGTCGCGATGCAGCAGGGCATGCACGCCGCCGGCAACATGCTTGGCGAGGACCGCGACTACGACGTCGTTCCCTATTTCTTCAGTGACCTCGCAGACTGGGTGAGCCTCGAGTACATCGGTCCAGCTCGGGAGTGGGAGGAGGAGATCTGGCGCGGCGATCCCGATGCCGGGCAATTCTCGCTCTGGTACCTGAAGGACGGCCGGGTTGCAGGGGCGCTCAGCGTGGGCCGCTCCGAAGACCTCGCCGAGGCCCGCCGCATGCTCGCCGACGGCGTTGACGTTTCGGCTTCAACCGACCTGATAGCCGACCCCGGCAGCGATCTATCCGAGATCGGTGTCTGAACCTCCGGCGCGCGTTTCGCGGCTATCCTCCGAGCTCTGCATTGCGGCCTGGTGTAATGGCAGCACGCCTCGCTCTGGACGAGGTAGTCGGGGTTCAAATCCCTGGGCCGCAGTTAAGGAATCTGGCTCTAGCAAGCCAATAGAGGGCCAGATATAGGACCCGTGCGCCAGTAGATGCGCCAGTCAAGGGCATTGACGGTCGGCCTTCCGTCTAGATAGGGTCGCGCGATGGGCTGGCGCGAGATCATGTACGGACGTGAAGAGATCTTGGTCGAGGAGGTCGAGGTGCCCGACGTTGAGGAGGTCGAGGTCGATGCGACTGGACCAGATTCGCAATGGGCTGAGGCCCCACCCCGGATTCGCCCGACTGGCAAAGCAAACCGCCTCGCCGTCACGGCTTTGATCTGCGCCTTTGTGCTTCCTATCCTTGGAATCGTGTTCGGCGTGATGGCATTGGATGAGATCAGCGAGTCCGAAGACACCGAACGCGGGGAAGGAACGGCGAAGTGGGCGATTGGTCTCGGCGTGTTCTACCTGCTCTGCGGGGTGGCTCTGATCGTATGGCTGCTCGCCCGCCACTGAACCATGAAGCGTCCCCATTGGCGCAAGATGACCTGGGTGCTGATCGTGTGGTCGGCGCTCATGGCTATTTGGATCATCAGCGCGATTGCCTCGGC
>DATLSM010000006.1:0-10923 GCA_035534175.1 Solirubrobacterales bacterium | reverse complement strand
CGGCCAGGAACTCCTCTCGCCAGGCGCTGATCGCACCGGCGGGCTGACCGCACTCGCGGGCCAGGAGGTCAAGTGACTCGCCGCGCAAGAGGCGCATCACGATCCCCTCCTTGCGCCGCGCGCTCCAGCGCGTTTCCCGCTGGGCGCGCTGGACCTCCTCCTGAGCTCCTTCTTCCATTCCGGCCTCCGTGACTCTCGACATCCTGACCTCCTCGGTCTAATCGAGTGTCCGGTCGGAACCGGGTGCGAGGGACATTGGCGGAAGTAGCTGCTCCCCGAGCGCTCGAAGAAGTAGGGCAAGCGCTGTCAGGCGGCCAGCGCCGCACTTGTTCCTGCCGCCTCAATTCGCTCGTAGAGCTGGGCGATCTCGCCGAAGCTGACCTGGAGCCCCGCGGCAAGCTGGAGGATCACGCGGAAAGAGAGGTTGATCTCCCGGCACTCGCAGGAGCCGACGTAGTTGCGGTGCAGCCCGGCACGGAAGGCCAGCTCCTCCTGGGAGATGCCGCGGGTTTCGCACAACTCGCGGAGCGCGCGGCCGAATGAGAGGTGCTGGGGAGATTGGACGGCGGCCACGCAGCGAACCTGGCAGGCGCCCGGTACAAGGCAGGTGCTGACGCCGCGCTCGGCGTGCTGCGCAGCTGGGAGCTCCAGCTCGCCGCTGAAGCCGGCGCCGGGTCAAAGCCGCGGCGGCGACGGCCGGCCGCCAAACGCAAAGCGCCCGTGCGACCGAAGCCCGCCGACCGGTGCCAAGCGCCGGGATGAGGGCAAGCGCGCCGGCACGGGAGGGCGAGCCGGCAACGCGGAGCGGGTACGCTGCACGAACCCCTACTGTGGAGCGACCTACACGGCCAGCAACCTGCTCGGGCGGCGGCGAACTTGCTCCCGCTGCAATGCACCCGTCGAACCGATCGGATAGGTGTTGCCGCTGCCGAGCTGGATTTCCAAGACCGAGGGAGTCGGGCGCCGACTATCGAGATCATTCGTCCGCTCACCCTGGCAAGCCGGAAGATTGATGTCGATACTGGTCGTAACGACCCACCAGCTAACACTGTAAAAGGCAAACTCGTCGTGAGGCGAGGACGCAAAGCCAGAGGTCTCAAGTGAGATCGCTCAGCCGCCAGTGGCCCTTCAAAAAGGAAGGACCATCATGTCTTCATCCTCGGCGGTCTGGGGTTATGTCTGGCCACACTCGGCGTCTCAACGGCCTCCGATCTGGCCGCGATCTCCTCTATAGCGGGGGGAGAAAACGGCTCGTTACCTGCTGCGGCCCGAGCATCAGAGCCCGCCGTTGGGCGCCAAGCCGCGGCCGAGCCATCCGGCCAAGGCGGCAGGTTATCTGCCATGAGCGCCGCCGCTGGGAGCGAGCTAGCCCGCGCCACCATGCGTTGCCTCGCAAGCAGCGGCTCGACCAAGGCGCAACCCTGACGCCCGCTACTGGTCCGATGCGGGAACTTCAGCTGCGCTATCGCAATCATGCCAAACGATAAGGATCCTCAGCGAGAACGCTTGAACTGGACCGCGTGGGGGAAGACCTCGACGACGGAAGCTTGGATGGTGCGGTTCGTCAGGGTTGCGCTACAGCCATTCTGTCCCTTCGGGGTCGCCGAGATGCGCAGCTTCACGCTCACCGGGGTGCCAAGTGGCAGCTGATCGCGCAGCGAGGCGGGGATCGCAAAGCGGACGCGGCGCCAGCGGTTGATGTCGACGGTAAGGCTACCCAACCCTGTGGTCCGCGCTTTGCCTGCTTCCTGCCACAGCAGCGTCGCCTTGACGGAGAGCACCGACGGTTGCCCGGCCGCAAGTCGAACCCGCACGCCGGGGACCACCGGGCCGGGGCGGAACTTTGGCTTGAAGCTAGTGGCCTTCGCCATGACCTTTGAACAGACAGCGGCCGGCTTGGTCGTCGTAGTGGGAGTAGTGGGAGTGGGCGTGGGAGTGGGAGTGGGAATTGGAGTTGGCTGTTCGCCGCCTCCCGGCACGTTGTACTCATAGGCGCCGATGTCGCAGGACGCATCGCCCGGCTGAGGTCGCGTGACGCCGCGCTGATCGATCGCAGGACAGGGGGCTTTGGCGCCTGCGCCGATCGCGGGGCTGGTTGACTTCAGCGCCATCGTCTTCGTCGGGCCGCCGTTATCGGCGAGCGGTTCAAGCATCGGGTCGGTTTCGTTGAGACTTCCGTCCGAGGCTTGGAAGCCGCAAGAGTTGCCTGCGTCGATGTTGGATTCGCTGGTCAGGTTTATGTCGAGGACGCACTCGGAGCCTTGGAGCCCTGCGGCGGCAGGGCCGACGATCGTGTTGACGATGGAAAGTGTTTGGCCCTGGGTCGCGTGAATCTCAGCGCCGCCGCTCTGGGGCGCCGCGATGTCCCCGGACAAGGTGTCATTGAGGAGCCTCACATTGCCGTCCACGACAATGAGGATTGCCCCACCGATCGCCGAAGGGCCTCCATTGCCGTTGAAGGTCGAGTTCGTGATCGCAACTTCTGCGATTTCGATGTCGATCCCGCCACCTTCTTCAGCCGAGTTGTCGAAGAAGGCGTCTCGTTCGAGCACGGCGGGTTCGCTGCTGTCGTTCTCGTCAAAGACGCCGCCACCCTTACTGGCGCTGTTGCCGCTCACGGTCGTGTCGAACATTTCGAGCGCCCCTTCTTCGACGAACAGGCCGCCGCCATGACTCCCTGATTTGCCTTCGCTAAGCACGTCGCCATGCAGCCGCAGCACACCCCCTCCATTGGGTTTGAACGAGACATCGCCCCCATTTTCAATGGTTGAGCCGCCGGAGATCGTGACGCCCGAGATCGTTACTGACGGGCTGTTGATATAGAGCACCCGACATTCGCACCCGGAAGCATTCTCGATCTTGACAAGGCTTGCGCCAGCGCCTTGGATCGTCACTTTGCCTTCGATCTTGAGGTCGCTGCCTGCTGCTGATTGGGTCAATGCATAGGTGCCCTGGGGCACGACGATGGTGCTCGGTTCAGTAGCCGAATTGGCGGCTTCAACAGCCTCGCGCAACGTGCACACGGACACCGTGCAGGTCCCTGTTCCGTCGGCGGTCGTGGTGACTGTGAAGGTTTCCGCGAAAGCGGCTGGAGCCGCCACCAGCAACGTCAGCGCGGCGATCGCGGCAAGCCCGAATCCAACGGCGAGACGCCGACGCCCCAAGGTTCGACCTACATCCTGTCCACTCACACCCAACCCCCCTCACTGGATCAACCCCGGACGAGTGAGGCACGGTATCAGTGCTTTCGCGTGGCTGCAAGCGCATCAACCACCGCGCCTGCGCTTCCGCAACGGGGGGCGTACTGCGCAATCTGGCGGATCTGCGGCCGGCGGGCTGCTGGGATGATTTCAGGGGGTCGGGCCAGGACTGGTTGGCGTTGTAGTCCTCACGCCAGTCTGCGGCAAGGACCTGCGCCTCGATCAGGCAGGTGAACACCTCAACGTCGAGCAACTCGTCCCGAAGCCGGGAGTTAAAGGACTCCACGTAGGGGTTTTGCCAGGGCGAGCCGGGCTCGATGTAGGCGGTGCCGGTGGATCCGAGTCGACACCATTCGCGCAGGACCGCAGCGGTCAACTCGGAACCGTTGTCAGCACGGATGTTGGCGGGGACGCCGCGCTCTTTTGCCAGGCGCTCCAAGACGGCGACTGTCTGATCGGGCGCAGAAGCAAGCCCGCAGCGCGAGGTATACAAGAGCCTGCGGGCCCTGAACAGCGATTTAGCCGCCCACTCACTTGACCCGCCGATCGTCCTGACTGAGGTCAACAGTCCGAAAGCCTCGAGCCAGGCCCCGCTGCTTCACGAACTGGCCGAAACGCTGCCGCGATCCGGCTGCAATATCAGTGGGATGATCGTCCACACCTGGTCCCCGCCCCCCGGCGGTGAAGGGGAAACGCCGTATGCAATCGCAGATCCAGTTGGAGAACTAAACGGCGCAGGCCTCGCCTACAGCTCGGCCGTGCAGGCAGCGGAGACCACGGGGATCCACTCGATACTTCCGATCTGCCAGGCGACAGCTCTGATCAGGCTGAAGAAGGGCAATGCAGGTCGCCCGCGCGGTGCGTATCGACGTCACCGCAAGGGTCTTGGAGGTCGGCGAAGTTCATGAATGACGGCAAGCAGCACTCCGACGCAATCCGGCATCAGGGTGAGCTGGCAGTCGGGAGGGCAGAGCTCTGCCCGGTAAAGCACCGTCGTCTGACCTGGAATTACGGGCTCTAGCCCAGGCGCTCTTCCAGCGCTTCCAGCTGCTCGGTGACCTGCGGTGGGAGCTTGTCGCCGAACCTCGCCAGGTGCTCCCTAACCTGGGGGAGCTGCTCCTTGACGAGGTCCGTTTCAACGGAGAGAAGGTCCCTCATCGCCTCCTCAGAGATGTTGAGCCCATCGGTGTTGATCGCGCCCTCGGCGGGGAGCAAGCCGATTGGGGACTCGACGGCCTCGGTGGAGTCCTCACAGCGGCGGAAGATCCACTCCAGGACTCGGCTGTTCTCACCAAAGCCGGGCCAGAGGAACTTGCCATCGGCACCTTTGCGGAACCAGTTGACGTAGAAGACGCGGGGCAGCTGGGCTCCCTCGCGTTCGCCGGCTTTCAGCCAGTGGCCAAAGTAATCGGCCATGTTGTAGCCGCAGAAGGGCAGCATCGCCATCGGGTCAAAGCGCAGCTGCCCGACCGCGCCGGCCGCGGCGGCGGTGGTCTCCGAGGACATCGTCGCCCCCATGAAGACCGCGTGCTCCCAGTCAAACGCCTCGTGGACCAGCGGCACAACGGTCGCTCGTCGCCCTCCGAGCAGGAAGGCGTCGATCGGCACGCCGGCGGGGTCCTCCCACTCCGGCGCAATCGAGGGGCACTGGGAGGCCGGGGTGGTGAAACGAGCGTTGGGGTGCGCAGCCGGGTCCTCGGTGTCGGGGGTCCAGTCGTTGCCGTGCCAGTCGATCGCGTGCCCGGGCACCTCGCCGGTCATCCCCTCCCACCAGACGTCACCATCGTCGGTCTTGGCGCAGTTGGTGAAGATCGAGTTGCGCTCGATCGTCGCCATCGCATTGGGGTTGGTCTTGTGGCTGGTGTTGGGGGCGACGCCGAAGAAGCCGGCCTCGGGGTTGACCGCGTAGAGGCGACCATCGGAGCCGAACTTCATCCAGGCGATGTCGTCGCCGACCGTCTCCACCTTCCAGCCCGGCAGGGTCGGAATCAGCATCGCCAGGTTGGTCTTGCCGCAGGCGGAGGGGAAGGCGCCGGTCACGTACTTGACCGTGCCCTCGGGCGAGGTCAGTTTGAGGATCAGCATGTGCTCGGCCAGCCAGCCCTCATCGCGGGCCATCGCCGAGGCGATGCGCAGCGCGAAGCACTTCTTGCCCAGCAGAGCGTTGCCGCCGTAGCCCGAACCGAAGGACCAGATCTCCCGCGTCTTTGGGTAGTGGACGATGTACTTGTTGTCCTTGTTACAGGGCCAGGGGACGTCCTCGACACCCTCGGCCAGCGGCATCCCGACCGAGTGCACGCAGGGGACGAACTCGCCGCCCTCGCCCAGCGCCTCCAGGGCGGGGGCGCCCATCCGGGTCATGATCCGCATCGAGGCGGCGACGTAGGGGGAGTCGGTGAGCTGCACCCCGATGTGGGAGATCGGGGAGCCGATCGGGCCCATCGAGAAGGGCACCACGTACATCGTGCGGCCGCTCATGCAGCCCTTGAAGAGGCCGCCCAGCCTCTCGCGCATCTCCGCCGGGTCACACCAGTTGTTGGTCGGGCCGGCGTCCTCCTCGCGCTCGGAGCAGATGAAGGTGCGGTCCTCGACCCGGGCCACGTCGGCGGGGTCAGAGAGGGCGAGGTAGGAGTTCGGGCGCTTGGCCTCGGAGAGTCGCTCGAAGGTGCCCGTCTCGATCAGCGTCTGGGCGAGGGAGTCGTACTCCTCGGCCGAGCCGTCGCACCAATGGACGGCGTCGGGCTGGGTCAGGTCGGCGATCATTGCGACCCAGTCGAGGAGCTTGGCGTGGGTGGTCGGCGCGGTGGCCGTGGAGATTTGGATCATCCGACCACTCTACTTATTGGCTCGTAGATTGATCAGTTTGACGTCGGCTTCCTTATTGATGATCTTCAGCGTCGCCGTCGCCTGCTGGCCCTTGGCGAAGCTCACCGCGCAGGTGAAGGTCGCCCCGGGTTCGACCTTTTGCCCGGATGGGCAGGAGACCGAGGAAACCTTGTTGTGGAGCACTTTTTCCAGGTTCGACTGGATCGCTTCCTCGGTCTTGGAGTTGTCGATCACCTTTTCCCCACAACCTGCCAGGAGAATCCCCACAGCGCATAGCGCCGCCACCACGGCGGGCCGAGTCGAACGGCTCATATTCCTCCCCATTTGGACGGATCTCACGCCAGGGAGTATCCCAGCCGCTACACGCCAGGGACCCGTTGGATAGGGTTGCGCGCCGCTGATGCGCTTCTTCGAGTACGAGGCCAGAAAGATCGTCGAGCTGGCGGGGATTCCCGTCACTCAATACGGTTTCTGCACGAGCGCCGAGCAGGCCCGCGCGGTCGCCGAGGGGATCGGCGGGCCGGTGGTGATCAAGTCCCAGGTGCTGAGCGGGGGGCGGATGAAGGCCGGGGGCGTGAAGTTCGCCGACACGCCTGAGCAGGCCGCCGAGCACGCCGAGGCGATCCTCACGCTGGAGATCAACGGCCAGATGCCGCGCGGGGTGCTGGTCGACCCCAAGGCCGAGGTCAAGCAGGAGTACTACGCCGGGGTCGTCTGGGACGGGACCGCCAAGCGGCCGCTGATGCTCTTCAGCGACCTGGGCGGCATCGACATCGAGGAGGTGGCCGAGAGCCATCCCGACCACGTCGGCCGCGGCCACCTCTCCAACCTGCTGCCGATCTCTGACTTCGAGGCCAAGCAGGCGATCGCGGCGACCGGGGTGACGGGCTCCCAGCTCAACCACGCCACGCCGATCCTCGCCAGGCTCGCCCGTCTTTTTCGTGACTACGACATGACCCTGGCGGAGATCAACCCGCTGGCCGAGCTGGCCGACGGCAGCTTCGTCGCCCTCGACGCTCACATGGAGATGGAGAACGAGGCGCTGGGGCGCCAGAAAAAGCTGTTGCGCGGGCAGTTGGAGATCGCCGAGGACGACGGGCGGGAGACATATGAGCCCTCGGCCTTCGAGCGAAACGTCGCGGCGATCGACGCCGCCGACCACCGCGGTGTGATCCAGGGCAAGGACCACGGCTTCTCCGGCAATCTGGGTTTGGTGATCGGCGCCGGCGGCGGCTCGCTGACCCTGACCGATGCGGTCCGCAGCCAGGGGGGAAGGCCGGCCAACTATTCGGAGATCGGCGGCAATCCCTCCGTTGCCAAGGCCTGCGGCCTGGCCAAGGAGGTCCTGCAAAAGGACGGGGTGGAGAAGATCGCGGTGATGATGTCGATCGTCTCCAACACCCGGGTAGACATCGTCGCCCGAGGCGTGATCAAGGCCTGCATCGAGTTGGGCAAGGACCCGGCCGAGACGATCGCCATCTTCCGCATCCCGGGCGCCTGGGAGGAGGAGGGCTTCAAGATCCTCGGGCGCTACGGGGTCGAGTACTGCGACCGCTCCGTCTCGCTGTGGGAGGCGGCGGGCCGCGCGGTGGCCAAGATCCAGGGATCGAGCCCATGAGCAGAGCAGATTTCCGCCCGCCGGCCCGGCTCCGGCTCCCCCCCGATCACCCCACCGTGAGCTGTGCTGGCTCGCATTCGCGGCGCCAGGTGCCCGGTTTGGGCGGTTCTCGATGAGCATCCTGTTGACGCGGGAGACGACCTTCATCGTCCAGGGGATCACCGGGCGCGAGGCGGTCAACCTGACCCGCGAGTGCCTCGATTACGGCTCCCGGGTGGTCGGCGGCGTCACCCCCGGTCGTAAGGGGCGCGACGTGCACGGCGTGCCGGTATTTGACACCGTCGCCCAGGCGGTCGAGCACCACGGCGACCGGATCGAGGGCTCGGTCGTCACCGTCCCCCCCGCCTTCACCAAGGACGCCGTGCTCGAGGCGATCGAAAACGAGATCAAGCTGATCGTCGTCGTCACCGAGCGCATCCCGCGCCGCGACGTGGCCCAGATGGTCGAGCTGGCCCAGATGCGCGGAGCGCGGATCATCGGTCCCAACTGCCTCGGCCTGATCGTCCCAGGCGTCTGCAAGATGGGCGGAATCGGCGGCCCGGCCAAAGACGCCGCCAAGGCATATGCCCCAGGTCCGGTCGGGGTGATGAGCCGCTCCGGCGGGATGACCACCGAGATCTCCTCCTCGCTGACCCAGGCGGGCCTCGGCGTCTCCACCGCGGTATCGATCGGCGGCGACGCGATCATCGGCTCCACCTACGCCGAGCTGATGCCCTACTTCGAGGCCGACAAGGAGACCAGGGCGATCGTGATCTACACCGAGCCGGGCGGGCGGATGGAGGCCCAGCTCTCCGCCTGGGTGAAGGAGAACGACAGCCGCCTGCCGATCATCGCCTTCATGGCCGGCAAGTTCATGGACGAGGAGGAGATGAAGGGGATGAGCTTCGGCCACGCCGGGACGATCGTCGAGGGCAAAGAGGACACCGCAACGGAGAAGATCGCCCGTCTGGAAGCAGCCGGCATCCGCGTGGTGGAGCGAATCGATGAGATCCCCGAGGCGGTCAAGGAGAAGCTGGGAGCGACCGGGTGAGCAGCGCGATCTTCATCGAGGTCGAGGTCGAGGACTCGATCGCGGCCGACGCCGCCCTGGCCGCCAAGCTGGCCGAAGTCTGCCCGGTCGACATCTTCAAGGCGAGCGAGAGCGGCGTGGAGATCGTCGAGGACAACCTGGACGAGTGCGTCCTTTGCAATCTCTGCGTCGAGGCCGCCCCCGAGGGCACCCTCCGCGTGGTCAAGCTGTACGAGCGGTAGGGGCGGGCGCGGCCAGCGCCCGGCCCTCAGAGGCGGCGCTGCGACAGACTGCCGCCGGTGAACTTCGTCGAGGATGTGATGGAGCGCGCCCCGGCCTCGCGCCTGGGCCTGGTCGCGATCGACGCCGAGGGCAACCGCCGCGACTGGTACTTCGGCGAACTGATCGCCCACTCCGCCGGGCTCTCCGGCGCCTTCGCGGCGCGCGGGGTGGGACGCGGCGACGTGGTGATGACCCTGGTCGGCAACCGGGTCGAGTGGGCGCTCACCCTGCTCGCCTGCTGGCGGATGGGCGCGGTCGCCCTGCCCTGCAACACCCAGCTGCGCCGCCACGACCTCGAGCTGCGCGCAGCCGCCGCCTCGCCGAAGCTTTGCGTCGGCGAGGAGGTCCTGCTGGGGGAGCTGCCGGGCGCGATCCCGGCGATGACGATGGCCGAGGTCGACCTGGTCCTCGACGAGGACCGCGAGCAGGAGACGCCGGCCGAAGTCGAGCAGATGGGGGCCGAGGACCCGGCGCTGATCGTCTTTACCTCCGGCACCACCGGTGAGCCGCGGGGAGTCCTCCACGCCTACCGCTACCTGCTCGGCCAGCGCCTCCAGGCCGAGCACTGGCTCGGCTCGCGCCAGGGTGACCTGGTCTGGTGTACGACGGCGACCGGGTGGTCGAAGTCGGCGCGCAACGTCTTCCTCGCCCCCTGGTTGACCGGCGCCGCCGCGGTGATCCACGACGGGCGCTTTGACCCCGCCGAGCGGCTTGAGATCGCCGAGGCGCTGGGGGTCAGCGTCCTTTGCCAGGCGCCGACCGAGTACAGGATGCTGGCCAAGCGGACCGCCCTGAGCCCCCTCCCCACCCTGCGCCGCATGGTCTCCGCCGGAGAGCCGCTGGAGCCTGAGACGATCGCCGCCTTCCGCCAGGCAACCGGCCTGGAGCCCGCCGACGGCTACGGCCAGACCGAGACCGGCCAGGTAACCGGCAACCTTGTGGGAGAGCCCGTGCGGCCCGGCTCGATGGGCAAACCCCTGCCGGGAATCGAGGTCCGCATCGCGGCTGGTGAGCTGCAGCTCCGGGCCTCCTCCTCCCCCACCTTCTTTTCCCGCTATCTCGACGGCGAGCGCTTCGCGGGCGAGTGGTGGGGCACCGGCGACCTGGTCCGCACCGATGGCGAGGGCTACCTCTACTTCGAAGGGCGCGACGACGACGTGATCCTCTCCTCCGGCTACCGGATCGGCCCCTTCGAGGTCGAGTCGGCGCTGCTCTCCCACCCCAATGTCGCCGAGGCCGCCGCCGTCGCCGCGCCGGACCCCGAGCGCGGCGCCGTGGTCCGGGCAATCGTCGTCCCCCGCAACCGCGAGCCGAGCGAGGAGCTGGCGCGCGAGCTGCAGGAGCACTGCAAGCGCCAGAGCGCCCCCTACAAGTTCCCCCGCATCGTCGAGTTCGCCGCCGAGCTGCCGAAGACCACCAGCGGCAAGATCAAGCGAGCGCAGCTGCGCCGCGGCTAGGCTTTCCCCAGTGGACCAGATCGAGCGCAAGCGGATCGCGGCGCTGACCGAGGCCCAGCAGGAGCGTTTCCGCAACCGCACCGGCCACTCGGCCCAGACCTTCCAGCGCGCGGTCGCCTCGATGCCTGGCGGCGTCCCCTCCTCCTTCCAGTCCAACGATCCCTGGCCGGTCTACCTCAAGCGGGGAAGGGGAAGCCGGGTCTGGGACGTCGACGGCAACGAATACGTCGACTTCCACAACGGCTTTGGCGTGATGTGCATCGGCCATGCCAACCCCGTCGTCGGCGCCGCGGTCAAGGCGCGAATCGACGAAGGCACCCACTTCGCCGCCCCGACCGAGGGCTCGATCCTCGTCGCGGAGGAGCTCAGCCGCCGCTTCGGCCTGCCTCAATGGCGCTTCAACAACTCCGGCACCGAGGCGACGATGGACGCCGTCCACCTCGCCCGCGGCGCCACCGGCCGCGACACGATCTTAAAGATCGAGGGCTCCTACCACGGCCACCACGACAGCGTGATGGTCTCCGTCTACCC
>DATLSM010000005.1:0-2408 GCA_035534175.1 Solirubrobacterales bacterium | reverse complement strand
GATTGCTTCGCGTAGATGTCGTTGATGTGCAGCGGGTGGTGGTTCATCGTGAGCAGGCAGAAGAGATGGTCATCGGCCTCGGTCACCGTCTTTGCCGGCCAGTGCTTGTAGACAGCCCCCACCTCGAACTCCTCCAGGTAGCGACCGTAGCTGTGGGCGCCGGAAGCCTCGCGCTCGGCCTGGTCGGTACTCAACTCATACGTCTGATCGCTCATTCTTGGCTTCGTCTCCTGTCGTTATGAACCACGCGGGATGCTATCCGCGCCGCGCTCTGCTGTCGGCGAGATGGGCGCTCAGTGGACTTTCTTCAGCCGCGCCCGCTGCTCCTGGCGCTCGACCACCTGGGCGATCAGCTTCAGCACATTGGAGTCGCCATTGGCCTTGATGTGGCCGGTCTCATAGGCCTTGCGGTAGCTCTTCAGCGTGCCACGCTCGGCCAGCTCGTTGAACTGGGGGCGGTCGATCTGGACCAGGACCCGCTCGTCCTGAGCGAGGTCCTTGGTGATCTTCAGGCCCGGCACCTCGACCCGGTAGAGCTGGATGTCGTGCCGGGCTTTCAGCTCCAGGCCGAAGACCAGTTTCAGGTTTTGCAGCGCAGGGACTTCGGCCTGAAATCGCTCGACCGCGGTCTTGATCAGGTCGGAAGTCGAGGCCATCGGGCTAGATCTTGTGCCTCTGCAGCAACTTTTTCCCAATCACCATGCGCTGGATCTCCGAGGTGCCCTCGCCGATCAAAAGCAGCGGCGCATCGCGGTAAAGACGCTCGATCTCATACTCCTTCGAGTAGCCGTAGCCGCCGTGGATGCGGAAGCAATCCTCCACGCACTCCTTGCCGGTCTCTGAGGCGAGCAGCTTGGCCATCCCCGCCTCGAGGTCGGAGCGCTCGCCGGCGTCCTTCATCCGTGCGGCCTTGCGGGTGAGCAGGCGGGCTGCCTCGATCTTGGTCGCCATGTCGGCGAGCTTGAACTGGATCGCCTGGTGCTGTGCAATCGGCTTGCCGAAGGTCTTGCGCTCCTGGCTGTAGCGCAGGGCCAGCTCCAGGGCGCGCTGGGCGATGCCCACGCCGCGGGCGGCGACGTTGACCCGGCCGACCTCCAGGGCATCCATCATCTGCACGAAGCCCTCCCCCACGCCGGCCTCCTCGCCGCCGAGCACCCGCTCGGGCGGGCAGCGGTAGCCGTCGTAGACCAGCTCGGTTGACTCCACGCCCTTGTAGCCCATCTTCTTGATCTTGGGCGGCACGGTGAGCCCGGCGAAGTCGCCCTCGTTGACTTCCTTCCAGGGCTCCTTCTCGGTGATGAAGCAGGTCATCCCCCTGTAGGGAGGGTCAGCCTTGGGGTCGGTCTTCATCAGGACGAAGACGACGCCGGAACCGAGGCCGTTGGTGACCCACATCTTCTGCCCGTTCAACTCCCAGTTGCCGTCCTCGCCCTTCCTGGCGGTCGACTTGATGCCCTGGACGTCGGAGCCGACCTCGGGCTCAGAGAGCGAGAAGGCGGCGCGAATCTCACCCGTCGCCATTTTCGGCAGGAAGTAGTCCTTCTGCTCCTCGGTGCCGAACTTCATCAGCAGGTAGGAGCCGATGAAGTGAGTGTTGACGACGCCGGAAATCGAGATCCAGCCGCGCGAGAGCTCTTCGACGATCATCGCGTAGGTCGTCAGGTCGAGACCCATGCCGCCGTAGGCCTCGGGGATCGTCACCCCGAATAGCCCCAGCTCCTTCATCTGCTCGACGATCGGCTCGGGGAAGGAGTCCTCGTGGTCGTAGTGCTCGGCGTTGGGGATGATCTGCTCGTCGGCGAACTGGCGCACCATCTCGGTGATGTCGCGCTGGATCTCGGTCTGCTCGCTGTAAGCGGTCTCTACGGCCATTGCTCCTGCTCATCGGTCGGGGGCGGAGCCGCGGCGGAAATGCGTTCCCGCGCGGCAGAGGAAGGATATCGACGTTAGTCAGCATGGACGCCGTAGCGGGCTGGCCCTCGGCGTTCGCATATCTCGCGGGTTAGCGTCGCGGTTGACAACAACAGCCGCGGCCAGTGCCGCATACGAAGGAGGACCAGCCCATGTCAGACGTTAGCTCCACCGCCCCCGCCGATGTCAACCAGTGGATCGTCTTCGACGTCCACAAGAACTCGCTCGTCGCCGGAGTGCTGCCGGCGAGCGGTGGCACCCCGCAGGTGAGCCGCCTGGAGAACACCGAGCGGGCGATACGTCGCTTCATCGAGCGGACGGGCGATCCCGCCACCCTGGCGGTCGCCTATGAGGCCGGGCCCTGCGGCTATGACCTCTTTCGGTTCCTGAGCGGGATGGGGGTGGCCTGCGATGTGATCGCCCCCTCGCTGATCCCGATCCGCGCCGGAGACCGGGTGAAGACCGACCGCCGTGACGCCAAGAAGCTGGTGCGCCTC
>DATLSM010000004.1:0-24026 GCA_035534175.1 Solirubrobacterales bacterium | reverse complement strand
CTGCAATACGCCTCAAGCGACGCTCGCGGCAAGGCGCTGCCACACTGGCTTTCCCACTACAACGAGCGGCGCTCCCATTCGGCGCTCGGCAACCGGCCACCTATGGCTCGCGTTCGGGACGTGTTGGGGTTCGACATCTAGGACCTAGTCACACCGCGCGGGGAGCGCAAGGATTGCGATCCTCCTCCCGCCCGGCCCTTATCGCGCCTACCGGGCGACTGCGGTCTCTCTGACGCGCCAGCGGGAGTGGCCAGCCCGGCCGCGATCCCAAGCAGCCCGAGGGCCAGGTGGAGCGGGTCCTCGCCGGGTTCGACCGGCAGCAGGCCGAGGACCGAGTGCCCGCCGCCGAGCGCGAAACCCCAGACGGCCAGGACGAGGTAGATCGCGCCAACGCAGAGCGCGTAGCGGCGCGCCGCGTAGCCCGCGACAAGCAAGCCGATCGCCCCCGTCGCGATGTGCAGGAAGTTCTCCCAACCGTTGACGCCGAAGGCTCCCAGCACCTCGCCGACGTTTCCCGGGCTCCCGAACGAGGCGCTGTAGAAGAAGCCGACGATCCCCAGCACAACGAGGAAGGCGCCGCCGGCGCTTGCGTAGAGCCGGGCTGGGCTGGGGGAGTCCATCGGCGGCGATTGTAGGCTGCTCACCCACCGTGGCTGAGACCTGTTACCGACACCCCAAGCGAGAGACCCGCGTCTCCTGCTCCTCCTGCGGCCGGCCGATCTGCCCCGAATGCATGACGCCGTCACCGGTTGGCATGCGCTGCCCCGAGTGCATGCGCCAGCGGACGCGGGTGACCCACGGCGCGGCGGCGTTCGGCGGCTCGGTCCACGCGCCGGCAACCTTTGCCCTGATCGCGATCAACGCCGCCGTCTTCCTGGTCCAGATTGGGACCGGACATGGCGTGATCGAAAACGCAAGCCCGCTGATTCCTGAATTCGGTCTGTTCGGTCCCCTGGTTGCCGAAGGTGAGTGGTACCGCCTGTTCACTTCGGCTTTCATCCATGCGGGCCTGCCCCACATCGGCCTCAACATGCTGATGCTCTACTTCCTCGGGCAAATGCTCGAGCCGGCGATCGGAACGCCTCGCTTCGTCGTCATCTACCTGACCTCCCTCTTCGCCGGATCGTTCGGCGCCCTGCTCCTCACCCCATACAGCCTTTCCTTCGGCGCTTCCGGCGCGATTTTCGGCGTTCTCGGTGCGGCGTTCGTGGTGGCCCGCGGTCGGAGGCTCCATTCGCTCGCCTCCTCGATCGGGGTGCTGATCCTGATCAACCTTGCTTTCAGCCTCGGAGTTGCCGGGATCAGCCTCGGGGCCCATCTCGGTGGTCTGGTGGCCGGCGTCGCCTGCGCTCTGGTGATCCTCGCCGGCGAGCGAGGAATGCTGGGGAGGCGCTCCCAGCCCGCCGAGCTGGTGTTGATGATCGCGATCGGCGTGATCTTCTTCGCCGCGGCGATGGCAATCGCCTGAGCGCTAGGAGGGCCGGGGGGAGCGTGAGGCCGGGGCGCGCAGCTCGGCGAACCCGATGTTGCCCGGCGGGTCGATCAGGTCGGGGTGCAGGAGGTGGCCGAGCAGCTCCACCCCGTCGACCAGCCGCGGCCCCGGGCGGGAGAAGGTGGAGGCCGCATCGACGGCGTAGACGTGGGCCGCTTCCAGGGCCTCGATCCGCCTCCATTGCTCCTCCGCCTGGGCGCGCGAGTCCTCCAGGTACCAGCCGCAGGGCATCGCGATCACCACATCGGGGCCCAGCCCCGACAGCTCGCCCCAGCCGACCTCGGGGGACTTCAGCCCCGGCGGCCCGGCGACGTCCTCGCCGCCGGCGATGGAGATCATCTCCGGGATCCAGTGCCCGCCAACGAAGGGTGGGTCCAGCCACTCCAGGGCGATGACTCGCGGCAGCGTCGCCCCCGACACCGCGGCGCCGACCGCCGCCAGCCTCCCCTCCAGCTCGCCGCGCAGCTCGTGGGCCAGCGCCGTCGCTCCCGCGGCCTCACCGAGTTGCACGATGTCCTCCAGCATCTCGCCCAGCGTGCTGGGGTCCTGCTGTATGACCCGGGGCTGGCTTGGCAGGCGGGCGGCGACGTCGAGCACCTCCTCGTAGGAGACCGCGCAGACATCGCACACCGCCTGGGTGACGATCAGGTCGGGGGCCAGCTCGGCCAGCCGGTTCTCGTCCAGCGCATAGAGCGCCCGGCCCTCGCCGACAATCGCCTTGACGGCGGCGTCGATCTCCCCCGCGCTGAGCACGTCGGACAGCACCGTGCGAGTCAGGTGGGGAAGCGACCGCGCCTCGGGCGGATGGTCGCACTCGTGGGTGACCGCGACCACCTGCTCGCCCAGCCCGAGGGCGAAAAGCATCTCGGTGGCCGACGGGACGAGGCTCGCGATGCGCATCCGGGCTCAATATGGCACTTCTTCCGGAGCCGACGTGGGGGAAAGCTATATTCCTTGCGCCGAATGGCTGAGGACGACCTCCCCCGAAGTACTGGGCCACATAGCCGATGACCGCCTTGCTGCTCGCCCTGTTGGTCGTGCTGATCGGGGTCAACGGCTTCTTCGTCGCGGCCGAGTTCGCCCTGGTGCGCAGCCGGCGCGGCAAAATCGAGCAGCTGGCAAAGGAGGGGGAGAGCGGCGCCGAGGCGGTGATCGAGCAGCTCGACCGGATCGAAGACTCGCTGTCCGCCTGCCAGGTTGGAGTGACGATGGCCTCGATCGGGATCGGCTTCCTCGGCGAGCCCTCAATTGCCAAGCTCCTGGAGCCCGCCTTCGGCGGCCTCTCGCACGAGGTCGCCGCCGGAATCTCGCTGGTGCTCGCCTTCGCCCTGGTCACCGCCGTTCACATCGTGATCGGTGAGCAGGTGCCGAAGATGCTGGCGATCAGCCACGCCGAGCGCACGGCCCGCCGCGTTGCGCGCCCACTCAACTGGTTCCGCGCGGTCAGCGCCCCGGTGGTCTTCGGGCTGAGCGGGCTGGCCAACTCGATCGTCCGCCTCTTCGGCGTCAATCCGGGCGACCTGAGTGAGCGCCACACGGCCGAGGACCTGAAGCAGATCATCGACAGCTCGAGTTTGGGGGGAACGCTTGACCCGGGCGAGGCGGGGATGCTGGGGGGCGTCTTTCACCTGCACGAGCAGGAGGCGCGCGAGGTGATGACGCCGATCCCCGCGGTGGTCACCGTTGACGCCTCAGAGACAGTCGAGACCGCGCTGCAGCGCTGCGTCACCTCCGGCCACACGCGGCTGGTGGTGATCGAGGACGAAAACCCCGACCGGGTGAAGGGCATCGTCCATAACAACAGCCTGGCCCGGCTCTACATGAGCGAGGGACCGGAGGCCTCGATCGGGACGGTGATCCGCGACGCGCTGATCATTCCCGAGACCAGGCCGCTGGACGACCTGCTGCACGATCTCCAGGTCCAGCGCACCTCGATCGCGGTCGTCGTCGACGAGTACGGGCGGACGGTTGGGATCGTCAGCGTGGAGGACATCCTGGAGGAGGTGGTGGGGGAGATCGAGGACGAGACCGACCCCCGCGCCGCCGCGCTGCGCCGCCTGGCCAGCGGCGAGTGGTTCGTCCGGGGCCACGTCCCCCTCGGCGACCTGGCCGACGCCGGCATCGAGCTGCCGGTCGATACCGACGCCTACAACTCGGTTGGCGGCTACGTCTTCGGCGAGCTGGGTCGGCTGCCGAAGCGCGGCGACTCGATCGTCGCCAACGGCTACCGGATCAGGGTCGAGTCGGTGCGCGAGAACCGGATCGAGGCGGTGCGGATCAGCCGTTCCGTCCGTCCCGCCGCCTAGCCTCTCCGGGCAACCCGCGCCCGCCCAACGTTGGAGGTACCGCATGTGGGTTGTTCGCCTAAGCGACAAGCAGCTTGAGGTCCTGAGGGCGTTGCTGCGCTCCGAGGAGCGCCTCGGACCGGCGCTCCAGGGGGCGGTGGAGGCTCTCGATCTGGCCCGCTGGGACGACCTGCCGGAAGCTGAGCTGCCCTGGGAGCAGGTGGAGATCATCGCCCGGCGCCAGGGAATCTCCGAGGCCGATGTGATCTGGGACCTGAGCGGCAGGCGCTAGTCGTATTCGTAGAAGCCGGCGGCGCTCTTGCGCCCCAGCCTCTCTTCGCCGACCATCTCGACCAGCAGCCCGGGGGGCCTGTGGGCGGCCTCCGAGGAGTCGGCATAGAGAGCGTCGCCGATCGCCTCGGCGACGTCGAGCCCGACGAAGTCGAGCAGGGCGAGCGGGCCCATCGGGTGACCGGCGCCGAGCTTCATGCAGGCGTCGACCTCGCCCGCCTCCATTCCCGTGCGCTCGATCATCCGCACCGCGTCGAAGAGGTAGGGGAAGAGCAGCCGGTTGACGACGAAGCCCGCCTGGTCGGGAACCTCGACCGCGGTCTTACCGAGCGCTGCGCACCAGGCCAGGGCCTTCTCGCGGGCGCCCTGGGCACCGTCTGGGAAGCAGACCTCGACCAGCTTCATCCGCGGCACCGGGTTGAAGACGTGCAGACCGAAGAGGCGAGGGGCGGCGGCTGCCGAGGCGATCTCGGCGATGCCGAGGGACGAGGTTGTGGTGGCCAGGTCGGCGCCGGGGCAGGCCGCCGCGACGGCGGCGAGCAAATCCCCCTTTGGCTCCATTTCCTCGACGATCGCCTCAACCACGAGATCGCAGTCGGAGAGGTCCGCCGGGTCGGTCGTGACCCGCAGTCGCGAGGGCTCGGCCCCGTCGATCTTGGCGCAGGCGGCGACGACCTTCTCCTCGGCCCGCCAGGCTGAAGCCTCGCTGCGGGCCAGGAGGATCGTGTCCGCGGTGGTCGTCGAGACGGCGGCCAACCCCGTCGCGATCGCTCCGCTTCCGGCGATGGCGGGGCTCTCGTATCCCTTGCTCGCGCTCATCGAGACGGGTTCCTATCACGCGGCCCCACTTGCCGGTGGCCTGGGGTCAGGGGCCGAGGAGCACTCCGCCCGCGCTGGCCCCTGCTACACGCCTGGAGCCGCGGGTCGCGGCCCCGTGCCCTGGCTGACCCGCCAGTCAACTGAAGTACAGTTGAAGCACCAGTCGATTGAACGGAGGCGTCCATGGCAGGCAAGGGCAAGGGCAGTTTCGGAGGGCGCGAGGTGGTCATCGTCGAGGCGGCGCGCACGCCGATCGGGCGGGGCCATCCGGAGAAGGGCTACTACAAGGATCGCCATCCCTCCAACCTCCTGGCCAAAACCTATGCAGAGCTCATCGGCCGCGCCGGTATCGACCCGGCTGAGGTCGGCGACGTCCTCGCCGGCTGCGCTCAGCAGTTCGGTGAGCAGGGTGTGAACATCGGCCGCAATGCCTGGCTGGAGGCCGGCCTGCCGGTGGAGACGCCGGCGACGACCATTGACCGTCAGTGCGGGTCGGCTCAGCAGGCAGTCAACTTCGCCGCGGCGCTGATCGCCACCGGAGTCCACGACGTCGCGATCGGGTCCGGCGTCGAGCATATGGGCCATATCTCCTTCGCCGACGGCTTCTCGGTGATGGAGGAGCACGGGATGCCCTTCTCGCCGCAGCTGATGGAGCGCTACGACCTTGTCCCCCAGGGCATCTCCGCCGAGCTGATCGCCGACAGGTGGGAGATCCCCCGCTCCGAGCTGGATGAGATCGGCCTGCGCTCCCACCAGCGCGCCGCCGCGGCGACCGAGGAGGGCCGTTTCGAGCGCGAGATCATCCCCTTCTCCGTCAACGGAGATACCTACGTGACCGATCAGGGCATCCGCCCCGACACCTCGTTGGAGGCTCTCGCTCAGCTGAAGCCGGCCTTCAAGGAGGACGGCAAGATCACCGCCGGCAACTCCTCGCAGGTCTCCGACGGGGCCGCCGCGGTCCTGCTGATGGCCCGGGAGAAGGCCGATGCGCTCGGCCTCAAGCCGCGGGCGCGGATCTATGACCAGACGACGGTCGGTGTGGACCCGGTGATCATGCTCACCGGCCCGATCCCGGCCACGCGCAAATTGCTGGAGCGCAACGGGATGACGATGGATGACATCGATCTGATCGAGATCAATGAGGCCTTCGCGTCGGTGCTCGGCGCCTGGCGGCGCGAACTCGACCCCGACATGGAGCGGGTAAACGTCAACGGCGGCGCGATCGCCCTCGGCCACCCACTCGGCTCGACCGGGGCACGGCTGATCACCACCCTCCTGCATGAGATGGAGCGCTCCGACAAGGAGATGGGATTGGTGACCATGTGCTGCGGGGGCGGGTTGGGGACCGGCACCCTGATCGAGCGCATCTGAGCGGCGCGTCCCGGCGTCCCAGATCGCTCACCGGCGAAGCGCGCTTCGCTCCCCGGCCTGCTTGCTCAGGCCGGCTCCCCGCCGCACTGGCCGCTTGGCCAGTGCGCCTATATGCTCCGCGCTGATGGACCTGACGCTGTCGCCATCGGAGGAGAAGTTCCGCGACGAGGTCCGCACCTGGCTGGAGGAGAACCACCCCGGGCCCGAGCCGGACGGCGGCCTGGACGAGGTGATGGCCTTTCGGCGGGGGTGGCAGCTCAAGCTGCATGCCGCCGGTTGGGCTGGGATCTCCTGGCCGAAGGAGTACGGCGGCCGCGGCGCGACCCTGATCGAGCAGGCAATCTTCGTCGGTGAGGCGGCGCGGCAGGAGACGCCCAGCCCGGCCAACGTGCTCGGCCTGGCGATGGGCGGCCCGGTGGTCATCGCCCACGGGACCGATGAGCAAAAGCAGCGCTACCTGGAGCCGATCCTGACCGGCGAGGAGATCTGGTGCCAGGGGTTCTCCGAGCCGGAGTCCGGCTCGGACCTCGCCTCGCTGAAGACCCGGGCAGTCAAGGACGGCGGCGAGTGGGTGGTCACCGGGCAGAAGGTGTGGACCACCTTTGCCCAATACGCCAAGTGGTGCATGCTCGTCGCTCGCACCGACCCCGACGCGCCCAAGCACCAGGGGCTCACCTACTTCCTGATGGACATGGAGCAGGAGGGGGTGGAAGCGAGGCCCCTGGTCCAGATCACCGGCGAGGGTGAGTTCAACGAGGTCTTCATCAACGAGGCGCGGATTCCGGATGAGAACGTCGTCGGCGGTGTCGGCAACGGCTGGGGGGTGGCGATCACGACGCTGATGAACGAGCGGGCCGGCCTCGCATTCGGTGCGATCGCCCAGATTCAGAACAGCCTCAACCGGCTGATGGAGCTCGCCGGCGAGGTCCGGGTCAACGGAGGCAGCGCGGCCGAGGACCCCTGCTACCGACAGCGAATCGCCCAGCTGCAGATCGAGGCCGAGACGATGCGCCTCAACGCCTACCGCGGTCTGACCAAGACGATGCAGTCGGGCACTCCCGGCCCGGAGGGCTCTCTCGGCAAGTGGCAGTGGGCGGACATCAACCAGGGGATTGCCGAGCTGGCCCTGGACATCGAGGGGGCCTACGCGCCGCTCGCGCGCGGATCCGCCCACGCCCTCGCCAACGGCGCCTGGCAGTACGGCTTCCTCCGTTCCCGCGCCAACTCGATCGAGGGCGGCACAACCGACATCCTGAAAAACATCATCGCCGAGCGGGTGCTCGGACTACCGCGTCTGAGATGAGCCTGCGAGGAGGGACCGCCCGCCCGCCAAGGGGGCCTGATCGAGGAGGCGAGACTGCCGCCGATCGTGGGCGCGCGCCTGTGGAAGCAGAGCACGCGGGCGGAATCTGAGATGTACTTCGATCTGACCGACGAGCAGCAGGCGATCAAAGCCACGGCGCGCGACTTCCTCGCCGCCCGATACAGGTCGGAGCGGATCCGCGAGCTGGCCGAGAGCGAGAGCGGCTTCGATCCCGCCGACTGGGCGGAGATGACAGAGCTGGGCTGGCCCGGTCTGGCCCTGCCTGAGGAGTGGGGCGGGCAGGGGCTGGGGATCGTCGAGCTGGCGGTCCTGTTCGAGGAGATGGGCTACGCGCTCGCTCCCTCACCACTGCTCTCAAACACGATCGCCGGTCTCGCCCTGGCCCTCTGTGGATCTGATGACCAACGTGAGCGCTGGCTGCGGCCACTTGCCACCGGCCAGAAGCGCGGCGCGCCGGCGCTCTGGGATGCCGGCTCGCCGGCGACGCCGGGTGGCTTCACGATGGAGGCAAGGGCGAAGGGGGACGGTGTGATCCTCGACGGCGAGAAGGTCTTGGCGATGGACGCGGCAAGCGCCGACTTCCTCCTCGTCGCCACATCCGACGGCAGGCGCCACCTGGTGGAACGCGGTGCCGAGGGGGTCACGGTGACCCTCGAGCCCTCGATCGATCTCACCCGGCGGCTCTGTTCGGTTCGCTTCGACGGAGTTCGGGTCGAGACCGCCGACACGCTCCCCGCCGGCGAGACCGACTATTCCCCGGTGTTCTTTCGCCTCTGCGTGGCGCTCGCCGCCGAGTCGACCGGGGTCGCCCAGCGTACGATGGAGATGGCGGTCGCCTACGCCCAGGACCGCCAGCAGTTCGGCCGTCCGATCGGTGCCTACCAGGCCGTCTCCCACCGCTGCGCACAGATGCTGCTGGAGACCGAGAACTCCCGCTCGGCTGTCTACGGCGCCGCCTGGGCCGCCGACGCCGATCCGGGGTCGCTGCCCCTCGCTGCTTCGATGGCCAAGGCCTACGCATCGGATGCAGGCTGGCGGGTTCCCGACGCCTCGATCCAGGTCCACGGCGGGATCGGCTTCACCTGGGAGCACGACCTCCACTTCTTCCTCAAGCGCGGCCGCGCCAACGCGGCGATGTTCGGTGACGCCAGGTGGCACCGCGAGCTTGTCGCCGACGCGGTCTTCGCCAGGGTCTCCGACCCGGTCCCGGCCTGAGACTGGAGGGTCTCCCTACTCGTCGCGAGGGGTGATGCGGAAGGTCGAGACGACCTCGGCCTGATGGGCCTCGGGATGGACGACGTAGGCGCTGGGGCCGCCACCGAACCAGCCGGAGGCTTCGTTGTTGCCGGCGAAGACGCCGGGATGGTGCTTGCCCTCGCCGTCCTCGACCCAGACCTTGTCGCCCCGCCTGAACTCCGCCGTGGTCTCCTCCATCGGGGCAAGACTAGCGCCGGGCTTTGGCCGCAGGGCGCATGCCGCAGGGCCTCAGTGGGAGGTGATCCCCATTGTCCCGCGGGGGTCGCCGCTGTGCTCGGCCAGATCCTCAAGCTCGGCGATCTTGCGTTCACCGGTCAGCCGCGCGGGGTGGTCGGGGGGAAGGGGCCCGATCAAACGCCGGATGCGGTTACGGACCTGCAGCGCGAAATGGGGGGTTGAGGCCCCCGCCAGGGCGCGGATGTCCTCGGCGGTGATCTCCCGTCCGGGGGAGAGCAGATCCGGACGCTCCGTCTCGCTCACGGGTGGCCTCCGATCTTGGTCAGCGCCGCCAGGTTGTCTATTTCGGCCTGCTGGTTCACGTCGATTGCTCCTTCGTCTCCGATCACCCACACGTGGTTGTAGAAGGCGCGCGTCGGATCGGTCGTGTAGCCCGGCTCGACGTTGAGAAGGTACCCGCGCAGCGCCGAAGGCAGCCTAGCGGCGTTGTCGGTGAGCAGCAGCGGCCCCCAGGTACCCGAGGCCGACAGCGGAGCGGCTGCCGCCGCGTCCAGCGGCGAGTCGCTGCGGGCGATGACGAAGCCGTGGCCAGGGTCGTTTACGTCCCAGCCGAAGCCGCCTTCGGCGTAGCGGGCGAGGACGATCGCGTTGGTCACCGGGTTCGGACCCGAGACCCGATGGACGCGGCTGTCGACTTTTGCGATTCGGCGCATCACTCCGGAGGAGATCGCCGAGGCCGGCCCGAGCACGTAGACAGGCGTCGTGGGGTGCAGCTTCAAAGCGCTCAGCGTCGCCGTCGGCAGATCGTCACGGCCGGCGAAGAGGACCGGGTCGCCCGATCGCGCCGCCCAGGCGGCAGCCGGCATGGCGAAGCCAGGCTGTTCGGAGGAGGCGATCACCACGTGTTCGGGCGCTGTGCCGAACAGCCGGTCGCGCAGGCGCTCGATCGCTGCCGCCGTCGCGGCAGCTTGGCCCGCATCGATCCGGGTCACCTTGGCCAGGTTGGCTGGCGTCGCCACTTCTCCGATGGCGAAAGCCTGCGCCCCGCCGGTGGCGCTGCTGCCGCCGGGGTCGAGGGCCGCGAGCGCGCTGGAGGTCGGGCTTGGTGTATCGCCTCGCGCCGAGATCAGGAGCGGTGCTTTGACCGGCGCGGCCATCAGCACCGACGCGGCAATCCCGCCCGGCCAGTCGTCTTCGGCGACCAGGGTGACCGCCGCGGGGCGCAGGGACGGGGTGGTCGAGGGGTAGGTCGCCAGCGCCGCTCCGGCGGCGCTGGCCGCGGGGTCAGAGCCCCCGATCCGGGTCGTGTTGTCGGTGGCGAAGGACGGATAGCCGAGGTTGGCCGCGGTCTGAGCTGCCGTCGCGCCTCCTCCGGCCGGCGCGGACGCGCCGGGGCTCAGGCCGGTGCTCTTCGAGCCGCCACCGCCGAGCACCGCCGCGACGAGAAAGGCCACGGCGATCGCCACCAGGCCCACGATCGCCTTCAGCGTGAATGGGATCCGCCGTCGCCGTGGCTTGGGCTGGGATTGAGGTGGGGGGGCAGGGGTGGGCTGCCGCCTGGGCAGCTCGCTGGTCGCCGGGTCGCGGGACGGCGGGGGAGGCTCGGTTCTCGCCTCGGGCGGGGGGGCGGCCGGAACGTCGGCGTTGATCGGGCGGTGTCTGGCCACCGGCGAAAGCTACACGCGAGGTGCTGGCTGGCCAGTCAGTTAACCTTTCTGGAGACTGGTTGACTGACCAGTCAATCGGTTGCCGAATGGCTCGCCAGGCGGGCTTTGACTCTCAGAGGGGACTAATGGATTTCGCACTGAACGAGGAGCAGCTTGAGTTCAAAGAGCGCAGTCGGACTTTCGCTCGCGAGGTAATCCGACCGGTCGCCCGCCAGCACGACGAAGAGGAGAGCATCCCCTGGGAGGTGATCAAAGAGGCCCGTAGGCAAGGATTCCAGGGACTCGAGGCGATCCAGCGATCGGCCGGCGACTCCGAGGGCCAGATGCAGGTGATCTCCGCCGAGGAGATGCACTGGGGTTGCGCCGGGATTGCCCTTGCGATCGCCGGCTCCGGGCTCGCCGCTGCCGGCATCGTCGCCTCCGGCACCCCAGAACAGATCGCCCGGTGGGTGCCGGAGTGCTTCGGCACCGGGGAGGAGATCAAGCTCGGCGCCTACGCGGTCACCGAGCCGCAGGCCGGCTCCGATGTCAAGAGCCTGAAGACGACGGCGAAGCGCGATGGCGACGAGTGGGTCCTCAACGGGACCAAGATCTTCATCACCAACGGCGGGATCGCCGACGTCCACGTGATTGTCGCCACCGTCGACCCCCAACTGGGCACCCGGGGCCAGGCTTCCTTCGTTGTCGGCAAGGGCACCCCGGGCCTCGGTCAGGGCAAGAAGGAGTCGAAGCTCGGAATCCGCGCTTCGCATACGGCTGAGGTTGTGCTCGACGAGTGCCGAATCCCGGTCGAGAACCTGCTCGGCGGCGAGGAGAAGCTGGAGAAAAAGCTGCAGCGCGGGCGGGAAGGGAAGAAATCGCGTGGAGCCGACGCCCTCGCGACGTTCGAGGTGACCCGCCCGCTGGTTGGCGCTTCGGCGCTGGGCATCGCCCAGGCGGCCTATGAGTGGACGCTCGAATACCTCGACGGCCAATCTGAGGGTGGCACACCGCTGCTGCAGACGCAGCGCATCCAGCAGACCCTCGCCGACATCGCGACCGAGATCGAGGCCGCCCGCCTGCTGGTCCAGCGCGCCGCCTGGATGGGCCGCAAAGGAGTGCCGATGACCGGCGGCCAGGGTTCAATGTCGAAGCTGAAGGGCGGCGACGTGGCGATGTGGGCCACCACCACGCTGATGGACCTCGTCGGGCCCTTCGCCTGGAGCAAGGAGTGCCCTCTGGAGAAGTTCTTCCGCGACGCGAAGATCTACCAGCTGTTCGAGGGTACGGCCGAGATCCAGCGTCTCGTCATCTCCCGCATGCAGGCCCGCGATTACGCCGAGCGCTTCGCCTACGGCGCCGAAGTCGCCGCCGAGGCGATGAAGCCGGAGAAGGAGCTGGCGCCGGTCTAAGCTCGGCGTGTGCACAACCACGCGCACGCGCTTGAAGCGCGGCGTGGCGATAACCGCCACCGCATGCGGGTCGCGCTGGCGATCAACCTCGCGCTGCTCGCGCTGGAGGCGGTAGGCGGCATCCTCACCGGTTCACTGGCGGTTCTCGCCGACGCCGGCCACCTGCTCTCCGACGTTGGCTCGGTCGCCCTCGCCCTGGGCGCCGCCCACCTGGCGTCCCGTCCTCCCGAGGGTCGTCGCACTTTTGGCTACCAGCGCTCGGAGGTACTCGCGGCGCTGGTCAACGGGCTGTTGTTGGTCGCGGTGGGGATCGGGGTCGCGATCGCCGCGATCGGCCGTTTGGCCAACCCGCCCACCGTAGACGGCGCCGGAGTGCTGGCCCTGGGCCTGCTCGGCCTGGCCGGCAATCTGGCCGCGACGCTGGTCCTCGCCGGCGGCCAGCGCCAGGACCTGAACCTGGAGGGGGTGCTGCGCCACAGCGCCGCCGACGCGCTCGGTTCGCTGGGCGTCGTCCTCGCCGGAGCCGTGGTCCTCGCCGGTGGCTCGCCGATTGCGGATCCGATCGTCGGGCTGCTGATATCCATCCTCATCCTCGCCTCCTCCTGGCGGCTGATCGCCGAGCCGTTCAACGTGCTGATGGAGGCGGCGCCCGCGGGGGTCGACGTGGACGGGCTCGGCGCGGCTTTTTGCTCCGTCGATGGGGTTCGGTCGGTCCACGACCTGCATGTCTGGACGGTCACCGCGGGATTCGGCGCGATAGCCGCCCATGTGGTCGTCGCCCAGGGCACCGACCGCGACCTGGTCCGCCGAAAGCTCGAGGTGCTGCTGGCCGAGAGTTTCGACATCGAACACACGACCCTCCAGATGGAGGAGGTGGCGGGCGAGGGGTTGCTGCGGGTCGAGAACGTGCCGGGCGGGAATGGAGCGGACGCCGGGGGCCGGTAAATACTAAATATTTGGGATCACATTTCGGCCGGCCGCCTTTACCCTGGGAAAAGGAACCCGCACCCAGCACAGGAGGCTCGGTTGGTTCGTCAGGCCCACTCCTATTTCGCCGGCGCCGTTTCCAGCACCGTCCTGATCGTTTCGGCGCTGTTCGTCTTCGTGCTGCTTGTCTCGGTGCAGGCATTCCGGGCGTGGCCGCTCCCTGGGTTGGGGCTCGGGGGCCGCGTGGCCGTCTCGGCTACGCGCCGGCCGGCGTCCGACCGGCGGGCACCCGCCGCGGCCGCGCCCGCGGCAGCGGCGACCTCGGGCGGCGGCGGGTCAGGTCCTGCTGTCGACGCCGCAGGCAGGCCCAACCCCGGCCGGTCCGGGGCAATCGGACCTCAGGGCGGCCTCAGCTCACGCCCGCCGGCGCCAACCGGCGACAAGCCACCCGGTGCTTCCGGCCCAACCACCGGAGGCGGGCGCTCCTCCGGTCCCTCCCCGGCCCCTCTATCGAGCGGCGGGTCGGGGTCAACAGAGGCCGGCGGGGAGTCCGGGAGCATCGTGGGTAGTCCCGGTGCTGCTGTCGCGGGGGACGCTGGCAGCACGGTCTCCAAAGTCGACGAAGCGGCGGCTGGGACGCTTGGCGACACCGGCGCCCCCACGGCCGCCGAAGGCGTCGTCAACGGGGTCGGCGGCCCCGAATCGATCGTCGGCCACGCGGTCGGCGAAACCGTCGGGGTGGTGGGCGGCTTGCTCCCCCCTCACCGCTGATCGGCGCTCGCGCCCCAACCGTCACAATGCCCGTCCTATGGCGGAGCGCGCATTGGCCGATCCCATTGCCGGGTCGCCGGTATACCCGGCGGGGAGCCGTGTCGACGAGCGTGGGCGCCTGGAGATCGCCGGCTGCGACGTCGTCGAGCTTGCCGCCGAGCTCGGCACCCCGGCCTATCTGTACGCCGAGGAGGACATGCGCGCCCGCGCCCGCGTCTTCCGCGACGCCTTCGAGCGACGCACCGCGGACTTCGAGGTCCTCTTCGCCAGCAAGGCGCTGCCCTGCACCGCCGCCTACCGGCTCTTCGCCGAGGAGGGCCTGTCGGTGGACGTCGCCTCCGGCGGCGAGCTGCACATGGCGCTGCGCGCCGGCTTCGATCCGGCGCGCATCCACATGCACGGAAACAACAAGACCGACGAGGAGATCCTCTTCGCGGCGCGCTCCGGCGTCGGTCACCTGATCCTCGACTCCTTTGATGAGATCGAGCGCTGCGAGCGGCTGCTCGACTCCCCCCGGGAGGTGCTGATCCGAGTCACGCCGGGAATCAAGCCCTCCACCCACGACTACGTGCAGACCGGTCAGCTTGACTCGAAGTTCGGCTTCGGGCTCGAGGACGGCTTGGCGGCGAGAGCGATCGAGCGGGTGCTGGCCTCCGACAAGCTCGAGTTGGTCGGGCTGCACGCTCACATCGGCTCTCAGATCTTCGAGTTGGAGCCCTACACGTTGGCGATCCGCGCGCTGGGCGAGCTGGCCGGCGAGTGGTGCCGCATGGTCAACGTCGGCGGCGGCCTCGGAATCGCCTACACCGCCGAGGATGAGCCGCCCTCGATCGACTCATACGTGGAGGTCAAGGTTCGCGGCGTCGCCGAGGTCTTCGGCTCCGGGGTGCGGATCCTGGTCGAGCCGGGGCGCTCGCTGGTCGGCAATGCCGGCGTAACCGCCTACCGCGTCGGCACCGTCAAGGAGATCCCCGGCGTTCGCACCTACGTCGCGGTCGACGGCGGTATGTCGGACAACCTGCGGCCGATGCTCTACGGCTCGCGCTATGAAGCGATCATCGCCGACAGGGCCGGCGAGGCGCCCGATACCCCCGCCACGGTTGCCGGCATGCACTGCGAGTCGGGCGACATCCTCGTCCGCGAGGCGATGCTGGCCGCGCCCGCGGTGGGGGATGTGCTCGTCACGCCCGCCACCGGCGCCTATGGCTACGCGATGGCGAGCAACTACAACGGCGTGCCGCGCCCACCGGTCGTCTTTTGTCGCGACGGCGAGGCGCGCGTCGCCGTCCGCCGCGAGACCTATCAGGACCTCACCTCCCGCGATGAGCTCTAAGCCCGTGAGGATCGGGTTGCTGGGACGCGGCACCGTCGGCGCTGCCTTCGAGCGCCTGCTGGGCGAGCGCGCCGCGGCGGTCGAGGCGGCGACCGGGCGCCGAGCCGAGATCGCTGGCGTTCTCACCCGCTCCGAGGGCGACTTCGGCGTGATTCTCGAGCGCTCCGAACTGGTCGTCGAGCTGCTCGGCGGCACCGACCCCGCCCGCGGCTACATCCTCGATGCGCTGCGCGCCGGGCGCCCGGTTGTCACCGCCAACAAGCAGCTCCTGGCCCAGCACGGCGACGAGCTGTTTGCGGTCGCTCGCCAGGTCGGCGTCCAGCTCCGCTTCGAGGCGGCGGTTGCGGGCGTGATCCCGATCGTCCGCACGATCCAGGAGAGCTTCGGCGTCACCGAGATCGCCCGGGTCTTTGGCATCGTCAACGGCACCACAAACTTCATCCTCAGCGAGATGGCGAACACCGGTGCCGCCTACGGGGAGGTGCTGGCCCGCGCCCAGGCGCTGGGCTTCGCCGAGGCGGACCCCGCCGAGGACGTTGGCGGCGCCGACGCGGCGGCGAAGATAGCGATCCTCGCCCGTCTCGCCTTCCACACCCCGATCACCCTCTCCGAGGTCGCCTACGAGGGGATCGAGGCGATCCAGCCCGACGATCTCGCCTACGCCAAAGAGCTGGGACTCTCGCTCAAGTTGCTCGGCGTCGCCGAGCGCCGCGACGGAGGGATCAGCGTCCGCGTCTTTCCCTGTTTCCTCTACGGCGGCCATCCCCTCGCCCCGGTCGAGGGCCCCTTCAACGCGGTGATGGTCGAGGCGCCGGCGATCACTGAGGTGACGATGTCGGGCCCGGGGGCGGGGGGGGTGCAGACCGCTTCGGCGGTACTCGGCGACGTCGTCTCGGTCCTCGCCGGCGACGCACCTGTTCCCGAGCCGCTGGAGCGACTGCCGATAGTCACCGACGTCGCCTCGTCCTTCTACCTGCACCTGGAGGTCGCCGATCGTCCTGGTGTCCTGGCCCAGATCGCCAAGGTGCTGGGCGACAACGGGATCTCGGTGAAGAGCGTGGTACAGCGGGGGTTCGGCGAGGACGCGCGGTTGGTGATGGTCGTCCACGAGTGCCTGGAGTCGCGGTTCGCCGCGGCGGTCGAAGAGATCGCCGAGCTGGGCGACTTGCGCTCGCCGCCACGCTCGATCCGGGTGATCGAAGAGGAGTTGGTTTGACGCCGGTCCCCCTGATCGAGAGATACAGGGACCGCCTGTCGCTGGAGGCCGTTGACCCCGTCGTCACCCTGAACGAGGGGTCCACGCCGCTGATCGAGGCCTGGCGGCTGTCGGAGCGGATCGGCGTGCAGACCTATCTGAAGTTCGAGGGCGCCAACCCGACCGGGAGCTTCAAGGATCGCGGCATGACCGTCGCCGTTTCCAGGGCCAAGGGACGGGGGGCAGAGGCCGTGATCTGCGCCTCCACCGGGAATACTGCCGCCAGCGCCGCCGCCTACGCGGCGAGGGCGGGGCTGCGCGGGGCGGTGATCGTCCCCGAGGGGAAGATCGCGATCGGGAAGCTGGCACAGGCGCTGATGCACGGTGCCCGGGTGATCGCGCTGCAGGGGAACTTCGACGACGCGCTGCGGATCGTGCGGCAGCTGGCGGACCGGCACCCGATCGAACTTGTCAACTCGATCAATCCCCATCGGATCGAGGGGCAAAAGACCGCCGCCTTCGAGGTGGTGGAGGAGCTGGGGGAGGCGCCCGGGGCGCTGGCAATCCCGGTCGGCAACGCTGGCAACGTCACCGCCTACTGGCGCGGCTTCCAGGAGCTGGGCGCCGCGCCACTGCTCTACGGCTTCCAGGCCGAGGGGGCGGCGCCGCTGGTCCACGGGGCGCCGGTCGCCAACCCCGAGACCGTGGCCTCGGCGATCCGGATCGGCAATCCCGCTCGCTGGGAGGAGGCGATGGACGCCTTCGCCGGCTCGCGTGGGCGTGTTGCCGCCGTCTCCGACACACAGATCCTCGACGCCTACCGCTGGCTGGCGGCAACTGAAGGAGTCTTCTGCGAGCCCGCCTCCGCCGCCTCGGTCGCGGGCCTGCTGGCCCACGGCCTTCCCACGCTGGAGGGCTCAGCACCTCCGCAGTCGGTCGTCTGCGTCCTCACCGGCCACGGCCTCAAGGACCCCGATACCGCGCTTGGCAAGGCACCCGCGGTGATCAACTGCGTCAATGACCTCGGCGCAGTCGAGCGCGCGGTCTTTGCCTGAGGGGCCCGCCCGTCCGCGCCTTTTGCGGCCAAGCCCTTAGTCTGCGCTGGGGGTGACCGCCCGCCGTCGACTGATCCGCGTACCCGCCTCCACGGCCAACCTGGGTCCGGGATATGACGTGATGGCCGCGGCGGTGTCCCTGCATCTGGAGCTGGAGGTGGAGGAGAGCGCCGGGTTCTCGCTCGACCCCGGAGGACTGGCGGTCTCCACCGCACGCGACAACCTCGTCGTACGGGCCTTCGAGAGCCTTCACCCAGCCGACGGCATCGCCTTCCGCCTGCACAGCGAGATCCCCCTGGCGCGCGGCCTCGGCTCCAGCGCCGCGGCGATCGTGGCGGGTCTATTTGCCGCCGATCACCTCTTCGAGCTGGCGCTCTCCAGGCAGGAGATGCTGGCCCGGGCCACCGAGCTGGAGGGCCACCCTGACAACGTCGCCGCGGCGATCTACGGTGGGTTCGTGATCTGCGGGACGGCGGAGGGAGGCGCGCCGCGCGCGGCGCGCTTTGACCCGCCCGGCGGCCTGGAGGGCGTTGCGGTGATTCCCGCCGAGGAGGTCTCGACCAAGCGCGCCCGCCAGGCAATTCCCGCCGAGGTCCCGCTCGGCGACGCGGTTGCCAACGTGTCTGCCGCTTCCCAGTTGGTGCTCGGGCTGGGGACCGGCGACCTGGATCTCGTCGCCCGCGGCCTCGCCGATCGAATCCACCAGCCCCGCCGCCGCGCCCTTTACCCGCGCTCGATGGAGCTGGTTGACGCGGCCCGCGAACTGGGCGCCCTCGGCGCAACGATCTCCGGTGCGGGCCCCACCGTCCTCGTCTGGACCACCTGGCAGGACACGGGCAAGGTCGTCCTGGAGCTGGAGCGCCGCTGTGAGGGATGGGCCGAGGTTCGCCGCCTCCCCTTCACCCCTCACGGCGCCGACGTCCCCGAGCTTTGAAGCAGCTCGCCAGATTCACCTGGTGAAGGATTGAGACCCTGTCCGGGTAGGTGTCTGCACCTGCCTGAGCTGGCCGCCCTGGAGGGGGATGGGGTCGAGCTCCTCGCCCACGGCGGCCGGTGGGTGAGGGAGGAGCTCCGATCTTTGGCCGGGGTCAAAGGTCGCGCCCATCTGCTCGCCCAGCGCATCGCCGCTCACCCGCAGTGTGGCTGGCGCAGACCATGTCTGTCCTGCAGCGAGGCATCGGGTCGAGGTCGTGGGATTTCCAGGCGGCGTTTAGAGAGCGATGTCCACCCGTGGCGCCTTGCTCGGAGTCCTCCAGTGCCTGCCCTGATCCAATCCCCTTTTGGAGGTGGGAGGAGGCCGATGTATGGTCGCGGGCGACCAGCACCCCGCGCAGCAGGAGGACCGAGATGGCGGATGGCTACACGATCAAGCACCGCGACGAGTTCGAGGTGCTGGAGGGCTCGGGTGACTCGACCTGGAGGCTCGCCCGTCGGGCGCTCGGCACCTCCTCTTTCGGCTTCAACCTGGTCGAAATCGATCCCGGAGGCCAGATTCCCGAGCACGACGAGGCCGGCAGCGGCCAGATCGAGCTCTACGTGATCCTTGAGGGTGAGGCGAACCTGCGGATCGGCGGCGAGGATCACCTGGCGCCGGCCGGCACCTTCGCCTCGATCGAGCCGCCGGTCAGCCGCACGATCCTCAATCAATCCAAGGAGAGGGTGAGCGCCCTGCTGATCGGCGTACACCCGGCAGGGGAATACAGGCCGCCGTCCTTTGCCTGAGCCCCGTCTCGGACCGGCGGCGCCCCCTATAATGCGGTGCTCTCGTCAACCCGTCGCGCGCCCGCTCGGAGAAGGCGTGGAACCCGGGAGGTCAAAAATGTCGGCACCCCAGTCCGGTGAGCTCCACGGTGAGAGTGGCCCCGTCCGCTACTCGCCCGAGCGCCCATATCGGCCGCTCGTCCCGCCCCCCAGCGTCGAGGACAAGGACGCTTGCGCGATCTATGCCTCGGTGCGCAAGGACGCGACGCCGAGCCACGGCCCGATCGAGCGCGCCGTTCCCGCCCTGCAGAAGATGCTCCACCGCGCCGGCAACGTCGACGGCGAGGGCGACGGCTGCGGGCTGCTGCTCGACCTGCCTCGCCGGATCTGGGCCGAGGAGGTCCGCGCCGGTGGGCACGATCCCTCGCTCACGCTGGATGACGCCTTCGCCGTCGCCCACGTCTTCGTCGAGCGCTCCCAGGACCTGGAGCGGATCCAGCACGACGCCCGCGAGCTGCTGGGGCGGGGTGGTTTCCGCATCCTCGCCGAGCGGATCGGCGTGGTCGACTCGCCAGCGCTCGGCCCCACCGCGCGGGAGGAAGAGCCGCATTTCTGGCAGGTCGCCGGTCTGCTCGCCGCCGCATCCAGCCGCGACCGCGCCCTCTTTGAGCTGCTGATCGAGCTCGAGCAGCGCCTCGACGTCCACATCCCCTCCTTCTCCGCCACGACCTGCGTCTACAAGGTGATGGGCTCGCCGCAGGTTCTCGGCGCCTACTACCCGGACCTGAGTGACGATCGCTTCGAGACGATCGGGTGCTTCGGCCACAACCGCTACTCGACCAACACCTGGCCGTCCTTCAAGCGGGTCCAGCCCTTCTCGGTCCTCGGCCACAACGGCGAGATCAACACGATCGACCAGCTGCGCCAGGAGGCGCGGATGCTCGGCATCCCGATCCGGCCGGGCTCCTCTGACTCCCAGGATCTCAACCGCACGATCGAGACCCTGGTCAGCCGCGATGGCCTCAGCCTGGCGGAGGCGATGGAGATGGTGCTGCCGCCGATCGTCGCCGAGATCGGCTCGCTCCCGGCCGAGCTGCACCCCTTCTACATGTACCTGCACCAGGCGATGGGGCCTTTCGCCCAGGGGCCGGTGGCGCTGATCGCGCGCCACGCCGATGAATGCGTTTTCACCGCCGACGCGCTTGGTCTGCGGCCGCTCTGGCAGATCGAGACCGACGAGGACTTCGTCTTCAGCTCCGAGCCGGGCGTGGTCTCCGTGCACGCGATGGTCTCCGAGCCCAAGCCGCTCGCCCCGGGCGAGAAGGCGTTGGTCAGAATCGACCGCGAGCGCAAGCGCTCGACCCGCCACCCTCACGACCAGATGTTGGGGATCGTGCGCGAGCGTTGGCTGCGGCGCAACGACACCGAGGAAGCCGGCCCCTACGACCGCGCCCTGGACCCCGGCGGGCCGCTGGAGGGCGAGGACGTCCCCGGCTACTCCGACGCCGGCCCCGAGGAGCCGGTCAAGGTCGCCGACCCGATCCTCGCCGGCTTTGGCTGGCAGCGCGACGACGTCAAACTGGTCCAACAGATGGCATCCAACGGCGCCGAGCCGATTGGCTCGCTCGGCTACGACGGTCCGCTTGCCGCGCTCTCTCCCGAGCGCCAGAACCTCGCCGATTACTTCAAGGAGACGGTCGCTGTGGTCACCAACCCGGCGATCGACCGCGAGCGCGAGGTCGAGCACTTCTCCACCCGCGCCGTCTTCGGCCGCCGCCCATCGCTGGGCGCCGCCGGCGAGGACACCGCGACGGTGGAGACCGCGCTGCCGGTGATCCTCGGCGGCCATCACGGGATGGCGCCGCTTTCGGACAGCACCTACCGCAGGATCGCGCGCGAGCACCGCACCTACCTGCTCGAGGATCTGTGGGAAGAGTTCCGTGGGAGGGCCGATGCGGTCGACATCTCCCTGCTGGAGTCAGAGACGACCCAGGGGGCGATCGAGCGGATCAAGCAGGAGGCGGTGAAAAAGGTCCGCGATGGCGCCGAGCTGCTCATCCTTACCGATCGCACGGTCTATGACGGCGACCGCCGCTACCTCGATCCGCACCTGGCCACCTCGGCTGTCGATCAGGCGCTGAAGCAGTTCCGGGTCGAGCCCGGGGAGGAGAACCTGCGCCGGCGCTGCGGTGTCGTGCTGCGCTCGGCGGCGATCCGCAACGTCCACGACACGATGCTGGCCCTGGGGCTAGGCGCCAACGGCGTCTGCCCCTACACGATGGTCGAGGTGGTCTGCGTCGAGGACTACGAGACCGATGTCTCCAACCTCTGTGCGGCCCTGACCAAGGGGATCGAGAAAGTGATCTCCACGATCGGGATCCACGAGGTGCGCGGTTACGCCCGCCAGTTCTCCTCGATCGGAGTGAGGCCGGAGCTGGCCGAGATTCTGCAGACGGAGACCTTCGCCGCATCGGAGACCTGCGGCGTCGGTTTCGCCGATCTGGACCAGGACAGCAACGCGCGGGCGCGGCCCCTGGCCGGTGAGGAGGACGCCAAACCGGCGAAGACCTTTCGCTTTTACCCCAAGGTCTACAAGGCGGCGATCGCCACCGCCAACGGCTCCGGCTCCTACGCGGATTACTCGGAGAAGGTGCGCGAGCTGGAGCGCCAGAGCCCGATCTCGATGCGCCATGTGATGGGCCTGAAGGGCGACCGTGATCCGGTAGACCCGGCGACGGTAGACGCCAGCGTCGGCCATCACGATTACCCCGTCGTGATCTCCTCGATGAGCTTTGGTTCCCAGTCAGAGCCCGCCTTCCGCGCCTACGCCGAGGCGGCGAAGGCGATCAACGTCCTCTGCGTCAATGGCGAGGGGGGCGAGATCCGCGACATGTACGGCCAGTACCGCAAATGGCGCGGCCAGCAGGTGGCCTCGGGCCGCTTCGGCGTCTCGGCGGAGATGATCAACTCCTCCTACCTCGCCGAGATCAAGATCGGCCAGGGGGCGAAGCCGGGCGAGGGAGGGCATCTGCCAGGCAAGAAGGTCTCCGAGAAGGTCGCCGCAGCGCGCAACGCCGCCCCCGGCACAGACCTGATCTCACCCTCCAACAACCATGATCTCTACTCGATCGAGGACCTCGCCGAGCTGATCGATGAGCTGAAGACTGTCAACCCCGACGTGCGGGTCTCGGTCAAGGTCCCGGTGGTGCCGAACATCGGCACGATCGGCCTGGGCATCGCCAAGGCCGGCGCCGACATCATCACCCTCTCCGGCTTTGAGGGCGGCACCGGCGCGGCGCGCCAGCATGCGCTGCGCCACGTCGGCCTGCCCTCGGACATCGGCACCCGAGCCGTGCACCGGGCGTTGATGGAGGCCGGGATCCGCAATCGGGTTGAGATCTGGGCCGACGGCGGCTACCGCCACGGCTACGACATCGTCAAGCTGCACTGCCTGGGCGCCAACCGGGTCGGCTTCGGCACCCTGGCGATGGTCAGCCTCGGCTGCACGATCTGCCGCGGCTGTCAGCTCGATACCTGCCACGTCGGGATCGCCACCCAGATCGAGACGGTCGAGCAGGCTCAGGAGCACGGGCTGAAGAAGTTCACCCCGCAGGAGGTGGACCACGCCGCCGAGAGCTGCGCCCGCTTCTTCCGGGCGATGGGCGAGGAGGTGAAGGAGGTCGTCGCCTCGCTGGGTTATGAACGCGCCCAGGACCTGGTTGGACGCTACGACCTGCTGCAGCAGGTCGCCGCCCACGACCGGATCGACCTGGCGCCCCTGATCACTCCGCTGGAGGAGTTCCTCGACCTCGAGCCGCTTGACCTGCCGGTCTCCGAGGAGATCGTCGAGACGCGCGCCGAGGCCGGCCTGGTCGCCGCCCGCCCGATCAGGATGGAGGCCAAGCAGGCCTCGGCGCAGATCGCCGCCCTTGCTGCCGACATTTGCCCGGGCCGGACGATCCGCAAGGAGTTCCCGCGCCCCACCGACGCCCACGACCGCGTGCTCGGCACCGAGTTGGCCGGTGCGATTGCCCGCTCTCGGATCTTCGAGGACGGCCCGGAGCCCAGCGCCGAGGTCCTCGCCAGCCTGGAGTTCAACGGCGGTTCGGTCGCCGGTCAGGGGTTCGGTGCCTTCAACGCCTATGGCGTCTCGATCCGGGTTGAGGGTGGCGCCCAGGACGGCGTCGGCAAGGCGATGTTGGGGGGAAGCGTCTCCGTGCTCAAAGGGGTGGGCGCGAAGGGCAAGCGGGTCAACGGCTCGGTCGGCAAGTCCTTTGCCTACGGGGCCCAGCGTGGCCGCCTCTGCGTCCAGGGCTCCGCCGACTCGCGCTTCTGCATCCGCCTCTCTGGCGCCGATGTCGTCCTCGGCGGGGAGCCCGAGCACGACCTTGACGATGGCCGCGGCTTGCTCGTCGACCGGGCCAACGCCAAGGGCTTCGCCTTTGAGTACATGACCTCAGGGCGGGCGGTGGTTCTCGGTGACCTCGGCCCCTGGGCCTGCGCCGGGATGACCGGCGGCCGCGTCTACGTCCGCCAGAACGCCTTCGGCATCGATCGGGCGGCGATCGAACGCCGCCTCGGCCGGGGGGCCAAGGTCGAGCTGCAGGACCTCGACGCCGAGGGCCTGCTCGACCTCGACGACCTACTGAGCGGTTACGCCGGGGAGCTGCGGGCCACCGGCCAGGACGGGGAGGCCGACCGGGTCCTCTCCCTGGCAGTTGATGCGGCGAGCAATTTCCTCATGGTCGTCCCGCACAGGGTTCAGGCGGACCCCAGCATCTCCACCGAGTAGGCGTCTTAGGACTCGTAGATCAATAACTTGCAGGAGGCTCGCCGTCGGCGTAGAACTTCTCATGCATGATCGACGAGCATGCGATCGGTGAGCGCTTCAGGGCGGTGGCGGGTGAGCTCAACGAGCGTCAGCGCCGCATCTGGGCCGGAGCCGAGGCGCTCTCCCACGGCTACGGCGG
>DATLSM010000003.1:0-10018 GCA_035534175.1 Solirubrobacterales bacterium | reverse complement strand
CCCTCCTCGTTCCACAACTCGAAGGAAGGGATTCATGAGACGCCTCAAAGGCAAGCTCACCTATGCCAACGTCATCTCGACCCTCTGCCTGTTCTTGCTGCTCGGCGGGGGTGCTGCATTCGCGGCGACCAAGCTCAAGCTCGGCAAGAACTCGGTCGGCACCAAGCAGATCAAGAATGGCGCGGTAACCGGCATCAAGATCAAGAAAGGCACGATCTCCGGTACCAACATCAACCTGGGGACGCTGGGAACGGTCCCCTCGGCCAACACCGCCGCGACCGCGGGAACGGCCAACGCGCTGGCGCCAATGGAGCCGACACGCCTAGTTGGGGCTTCGGGTCAGCCGCCATTCTTGGATGGCGCCAACAATGTGCCGCCCGGGGGAGGACTCAAATTCCAGCCAATTGGCTTCTACAAGGACCACGAGGGCGTCGTTCACCTCAGCGGCGCGGCGGGAGTCGGCAAAGAAGAAAACCCGGTCCCCGGCTTGCTTTTCACTCTTCCCCCTGGATATCGGCCGGCGAGCGGGTATATAGAAGCGTTCCGCGGGCTCGAAGAAAAAGCCGTCATTTTCATATTCGGTTCAAACGTAAGCGTCTCAGGCGACGACCTCAGTGGTGACGTGTACACCACTGCGCCATCAGAAAAAGCGGAGAGTCTGAGCGGGATTACGTTCAGAGCAGAAAGCTGAGTCCGAGCTGATTAGAAGCGACATAACGCCCCCTGCCTTCGCGGGTGGGGGGCGTGTCGCTCTCTCTTTGGCTCAGGGGCTGACGGGCTAGGGGCATCAGACGGTCCGAGAGTGGCTGAATCGCCGCCGTAGGCGCATGGGGCGCCAGAGACCTATTACAGACCTCCATCCAGCGACAGCCTAGAAAGGAGGTGCCCCGATTACACGCCCAGCTTCAGGTCAGGTCATGGAGCCGGCCAACGGCCGGGGATGGGCGATCCACTTCCGCGCCTACGGGAAGCGTCGCGACGTCGTGCTGGGGACCACTGAGAACGGCCGGACCGCGAGCGAGCCGAGGTCGAGTTCCGCCACACGCTCCAGACGTTGAGCGGTGCATCTGGAAGCCTCGCGAGCCGGAGCCGGTAGCGGCTCCGGCTGAGGTCCCAACGTTCCATGGTTCGCGAGCGACTGGCTGGAGGCGAAGCGCTCATAGGTTCGTGCCGGAACCGCAGCGGATTACCAGTGGCGCTCGAACATCACCTTCTCCCCCCACTTCGCCCGCTTCCGCCTTGGCGAGATCACGGTTCGAGAAGGTCGATCAGGAGCGAGCCAAGGCAGCCGAGGGGAAGCTGTCGCCGTCGATCAACAACCAGACCTGACGCGCCTCGTGCAGATCCTTGAGGAAGCGGTCGATGACCTAAAGCAAGGGCCGCCCGAAGACGGCCCTTGCCAGGTGCATTGGAACGAGCGCGAGAACCCCGACCGGGTGGGACAGTGCCAGCCTCTCTTTGCTCGCCGGTGCCCGGGTTGGATTCCGCCGGGCTGCCGAAACAGTGCGGCGCCTAGCGGCCCTGCACCTCCAGTGTCCCCAAAAGCATGTGACTCAAAGTAGGACCACCTCCTTTCTCTGGTGAGCAGATTGAATCAGATGGCTCAGTCGTGGTCCGCCGCTTCCCCGGATCGCGCTCGGGTCATCAACGCGGCGTCGGGCGCTGGGGTAACGCTTTTACTGGGGATGCGCCCGGTTTGGTGACCGATGAGAAGTGAGTCCCTCTGGGCTGTGACCTGGTGGCGCCGGGAGAAGCTGAGCGAGAGCTGGTCTTTGGCCTCTCAAAGCCCATCCCGACACCCTGAACTTCGCCGATAAAGGATTCTGGGGCGCGGTGTATGAGCACGATCGAACTCCTCTCGGTCAAGCTCATAACCCCGGAGCGCCGCCGGCTCGGCCAGCTCAAGCTAGACCATGACGATGTAGGGACTGAGGCGGCGCAGGCGGCGGTGTAATGGGATTGGTCGGGGAGATGGCAACCAGCCCGGTAGGCGATCATGACCAGGAACTTGCGATCGGTGGGCTCTCCGGTTGAGGCTGAGCGACAGCCAGAGCGATCAGCTCGGCGTCGGTGATCTCGCCCTCAGGGCAGGGCGAGGAATTGGCAGCGGGTGGGCGAACACGTAGGCTGCGACTACAAGGGTCTCCAGCGATGCTGTCACTTCGTGCTCCAATCACGAGGTTGCAGAGTTGGAGGCCCTTTTCCTTATCTGCGAGCTGGCTCATTGTGTGCGTGGCGAACCCACATCAAGCCTCTATTGGATACTGACACCTGAACTGGGGACAAAGCACCGCCGCGACGCCGCCTCCTACCTTCGGCGAGCCGTCGCCGCCAGTGCAGGGTTACTCCACCCGGAGTCTGTCGGGTTAATGGTCCCCCCTGGCGCCACTACCTCGTCAATACGGTCCAGGAGCGCGGTGTCGAGCTGCGTGTCGGAGGCGCCGAGCTGAGACTCGAGCTGCTCCATCGTCCGCGGACCGATTATCGCCGCCGTCACCGCCGGATGGCGGATGACAAACGCCAAAGCCAGGTGGATCAAGGAGATTCCCGCCTCCTCCGCTAGTCGCGCGAGCGCATCGGCTGCCTCGAGCTTGGCCTGGTTGGCCGGAATCGAGAGGTCGTATCGCTGCGGGATCATCGCCGCCCGCCGCGAGGTCAGATCCTCGGCGCCCTTGCGCCACCGTCCCGATAGCCAGCCGCCCCCGAGCGGACTCCACGCGATCACTCCCATCCCGAAGTCCCGGCAGGCCGGCAGCACGTCAGCCTCGACGCCGCGAGCGAGAATCGAGTACGGCGGCTGCTCGCAGACAAAGCGCTGCTGGCGCCGCTCACGAGCGACCCACTGGGCCTTGACGATCTCGCGGGCCGGATAGGTTGAGGAGCCGATGTAGCGCACCTTGCCCTGAGAAACCAGATCAGAGAGCGCACCGAGCGTCTCCTCGTGGTCGGTCCAAGGGTCCCAGCGATGTACCTGGTAGAGGTCGATCCAATCGGTCTGCAGGCGCTTTAGCGAGGCCTCCACCTCCTGGATGATCCAACGCCGTGAGTTGCCCGCCTGGTTGGGATCCTCGCCCATTCCCCCGTGAAACTTCGTGGCGAGCACAACTTTCTCGCGCCGCCCGCCGCTGAGTGCCTTGCCGACGATCTCCTCAGACTCACCCTGGGAATAGACATCGGCAGTGTCTATGAAGTTGATCCCGGCATCCAGCGCTCGATGGATGATGCGGATCGCCGCATCGTGGTCGGGCTCGCCCCAGGCGCCGAACATCATCGCGCCGAGACAAAGCGAACTCACATGTACCCCGGTCCCTCCGAGCGTTCGCTGGTTCATGTTGCGCCACATTACTACCCGTCACATGCGGGTCCCCCGTAGGGCTGGACCGACGCCTTGGCTCGCTCGTCGGTGGGCTCCTCGAGTCGAGCGGCGGGGATGCGGACACGCTGCGCCGCGTTGGAGCGCAACAGTCCATCGTCCACGGCAGTCGCGAACATCGCCGACAAGGCGACCCGCAGGTGGCGAATCTGCGAGGTCGAGCATCCGTCCCTCCACATTGCGCGCCGAAACAGCTCGCGCATGTCGGCCGGTTCAACTTCGGCAAACTTCCATGTTCCCCACTCTGGCACCGCGTGGGCCTCAATCGGACGGCGATACTCGGGTCGGGTGGTCTCAGTGAACCTCCGAGACGTCTGGCCAGCGTAGGACTCGATCCACTCGGCGAAGTACGGCTCGAAGCGGACCTTTGACTCCTTGCGCCGATCCCCCGCGGTGCGTTTTGCCTTTGCCTCACGCCTCCGCCAGGCGTGCGAAAGAACGCCTTGTACTGCTTGCCCTGTTGGCACCAAACGATTACGTAGCGACTGCCCCGCTAGTAGATGCCGGGCGTGTTGGTCTTTTCGAGCTTGGCGGCCATCAGAGGTCCCATCCCAACGCCGCCGTTGCCACGCCAACGCGGTCTTTGACGCGGCCTCTGGCGATTGCGATCAGGACCAGCTCATGCAGGGCATATACGCCCGCGTTGTATTCGGGCCACAACTTGTCGATCAGCGCCTGTCGCTTCTTCTTCCGAGGCTTCTTTTGCAGCCTTTCGATCTCAGCGAGGATCCTGTGTAGCTGGTCGCGCTTGCGAACGACCTGCCATGTCTCCAATATTCGCTCTGGGTCAGCCATCACTCAGCCTTTCCTCTTGGTAGGCCCTTCATTTAACCCGCATCCCCCGGACGACCCAGCTTCGCCACTTGGCGAGTCACCGAACCAGCACTGGTTGCGTTTCGTGCGCGGCTGAGGCTGTTCAATCGAAGAGTCGCCGACACCACGAACGACATCCATCCGACCCGGCAGCGGTGGCTTTATCGGATGGTGGCCGGCTTCTTGTCGGCACGCGTCCTTCCTGAGGACATCACGATCATCACCTACAACCAAGGCCTTCAAGTTGAGAAGACGCTTTGTCTCCTTGCCGAGCGGAAGCGATGGAGCGGTATCGCCGACCAAATTTTCAACTTTCCGGGCTGCTACTGCCTGGGTCCCCATCCGGTCACGAAACCAACTGCGGGAAATCCCGAGCTTTTCAAGGAGTCGGAGACTGTGGATGGCCGCATCAGGGTTCTAAAGCTGCATGGCTCCCTTAACTGGCTGTCCTCGCACACGAGTGCGACGCCGCCGCAATCGGCGATGTTCAATCCGCAACGGGTTCTTCGGATCACGAGGCGTCGCATCATTCCTCCCGACATGACGCTGACCAAAAAACGAGCGACGTATGCGCTTCCGATCGTGGTCCCGCCCGTCACCCACAAGTCTTCGGTTCTACATGACGATCTTCGGCCGGTTTGGAAACGGCGGAGGATTCCCTTGACCAGGCGGACGAGTTGATCGTTTTCGGATACTCATGCCCGCCATTGGATTTTGAGAGTGCCAATCAGTTTCGCCGATCACAGGTGAAGAGCCGTGCGAAGGTTTCGATCGTCGATCCCAACGGCCAGATCGGCGCCCGCTATATCGATCTGCTGAAGCCGGACTCGCTCGCCTACTACAGCTCGGCGAAGGTTTTCCTCGGCGCACACCCCCTCTTGGCCAAAGCTTCTTAACGACGATCCCCCTGGGAATGGCGGCGGGTGCTGGGGGCCGGAGGCCCGCGCTTCCCTGGTGCCTGCAACGAAGCCCCGCCCAAGTCCTTGCTCAGGAGAGAGCACGCTCGCGCACTCCAGTGCTTCGGAATATCACATGGCCGGGCTACGCCCGTCCGGTAGGCAGGCCCCAGGCATGAAGCGCGGTTGATCTCGGTGAATCGGAAGCCAGGCGCTCTGCCAGCACCCATGGGTTAGGGCGCTCGGCCAGGCCAGTGTCCGTCACCTGCTTTCGCGTGGCTGCGAGCGCGTCTACGGTGAGCGACAGACGTTCGCCTTGGACGAGGAGCAGCTGCGGTTGCTCATCGGCTCCCGCTTTGGGCAGGATTCTAAGCGGGCCGCCTGTGTGCATCACGATGCTATGATGCTTTTATGTCGAAGACACGCACGACCGTCACCCTCGATGAGGATGTCTTCCGGGCCGTCAAGGTCAAGGCGGCTCGCACCGGCAAGCGGGACTCGCAGGTGATCGAGGAGTCGCTGCGACGCGACCTCGGCCTCGACGACCTGGAGGAGATCTGGGCGCGGGTGCGGCCCGCGCCGCAGGGAGAGGGGATGGCGCTCGCCGAAGCCGAGCTCGACGCCATCCGCAAGGAGAGGCGTGCGACGGGTCGTCCCTGACCCCAGCGTCCTCGTCTCCGCCCTGATTACCCCCACGGGCACCCCCGCGAAGCTGCTGCAGGAGGCGCAGGCTGGCGGCCTGGATCTGGTCGTCTCGCCGCTGCTCCTAGAGGAGCTTGAGGAGGTTCTAAAGCGCGAGAAGTTCCGCCGCTACGTCGACCTCGATGCCGTTCGCGACTTCCTCACTCTGCTGCGCCGCGACGCCCACCTCGCCGCTGACCCCGAGGGTTCGCCGCCCCTACGCTCTGCCGACCCCGACGACGACTACCTGATTGCCCTCGCGCACGACCAGAGCGCCGTCCTCGTCTCCGGCGACACCCACCTCCTCGACCTTGCCGATCGCGCCCCGATCCTCTCCCCGGCCGACTTCATCGCCCAACAGGCTACCCCCGGCCCCATTGCCCCCGACGAAACGTGAGGCCGGCCCCGGGGTGACAAGACCATTCCGCTTGAGCGATGGTGCGGCCGGGGACACCTGCCGGTGGTGCTCGCTGCTCCTCGTCCGTAGGGGGAGCATATGAGCAGCGCCAGTCGAAGCGCTCGCGATCACACAATGGGAGAAGCCCGAAGCTTGTGTAGTCCTCATTTCATGAGACTCTCACGCAGGGTGCTAGCGTCGCTTTTTAGGCAGACGGTGATCCGGCACGCCATGGGAGGCCCATGAGCAGACCCGACTCTTTCCGCGGCAATCTCAGCGGCCGCTATCTCCCGGTTGGCCCATTGCTTTCAGCTTCGATTGCCTCGTTTGTGGCCAGCAGTCGCTCAGGCTCCAGCGATGTCGCGATGCTGGAAGACCCGCAAAGCGAGAAGCGCGGCGACGGCCGCGATCATGAGCATCGCCGCCGCTGCGGCCGCCTTGAAGGGCTGCGCCGGGACCAGGCCGACGTGGTGGAAGGGAGAGAAGTCGAGTGTCCAGGCGGGGGCACCGAGCAGCGCCCCGAACAGCTCCCAGAGGAAGGTGACGCTGACCAGGCCGTAGGCGATCCCGGCGCTGACCCGCGGGACCACCGCGAAGGCAAGCGCACTGAGAGCGAGGAAGAGCAGCGCGGCGGGCAGGCAGTTGGCGCCCGCGCCGATCATGTCGGGGAGAGACACGTCCACCCCCTGCGAAGCCGCGCCCGCCCAGGCCAACAGGCCCGCGGCCAGCGCCAGCGCGGCGGAGCCGAGCACTGCCAGCACCAGCCTCCCCCCCAGCCACCTGGCGCGGCCGACGGGAAGGGCGAACAGCGTTTCCAGCCGCTGGTCGGCCTCCTCGCGACGCACCGCGGCGATCTGCGAGCAGGCAAAGAGAGCGATCGCCAGGACGAACATCAGGAAGTAGAAGCCCAGGGCCCCGGAGGGGGTGACGAGCGACGCCCCCCCGACCCGGTGAAGCTGCTGCTTCAGGCTCGCCGAGAGGTGAGCCGAAGCGAAGGTGTTGGACAGCAGTCCGAAGACGACGGCGAAGAAGCCGATCCCGGCAAGCCAGCCGAGCAAGCTGCCGCGCTCGGCGCGCAGCGCCTGGGCGGCCGGCGAGGAGAGCAGGCGCAGGCGCGGTGCCCTGCTGTCGCGGCTGGTGAGCAGCCCGTTGCCGACATCCCGGCGCACGGCGATCAGGCCGGCGACCGCCAAGAGCAACGCGCTCGCCAGTAGGGGAAGGACGATGATGCCGGGCCGCGGCCCGGCGAATGCCCTCATCTCCTCCGCCCAGCCCAGCGGCGTGGCCCAGCGCAGCCATTCGAGGCCCGAGGACGTGTCGGCGACTACGCGCAGCGCAAGGGTGAGGCCGAGGATGACGGTGCTGATCTCCAGGGCCATGCGGCGGGTCGGCGCGAGCTGGCTGACCAGAGCGCCGATCCCTACGAAGACCGGCACAGGCGAGACCGTGACCAGCGCAAGGTAGGCAGAGCCCCCGGCGGGGAGCCTCCCGGCGAAGAGGCCGGCGAAGGTCGCCAGCCAGAGCAGCGCTGCGCCCGCGGCGACCGCCACAAGCGGCGCCAGGTAGGCGGTCCGACGGGTCACCGCTCCGGCCAGGACCAGCTCCTGGCGTCCCGCCTCCTCCTCGGCGCGCAGAGCCCTGACCGCGGCCAGCAGCCCCCACATGGCAGCGAAGATCGTCAGCACGCCAGCCACCCGCCAGGCGGCGTAGCCCCCGACCGTGAGCAGGTCGTGGGGGACACCGTAGAAGAGGCGCACCGCCTTGTCGTTGCCGAAGCTCTGGGCGAAGCCGAGCCGGTCCTTCAGGGTCGGGAAGCTGTGGCGGTAGCCGATCACCTGAACCAGGGCGACCAAGCCGAACAGCAGCGCGAAGGAGAGCGTCCGGGTCCGCCCGTCGACGAACGCCCGGCGGGCGATCGCCCTAGCCGCCGCCACTGTCTTCGCCACTGTCGTAGTGGTGGAGGAAGATCTCCTCGAGCGTCGGTTCGCGGCTGGTCAGGGTCGTCACGGAAGTGCCAGCCAGCGCCGCGATCAGCGGCCCGATCGGGCCCGTCACCTCGAAGCGCAGCGCGTTGGCCCCGGCACTCGCCACCGCCACTCCCGGCAGCGGCCCGAGGTCGGGCGGCTCGCCCTCGAAGTCGACCTCGACGGTGTGGGCGCTGAGGTGGCGCAGCTCGGCGAGGCTGCCCTCGTCGACGAGTCGCCCCTCGCGCAGAATGCCGACGCGGTCGCAGAGCGCCTCGACCTCGCTGAGGATGTGGGAGGAGAGGAGGACCGTCTGGCCGCGGTGCTTCGCTTCGTGGACGCTCTCCCGGAACGCCACCTCCATCAGCGGGTCCAGCCCGGCGGTGGGCTCGTCGAGGATCAGCAAGTCAGCCCGGCTGGCCAGCGCGGCGACCAGCTGAACCTTCTGCCGGTTGCCCTTCGAGAGCGCCCGCACCTTCTTCGAAGTGTCCAGCTTGAAGCGCTCGGCCAGCAGGTCGCGGTAGGCGGTGTCGGCGCCGCCGTGCAGGCGGGCGAGGAACTCGAAGGTCTCCTCGCTGGTCAGCGACGGCCAGAGGAAGGACTCCCCGGCGACGTAGGCGACGCGGCGGTGGGCGGCAACCGGGTCCCTCCAGACGTCGAGACCGAACAGCTCCGCCCGGCCGGCGCTCGGCCGGTGCAGGCCGAGCAGGAGGCGCATCGTCGTCGTCTTGCCGGCCCCGTTGGGGCCGAGGTAGCCGTAGACCTCGCCCTCGGCAACCGCGAGGTCGAGGGAATCCAGAGCGAGGGTCGGACCGTAGCGCTTGGTCAACCCCTCGGTGCGGATCGCGCTACCCACGGCGACAGCATCGCATCGTGCCCGGCCGTCAAGGTAGGACGGATGCCCGCGCAGGAATCCCGCGTTCACCGCACCCTGGCCGTCATCGCCGTCTCGGTGCTGGCGCTCGTCGTGCTGTTGGTCCTCTGAGAGCCCGGCGATCAGACGCCGAGCAGGAGGCTCAATGCCACCATCACGGCGGCCCCACCCGCCACACCAATGCTCGGCCCGGCTCTCCTCGGTCCCGCATAGGCCTCGGGCAGCATCTCGACAGCGATCAAGACCAGCATCACCCCGGCGGCGAAGGCGAAGGAGAACGGCAGCAGACCGTCGATCCTCTCGACCGCGACGAAAGCGATCACGGCGCCCACCGGCTGGGGAGCGCTGGTCCCGACTGCCGCCCAGAACTGCCGTGCGTGACCGAAACCCGCCTCCGCCATCGGGATAGCGACGCTCGTCCCCTCGGGGATGTTCTGGATCGCGATCGCGAGGATCACAAACAGGCTGAGGCCGGCGCGTTCGGAGGCGAAGGCGGTGCCGAGCGCGAAGCCCTCGGGCAGGCTGTGGAAGAAGAGAACGAGGAAGACCAGCGCCGAGGTCCGCGCGCCCGGCCCGCTGTGGCCCATGAAGCCGGCATCGGCACTAAGCTGCCGACGAACAAAGATGAGAAACCCAAGCCCCACCAGAAGCCCCGCCCCCACGCTCAAGACGGAACCTTCCTGCATCGCCGGGATCAGCAGTCCAGCGATCGCGGCGACCCCCATCACCCCGGTTGCGAAGCCGAGCAGGAACGGCGTCAGCTGAGCGGCGCGACGACCGAGGAGGAAGACCGGGATCGCCCCCAGCCCGGTGGCCAACGCCGTGCCGCTCGCGGCAATCGCGAGAACAACCACCTGCGGCATGGCTCAAGAAGCTAGCTGACGTGCCTCACCACGTTCCGAACGCCGTGAAGTAGGTCCGGGCCCACCGAGAGGCTGTGGGTGTTGACGCCCAAGACCTCAAGGAGGACCCGGATGCAGCACCGTAACGCCCCGCTCACCCCGAATGGCAGGCACCGCC
>DATLSM010000002.1:0-6894 GCA_035534175.1 Solirubrobacterales bacterium | reverse complement strand
TGCACGCCTACACCACCAACCCGCCGGTCTCCTTCGTCCTGCCCTTCCATGTTCGCCGCCAGTCGGGGCCATTTCGCACCGCCCTGGTCAGCATCGTGCCGCGCTCGGTCGGGCCCTGGCCCCGAGTTGCCCACTTTCAGGTCGTGGTCGGGCGCCGCTTTTCCTACCAGGGCCGCACCCACAGCTACATCAGCGCCTCCTGCCCGGTTCCGCGTCATTTCACCGAGGGCTTCCTCTCCTTCGCCCGCGCCACCTTCAACCTCGCCGAAGGCCGCCAGGTCCAGGCGGAAGCGGTACGCAGTTGCCAGACGCGCTGAAGAGCGCTCACCCCGCCAAAAAATGCCCCGGGTGGTGCGTGCAGGGGCCAGGGTGCCCAGCCACCCGAAACGACTGCGTACCGCCTGACTTGGGCTACCCTAGAATCGCTGCCATGGGGGGACTAGGCTGAGCCTTCGCAGGCCCGCCCTGGGCCTCACCATCGTCCTCCTCATCTGCCTGGCGCTGGGTGTTGTTGGCATCGGCGTGGAGGGAAAGCTGCAGCCGACCTCGCTGACCATCCCGGGCACCGCGTCGGCCCGCGGCCAGGCGCTCGCCGAACACCACTTCGGCAACTCATCGCCGTTTGCGATCCTCCTCACGGGCCCCGCCACGTCGATCGAACGCCAGGGCCCGCGCCTGATCGCCGCGCTGCGCCGGGAACCCGAGGCCACCGTTCTGTCGCCCTGGGATCGCGGCCGTCTCGCCGCGCTACGGCCAGGCCTGCGGCGCGCGTTGATCCTCGTCGACTTCCACGTCCCGCTGGCCGAAGCGATGCGCCGCACCGTTCCCGCTCTGGAAGGCACAATTGCGGACCACATCCACCCTCCGCTGCGAGCAATCCAATCCGGCTACGCCAGCGTCTCGCGAGCCCTGCAGCAGGAATCTCTCGCCGCCACCGAGCAGGCCGAGTTGCTCGCCGCCCCGCTGCTGATCTTCGTCTTGCTGCTCGTCTTCCGCTCGCTCATCGCCGCCGCGATACCTCTGGGCATGGGCGCGCTCACCGTCCTCGCCGGTCGCGGCGTCCTCGTGCTCCTCGGCTCGCTCGTCAACATCGACGCACTCTCCCTGGTCGTCTGCACGATGATGGGGCTGGCGCTCGGCGTCGACTACTCGCTGTTCATCGTCTCGCGCTTTCGTGAGGAGCTGGACGGGGGCAGCGATCCCGCCAGCGCCGCGCTCCAGACTCGCCAGACCGCCGGCCGCACAACGGTCTTCGCCGGCGTGACCCTGTTTGCCGCCATCTTCCTCTCCTCCTTCCTGCAGCCCGGCTCCCTTCTCTTCTCCCTGGCGACGGCGCTGGTCGTCGTCACCGTGATCAGCGTCGTGATCGCCTGGGTGGCACTGCCGGCCCTGCTGGCGATCCTCGGCCCGCGGATCGACTGGGTCAGGATCGGGTCCCGGCGCAGGGCCGCGAGTCGCCCCCGCGCGGCGGCAGCCGCCACCGCCGCGCTTCGCCGACCGGCGCTGGCGGCCATCCTGATCTCGATTCCCCTCCTTCTGCTTGCCGGCCCCGCCCTGGCGGTCAGCACCGGCGCACCCGGGGTGAGTGAGCTATCCGCTTCCAACCCCGCCCGCAAGAGCACCGAAGAGATCGACCGCGCGGTCGGCCCCGGCTGGGAGGCGCCGTTCATCCTCGTCGCCGAAGCCCCCAACGGACCGATCACCACTCCGAAGCGGCTGGCGCTACTCGCCAGCTGGCAGCGCCGCATCGCATCCGAGCCTGGCGTGCGCGCGGTGATCGGGCCCGGCCAGATCGTTCACGCCGCGGCCCCGCTGCGCCGACTGGGACGAACGGTCACCGCCCGAGGCCGCCGCGGCCCGGCAGGGTTGGTGCGCCTCGGCCCGGGCCTGCTCCACGCCGCTAGCGCAGTGGGACGGCTTCGCGGCGGCATCGCCCGCGCGGCACAGGGCAGCGGCCTGCTCGGGGAGGGGGCGGGGCGAGCCGGGAAGGGGGCGGGCCTTCTCGCCGGTGGGCTCTCCACCGCGGTTGGCAGCGGCGCTCGCGCCGTGGCCGCGCTACCCGAGCTGCAGAGCGGAACGAAGCGGCTCACCACCGGCCAGCGCAAGGCCTCGGCCGCGGGCTTCACCCTGGCGCTCGGTCTACGCTCACTGCTGCCCACCGTGCGGGGCAACGGGCTGGCGCGAGCGCGGCGGTTGGAGGGCGATCTGAGGAGCGCCACCGGCGGCGACCCTTCGTTGCGCTCGGAGGCGGCGCAGGCGGCGATAGTCGTGCGGGCGCTGGAAGAAACCCACGAAGAACTCCAGCGCCTCAGCGGCGTGGCGAACGGCCTGAACGGTGGCCTCGAACGCCTCGCCTCCGGGGGCAAGCGCCTGGAAGGCGGGACCAAGCAGCTGTCGAGCGCGGCGAGCGGGCTGGTCGGGGGGCTGCGGCGGCTGGAAGGGGGGGCTCGGCGGCTGGAAGGGGGCCTCGGCGAACTCGAGGGCGGCGCCGGAGCCCTGCAGCGGGGCCTCTCCGGCGGTTATAGCCGCTCCCATCCGCTGCAGGCGGGCCTTCGCCGCGCCGGAGTGCGGGTCGCGGCGACCGCCGCGCCGCTGGCCCGCGGTGTGCGCCAGCTCCGTCGCAGCTCGCCTCGCCTCTTTGAATCGGGCTACTTCGTCCTCTCCGCCCTGGAAGGAGCCCCGCGCGCCGACCGGGCGCTCGCCGGCGAGGCGCTGGACCTGAGCGCCGGCGGCCAGGCGGCCCGGATGCTGGTCATCACCAACCAGCCCCTCAACTCGGCCGGCTCGCGGACCGTCGGCGCGAGACTGCTCTCCAACGCCGAACGGCTGGGACGTGCCGGCGACATGCCCACCGGCGTCAGCGGTGGCGGGGCGATCCTCAACGACTACGGCGCCGCGACCAAGGCGCGGTTGCCGCTGGTGATCGGCGCGGTGATCCTGATCACCTTCCTGATCCTGGTCGCGATCCTGCGCGCGCTGCCACTCGCCGCGCTCGCCGTGGTGCTCAACCTCGGCTCGGTCGCCGCGGCGATCGGGGTGATCACCCTCGTCGCCCAGATACCCGCCGGCTACCCACTCGGCGGCCACCCCTACATCGACACGGTCGGCGCCGCCGGGATCTTCGCCGTGACCTTCGGCCTCTCGATCGACTACGCGGTCTTCCTCCTCGCCCGGATCCGCGAGCGCTACGAGCGCGACGGCGACAACGCCGCGGCGATCGCCTTTGGCCTGGAGCGAACCGCGCCGGTGATCACCGGCGCGGCGGCGATCATGGCTGCCGTGTTCATCTCTTTCGCCACCGCGCCGATCGCGACCGTCAGCCAGATGGGGCTGGGGCTGACCGTCGCTATCCTCCTCGATGCGACCGTGGTTCGGATCGTCCTGCTGCCGGCGCTGATGCTGCTACTCGGCGATCGGGTTTGGTGGCTACCCGCACCGCTCGATCGGGCCCTGCCGCGGTTTAACGTTCATGGACACCGCACAGGGCAAGCAAGCGGACGCGTTGAGGCAAGTTGAGGACATAGCGAAACGGCGCAGAGGGAGCCGCCTGAGGGCAGCGCTGCTGCTGGCGCCTATCGCGGCGCTGCTGCTCGCCAGCCTGGCCGCAGCGGAAGGCACGCCGACGCGCGCCGAATACGTCTCCCAGCTGGAGGGGATATGCAAGCCGCACGCGCTCGCCACCCAGCGGACGATGAAGCCGGTGCGAGCCGAGGTGGAAGCCGAACAGCTGAAGCTCGCCTCGACCAAGTTCTCGCGCGCCGCAGCGCTCTTCGATTCAACCGTGAGCGAGATCTCCGCACAGCCGCGGCCTCCAGCCGACTCCGCCAAGCTCGCCAAGTGGTTCGTCGACCTCGGCCATCAGGAGTCCTATCTGAATTCGATTACCGCCCAGCTCCGCGCCGGCCACACCATTGCCGCCCAGCGGCTCACGGCGAGGTTTATAAAAAGTGGAACCGAGGCGAATAACACCGTCCTGGCCTTCGGTTTCAACTACTGCAGCTTCAAATTCTCGCGTTATGAGTAATCGCCCCCCGGTATGGGGCACTGACCGCAGCGAGACCGTGGAGCCAATGGGAGCGCAAATCCACAGCGGCCCAGGGTCGTTACCTGGGTCCTCACCCCCTCGGCCGGCAACTGTTGATGAAAATGCCGCTGAGGTTGGCGCCGCCCCCGAACGCCGCTTCGAGCTGGTTGAAGAAATGACCATCCGGACACTCCGCATTCAGGTAGGAGTTTCGCTTGCCCCGGTAGGTCCAATGGCGATCGGCGGTCAGCTCAAAGCCTTCCAGAGAGCCACTGCCACCGGCGACCTCGGGGATCTGCACCGAGATCGTGAATCCGTAACGTCCCGTGTCCTTTGAGAGCTTGGCGACCGCGATGACCGCGGTCGGGGCCGGCACACTGATGAAAGTGTAGAAGAGCATCTCCGGGTAATCGGGCCCGGCGGCGCCTGTGGGACCGTTGAAGATCAGCAGGGGACCCCTGGCGTTGAAGGGAGCCGATTCGGGAAATTCGACCTGTGCGGCGATACGCCCCTTGCCGACCAGCGCCCCGCCGCAGCTCTTCATCGCTTGAGCAGGTGAGCTGGCCTGGAGCTTTGCGAGGGTGGAGCTCGGCAGCCCTTCGGAATCGACCCGCAGGTGCCGATCGACGTGAAGATCGAGGGTCTGAGCCGGTGGGATGTGGGTGCCGTCGGCCGTCGCCACCGAACCGCTGGCGTGAACGCTGATCGGCGCCATCCTGTCCTTCGGCAGCGCCGTTGGGCTGATCGAGCCGCCGGCGTGGATCACCAGGTTGCCAGCGCGGATGGTGGTCCTGTCGCCGGCGGCGAGGATCGCGCTGGTCGAGGCGCCACTCAGCCCGGCAAACACAGCCAGGGCAACGATTAGCTTGCGAGGTCGGCCGACATGTTTCATCTCGGTTCTCCGTTCGTCGAGGGATTGGGTGATCGCAGGGCGCAGCTGTGTGCGGAGCAGGTGCGCCGTGCGCGGCCGCTGGAAACCGTCTCGATCAGCCCAGCTGTCCAGCACATCGGACAGCCTTGGAGGGCGAGGAGACCGGGAGGTGCGAGGAGAAGAGCGGCGGGACCGACGCTGGGGACCAGAGCAAGTGCGGAGCCGAGCAGGCAGAAGCCGACAGCTCCCCGCAGGAGGTGGCGAGGGAGCGAGGCAGAGGCGAAAGCACTGCGGCCTTCCTCAGGCATCCTCGGCTCCTGCGGCGTCGCCAGCAGGTGAGGGAGCGCCAAGCTGCGAGCGGACCGACTCCCGCGCCCGATGGAGGCGCGACTTCATCGCGGCCCGACTCAGGCCGAGCGCCTCGGCCGTGGCTGCTCCCGAGAGGCCCTGGACGTCGCGAAGGACAAGGACGGTGCGCTGCTCGGCGGGGAGCGTCGCGATCGAGGCGACGACCCGCTCGATTTCAAGGCGATTGAGAACCGTGTCCTCGGTGGAGTCCGCTGCTTCAGGGTCGATGGGGAGCGGGCGGTGGCGAATGGACAGGCTGGACCTCCGGATGCACTCGCGCAGGACGACTTTGAACATCCAGGAGGCGAGGGCCGCGGTGGCGCGCAGCGTCCCGATCCTGCGATAGAGGACGATCAGCGCCTCCTGCGCCGCGTCTTCAGCGTCCTGGGGCGTGGAGCAGAGGGTGCGGGCGAAGCGCCGGACGTGCTCGTGGGATCCGGCCACGAGCGTGGCAAGCGCCTCGGGGTTGCCCTCACGCGCCGCGCTTATGACCGACTGGGAGGGCCAGGTTGCAGAGGGTCGCTCAGGCACGGGAGCGGCGGCGCATGAGATAGAGGATGCAGCCGCAGATGACGACCGCGGCCGTGAGGAGATAGATGACGGTGGTCATGAGGGCGCCTCCCTTGCAGGTCGATCAAGCATCACCTAGATAAGAGGCGTGGGAGGCGAAAAGGATTCGCGACCAGGCCCAGCTGACGCCCGGGACGCGCGGGCTCCTCCTCAGCCCATGGGCGGGGCGGCTGGGTACCTAATAGCTACCGCGCCACCGGATTGAGCGGCGAGCCCGGCGCCAGGGAGATCGCCTTCCAGGCGCTCCCTTCGCGCTTGAGGACGAAGTAGCTGGTCGTTCCGCCGGTGGGCTTGAAGATGACGAAGGCGGTTGGCCCTTTGACCCGCACCGAGATCAGCTTGCCGGTGGCCGCCTTGCGCGCTTCGGGGGCCCCGCGGGTGGAGATTAGCTCCTTCAGGAGGGCCGAGCAGGCAAGCTTTTTGTGTTTGACTTTGTCGAAGGCTTCGAGCTCTTTTTTGTTGGAGGCCGAGAGCCCGGTGCAGAGCTTGGCGTAGTTGGAGGTGGCCATCGCCTTGAAGAAGGAGAAGGCGGTGGCGGAGATCGCCGCCTTTTCCGCCGCGGAGGCCGCCGAGCCGTAGGTCTTGATGCTGTTTTCGGGGGTCTGGGAGCTGGAGCTTCCCCCGGGGGTGCTCTGGGTGCTCTGTTCGCTGCTTGATCCGTTCGTCGTGGTGGTCTGGGTGGGGGTGGTGGTCGGGGGGGTCGTGGCGCTGGGTGCCGTGGTGGAGGTGGTGGTCGTCGAGGAGGAGCCCGAGCCGCATCCCGCTGCTAGCAGGGCGAGAGCGCCGGTCAGCGCCAGGGCGATCGATTTACTCCTCATCTCAGCCATCCTCCCTCTCTGTCCCAAGCCCGCTCTCCACCCGCTCAGATGAATTTCGACAGTTCCGAGCGGCAATACTTGAAGTGGAAGCTAAAGACGCTGGAGTTGGCCAGGTTGGAATTGTGCAGGAGCTGGGATTCATCGTGGGAGGCCTTGGACTTCTTGCCCGCCCTGAGCGCCTTGGAAGTCGCTGTGGTCAGGTTGACCTCGGTCTTCAGGTAGCCCAGCCACTTTTTAAGCGTCGCTTCGGAGGCCACCGGCTG
>DATLSM010000001.1:0-2730 GCA_035534175.1 Solirubrobacterales bacterium | reverse complement strand
ACTTGACCGTTGAGCGGGAGGAGCAGATCGCGATCGTGAAACTCAATCGGCCCGACAAGCTCAACGCGATCAGCCGTGCGCTGCACAAGGAGATGGTCGAGGCATGCGAGGAGTTGCGTGCGGACGACGCCGTACGGGCGGTGATCTGGACGGGCGCCGGCAGAGGATTCTGCTCCGGCGCCGATCTCACCGGAGCCCGGCCCGCGGACGCGCCGCAGCAGGGGCGCCAGGAGCGGCTTGATGAGTTTGGCTGGGTCGGGCATCAGGCGGTCGGCGTCTACCGGCTCGACAAACCGACGATCCCCGCGGTCAATGGCGTCGCCGCGGGCGCGGGTATGTCGCTCGCGCTCGCCTGCGACCTCCGCGTCGGCTGCTCCGCCACCCGCTTCAAGACGGTATTCATCGAGCGCAGCCTCAGCCCCGACTCGGGTATGTCCTACTTTCTGCCGCGGATCGTCGGCTATAGCCGTGCCGCCGACCTGATTTTCACGAGCCGTATGGTCGACGCGGAGGAGGCATACCGCATTGGACTGCTCGACCGCCTCGTCCCGGGCGACGGGGTGCTCGAGGAGGCAAAGGCGGTCGCGCGGCAGATCGCCTTCTGGCCGCCGGTGGCGATGCAGATGGCGAAGCGGGTGTTGCAGCACAGCATGGAGGACACCCTTGAGTCGCAACTTCGCTACGAGACGCTCGGCCTCTCGTTCGCCCGCCGCGCCCCGCACGATGTTCAGGAGGCGGGCGCATCGTTCCGCGAACGCCGCCCGCCGGTGTTCACCGGGGAGTAGGCGCGGGTGTCGCGCGACGGCTGTCGGGTGTCCGGTCCGACTGCTGACGGCTGGCGGCTGAGAGCTACGAGAACCCGAGGTGCTGCTCCTTCAGCGAGACGAAGCGGCCGTGGCCAATGACGATGTGGTCGAGAAAGTCGATCTCAAGGTAGCGGCCGGCCTGAAGGAGGTCACCGGTGACAGCGATGTCGTCTTTGCTCGGTGTCGGATCGCCGGAGGGGTGATTGTGAACCGCGATCAGGGAGGGGCAGTTCTCGCGTACGGCCTCGCGAAAGACTTCGGCCGGGCGCACCATCGAGGAGTTGACGTTGCCCTGGTAGACCTCATGCACCCGCATCACCTGATTCTTCGTGTTCAGCAGTACCACCCGCAGCGACTCCTGGGCAAGCAAGCTCATCTCGGTCATGAGCAAACCGGCGACGTCCGCGGGTGAGCGCACGACGGCCCGCGCCTCGGGGTGGGACGAAGCCAGGCGGAGGCCGAGTTCGAGCGCCGCACGCAGTTGGGCGGCCTTCGCCTCGCCGAGCCCGTGCTCGGCGCAGAGTTCGCCGAACCCGAGGCGGGCGAGTCCATTGAGCCCGCTGTGCCTGCTGAGCAGGCGGCTCGACATGTCTAGTACCGTCGGGCTGAAATAGCTCCCCGGTTTAGGCACGGAGCGCCTTGCCCTGGTAGGTCCACTTGAAGGGGCGGGCCATGGTGCGGTTGTAGTGCTCAATGAATGCGTCCACTTGACGTTGCAGGTCGTCGACCGAACCAAACGAGCCGCGCTGGAGGAGCTTGCGCACCAGGATGCCGAGCCAGATCTCGATCTGGTTCATCCACGAGGTGTGCTTGGGCGTGTAGTGGAAGACGATCCGATGACTGGGCTCCGCGAGGAACGCCGCGCGCGTCTGGCGCGTGGCCAAGACCCCACTCTTGCCTTTCTCCCCCAAGTCCCCGTCGATGCCCGACTCCTGGGCAACCCACTCCACCAACGACGCCGACTGGTGCGTGTTGAGGTTGTCCAGCACCAGATGCCAGCGCTTCGCCTGCGGGTCGGTGGCCACGACCGCCTGCACATGGGCCAGAAAGTCCGCTTCCGTTCGCGTCGGACCCCCATGCGGGGCCACCAGACGCCCACTCACCACGTCGCGGCTGAGGATAAAGGACCGCGTCCCGTGCCGGATGTACTCGAACTCGCGTCGCTCCACCTTGCCTGCCCGAAGCGGCAGCCCCGGGTGCTTGCGCTCCAGCGCCTGGACTCCGGTCAATTCGTCGGTGCTGACCACGACTTCTCCTTCGGCCGCCAGCGCGGGTGCCTGCTGATACAACCGGCACAAGCTCTCCACCTTCTCGTCAAACGCCGGATCGTCGGGCGGAGTCAGCCAATAGCGGATGCGGTGGGGCTGGAGATCCCCTTTTTGAGCAACCTCCCGACATGGCGGGGCGAGATGCGGTCCACGATGCCCCGCTCCTTGACTGCTTCGGCCAGTTCGCGGCCACTCCATTGGCTGAGCGGTCGCCCCGTCTCCTGGGGAATGGTACAGGCAAGCGCCACGATCTGGCAGACCTGCTCGGCGGTCAGGCGGGGCGGACAGCCCGGCCGCGGCGCATCGCGCAGGCGGTCGGCGAGGCTCCGGTCGGCCAAGGGGAGAGCCGCTTGGCCCAGCCAGCGCCCGCGCCACGTCCGCACGCTGTCCACATCCAGGCCCAGCCGCCGCCCAATCTGGGCATTGTTCTCGCCCTCGGCTGCCCAGAGGACCACTTGCGCCCGCTTCGCCAGGTGTTGCGGCGTGGTGTGGCGGCGCACCAGTTCCTCCAGTCCGCGACGTTCGGCGTCACTCAAGTGCACCGCTGGCGGTTTGGGTCCACGCATCACTCGCCTCCGTTTCGCTTCCGGAGGACCCCACTGCCCTCCCGCTCGTTCCTATCCTACCACCGACCGATTTCAGCCCGACGGTACTAG